>CAZKXB010000007.1:0-58456 GCA_964556595.1 uncultured Ruminococcus sp. | reverse complement strand
TGCGGATAGACTTCACCATATGCTCCGAAAGCTTGGTTTTCGGCTTGTGCATTCCTGGCGTGTCGATAAACACAAACTGCGTATCGCCCTTTGTCAGCACGCCGTTAATGCGGTTTCGGGTGGTCTGCGGCTTCTCGCTGACGATGGAAACTTTTTCACCCACAAGCAGGTTTGTAAGCGAGGATTTGCCCGCGTTTGCCCTGCCCGTAATTGCTATAAATGCGTTTTTTGCCATATTTTCACCTTGTATTCCAGTCGGAATTCCTCGTAGATTATCTTCATATCCTCGGAATATTCAATTCCCATTTTCTCTGCGTATAAAGCGAACTGGGCTCTTTTATTTTCCTGCCAAGCTTCAACATCTCCGCCACATTCTCTTTGCATCTGCTCCACCGTAATGTCGCAAAGGCGCATAACTTTAGCGCCCGTGGTCTTAATTACGCAGCTCGGCACTCCGTCCCAATCGGCAACGATTTTATACTGCCCTCTTTTCGGCAGTGCCGCGCCCTCTATATAAGCACTTACTGACGCGCGCTTTTTTCCGCGCCGAATAAGCTTTAGCTGAATTTCGCATTCCGCTTCGCTCTCGCCAAATGAGCGGATTTCATCATAGCCCATATCCTCGGAAATGCCCTTTGCCGCAAGGAAATCACTCCAGAACTCATCAAAAAGCCTATCCATATACTTTCTGTGCATATCGGGGCGCTTTTTCTGCGTAACTCTCAGCGCCTGCTTATGCTGCCAGTCGGCTATAATCCTGTGGTCGCCCGTGGTAAGCTGCTGCGGAACTTCTCTGCCCCTCCACTCGCGCGGCATGGTATACTGCGGATATTCAAGCAGACCGCCCTCGTGGCTTTCGATACTATATGCGTCCTCGTTCGGCAGTACGCCTTTTTGCAGCCTTGCAACCGCGTCCGCGATAATAAGCGCGGGAAGTTCCCCGCCCGTAAGCACATAATCGCCAACGGAGATTTCCTCCGCGCCCAGCTCGTCAAGCACGCGCTGGTCAACGCCCTCGTAATGCCCGCAAAGCAGCACCAAGCCGTCCTCCGCGGCAAGCTGCTTCACCTTTGCTTGGGTCAGCACCTCGCCTTGTGGTGAAAGGTAAATAATGCGCGGAGGCTTTTTATGCTGCGCGCAGATATCCTTAACGCAGTCATAAATCGGCTGCGGCTGCATAACCATTCCCGTGCCGCCGCCATATGGGCTGTCATCAACACGGCGGTGCTTATCCTTGCTGTAATCGCGTATATTGTGCGCGTAGATTTCTATAAAGCCGTTTTTTATGCCCCTGCCCACAATACTTTCGGAGAAAACCGCGCCGCACATATCGGGAAAAAGCGTGGCAATATCAATCCTCATCGCCGTTTACCGCTCCCTCAAAAAGTCCCTTTAACGGACGGATAAGCATTTCGCCGTTATCAATATCCGTTTTGATAACAACCTCGTCAATGCAGGGGAACATCAGCTCCCCACCGTCCTTTTTTATGGAGTACACATCGCTTGCACCGTTCTGATAAACGTCCGTGATTTTTCCGTATACCTCGCCCGTGTCAACGTCCTTTACGGTAAGCCCGATTATATCCTGTATAAAATACAAGCCCTCCTCAAGCTGCGCGTCCTCACGGTCAAGATAGAGAAGCTTTCCGATAAACGGCTGCGCCTGCTCTATGGTATCAACGCCCTCAAGCTTCATAACAACTATATTCTTGTGTGGATATGCGCGGGCAACCCTTACCTCTGTTTTGCCCTTATCCAGATAAAGCACGTCAAAATCACACAAAACCTCGGCGCTGTCGCAGTAATACTGCACCCTGACTTCGCCGCGAACGCCCTGCGTTGCAACCATTTTTCCAATTTCAAGAAACTGCTTTCTCATATAAAACCTCTTTCGGGCGCTTCGGGCAATACCCCGCAAAGCCGCGCGGCACTGCCACTGCACAAACCGTTACATATTCACCTTGATAATCTCGTCAAAGCCCTGCTGCTTAACCCTGCTGTAAACCTTGTCGATTTTCTTAGGATTAGGCACAAGCACAAGCGTTACATCGCTGTCGGCTTCAAGCGCGTTCTGCTGTTCTATTGCCGCAAGCACGTCCTCTGCCTTGTAGAGAACAGCGGTTTTCCTGCGCGCGCCCGCAAGCGCGATATTATTTTCCTGCACGATGGAGAAAATGCGCTCAAATCCTATTGAAAAGCCAACTGCGGGAACATTATCCCCCGTAAATCTGCCGATAAGGTTGTCATATCTGCCGCCGCCTGCTACCGTGCCGCCAAACTGCTTGCTCTCTACCTCAAAAACAGTACCCGTATAGTATCCCTGTCCTCTTACAAGAGATGGGTCAAACTCCACGGAATAGCCGCTTGACAGCTTATCTGCGGTTTCAATTATGGTGCGAAGCTGCTGAAGTATCTCCTTTGCGTCCTCGGAGCAGTATTCCGCCATATCGTCAAGGGTAATTCTGCCCTTTGCAATCAGACCTGTCAGCGCTTTTATTGCGGCGGCGGGCATATTTTTCTCCGCAAGCTCTGCGGCAACGCCCTCCGCGCCGATTTTATCAAGCTTGTCAAAGCTTACGGAAACGGTGTCAAGGCTCTCCTCAGGGAAGCCCATGGCTGCAAGCGAATTTCTAAGCACCCTGCGGTCATTCACTCTTACAGTGAACTCGCCTATGCCGATTTTGGACAATGCCTTTGCGGTTACGCTGATAAGCTCAATCTCGTTTACATAGCTGTCCGAGCCGAGGATATCTATATCGCACTGCACAAACTCGCGAAGCCTGCCGCGCTGCGGTCTTTCCGCACGATAAACCTTGTCAATCTGTATTACCTTAAAGGGATTGGGCAGGCTGTTGCGGTTATTTGCGTAGTAGCGCGAAAGCGGCAGTGTAAGGTCATAGCGCAGACCAAGGTCGCAAAGTTCTTTTTCATCAACAGGCGTTTTTTCAAGCGCCGCAGCCAGCTTTTCACCGCGCTTCATAATGCGGAAAATCAGGTTGAGATTATCGCCGCCGTCGCTTTTGTCAAGATTCTCCGCGCTTTCAACGGCGGGAGTATAAATGCGGGTGAAGCCGCTTTTGGTGTAAGTGTCCAAAATAATGTTCATAAGGCGGTCGCGCTGTGCGGCGGCCTCGGGCAGGTATTCCTGCATACCCTTTTGTGGTTTGATGTTCATTGATGTATGTTTCCTTTCTGTTAGTTACGATAATTTATTGCAAGCTTTGCAAAAAAGTCCTCCAGAATATATCTGGAATCTATATCGGTGTACACTCTTATAACGCGCCCGTCCACGCTGCCGATATAATAGCCGCCCGCGTCCACAATCGGGGCGTTCTGCGTGCGGAAGCGTCCGCAGCCGGGATTAAGCGCAAGACCCATCGCGGGAGAGTCGCCCAGTCCCCATGCTTCGCCGCATATCCACGACTCGCGCATACCTACCTCCTGCATTTCCTCAAAGAGATATTTGCCGATTTCACCGCAGGGGTATACCTTGGCTTGCAGCTCAGCATAGCCCACCTGCATTTGCGTGTAGCAGTCCATTGGAACCTGCCAGAGCTCCACAGCCGATTTGAACACGGCGTTCGCGGCATGATAGTCATTTGTAAGATTAAACTCCCAGCCGCCATTGGGATAAAATCCGCCGCCTATCCATATAACGGTCATCTTATCCGCGATTTCGGGGCAGCGGTTAAGCGCCGCCGCAACATTTGTAATTGCGCCCTGACAAAGCACAAAAAGCGGCTTATCGTCCTTGCGCAGCGCCTCCTCGATTATAAGCCGAACGCCCTCGCTGTCGGGAGCGGCGCTCTCGCTTTCAAGCGGATTTGGACAGCCATGCGCAATCGGAATATTATCAAGCTTCATAAGCTGAAGAATTTTCTGAATTACAGCATAGCTTTTGTCAACGGAGCTTTCTCCGCCCTCGCTTTTGAACTGCTCAGCTATAATTCCTTTTACAATAAATCTCGGAGTAAGCAGCGCGTGGACAATAGCATACGGGTCGTCAGCCTCGCACGCAGCGTCCGTATCTATAATAACGCGGATACGCTTGCTTTCCTGCACGCCGAAAAGATAAGGCACAAATATTCCTCCTCTGACAGACAGTTTAAGTGTAAACACACCCAAGTATATGATATCATAATTCCCTCCAAAATGCAAGCAAAATAGCGCATAAAAGCAAAAAAGCGCACCTGTAAAAGTACGCTTTTATTTTTATTTGCCGTCAGCCGCTCAGCGCATATATTCGCGCCAGTCAAGGTCGCCGCGCTCAAGCGCGTGTACAAGCGCCTCCGCCGTTGCAATATTGGTTGCCACGGGGATATTGTGTACATCACACAGGCGCAGTATGTTGCTGTCATTAGGCTCGCTGGACTTTGGGTGCATAGGGTCGCGGAAGAACACAAGCAGGTCAATCTCATTGCAGGAAATGCTGGAAGCAAGCTGCTGGTCGCCGCCCTGCGAACCGCTTAAAAACCTTTGTATATGCAGTCCCGTAGCCTCCGAAACAAGCTTGCCTGTTGTGCCGGTTGCGCAGATATTGTGCCTGCTCAGCACGCCGCAGTAAGCTATGCAGAACTGTACCATAAGCTCCTTTTTGGAGTCATGTGCTATAAGTGCGATATTCATAAGGGATAACCTCTCACGTCTTAATTTATGTTTATCGTCAGCGGAACATCATCTCCGACAATTCTTCTTGCGATAGCCTGATAAGCCTTCGCGCCGCCGCAGTTTGCGGGAAGCGGCTCGCCCTTTGCGCCGCAGATTTTGATGTTCATATCTTCGGGAACTACGCCTATAAGCGGGATACCAACGCTGTCCATAACCTCGTCAAGGTCATACAGGATATCCTCGTCCTTAAAGTTGGGGCTTACCTTGTTTATGACAAGGCGCTGGTTTGTGCAGTTCTTTACATAAAGGAAGTCCGAAAGAATAGCGCCGTCACGCACGCAGACCGTATCGGGAGTCGTTACCATCAAAATAAGCTCAGCCGCCTTGATAACACTGAATACAGAGCTGCCAATGCCCGCAGTATCCATTATTATGTAATCGAAGTGCTTGCGCATTTCCTCGCACACTTCCATAATCTTTTCGGGATTGATTTCTATAAACGGGTTTCGCGTAGCGCACACAAGGTACAGATTATCAACGCGGTCAACCTTCGTGGTTGCGGTAAGAATATCAATCTTTCCCTCAAGATATTCGCCGATATCGTGCTTTACCTTATCCTTTATGCCAAGCATTATATCCTGACATCTAAGACCGAAGTCAAGCTCTACAACAAGCGTCTTTTTTCCAAGTGAAGCAAGCGCCGTTGCAACGTTTGCGGAAGTAGTTGACTTACCTGTACCGCCCTTTCCGGCAGTTACTGCAATAATCTGTGACATATTTTTCCCCTCTCCGATAAATATCCCCCAAAAGCCGCCGTAAGGCGACAAGCCATGGGTATAAATCATATCATAAAATACCTTAGTATTATTCTATCACAAAACCGCAAATATGAAAAGGTCTTTTTTTGAATAATGCAAATTTTTGTGAATTGTAAGTAATACCAAGCCCCATTCTTTGTTTATTTTGCACACATTTTTTCAACATTCATTCATGCTATCACATTAAAGCGGCAAAACAGCATTGCCTTCCTCGTCATAGGTGGGATTAAATTCGCCCGTGAGATAGGCTGAAATAATGTTGCAGGCAACGTGGCGGCTGTACTCGCCCTCCTCCATAAGCACCGCAAAGGCAATTTCGGGGTCGTCTGCGGGATAAAATCCTACAATCGCCGAGTTATACACGGTTGTGGTTTTCTGCGGAGTGCCTGTTTTGGTGGCAACGTCCTCCGGTATGCCCTTGTAGTCATATATATTCACCCACAGCCCGTCAATTGCAAAGGTGGAATTTTCCGATACCAGTATCATGCCGTCCGTGACAACCTCAAAAACATCGCTGTATTCCGAAAGGTCCTCCACCACCTCGGGCTGGGTTTCATACAAAAGCTCGGAGTAATCGTAATTGTACACCGCCTTTACTATATGCGGCTTGTATCTTATGCCGCGGTTTGCAATGGTCATTGCCTGCACCGCCATGTGCAGCGGGGTAAGCAGTGTTTCGGACTGACCTATTCCCGCCTGGACTATATCACCCTCGTTCCATGTAAGACCAAGTTCGTCATACAGCTCGTGCGAAGTCATCTGACCGTTTTCCATGGGCAGCTCAAAGCCGAGGTCTGTACCCACGCCGAAGCGCGACGCCCACATCGACAGCGTATCAATGCCCATAATGCGCGCGGTTTCATAGAAAAATATGTTGCAGGAATACCGCAGCGCAAGTCTTACATCAATAGAGCCGTGTCCGCCCAGATTCCAGCAGTGGGGGGTAAAGCCCGTGTAATAGTGGTATGTGCCGCCGCAGTATATGGTATCAGAGGGAGTTATAACGCCCTCAGCAAGACCTGCTGTCGCGGTTATGGTTTTGAAGGTAGAGCCGGGGCGATACACGCCGTTAAGCGCGCGGTTGAATATCGGCTGATTTTCCGCATTAAGCACCGCCTCATAATTTTCGATAAGGTCATTTATATCGTAGCCGGGGTTGCTTGCCATTGCAAGCACTCCGCCCGTTTTTACATCAAGCACCACCGCCGCGCCCGCGCTGCAGCCTATTCCACGGTCGTCCTGAGTATAATGCGGGGAATTAAGAAAATCTATATGATACTGTATTATATCCTGAACCTGCTTTTGAAACTTGGAGTCGATGGTAAGCTGCACGCTGTTGCCCGCCGTCGGCTCGGTTTTAACCTCGTCGGAAAGCTCCGTGCCGTCGGAGCTTCTGGTTATCGCGCGCACACCGCGCTCGCCGCGAAGTTCCTCCTCCAGTGCCAGTTCAATGCCCGAAATGCCTATGACATCGTTCATTGTGTAGCCTGCGCTTTTAAGTTCCGCATAATCATCGGCGGAAATAGCGCCCACCGTTCCGCGCAAATGCGGAGCGACATCGCCTTCAAGATAGACCCTGCTCCAGCCCTCAGTTATGTCAATGCCGCCAAGCAGCGCGCTTAATTCCTTAAGCTGGATAACCGTTTCATTTGAAATGCCCGAAGCAAGCACAAACTGATTTTTATACGAAAAATCCTTTATCAGCATTTCATAACGCACGCCCGCAATATAGCGGCGCATCTGCTCGTCATACTGCTCGGATATTTCAAACTGCTCATAAAGCCGCGCCATGCAGTCGTCAACCGTTGCGTAAACGCCCACCTTGATTTTACTTTTCATTGTGTCAACGGCGGCTTCCCTGTCGCTTTCAAAGCTGTACGGCTGTGTTTTTGTTATCGGCAGCGAATCGTTCCATTCCTCGCCGTTTTCTATAAGAACCGTAAGCACGCGGTAGATTATCTCGTTCTCGGTTCCCACCGCAAGAGAGGCGCGCTGAAAATTAACGCTGTAACAAAGCTCGTTTGTGTTCATAACAACGCCGTTGCAGTCGGATATCTTGCCGCGCGCCGCCTCAATAGACTGCTCTGCGGTATATGTGCTTTTTGTGAGCGCGAGGTATTTCTCGCCGTCCGCAATCTGTATCTGCAAAAGCCTAAGACCGCACATAAATGCCGCGATTATCACAATTGAGGCAAGCACAGCCGAACGTATATATCCCGAAATCTTCCCCATTTTTCCTCCGAATATCAGTCAAAAACCGCGCAAGGCTGCCCTTGCCTTTGCGCGCCTTAATTGCGGACGCTTCGCGGGCTGCCCGCCTGCATAGCGCCTTTTAGCCGTTTGCGCCACAGCTATTCCACACCCTCGTCCTGCGCGGAAGCGGACTCATCGGGGCGGTGCTTTTCTTTCGGGCGCAGCTTTGCGGAAATAAACGCCACCACAAAATACACTGGAACTGCGCCCAGCACCGCGCCAAGATAAGCGGGAAATACCGTATTAGCAAAGGATATCCCCGCCTCTGCGCCCTCCCATACCGAATGAAGAAACAGAAAATCCAACAGTGCCATTGCAACGCTTACCGCCAGATTAAGCACAAAGTGGCTGATAAAATTAACCTTGACGCAGTAATATGAAAGCAGCGAAATAACAGGACAGAACACAAGCAGCCACAGCGACGAAAAGCCCAGTATGGTTGTTCCGCTTGCCATGTCAAGCATAATTCCGCAGGCAACGCCGAATATTCCCGCCGCAAGCTCGCCCTCGCGCATGGCGACAGAGGTTGCAAGCGGTATCATCAGCAGCGGACAGAAGCCGCGTATCAGCGGATTTGTCTGCCACATATAAAAGAAAAGCAGGACGGCTGCATACAGAAGCCAGCGCAGAAATCCGCGCAGCAACATTCTGCGCGAGCGCGCCTTGCTTTTTGAAATACTCTTAATCATATACAGGCTAACCCTCCGTGTCAAAGGAAAGACCCTTGCCGCTGAAATCCACCACCGCAAAAACGGAGGTTACATCAAAGCAGTCTACCGCAGGCTTTACCAAAGCGTGCTTTGAAAGCCCGTTGGGGTCGTCATAAACCTCTGCAACCGTGCCCACAACCACGCCCTCTGGGAAAAGTCCGCTGTTGCCCGCGGTTACAAAAACGTCCCCCGCCTTGATGTCAGCGTCCTTAAGTATGTTGCTGATAAGGCACATACCGTTCTGCGCCCGCTCAAGGTCGTTTTCCAGTACGCCCGTAACCTTGCCGCGCACGGTAAGCACACCGACAGTCACCTGCGGAGAAAGCAGCGTTGACACCTTTGCATAGCTAGGCGCAATCTCGGTTACACGCCCCACAAGTCCAACAGAGGTAATAATGGGGTCATTAAGCGACAAGCCGTCATTGCTGCCGCGGTTTATGGTAAATCCGCCGTACATATCGTTTGCGTTGCGCGCAACAACATCGCACGGGTCGGAGAAAACAAAGCTCTTGTTTTCCTCCTTAAGTTCCAGCATTTCGCGCAGCAAGCTGTTTTCCTCCTGAAGCGCCTCGTAGTCCATGGTGGTTTTGTACATCTCGCTAAGCTGCGCCTTAAGCTGCTCGTTCTCCGCCTTGTAGGCATCGGCGTTTACAAGCTTGTCGATAAAGCCGCCCACGCCGTCCGATATGGCATTTGCGGCATTTACAAACGGAGATGCAATGGTTGTGATAATCTGTTCGGGAACGGTCTGAAAGCCGCCCGAAACCGCAACATAGGTCATAAGACCCAGCAGCAGGGCAGCCACGCATATCAGGATTTTGAACCTTACGCTGTGAAAAAACTCTTTCATTTCAATCCTCCGCGCCCAACAAACCGCAAGCGCAGCGCGAAAGCGGGGCGGAATAAATCCCGCCGCGTTTCCTGCGCCGCGCACAGGTTATCAATACATAGACTCGTCTTCGCTGAGTACGTCCTCAAGCTTGTCGATGTTTTCAAGCACCTTGCCAGTGCCGTCCGCAACGCAGTCAAGCGGGCGCTCCGCAATCTTTACGGGCATACCCGTTTCGGCATGGATAAGCATATCCAGACCTCTTAACAGCGCGCCGCCGCCCGCAAGCATAATGCCCGATTCTATAATATCCGCAGCAAGCTCGGGGGGAGTTTTTTCAAGCGTTGTCTTTATTGCGTCTATAACGTGGGAGAGCGGCTCTGCAATAGCTTCGCGTATCTCCTCGCTGGTGACGGTGATATTTTCTGGCAGACCATTAAGCAGATTTCTGCCCTTGATATCCATAACAGGCTCGTTATCGTCCGTCTTGTAGGCGGAGCCTATGCCCGTCTTGATATTCTCTGCGGTTCTTTCACCGATAAGCAGGTTGTATTTCTTCTTGATATAGTTTATAATCGCCTGGTCAAAATCATCGCCCGCAACTCTCTCGGAGCGCGCGGTAACAATGCCGCCAAGGGAAATAATAGCAACCTCGCTTGTGCCGCCGCCGATATCCACAATCATGCTGCCAACAGGCTCTGCAACAGGCAGACCTGCGCCGATAGCGGCAGCCATAGGTTCTTCTATAATAGAAACGCGCTTTGCGCCCGCATTCTGTGCGGCTTCCTTAACGGCGCGGCGCTCAACCTCTGTAACGCCGGAGGGAATACAGATGATAACCCTTGCCTTGCCCCTGCCCTTGAGCGCTTTTTTAATAAACTGCTCCAGCATACTGGAAGTCATGTCAAAATCCGCAATAACGCCGTCCTTAAGCGGTCTTACGGCAACGATAGAGCCAGGGGTACGTCCGATAACATCCTTAGCCTCCTGACCGACATAGCGCACGCACTGAAGCTTTTTATCCACCGCAACAACAGACGGCTCGCGTATGATAATGCCCTTTCCTCTCATGTATACCAGTGTATTTGCGGTACCAAGGTCGATACCGATATCCTTGCAAATTCCGAACATAGCTTTTTCTCCTTTTATTTAAGCGGTCGCCCCGAAGCCGCAGTGTACGCCAAGCGCATTTTGCGGCATTTTTCCGTTATGAGGATTATCGTAAGCGCCATAGATTTACATAAATTGACATATCAATGCCGACAACAACGGCATATTACATTCCAATTTATTATACCACTATTTTGTACACAGGGCAATATATTATTTACATCAATTTTTTTCCCGATTGAAAGTTTTTTTGGTGTTTTATACTAATGACCGTTTACACGAAGGAAAAGATTTGCTGAAAGACAGTGCCGACATCTAGGACAAGAAACGCAGGCGTACTGTATGTACGTCAAGTTTCTTTGACGACGAGAGCGGTGCTGGATTTCTGCAAAGATTTCCTGAAGTTAAACGGTTATTAGTATAAGCCAAATAAAGTATTGAAATTTACTCCGCGCCCCTGAAATACAATCCCCTTGTAAGGCTGCCATCGGGCTTTTTGTCATGCAAATACATATCAAGCACAGGCGCAAGCTGGGTTTCATCGGTAAATTTAAGCACCGCAAAATCAAACTGCCGAAGCGCCCGCTGCCTGTCGCTCATTATCAGCACATCGGGATTGAGCAGCTCGACATAATTTCCGCCGCACAGCACGGGCATATCGTTGCCGCGCCTGTCCTTAATGCTGCCGCCGCAGGGCTGCTGCGCGCCGCAGGGCTTTCCGTCCGCTATGGGGCATCTGCGCATTGCCATAAGCGGCAGTCTGCCGTATGCAAGTATTCCCCTCGGAATATCACAGCGTATCTCCGAAAGCTGCTGCACCGTTCCCTCAAAGGAAAGCGTAAGGTCGCGCAGTCCAAAGCACCAATAAAAATCCGCGGCGTAGCTGTTGATTACATTAAGCCGATAGCCGCCAAGCACCTCAAAGCCCTCCTCCGCGAGAAGCCGCGCATGACCGAGAGTGTGCGCCGCGCCCTTGGAAAATCCGCATTGTTTCAGCAGCCGCAGACGTTCGCGCACCTGCTGCTCGCAATCCGCAAGAAACAGCGGGGGAACAACCGCGATTTTATCCTTATCGGGAGTTTCGGCGCAAAGCAGCTTCATGGGCGCATAGACAAGCTCAAACGGAAGCGACAGCGCCTGTGAAAGCTGACCCTCGTCCGCAACCTCCGCGCGGAATTTAAGCGCAGAGGGCTTACGCTCGCCGAACTCAGGCTGACGCAGTTCACAAATCTCATAGCGCGGAGTGTTTTTGGTGAGCAGCGCCGTGTCAAGCTGCTCGCAAAGGCTGCGGCGCAGCGCGTTAAGCTGTGCTGCGGGAATGTACAGGTTTTCACCCACCTCAGCGGTGATTTCGCCCGCGCGGAACTGTGTTCCGCCAAGCTTCGCCATGCGCTCGCATACGCTGTCCGCTGTTGTGGGAGCATTGACAGCCTCCTGCGGGGCTTCACATTCAGCGCTTGCATAAACGCTGCCGCACCGTGCGCTCGCCGAAACAGGACTGCCCGCTTCGGCTGAAACATGAATATCCACGGAAAAGCGCGCCAATTCGTCCTTATACAGCGCCTTTATTCCGTTAAGCGCCTTTGCGGAGTTTTCAACGTCCTCCTTGCTGCGTATGCCCTGCATATCCCGCATACCGCCGCTGAAATAGCCGTCCGTAAGTCCCCCGCGCGAGAAAATCCCGCCCAGACGCTGTTTATCGTAATCCACTCCGTCAAGCGCTTTGCGGCAGGCGTCCGCAGCGCACGCGACATATTCGGGGCGCTTCATTCTGCCCTCTATCTTAAAGGATTTAACGCCCATATCGCGCAATTCGGCAATGTGAGGTATCAGCGAGCTGTCCTTAAGCGAAATGACATTGTGTCTTTCCCCGCAGGTGAAATCCAGACGGCACGGCTGCGCGCAAAGACCGCGGTTGCCGCTTCTTCCGCCGAAAATACTGCTCATATAGCACTGACCGCTTATTGAAACGCAAAGCGCCCCGTGAACAAACACCTCAAGCTCTGCCGAGGTATTCTCCGCGATATTTTTTATTTCGGCTTCGGACAGCTCCCTGCCGATAACCACGCGGGAAAATCCGCACTGCTCCGCCGCTTTTACGCCGCTTATGCTGTTAAGCGTCATCTGGGTGGAAGCGTGAAGCGGCAGCTTGGGGCATACCCTGCGTATTATTTCAGCCGCGCCCAAATCCTGCACAATTACTCCGTCAACACCACATTCTGCCACTGCCTTTACGCAATCGGCAAAGCGCTGCACCTCGCTGTCAAAAATAAGCGTATTAAGCGCCGCGTACACCTTAACGCCGCGCCTGTGACATTCCGCGCAAGCAATTTTAAGCTGCTCCGCAGAAAAATTTTCGGCGTTTTTACGCGCCGAAAATTCTTTCATTCCTATATACACCGCGTCAGCGCCTGTGTTAAGCGCCGCCGCAAGACTTTCCATACCCCCGCAGGGAGCCAGTATTTCACTCATAATGTAAGCTGTCCGTCCTCCAGCATTTCGTTAAGCTGCTTGTTAAGCGAAGCGTTGGTGCGCTTAAGCTCCTTGGCTTCCTTCTCGGCGGCTTCTGCCTGCTTTTTCAACTCCTCGCACTGCTTTTCAAGCTGCGCAAGCCTGTCATTATCTGCCGCCGCGCTTTCGCTGCAAGCCTTTAATGCGGCATTTTCGCTTTCCGTCTGCGAGTATTTAACCATCAATTCCTCATAGCGGTCAGCCTTTTCGCTAAGCTGCGCCACCTTATCCGCGCTGCTGCGAAGCTGACGCTTAAGGTCCTCGCCGTCCTTTTCAAGCTGCTTTATATTTTCGGACAGTTCCTTATTCTCCTTTTCAAGGGAGTCAGCGCGACCCGCTGCTTCGCCGCAGGCGTCCTCGTACTGCTTAAGCCTACCGTCAAGCTCCTCAATGCGCTTATTAAGGGCTTTTTCGCCCGCCGCGCGCTTTTCGGCTTCGGCGGTAAGCTTATCGTTTTCCTTTTCAAGGGATTTTATGCGCTTATCGGCGGTCTTAAGCTGCTCTGCGCTTTCCTCCGCCTTTTTAAGGCGCTCCGTAAGCTTGATATTCTCCTCAAGATAGCTTTCGGCTGCGGCTGCGTCTTTTTTAAGTGCGGCGTTCTCCTCTGTAAGCTTTGCTATCTGCTTATCCTTTTCGCCGGATTTATCCACACCCTCTGCCTTAGCCTTTTCCAGCTTTTCGGAAAGCTGCGCATTGCTTTTTTCAAGGCTTTCGTACTGCTTTTTAAGCTGGGACAGCTCGGTGCTTTCGCGCTTAAGTTCCTCGCTGGCGGCTTTGAGAGCCTTATTTTCCTCTATCGCAAGCGCGGCGCTTTCAAGCTGCTTTTTAAGCGAAGCGTTATTCTGCTCCAACCCACTGCACTCGCCGCGAAGCGCATGAACCTCCGTCGCAAGGTCAAGCGCCGCAAAAATGGCGGCGTCGCATTTCTCCATAGAATCGTTTGCTGCACAGTAATCGACAATGCGCTTTTCCACCTCGGCGCTCATTCCGATAAGCTGCTTGGCATTATCGGTGCGCAGGCGATAGCTTTTGTCGCAAATGGAAATGGTAACTTTTTCGTTAAGCATTGCACACATTCCTTTCAAAATGATGTATAATTTAGGCAACACCGCACAAAGACCATCTTTGGGATTTTGTACGCGCCTTGCTTGCATCTTTTCCGCCATATTGCACAAATTCTCCTTGACAGGCGTCAGCCTGCCTGCGTCAAATTTGTACAATCTGACGAAAAATCTGACGGCGCAATCCGCGCACAATCTTTGTGCGGTATTGCCTTTAAGAAATGATACTTGTCTGTATAATATTATATATCACTTTTCTCCCGTTTGCAAGTGTTTTATAAAATTTTTAAGCAAACCAATAAAACTGCGCCCGACGAACGTCATAGTAAATGAAAGGCGAAGGTGCACCTCGCCGCGAAAGGAGTGACGCCGATGACCGACAACGAGCTGAGGGAACAGCTATCCCTGCTTAAAAACGGCGATAAAAACGCGCTGTGCGCGATATATGACGGACTTGCCCCCGCGATATTCACCGTTGCGCTGAGGATTACACGCAACCGCGTGCTTGCCGAGGAAGCGGTGCAGGAGCTTTTTGTAAAGCTGCTGAAAAATCCGCCCGAAAAAATCCCGCAAAAGCCGCGCGCCTACATATTCAGTGCCGCGCGCAACGCCGCGCTTGACGCGCTGCGGCAAAATCCCGCGCACGAGGATATAGAGGAGCATACCGATATTCCCTCGGCGCACCCAACGGAATATTCCGATGTTACTGAAGCACTTTATTCGCTGCCCGAACAGCAGCGAAGCATAGTTGTAATGCACATAAACGCAGGGCTGAAATTCCGCGAGATAGCCGAAATCACAGGCGAACCGCTGGGAACGGTCTTGTGGCGCTACAAAAAAGCCATTGCAGCTATGAAGAACGCTCTTGATGGAGGTAAATTATGAAGAAGATAAGTATTTATATCCTTGCAGCCGCAACTGCGGCTTCGCTTACGGGCGGCGCGGCTTATGCCGCGGTGGCTGACGCTGTTGAAGATGTTGAAATCTGCGTCGAAGCAAACACCGACTACTACGGCGAAAGCACAGCCAACGAGGAACCCTCCCGTCCCGCAGAGCCGACAGAGCCGTTTGACTACGCCGAATATCTCAAAGGCAAGGGCGAATGCGGCAACGGCACAATAGACGGACTGGAATATTATTACGATAAAAACGGCTATCCCGATTATATTTCCTATGTTTTCAACACTGCCTCGGAAATGCTTTCTAACGGCGCGATAGTGTTCTACTATGATGTCGCCCTTACCGAAAACACACCCGAAAACAGGCAGGCGGTGCTTGATATCGCGGCGGAAAACTGCTGCATTAACTTTATTGACGCGCAGTGGAGCTACAACGACCGCCAAGCGGCGCTTAAGGAAATACAAGCTATGGATATCGAAGGTATGCAGGTGATGGATACCCTGAACACCGAGTGGATTTTTGTGTATCTCCCCGATGGCGCGGACGAAAGCGCTATACCGCCGCACAACGGCTTGGTTAAAATTCTCCCGCTTAGCGAGTATGCCAACGTTATTGAGGACGGCGGCATGGATATTGGCGCGGTGGATACCGTAACCGCCGCCGACCCCCTTATCACCACGGGCATCGGCGGCGCAGCCGAAAATGACAGCGCAGCGCCCATGTGGGTCTGGGCGGGCGTTGCGGTTATCGCGCTTGCGGCAGTTGGCGGCGCGGCGGTTATTATCCGCAGAAGCAGAATTTCCGTAAACCGCGATGGCAGCGCGCAAGCTTCGGCAAGCACGGCAAAAAGCGATGTTGTAAAGCTGATTGCGGACAGCACGGAAACTCCCTCAGAGGAACTTAAGGACAGAATAATAAGGGAGATTGACAAATAACATCAATTTTCAAACCGCAAAATTTGAAGGGGCGCTTACACAGCGCCCCCGATTTTTATTTCAACAATTTTTTAAGATATGCACCCGTATAGGATTTTTTATTTGCAGCTATCTTTTCGGGAGTGCCGCTTGCTATGACTGTGCCGCCCTTGTCGCCGCCCTCAGGCCCCATATCAATAATATAATCGGCATTTTTTATAACGTCCAGATTATGCTCTATCACAAGCACGGTATTGCCCGTGTCGGTAAGCCGCTGAAGTATATCTATCAGCTTGCGCACGTCTGCGGTGTGAAGTCCCGTTGTGGGCTCGTCAAGGATATAAATGGTCTTTCCCGTGGAGCGCTTGGCAAGCTCCGCCGCAAGCTTTATGCGCTGCGCTTCGCCGCCCGACAGCGTTGTAGAGGACTGACCTATCTTGATGTATCCAAGACCTACCTCCTCCAGCATACGCATTTTATTGGCAATCTTAGGGATATTGGCGAAAAACTCAACGCCCTCAGAAACCGTCATTTCAAGCACGTCATAAATATTCTTGCCCTTGTATTTTACTTCAAGCGTTTCGCGGTTATAGCGATGTCCCTTGCACACCTCGCAGGGAACATATACATCGGGCAGAAAGTGCATTTCTATTTTCAGTATGCCGTCACCCTCGCAGGCTTCGCACCTGCCGCCCTTTGTGTTGAACGAAAACCGCCCCGCGCCGTAACCGCGCGTCTTTGCGTCATTGGTCTGTGCAAAAAGCTCCCGTATATCATTAAACACGCCCGTATAGGTCGCGGGATTGGAGCGCGGAGTTCTGCCTATGGGCGACTGGTCTATCATTATCACCTTGTCGAGATATTCAAGACCCGTCATATCAAGGAATTTGCCCGCGCGCGTTCTTGCACGGTTGAGCTTTGATACAAGATGCTTATACACAATCTCATTTACAAGCGAACTTTTGCCGCTGCCCGAAACGCCCGTAACGCAGGTAAATACTCCAATAGGAATATCAACGTCTATGTTTTTCAGATTATTCTCCGCCGCGCCCTTTATCCTTAGCCACCTGTCGGAGGGCGCGCGCCGCTGCGCGGGAACGGGAATTTTCATCTCGCCGCTGAGATATTTTCCCGTAACGGAACGCTCGCATTTCATAATGCCATCTACATCGCCGCTGTACAGAACCTCGCCGCCGTTTACGCCCGCCGCAGGTCCTATATCCACGATATAGTCAGCCGCGCGCATGGTGTCCTCGTCATGCTCCACCACAATCAGCGTGTTGCCCAGGTCGCGCAGCCTTTTCAGCGTTGCGATAAGCTTATCGTTATCGCGCTGATGCAGACCTATACTCGGCTCGTCAAGAATATACAGCACCCCCGTAAGCGAGCTGCCAATCTGCGTTGCAAGGCGTATTCTCTGGCTTTCGCCGCCCGAAAGCGTTCCCGCTGAGCGCGTGAGCGTAAGGTATTCCAGTCCCACGCTTTGCAGAAAGCCAAGGCGCTCCCTTATCTCCTTAAGAAGCTGCTGCGCAATCAGCCTGTCACGCCCCGAAAGCTCCAGTGCGTTCACAAAATCCAGAGCGTCAACAATGCTCATGCTGCAAAATTCGTGGATATTCTTTCCGCCAACTGTAACAGACAGCGCAGCTTTGTTAAGGCGCTGCCCGTGACATTCGGGACACTCCACGTCGCTCATAAGCTCCTCCAAAGCGTCGCGGGAATAGTTGCTGCTTGTTTCCTTATAGCGGCGCTCAAGGTTATTTATCACGCCCTCAAAATCCGTATAGAACTGACCGCCGCCCTGCGTTCTGGGACGTTTTATCAGTATCTTCTCGCCCTTTGTGCCGTAGAGAATTTCATCAATCGCCGCCTTTGGCAATTCGCTTATCGGCTGCTCCACAGAGAAGCCGTGCTTTTCCGCAAGCGCGTCAAAATACATTGCGGCAATGCTGCCCTCAGTATAGTTCCAGCCGAATGCTTTTACCGCGCCGCCCTTTATGGAAAGCGTTGGATTTGGCAGAATAAGGTCGGGGTCTACCCTGCGGGAAGCGCCTATGCCCGTACAGCACGGACACGCGCCATAAGGATTATTGAACGAGAACATACGCGGCACAAGTTCCTCAATGCTTACCCCGTGTTCGGGGCAGGCATAGCTTTGGGAAAAATGCAGTTCCTCGCCGTCAACAATGTCTATATAAACAAGTCCGCCCGTAAGGCTGCCCGCGGTTTCAATGCTGTCGGTAAGGCGGCTTTTAATTCCGTCCTTGATAACAAGCCTGTCCACCACAATCTCAATGCTGTGCTTCTTGTTTTTTTCAAGGCTTATTTTTTCGGAAAGGTCATACATAATGCCGTCCGCGCGCACTCTTGCAAAGCCGGATTTGCGCGCGCCCTCAAGTTCCTTTTTATGCTCGCCCTTGCGCTGCCTTACTATCGGCGCAAGCACCTGAAATTTCGTCCTTTCGGGAAGCTCCAGCACCCTGTCCACAATTTCATCAACCGTCTGCTGCTTTATCTCCCTGCCACATTCGGGGCAGTGCGGAACGCCTATGCGCGCGTACATAAGTCGCAGATAGTCATAAATCTCCGTAACCGTGCCAACCGTTGAGCGCGGATTTTTGGAGGTGGTTTTCTGGTCGATGGAAATAGCGGGAGAAAGCCCCTCAATGCTGTCCACATCGGGCTTTTCCATCTGACCCAGAAACATTCTGGCGTAGGAGGAAAGGCTCTCCATATACCGCCGCTGACCGTCCGCGAATATAGTGTCAAACGCAAGGCTTGACTTTCCCGAACCCGACAGTCCCGTCATAACAATCAGCTTGTCGCGCGGCAGCGTGAGGTCTATGTTTTTAAGATTATGCTCGCGCGCGCCCTTTATCACAATTTTATCGTTTGCCAATTTCTTTTGTCCTTTCGTTGTTCCTTGGTTTTTGCGGAAAAGCGGCTTGCCGCGCCGCTGTCAATCCTGCAATTCCTTTATCTTATCGCGCAGGAAAGCCGCGTGTTCAAAGTCAAGCAGCTTTGCCGCCTTTTTCATCTCCGCGGTGTACTGCGCAATCAGCTTTTCGCGCTCGGCACGCGGCAGCCACTTTGCGCCCTTTTTGCCGCGCGCGCCGCCCTCATCGGATTTTTTGGTTATTTCAAGCACATCGCGGATTTCCTTTATAATCGTTTTGGGAACAATTCTGTGCTGCTCATTATATTTCATCTGGATTTCGCGGCGGCGCAGCGTTTCGGTTATGGCAAGCTCCATGCTGCGCGTAACGCTGTCCGCGTACATTATAACCGTGCCGTCTGCGTTTCGCGCGGCGCGACCTATCGTCTGCACAAGCGAGGTTTCGCTTCTGAGAAAGCCCTCCTTATCCGCGTCAAGAATTGCCACCAGCGACACTTCGGGAATATCCAGACCCTCGCGCAGCAGATTTATGCCCACAAGCACGTCAAACCCGCCGCTTCTCAGGTCGCGAATAAGCTCCATACGCTCTATGGTGTCAACATCATGGTGCATATAGCGCACCTTTATATCCGCGCGTTCAAGATAAGCGGTAAGGTCCTCCGCCATCTTTTTGGTAAGCGTTGTCACAAGCACGCGCTCGTTTCTCGCGGTGCGCGTGTTGATTTCGGATATCAAATCCTCAATCTGTCCCTCGGTCGGCTTTACGATAACCTCCGGGTCAAGCAGTCCCGTGGGACGTATCACCTGCTCCACAATCTGCGTTGAATGTTCTTTTTCAAACTCTCCCGGGGTAGCCGATACAAACACAACCTGCTGCACCTTGTCGTAAAACTCGTCAAAGTTAAGCGGACGGTTATCGTATGCCGAGGGCAGTCTGAAGCCATAGTCTATCAAATTTTTCTTTCGCGCATGGTCGCCGCCGTACATTCCGCGCGCCTGCGGCAGCGTAACGTGGCTTTCGTCCACAAACAGCAGCCAGTCATCGGGGAAATGGTCTATCAGCGTAACGGGCGTAGAACCCTCAGGTCTGCCCTGAAGCACGCGGGAGTAGTTCTCAATGCCCTTGCACATTCCTATTTCGCCAAGCATTTCCATGTCATAGCGCGTGCGCTGCTCAATGCGCTGCGCTTCAATCAGCTTGTTGTTCTCGGTAAAATAGCGCACGCGCTGCTCCATCTCCTGCGTGATATCCTCAAGCGCGCGGTGCAGGTTGTCCCTGCCGACAATGTAGTGCGAGGCGGGGAAAATCATAGCGTGCAGCAGCGTTGATTTCACATTGCCCGTAACAACGTCAAACTCGCTTATGCGGTCTATTTCATCGCCGAAAAACTCCACCCGCACGGCGGTTTCGTTTGTTGCGCCCGCGGGGAAAATCTCTACCACATCGCCCTTTACGCGGAAGCGGTTG
Source organism: uncultured Ruminococcus sp. (assembly GCA_964556595.1). Classification (GTDB taxonomy): domain Bacteria; phylum Bacillota; class Clostridia; order Oscillospirales; family Ruminococcaceae; genus CAG-115. Next base: position 38,378 of record CAZKXB010000007.1, on the reverse strand, counting down.
CGCTGAAAAGCTATTTCGTTGCGCTCGTACTGCATTTCCACAAGGCGCTTTATCACCTCGTCACGGTCTATCTCCTGCCCCTGACGTATGGAAAGCGTATTGGCGCGGTAATCCTCAGGCGAACCCAAAGAATATATACAGCTTACGCTGGCGACAATTATCACATCTCTGCGCTCTGCAAGCGCCGCCGTTGCGGAATGGCGCAGACGGTCTATCTCATCATTTATGGCGCTGTCCTTTTCGATATATGCGTCAGTTGAGGGAATATACGCCTCAGGCTGATAATAGTCGTAATAGCTTACAAAAAACTCCACCGCATTGTTCGGAAAAAACTCGCGGAACTCCGCGCAAAGCTGCGCCGCAAGGGTCTTGTTGTGCGCAAGCACAAGGGTGGGCTTGTTTACGTTGGCAATTATATTCGCCATGGTAAACGTCTTGCCCGAACCTGTAACGCCAAGCAACGTCTGCTCCTTATCGCCGCGCAGTATGCCGCCGCTAAGGCTCTCAATGGCTGCGGGCTGGTCACCCGTGGGAGCGTATTTTGAATGGAGCTCAAATTTATCCATATAATTACACCTCTGTCTGCAACAGATACATTTAAGGCAATACCGCACACAACCTCTGTGCGGTGCTGCCTTTGCACAATAAAATCCGAAAGATGGCACTTGCGCGGCGCTGCCTTAAGCCCATATATCCGCCAGCAAAGAAGCCTGCCGCATGGAAAGCGCTTCATCTCTGGACACAATTATGTGGTCTATAAGCTCAAGACCAACGTCTTTCAGAACCGAATACGAACGGCGGGTGGCAGCAATATCCGCCGAGGAAGCAAGCGCAGGTCCATCGGGGTGATTATGCACAATAACAATCTTGCTGCACTGCATTTTCGCCGCCATCATGTTGATGGTCTGAAGGTCATAATGTACGGAATGTGTATCGCCCCTTGAAAGCTCAAATTCGCGCACAAGCGTCAGCGCATTGTCAAGCAGCAGCACATGAACCGCTTCAATCTTCTTGTATTTCATAAGACCAAGACAGTAGCCTTTAAGCGCCTTTACATCGCACAGGGATTTGCCGCTGCTGCCGTCATGTAAAAACGCGCCTGCAAAATCCTTTATATAACACAATGTCGCCGCCGCGCGCTCGCCCACAATACCCGCCTGCACAATTTCGTTATAATCTGCAACCGCAAGCGCCTTAAGCGAGCCGAAATGCTCCAGAAGTTCCTTTGCCATACGCGAGGTATCCACCCTTGTATAACAGGAATACAGCAGCATTTCAAGTATCTCCTGCTCGTTGAACGCTTCAATACCGTATTTAAGATATTTATCTGTCATGCGCTGTCTGTGTCCCTTATGAATATTATTTTTTTCTGGCATTGTTATAAACCTCCCACCAAAAATCTCAAATATTCACATATTGATTATATTGCATTAAGGCATGATTTGTCAAGTATGATTTTAAGGCAGCGTTGATTTTTCTACGGTATTGCCTTTGCGCGGAAAATCTGATATAATAATCGCAGAGCGATTATTATATGTTATTTCAATTGCCTTGCGCATTCGTTCGCCGTTGGCTCACTGCGCGCATATCGGCAAATTATATCATGCCCTTGCGGTCATGATATAATAATCGCAGAGCGATTATTATATGTTATTTCAATTGCCTTGCGCATTCGTTCGCCGTTGGCTCACTGCGCGCATATCGGCAAATTATATCATGCCCTTGCGGTCATGATATAATAATCGCAGAGCGATTATTATATGTTATTTCAATTGCCTTGCGCATTCGTTCGCCGTTGGCTCACTGCGCGCATATCGGCAAATTATATCATGCCCTTGCGGTCATGATATAATAATCGCAGAGCGATTATTACAAACCGTCGAAAAACCCCTAACGGGGTTTTCCGCCGAAACATCCGCACTGCCCGCAAGAGTTTACGGTTTTACCGTTAATTCGCACAGTTGTGCGGATAGAAGTGTTTTTTGCCTCGGCAGAGCCGAGGCAAAAAACAGATTTCAAAAGCCCGCTACGCGGGCAAAATGGGCTTTGTCTACGCTCGAACGATTATTATATGTTATTTCAATTATACAATATATAATGGTACAAAAATTACGGAGAGTGAGTTTATGGATAAGCATACGGCGCTTAAGCAATACTTCGGACACAGCGCATTCCGCTTTGGACAGGAGGAAATAATAGACCACATAATGTCCGGCGCAGACTGCCTTGCCGTTATGCCGACAGGCGCGGGCAAATCAATGTGCTACCAGATACCCGCTCTTATACTGCATGGAGTTACCATCGTAATCTCCCCGCTTATCTCGCTTATGAAAGACCAAGTTGAAGCGCTGGCGCAGTCGGGAGTTCCTGCCGCATACATAAACAGCTCGCTTCCGCCGCACGAATACTACGCAACGCTGCGAATGCTTTCCGCGGGCGAAATAAAAATACTGTACGTTGCGCCCGAACGCCTGCTGAGCGAGGATTTTCTTGCGCTTTGCAAAACCCTTGCCATACCGCTGGTAGCGGTTGACGAGGCGCACTGCGTTTCCCACTGGGGACAGGATTTCCGCCCAAGCTACCTTAAAATCGCGCCGTTTGTAAACGCGCTGCCCAAGCGTCCCGTGCTTGCCGCGTTCACCGCAACGGCGACCGAAGCGGTAAAGCGCGATATTGCGGATATGCTGGGGCTTAATTCGCCATACTCCATAACCACGGGCTTCGACCGCCAAAATCTGTATTTTGAGGTTCGCAAATGCACCAATCACGATAAAAATGCGCTGCTGCTTAATATTCTGCGCGGCGCGGGCGGAAAAAGCAGCATAGTATACTGCTCCACACGCAAGAATGTGGAGCAGGTCTGCGCCTTTCTTAAGCTTAACGGCTTAAAAGCCACAATGTACCATGCGGGGCTAAAGGACGAGCAGCGCAGGCAGGCGCAGGACGATTTTATATTTGACCGCTGTGATATAATTGTCGCAACAAACGCATTCGGAATGGGTATTGATAAATCGGACGTATCTCTTGTGGTTCACTATAATATGCCAAAGGATATAGAAAGCTACTATCAGGAGGCGGGCAGAGCGGGGCGGGACGGCTCACCCGCAAGGTGCATAATGCTGTACAGCCCATCGGATTTTAATATCAACAAATTTATAATACAGCACAGCTATGAGGACAGCGAATTATCCGAAGCCGAAATAAAGGAAATGCGCAGCCGCGACCTTGAACGTCTGCAAAAAATGACGTTTTACTGCACCACGAAATACTGTCTGCGCGAATTTATCCTGCGATATTTCGGGGAGCGCTCAAGCGGCTTCTGCGGAAATTGCAGCACCTGCAACAGCAGCTATGATACACTGGATATAACCGTGCAGGCGCAGAAAATAATCTCCTGCATATTCAGAATGAAGCAGCGCGGAATATACGGCAGCAAGGCGCTTGTAAAGGAAATACTGTCGGGTGATTGCGCCGACAAACGCACACGGGAACTTTCAACCTACGGCATAATGAAAGCCGAGGAAAAGCGCATTGACGCCGTAACAGACTACCTTATCGAAGGCGGCTACATACAAAACGGCGACAGCGGCTGCGAAATAACACAGCTTGGCAGCGAGTTTATCAAAAAGCGGCAGACCCTGCTTATGAAACAGCGCAAAAACACGGCGCAGGAAGCGCCCGCAGCGGTGATGTCAGAAATGCCCGCCGCAGAATCTCCCTGCAACCCCGAACTTTTCGAGCGGCTTAAGCAGCTTCGCAAAGAGATTGCCGCTACGCTGGGCGTACCCGCGTATGTGGTTTTTACAGACGCAACGCTGCGCGAAATCAGCGTAAAGCAGCCGCTTACAACGCGGGATTTTATGAACATTTCGGGCATAGGCAGCATAAAAGCCGAAAGGTACAGCAAGAAATTTGCCAAGGTGATTATGAAGTACCAAGAAGAAAAATCCGCAGACGCATAAAACAACACCGCGCAAGGATTATGCGCGGCGCAGCCTTAACAATACGCGCCCCGTGGTATATCCCACGGGGCGCATTGCTTAAAAAATCGCTTATTCTGCTGAAAATTCGTAGGTCGTTGTAAAGTGGTAGGTTTCTCCCGCTTTCAGCAGGCAGCTTGGAAACTGTGGCTGATTTGGCGTATCGGGGGAGAACTGGCTCTCCAGACAAAGACCCGCATACTTGTTGTAAACCGCGCCGTTCTTTCCGTTCTCGCCGTTAAGACCTATGCCTATATAGAACTGTATAGCGGGCTTATCCGTTTTTACGGTCATAACTCTGCCCGTTGTCGGCTCGTATACGCGGGCGGCGGTGCGCATTACACCCGGCTCGCCAAGCACAAAATTGTGGTCATAGCCGTTGGGAAGTCTGCCGTTGTCCATATCCTCGCCAACGCGCTTGGGCTGTGTAAAATCAAACGGCGTGTCCGTAACATAAGCAAGCTTGCCCGTGGGTATAAGCAGCGGATTTACAGGCGTATACTTATCAGCGTTGATTGTAACCACATGGTCCTTTATATCGCCGTTGCCAGCGCCCTTAAGATTGAAATAGGAATGGTTTGTAAGATTAAGCACCGTATCCTTATCGGACTTTGCGGCATACTCTATTTCAAGTCCGTTGCTTTCGGTAAGCGTATACTTCACCGTTATATTTACCGTGCCGGGGTAGTTTTCCTCGCCATCGGGGCTTACATAGCCGAGAACAACGCACGGCTCTGCGCCGTCAAGCACGCTCTCCACAGTCCACACGCGCTTGTTGTAGCCGAAAGCGCCGCCGTGCAGATGGTTTACCTTGTTGTCATTGGGGGTAAGCTGATACTGCTTGCCGTTTATGGTGAAGCTTGCGCCGCCTATGCGGTTTGCGTATCTGCCCACCAGCGCGCCGTGAGAGCTGTTGCCGTCCACATATTCCTGAAGCGTGTCATAGCCAAGCACCACGTCAGCCATGTTTCCGTCCCTGTCGGGAACTTCCAGACCCACAACCGCACCGCCGAAGTTTGTGATGTGCGCCGTCATGCCGTTCTCTTTTTTCAGCGTTATAAGATAGCACTTGTAACCGCGGAAAAATCCAAATTCCTTTGTTGATATCATGTTTGTTTACCTCCGTATTATGTCAGGCGCACGCGCCTGTATTTTTTTGTAACTGTTCTTATTTCAACATCAAAATGCACTTCTGCGGACAGGCAGCGGCGCAATCCCCGCAGCCTGTGCATTTTGCCGCGTCTATCGCCGCGCGATTGTTCTCCACCTTTATTGCGTCCGCAGCGCATTTTTTCTCGCAGATTTTGCAGCCGATACAGCCGTTTTTGCACACCGCTTTCACCGTTTTGGCGCTGTCGGTGTTATAACAGCGCACCGCATATTTCTGCTTTGCGGGAATTATCGCGATAAGCCCGTTGGGACATACCTCCGCGCATTTTCCGCAGCCCACGCATTTCGCACGGTCAACGGCAGCAATACCGTTTACTATCGAGATAGCGCCGTAATCGCATACCTTTACGCAGTCGCCAAATCCATCGCAGGCGCTGCGGCAGGTTCCCTTGCCATTGTAAAAGCGCTCCGCCGCCGCGCAGCTTTCAGTTCCCGTAAAAATAAATCTGTCCTCTGTCGCGCCAACACAGCCGTTGCAGCGCACAAAGGCTTTCATTTCTTCAACCTCCTGCGCGTCGGTACCCATAATCGCGGCAAGCTTTTCGGCGGTCTGCTTACCGCCGGGGCGGCACAGGTTTGCAGCCGCCTTGCCCTGCGCAACGGCGTTGGCATAACCCTCGCAGCCCGAAAATCCGCACGCGCCGCAGTTTGCCCCTGGAAGCGCCTCGGCAAGCTTTGCCGCAGTTTCATCGGATTTAACAAAAAACACCTTGGAGCATACCACAAGTATCGCGCCCGCCGCCGCGCCTATCACGGCGAAAATCAGTATCGGCAGGACGTAGGTCATTATAAATTCCATCACGCACCTCCGAACATTCCGTCAACGATACCGCCAAAGCCAAGAAAGCTTAGCGAAACGATAGCCGCCGCCACAAGCGTAATCGGCATACCCTGAAAGGTCTTGGGGATATCGCAGCGCTCCAGTCTGCCGCGCACGCCCGAAAAAATCAGCATTGCCATCATAAAGCCGATACCGCCGCCCGCCGCATTTACAACGGACTGCAAAAAATTATACTCGTTCTCGATATTAAGCAGCGTAACGCCAAGCACGGCACAGTTTGTCGTTATCAGCGGCAAGTACACGCCGAGCGTTTTGTACAGCGCGGGAATATACTTTTTAAGCACCAGCTCAATCACCTGCACAAACAGCGCAATGATAAGGATAAACAAAATTGTGTTCATGTACTCAAGTCCCATGGGGACGAGAAACGCATGATAAAGCGGGTATGTTACAGCGGTTGCACCAATCATAACCGCGATAACGGCGCAGCCCATGCCAAGCGAGGATGAAGCCTTTTTCGACACGCCGAGGAACGGGCATATTCCCATAAATTTGGATAAAACGAAGTTATCCGTAAGTATTCCCGTGAGGAGAATTATCATCATGCTTTTTGCAAGCTCCATTATACATTCTCCTCCTTTTCGCACGCGGCGGAGCAGCCGCCCGCGCAGCCCTCCTTATTTGGGCAGGCAGCGCAGCCTGAGGGCGCTTCAGCCGTGCGTTTGCTGATTTTATTCACCAGTGCGATAACGCAGCCAAGCACAAAAAATCCGCCCGCGGGGAATATAAATATCGCCATAGGCTCAATAAAATCAGGGCGCACCTGTATGCCAAACCATGTGCCGCTGCCGAATATTTCTCTTACGGAGCTTACCGCAAGCATGGCAAGCGTGAAGCCTGCGCCCATGCCAAGTCCGTCCATAACGGAAGCGGCGGCGTTGTTCTTGCTTGCAAACATCTCGGCTCTGCCGAGGATTATACAGTTTACCGTGATAAGAGGAAGATATATTCCAAGCGCGTCATAAATATCGGGCAGCGCGGATTTAAGCACAAAGCCCGCCACCGTCACAAAGCCCGCTATTATCACTATGTATGCGGGAAGCCTTACCTGCGCGGGAATAACACGCTTAAGCAGCGATATAACAAGGTTTGAGCATATCAGCACAAAGGTCGCCGCCGCGCCCATGCCAATCGCATTTGAGGCGGAAACCGTCACCGCAAGCGTGGGACACATTCCAAGCAGCGAAACAAGCGTGGGATTTTCTTTGATAAGTCCCTTTGTAAATTCCCCCATATAGCTCATTGCCGCTCACCTCCCGTATAAAGCACATACGCTTCAAGTGCGATATTTACGGCGCTTGCAACGCCTTTTGAGGAATAGGTCGCGCCCGTCACCGCCTGTATTTCTCCCGCATTTTTAGGCTTTGCGGTAACAATTGTAACCGCATAATCAAAGCCCTTGAACTGCTCAAGATAGGACGGCTCTGCGGTTTTTGTGCCGAGGTTCTGCGTTTCCTCGCCTGTGGATACCGCCGCAACGCCCGCAACAGCGCCATGCTCATTAACTCCCACAAGCAGAGTGTAGCCCTCCTTGTAGCCTTTAACGGTCACCTCAAACGCAAGACTGCCATCGTTCTTTTTTATCACCTTTGTCACGCGAGAAAGGTCTTTATACTCAGACCCCGCGAATAATGGCTGCCATTTATCTTCGCACTCCGTAAACAAGGATTGCCATTCCTCTGCGGGAACTACGGAGTAATCCTCCGCCGCGCCGCCGTAAACACAGACAGCCGCTGCCGCCTGCTTATCCGTAAGCACAGCCGAGGTGTCCACATAGGTGAGATTATAGGTTATTATCACAAGCGCCGATACTATCGCGGAGATAGCCGCCAGCACAAGGGCAGGTTTAAGATTGCTCACTTCTTTACCTCCCTCTTTGCGCCGAATGCCTTAGGCACGGTGATTTTATCTATGTACGGCGTAAGAATATTCATCAGCAGTATGGAATACGAAACGCCCTCTGGTAGCGAAGCAAACTGCCTTATCGCAAAGGTAAGCAGACCGCAGCCAACGCCGAAAATCAGCTTGCCCCAGCCTGTCAGCGGGGTTGTGGTATAATCGGTCGCCATAAAGAAAGCGCCAATCACAAGTCCGCCCGACATAACGCTGTACAGCATTGAAACAGGGTCACCCGTAAGCAGCGAAAGCACAGCCACCGTGCCGATAAAAGCACAGGGCGTAACGGGCGAAATAATCCTCGTCGCCATCAGGAATACGCCACCTATCAGCAGCGCCAGCACGCAGGTTTCGCCCATGCAGCCAGACCTGTCGCCCAGAAACATCTGCAAAAGCGTGGGCAGCTCCTCCTCGGTCGCGGCAAGCGCCGTTGCGGAGGAAACCGCGTCCACCCCGCCCTGATATGCAAACGGCTGAGTCCACGTTGTCATCGCCGAGGAAAAGGACAGCATAAGCACAATTCTTGCCGTAACTGCGGGATTTGCAAAGTTCTGTCCTATGCCGCCAAACAGCATTTTAACTATAACAATCGCCACAAAGCAGCCGATTATAGCCATGTATTCGGGTATCTCCACGGGCAGGCTGAAAGCCAGCAACATTCCCGTAACAACGGCGGAAAGGTCGCCTGTTGAACATTCCCTCTTGGTTACGGCGCAGAACAGCCACTCAAACAGCACACAGCTTGTGCAGCAGATAACCGTAAGCGTAAGCGCGCGTATACCGAACAGCACCACCGCCGCAATAAGCGCGGGGCAAAGCGCAAGTATAACGTGCAGCATAATGGTGCGCGTGGTTACGCTGCTGCGTATATGCGGAGATGGCTCTACGATAAGCTTATTCATCTGTGCGTCACCTCGCTTTTCTTTGCTTCAGCCGCTTTAAGATAGTCCTTTGCAAGCTGATTTTTCTCGGCAAGCTGCCGCTTTGCGGGACAGACGAAGCTGCACGCGCCGCAGTTCATGCAAAGCGATACCTTAAGCCTGCTTAAAGCGGCGGCGTCACGGGTATCATAGGCATACTCAAGCTCTGTGGGCATAAGATTCATGGGACAGGCGCGAACGCACCTGCCGCAGCGTATGCAGGGACTTTGCTTGTATATCGGCGCATTGCTGAACAACAGCACCGCGTTGTTTGTTTTGGCAATAGGCGCGTCGGGGTCAAACGCACACGCGCCCATCATAGGTCCGCCAAGGATAACCTTATCCGGCTCGCCGCAAAGGCTTGCCGCCGAAATCACCTCGTGCAGCGGCGTACCCACGCAGACAATAAAATTGCTGGGTGCATTTACTATATTTCCGTCCACCGTAATTCTGCGCTTTATAAGCGGCATTCCCGTCCTTATATAGCTGTGGATAAAGCCCGCCGTTGACACGTTTATCATAACACAGCCCACGTCTGAAGGAAGCCCGCCCTCTCTGACAACTCTGCCCGTAAGCGAATGTACAAGCATTTTTTCCGCGCCCTGCGGATAACCCATGGGCAGCTTAACCACCTTTATAGCGGGCATTGGCGCAGTAAGCTTTTTCAGCTTTTCGACAGCCTCAGGCTTATCCTCCTCAATGCCTATTATGGCACGCGGGATATCAAGATTTTTCATGATAAGCCTTATGCTGCCAAGCACAGCGTCCGCGTTTTCCATAATCTCGCGGTAATCCGAGGTTATATAAGGCTCGCACTCCGCGCCGTTTACAAGCAGCGTGTCAATCGGGGTCTTTTCAGGGTCGAACGCAAGCTTTACATGGGTAGGAAATCCCGCGCCGCCAAGACCAACCGCGCCGCTTTCGCGCACGGCGGCGATAAAGTCCTCCCGCGTATTGATAACGGGCGGCTTTATCTCGCTTGAAAGCTGCATACGGTTGTCGCTTTCGATAACGATAGTTTTGCACAGCCTGCCGTTAAGCGCAACCACCTCTTTTATTTCCTTTACAAAACCGCTGACGCTTGAGTGTACGGGCGCGGACATAAAAGCGGAGCTGTCGCCGATTTTTTCGCCCACCTTTACATAATCCCCCGCCTGCACCAGCGGCTCGCAGGGCGCGCCTATATGCTGCGCCATGCTGATATGTACCACCGACGGCGGCTTAAGCCTGCGCGTTGTCTGTTCGGCAGAGCCGCTGAAATGCGGAAGCTTTACCGAATGAAGCTTAAACAGTTGAAACAAATCCAAATCACCTTTCTATATTCAGAAGCCGCAGCCTCTTTTACATCAAAATATACAATGCACGAAAATCACTTCGGCACAGATATATTAAAATTATACAACAATCCCGCAAAAAAATCAATACTTTTTTGCAATTGTCTACAAATTGACAAAGAATATTTGCCGTATTTTATGTATATTATTACACAGGGGGTTGTCATGAATAAATTGAAAACATTTTTTAAGGGAATTTTAATCGGCTCGTCCATGAGTATTCCGGGGATAAGCGGCGGCACGGTAGCTATCATGCTTGGCGAGTACGACAGACTTCTTGAAAGCGCCGCAAATTTACTGAAAAAACCGCGGCAGAACCTGTCCTTTCTTATGCTGATGGCGGCGGGCGGCATGGTGGGACTGCTTACGGCGGCGCGGCTGCTTACGCTGCTGTTTGCGACCGCCGCCGAAGTGCCGCTTAAATTCGCCTTTCTGGGACTTGCGGCGGGGTGCGTACCCGCAGCGGCAAGGCAGTGCGGCATGCTGCCGATTACACCGCGCAAGCTTGTGCTGGCAGCCGTTGGCGGCGCCGCGGCGGCTGTGCTTACTTATCTGCCGCAGTCAGCCGAAAATCCGCAGGGCGTGCTGCCGCAGCTTCTGTGCGGTCTGCTGCTTGCCGCCGCTCTGGTGCTGCCGGGGATATCGGCTTCGCAGACGCTGCTTATGTTTGGAATGTACCAGCCTGTTATGACGCGCCTTTCACAGGGGGATTTTCTTCCGCTTGCGCCTATGGCTTTGGGAGTGCTTGTGGGAATATTCATCAGCGCAAAGCTGCTGTCATGGCTTTTGCGGCGCTTTAAGGGAACGTACCTTGTTATAACGGGATTTATGCTGTTCTCGCTTACACAGCTTGTACCATCGCCCAAAAGCACGGCGGAACTTGTTATAGGTCTTGTGTGCTGCATATGCGGCTGTGCAATATCCGCATTGGTAAACAATCGCGCAGAAAATCACGATATATCGAAAAAATCCGCTTGACAAATACTATATGTTGATGTATAATGTAGTAAAAACCGCAGAAAGGCAAGGGTGAAATTTTATGATACAGGTAAACGTAACCAACGGAACATTATCACAGCAGGAGATTAATTATTATCTTGATGCCGCGCAGAAAAAATATCCGGACAAGCAGATTACCGCAGTGGATTTTGAGGTTGACGGCGAGTATATCAACTGCGCCTACCACTTCGCCGCAGAGCCGTTTGAACGTATCCGCAGGATAACAGGTTACCTTGTGGGTACGCTTGACCGCTTCAACAACGCCAAGCGCGCCGAGGAGGCAGACCGCGTAAAGCACGGGCTGCACTGATTTTTGCCGATTTATACAAAAGGGACTGCCGCTGCGCACTCTCCCAGAAGTCGCCACTTTTGAGAGAACACGCGGGCAGTCCCGTTTTTTATTCGATATACCGCACCACAAAATCCGCACACGGCTCTATACTGCCGCGCAGACCCTCGGTTATCAGAAGCTCGCCGCTGTCGGTAAGCAGCACCATGTCAAAATCGCGGCGTTCGCGCCAAAGCGCCGCGGCGCTGTCCGCGCCCATGACGTACACCGCCGTGGAAAGCGCGTCGCACAGCCACCCCTGTGCGCCCACTATCGTGACGGATACCAGTCCGCTATCTGCGGGCTTTCCTGTTTTGGGGTCAAGAATATGGCAGTAGCGCACGCCGTCCTCGCCGATAAAATACCGCTCATAACCGCCCGAAGTAACCGCCGCCTTGTCACAAAGTTCCAATACCGCGATATTCTCACCGCCATCGGGATTTTTAATTCCCACGCGCCATGCGCTTCCGTCAGACTTAACGCCAACCGCGTGGATATTTCCGCCAAGCGAAAGCAGCGCGCTTTCAACGCCGTTTTCCTTAAGATATGCGCACAGAATGTCGCCGGTATAGCCCTTTGCAATGCCGCCCAAATCTATCTGCGCGCCGCCTGTCAGCGTAAGCCTGCCGCCATCAACCGCCACCTTGCTGCCGCCCGTTTTTTCAAGAAGCTGCAAAAGCCGCTTTTCATCGGGAATTTTATACTCGCCCGTTGTAAATCCCCACTCGCAAAGCACTGGATACAGCGTTATATCAAACGCGCCGCCCGTCTGCTCGCCGATTTGCAGCGCGTATTCTATAAGCTGCGCCGTTTCGTCTGAAATTTCGGTGGGGGAGTTTTCGCTGTTGTTGGCACGGTAAATCTCGCTGTTTTCGTCCGTCACCGACCACTTTGCGGATAGCCGATTTATCATGGCGCAGGCGTTCGCCGCAAGCGCTTCACAGTTATCGCCACAGACCGTCACCGTCATTGCCGTATCCATGGCGAATACCGTCTGCTGCGCCGTTGGCGGATTATATGCACACCCCACTGCAAGCAACACCGCCGCTATCGCGGCAAGCACAGCCTTTTTCATCACACCACCTCCGCAAACATACTCTTTCCGCTATGCAAAAGGGACGGCGAAATTCTATCCGCCGCCCTTAAGCTATTCAACAATAAGAATTATTCTTCCTCGTTCCAGTCGTACAGCTTTCTGATATCTGCGCCGACCTTTTCAAGCTGATGCTCTCCCTCAATGCGGCGGCACGCATTGAAATGCGCTCTGCCCATCTTGTTTTCCATAATCCAGTTGCGGGCAAATGTGCCGTCCTGAATTTCGCGGAGAACCTGCTTCATCTCCTTCTTGGTTTCCTCGGTGATTATGCGCTTGCCTGTTTCGTAATCGCCGAACTCAGCTGTATCGGAGATGGAATATCTCATCATCTTGAAGCCGCCCTTGTAGATAAGGTCAACAATCAGCTTCATCTCGTGGATACACTCAAAATAAGCGTTCTGCGGGTCATAGCCTGCCTCAACCAGAGTTTCAAAGCCTGCCTTCATAAGCGCGGTAACACCGCCGCAAAGAACAGCCTGCTCGCCAAACAGGTCGGTTTCGGTTTCGCACTGGAACGTGGTTTCAAGCACGCCCGCTCTTGCGCCGCCGATACCTGCCGCATATGCAAGACCTGTATCAAACGCTCTGCCTGTTGCGTCCTGATGTACAGCGATAAGGCAGGGAACACCTCTGCCAATCTGATACTCGGAGCGAACCGTGTGACCGGGACCCTTAGGCGCAATCATGATAACATCGACATCGGCAGGGGGAACAATCTGTCCGAAATGAATATTAAAGCCGTGCGCGAATGCAAGCGTCTTTCCTGCGGTAAGGTTGGGGGCAATGCTCTCCTTGTACAGGTCTGCCTGCTTTTCATCGTTGATAAGTATCATGATAACATCGGCAAGCTTTGCAGCCTCTGCCGCTGTGTAAACCTTAAAGCCTGCGTCAACAGCCTTCTGCCAGCTTTTTGAGCCTTCGTACAGACCAACGATAACGTCAACGCCGCTCTCCTTAAGGTTGAGCGCGTGCGCGTGACCCTGACTGCCGTAGCCGATAATCGCAACCGTCTTGCCGTCAAGGCGGGAAAGGTTGCATTCGTCCTTATAAATCTTTGCCATTGTTATTATCTCCTTTTGCAGATATTTTATATTCGTCGCTTATCAAAGCGGCACGGCGCGGTGCGCCGCACTGCTTCGGCGAGGTTATACCTTTACCGTGGCATCGCCCTTTTGCAGGGCGATAGTACCCGTTCTCACTATCTCCTTTATGCCGTAGGGACGCAGCAGCTCCTCATAATTTCTCAGATTATCCTTGCTGTCCGAAAGCTCGATAGTCATGGTGTTCTGCGAGATGTCCGAAATCTTGCCGTTTGCAATCTCGACAATGCTCATAATCTCCGCGCGCTGCTTTGAGGTGCAGCCGACCTTTATCAGCACAAGTTCCCTTGAAACAACGCTGTCGCTTTGCAGGGTCTTTACCTTTATAACGTCAATCAGCTTGTTAAGCTGCTTTTCAATCTGTTCAAGGGTATAGTCGCTGCCGTCCGCAACTATGGTTATGCGCGAAACGCGCTCATCGTCCGTAACGCCCACCGCAAGGCTGTCGATATTGAAGCCGCGCCGCGCAAACAGACCCGCAATTCTTGCAAGCACGCCCGCCTGATTTTCAACCAGCACCGAAATTGTATGCTTCATGCGCACCCCCGTCAAAGAATTGTCTTTTCGCAGCCCTCGACAAGCACCTCGATAAGGAAAGGCTTGTCTGTCTGCATCATGCGCTCAACGGCTTTTTCCGCGCTTTTGGGGCTGTCAGCCGTAACGCTCTCTATACCGTATGCGCCCGCTATTGCCGTAAAGCTTGGACTGCCGTCAAGCGAAACCGCGGTAAGGCGGTTGCCGTATCCGCGCTCCTGAAGCTCCCTCACCATGCCAAGGCAGTTGTTTCTCATCACCACAACCTTGATGTTTATGCCGTGCTGAATTGCGGTTGCAAGCTCCATCATCTGCATTTGGAACGAGCCGTCCCCGCAGACCGCCACAACCTCCCTGTCGGGCGCGGCAGCCTTTGCGCCGATAGCCGCAGGCACGGAGTAGCCCATAGTGCCCATTCCGCCCGAAGTAAGGAATCGCCCGCCATGGAACGTAATATTGGAAGCCGCCCAAATCTGGTTCTGCCCAACGTCCGCAACCACAACGGAATTATCCGGCAGCGCCTTATCCAAAATCCGCATAAACTGCTTGGGATTTATATAACCCTGCGCCGCAGGAACTATCGGCTTTTCGCCGCGCTGCGCGTTAAGTTCGGCAAGCCAGTCCGCATGGCGCATAGGCTTTACCGCCTCGATAAGCTGTCCCAGAACAAGCGTTATATCGCCCACTATCGGGATATTAACCGCAAGATTTTTGCCAATCTCCGCGGGGTCTATGTCAATATGTATAACGGCAAGGTCGCTGCGCTTATCCATAGCGGATATCGCGCGGTCGCCCACCCTTGCGCCAAGAAGCACCAGCACATCACAGTGGTTTACCGCATAATTAGCGCTTTGGCAGCCGTGCATTCCAAGCATTCCGAAATAATCGGGGCTGTCGGTATACATTGCGCCAAGTCCCATCATGGTGGATACAACAGGGATATTGGTTATCGCGGAAAATTCACGCATAAGCTGCGCGCCGTTTCCGGTAAAAAGACCGCCGCCCGCGCAGATAAGCGGTCTTTTCGCCGCCGACAGGGCGCTTACCGCGCGCTTTATCTGCTGCCCGTTGCCAAGGCTGCTTGGGCGATAGCTGCGGATATCCACGCTTTCGGGATACTCAAAATCAATCTCCGCGCACTGCACGTCAAACGGAATATCTATCAGCACAGGGCCGCGCCTGCCGCTGCCAGCTATATAGAACGCCTCCTTAAACACCCGTGCGGTGTCCGCAGGATTTTTAAGCAGGTAGCTGTGCTTTACAAAAGGCTCTGCGCTGCCTGTGATATCCGCCTCCTGAAACACATCTCTGCCAATCTGCTCGGTATTAACCTGTCCCGTTATCAGCACCATGGGGATACTGTCCATATAGGCGGTGGCAATGGCTGTGATAAGATTAAGCGCACCAGGGCCGCTTGTCGCAATGGCAACAGCAGGCTTGCCTGTCATTCTGGCGTAGCCGCTTGCGGCGTGACCGCCGTTTACCTCGTGGCGGACAAGTATATGCTTTATATCGGTATCAAGAAGTTCATCATAAAACGGACATATTGCCGCGCCAGGGTAGCCGAAAACGGTGGTTATGCCCTCTGCTTTCAGCGCCTGCGTCATGGCTTTGGCAACAGTCATACGGGTTGTACTCATTTATATTATCGTCCTCTCGGAATAATCAAACTGTCATTACACACATTGATTATACCAAAGTTAAGCCGCATTGTCAAGCGGGAAAGTCAGATTAAACGCGGTAAAATTTAAGGCAGTGCCACATAAATACTATGCAGCACCGCCTTAATCAATCAAAGCTTTACGGGAGATATGTGCCAGATATCCTCGGCATACTGTCTGATGGTTCTGTCGGAGCTGAATTTGCCCGCGCTGCACATATTAAGCCAGCATTTTTTCGCAAAAGCAAGGCCGTCGCGGTAATCCGCGTTTACCTTGAGCTTTGCTTCAATATAGCTTTCAAGGTCGCCCAGAACATAGTAATGGTCGGGAACGTGCCAGCTTGCGCCCTGCATAAGCGCGAAATAAAGCTCACGGAACACCTTGTTTCCGCCATCGTTTACCGTGCCGTCTATCAGCGCGTCTACAACGCGCTTGATTTTCGCGCTGCCCTCGGTTACGTTTCTGGGGTCATATTCGGGCATGATGCGGGAAAGTTCCTCCACCCTTGCGCCGAATATATACTCGTTCTCCTCGCCTGCTTCCTCGGCGATTTCGACATTTGCGCCGTCCATTGTGCCAAGGGTTACAGCGCCGTTAAGCATAAGCTTCATATTGCCTGTGCCCGAAGCCTCTGTTCCCGCGGTGGAAATCTGCTCCGAAACATCACAGGCGGCAACAAGCTTTTCCGCATAGGAAACGCGATAGTTGCTGATAAACACAACCTGAATAAGGTCTTTGGTATCGGGGTCGGAATTTACTATATCCGCAATTTCGTTGATAAGCTTGATAATGCCCTTTGCGCGGTAATATCCGGGAGCCGCCTTTGCACCGAAGATAAATACGGTGGGCGTGAAATCCTTTATATTGCCGTCCTTTATCTCATAATACAGATAAAGAATTGACAGCGCATTGAGAAGCTGACGCTTGTACTCATGCAGACGCTTTATCTGTATATCGAATATAGCGTTCGGGTTGATTTTTATGCCCTCGGTCTTTTCAATATACTGCGCAAGCTGAACCTTTTTCTCATGCTTTATATCCATAAAGCGGCGCAGTACGCCCTCGTCATCGGCGTATTTCTTAAGCTGCGCCAGCATATCAAGGTCGGTAATCCACTTATCCGTGCCCAGAAGCTCCGTAATAAGCGCGGAAAGCTCGGAATTGCACAGCGCAAGCCATCTCCTCTGGGTAATGCCGTTGGTCTTGTTCTGGAAACGTTCGGGATAAAGTTCGTACCACTCCTTAAGGACGGTGGTTTTAAGCAGTTCAGAATGTATCTCGGCAACGCCGTTTACATAGGAAGAACCAAACACCGCGATATTAGCCATGTGAACCGTGCCGCCGTTGATAATCTTCAGCGTCTTTTTCTTGTCAGCGGAAACCTTAAGCTTGTGCAGTTCGCTTTCAAGCTTCTCGTTTATCATGATGATTACCGCGTAGACATCGGGCACTACCTCCTCAATAAGGCTGCCGTCCCATTTTTCAAGAGCCTCCTGCATGATGGTGTGGTTGGTGTAAGCGAACACCTTTTGCGCAATTTCAAAGGCGCGGTCGAAGGTATAGCCCTCCTCGCGGATAAGTATGCGGATAAACTCAGGCAGCGCAATAACAGGGTGCGTATCGTTCATCTGGATAGCGTTATAGTCCGCAAAGCTGTCCAGCGTGCCGAACATTGCCTTGTGCTTTCTGATAAGGTCGCGCACAGCCGCTGCGCTGAAGAAATACTCCTGCCGCAGTCTAAGCTTTTTGCCGTCGCGTGTTTCATCGTTGGGGTAAAGCACGCGGGAGATATCCTCAGCGTAGTTTTTGGCGCTGCTTGCGGCGGAAAAATCGCCGCGGTTGAAGCGCTCAAAATCAAATTCCTCCACAGCCTCTGCCTGCCAAAGGCGCAGTGTGCCTACATTCTGCGTACCATATCCGATTACAGGATAATCATACGGAACGGCGTTTACATCGCCGTCACCATAGCTTACAACAACGGTATCGCGCTCACAGCGCACACCCCACGGGTCGCCGTATTTCTGCCAGTTGTCCGCAGCTTCGGTCTGGAAGCCGTTCTCTATCCCCTGCTTAAACAAGCCGTATTTGTAGCGTATGCCGTAGCCGTCAAGCGGCAGGTCAAGCGTTGCCGCGCTGTCAAGGAAGCAGGCTGCAAGGCGACCAAGTCCGCCGTTTCCAAGAGCCGCGTCCTCTATCTCCTCCATATCGGACAGCTTAGCGCCAAGCTCGCCAAGAGCGCTTTCCGCGTCCTTAAGCAGGTCAAGGCACAGCAGATTGTTGTAAACCGCCCTGCCCACAAGAAACTCCATAGAAAGATAGCTTGCCTTTCTTGCCTTGTCATGGGCGGCTTTGCTTTTCTCCCATACGGGCGCAAGCTCCTCCATCACAACGCCCGAAAGCACGCCGTGAAGCTGCTCGGGAGTAAGGTCGGCAGGCTCTGCGCGGTACTCCTTAAGCGCTGCGGCGCAAAGCTTCTCCTTAAAATTGTCAATCTTCATTATATTGCTCCTTTCCTGCCGCACGGCAGAGATGTTTTGTTGATATTTTAGTCCGCATAAACGAATAAAAATTCCATTGCACAAACGCGAACATGAGTTTATTGAGATATAAAATATAATAAACGCTTGCGTTTATTATATCACAGATTTTGTATTTTGGCAATATTACGCGGCAAATTTGTTGCGGCTTTCGCAATTTCCCCAAAGCCCGCGCCGCATAAACCCGCCGCAGCAGCGCACACTATTGCGGGGAGGGATACGATATGTATACTGCTGCAAGAATACTTGCCGCGCTGTTTGCGGCGCTTATGACGATAACAACGCTTTGCGGCTGCGCCGACACTGCAAACAGCTCGGACGCGTCCGCCGCGGAAAGAACCGTAAAACTTACGGTATGGTGCGCGCAGGAGGACAGGGATATGCTTGTGCAGATGTGCAAGGATTTTTCACACGCTCACCCCGAAAATCACTATGCGTTTGCGTTCGGCATAATGTCCGAAACCGAAGCCGCCGCCGAGGTGCTTGCCAATATAACCGAAGCCGCAGATTTGTTCTTTTTCGGTTCGGGGCATCTTGAAAACCTTGTTTCGGCGGGAGCGCTGTACAGCATAGCGAACAACCGCGCGAAAATAGAAAGCGCCTGCACAGCGGAAGCGATAAGCGCCGCCACAGTCAACGGAAAGCTTTACGGCTATCCCTGCTGCGCGGATACCTGCTTTTTGTATTACGATAAATCAAAGCTGACCGACGAAGATGTAAAAAGTCTGGAAGCAATAATGGCAAAGGATATCCCCAGCGCCAAAATCAATCTTGCAATGAACCTTGGCGATATCCGATATCTTGGGGGATTTTTCCTCGGCGCGGGCTGCAAAGCGGCACAGGGGGATTTTGATTTCTGCGGCGACCGAGGTATGCTTGCGGGGGAATATATACTGCGCCTTGCGGGGAAAGCAAACTTCGGCGCGGATTACACCGACAGCATGATAAAAACAGGCTTTGCCAACGGCACAATAGCCGCCGCCATATCAACCGTGCGCAACTCAAAGGAAATTAAAAGCTCCCTTAAAGAAAACTACGGCACAGCGCCGCTTCCGCGCTTTACCCTGCCCAACGGCGAACCCGCGCAGCTTGGCAGCATTGCGGAATACAAGCTTATAGGCATATGCTCGTCAAGCGAAATGCCGTTTGACGCAATGGCGCTTGCAGAATGGCTGACCAATCCCGAAAACCAGCAGACGTGGCTTGAACAGCGCTGCTGCGCGCCCACAAATGCAGCGCTTTGCAGCGCCTGCGCAAACTCAGGCTCAGCGCCCGAAGCCGCAGCTATTATCCGCCAGCTTGAATACGCCGTGCCGCAGCCAAACAATGCGCAAATCAGCGCCCTGTGCGCCGCCGCAGAGCAGCTTAAGCAGGATATCCTTTCGGGCAGCGTAACCCTCAACACGCTGTACGAACGGCTTAAGCTTATGGGAAATTCATAAATTATTTAACAAATGCCGCCGTGCGTGCTGCGCGGCGGCAATAGCTTTATCGGAAATAGGTTTGCGCAAGGTCGCGCAGCTTTGCGGCTCTTGCGTCTGTCGCAGCGCCTTGAAGCATACGCCAGTTCCAGTTGCCGCCAAGCGTTGAGGGAACGTTCATGCGCCCCTCCTTGCCAAGCCCGATAACGTCCTGCATGGGAATAATCGCAAGCCGCGCAGGACTTGCATAGACATTTCTTATAAAGCAGTAGTTTATGCGCTCAAAAAGGCGCGGCTTAAGATAGCGCTTCGCCATCGCCTTTGATTTGTCATCGGCTTCCCTGTACCACTGCATTATGGTGGCGTTATCATGCGTACCTGTATACGCAACGCAGTTTTCGGGATAATTATGCGGCAGGTGGTCATTGTCGGTGTATTCGGGATTAAAGCCGAACTGAAGTACCCTCATTCCGGGGAAACCGCTGTCGCGCAGCAGTTCCTTAACGCTGTCGAAAATATCTCCCAAATCCTCCGCGATTATGTTTACATCGCCAAGGTCGTTTTTGATTGCATTGAACAAATCCATTCCGGGGCCTTTTTCCCATGTGCCATGCTCCGCAGTCTTGTGACCGTAGGGAATAGCATAATAGGTATCAAACGCGCGAAAATGGTCTATGCGCAGCATATCAAAGCAGTCGCCCGCCTTGCCTATGCGCTTAAGCCACCATTTGTAGCCGTCCTTTTTCATTTCGTCCCAGTTGTACAGCGGATTTCCCCAAAGCTGACCCGTTGCGGAAAAATAATCCGGCGGCACTCCTGCAACGCGCTTGGGACTGCGGCGCTCATCAAGTTCAAACAGCTCAGGCTGAGCCCAGACGTCCGCGCAGTCGGGCGAAACATAAATCGGGATATCGCCTATAAGCTGAATTCCGTTTTTGTTGCAGTAGCGGTGAAATCTGTCCCACTGGCGGAAGAAAATATACTGCACAAATTTTACAAAACGTATCTCCTCGGCTAATTCCTCGCGGTAGAGCTGCATCGCCTGCGGCTTGCGCAGCTTTATATCTTCGTCCCACTCCGTCCACGGTCTGCCGCCGAATTTATCCTTAAGCGCCGTAAACAGGGCGTAATCCTCCAGCCAGTCGCGCTCGTCAATCATAAACGAGGTATAGCCCACATCGTCCGTAAAACTCTTGAACGCCTCGCGCAGCAGCTTCATCTTGGTGCGCGAAACTTTCTCGTAATCCACATAGCGGGGGTCTGCGCCGAAATCCGCAGCCTCGCACATTTCGTGCGTGATATATCCGTTCTCCACAAGCTCGTCAAGGTCTATTAAAAGCGGGTTGCCCGCAAAGGTGGAAAACGGCTGATAGGGCGAGTCACCATAGCCCGTAGGGCCTATCGGCAGCACCTGCCAGTATTTCTGTCCCGCCGCCTTAAGCCAGTCGGCAAATTTTTCAGCCTGCTCGCCGAACGTGCCTATTCCGTAGGGTGATGGCAGGCTTGTTATATGCATAAGTATTCCGCAGCTTCGCATAATTTTGCTCCTTTGATAAATTTGTTGCGCTGAGATTATTCCTCGCAGTCGGGTATTCCGTCACCGTCAGCGTCCTGCATGGTGGGAACTCCGCCGCCTATCATATCTCTGCCGCGCACATAGTACCTATCGCGCTGGGCGGCAACCGCGGAGTCAATAAAGCGCTTAGCCTCACGCGGGCGCTTGATGAATTTAAGCTCCTTTGTGGGGGTGTCGCTGTCCTTTGAAAGCAGTGTAACCGTGCCGCAGCCGAATATTCTCTGTCCAAGCGGCAACCGCAGCGACATATCGTATACGCGGTAAAGTTCAATCTCGTCCTCGCGGATATTAAGAAAGCCCACCTTTGTTATAAGCTTTGTTTCGGTGAGAATATAGCGCGTAAAGGATATCGGCATACCAAGCACGCGCTTTTTGCCTGTCCAGATAACCTCTCCGTACTCACGGGAAAGCTTTGCCATATTCGCCATAATCATCGCCCCTTTCATTAACGATTGTAATAATCAGCGCCGCCGCCCGCAGCGGACAGTGCGCGTATTTTTTCCTGTATTCTTCTGTATTCCGCCGAGGAAGCGCCCCTTTTCTTAAGGCACACCTCGCTTTGCAGGCGGCGGAAGAAAAGCTCCTCCCCAAAGAACCGCTCCATGCGCTGAAGCTGCTGATAATCATACACCCTTGACAGGAAGATAAGCTTTTCCTTGGGCTTTGCGTTCTGCTCAAGCCCGCCCATCATAAGCAAATCATACCCGACATCTATCGCCGTTGTACGGCTGGCGGCGGAATAATCTCCGTCAAACATCAGCTCCATAAAACCTATCACATCATTTATGCGCTCCGCATCACGGGTGCGCAGCCACACCTCGCGGTCATACACATACAGCGCCCTGCAAAGCGCGTCAGCCTTGCGGTCGTCATCAAGATACCGCATAACAAACGCCAGCGGAAAGCGCAGATTTTTGTCAACCTCGCGCGAAAAGCTGCCCACAACAAAGCTTGTGGTTTCGTTATCCAGTCTTGCGGCATTGGTAAGCGGCGCGTTATCTATATTAAGGCAGTGCGCAAAAATCTCCGCAGCCTGTCTGCTAAGCGCAGGGAACTGCTCCGCAACCAGTCTGAAAAATCCAAACGTATAATACGGCGCAACAAATCTTCCGCCCTTTGAAAGGAAGCGCTTCAAAATCCCAAGCGCATAATCAAGGCTTGCCGCGGCAGCTTCACGGTCGCTGTCGGTATGTATCAGCGCTGCGGTATCGCGCAGGCGGCTTTCCCAGTTTTCCACATCGTTAAGCTTTAAGATACCCGCCGTCATTCTGCCGCAGGAGGCTTCAAAATCAGTCGGTCGCCAGTCAAGCGCCGCCACATAGCGCGCGTATGCCTTTGCAAAGTCCAGCTTATCCAGATACTGCTTTGCCGCCGCACATTCTTCGCGGCACTCAGCAATACCGAAGCCGTCATCGTAATCATCGTCCTCGTCAATAATCCCGCTAAGCTCCACCTCAAGCTTAAACTCATCGGGAAGCGCGCTGCGAAGCCCGCTTACAAACTCCTCCCTTGCCTCGTCAAAGGCGATATGTGTGCCGCAATAAAGGCAAAAGCCCGTTGGAAAGTCCCCGTCAAGCATTATCATACGCTCACATTTCGGGCAGACACAGTAATCCAGCATTGCATACGCACCCCCTTATTACTTATATTATGTATTGTATCACAAATCAGATATTTTTGCAATAGGGAAGTTTAATAAAGCAAACAGCGGCATTTCTGCCGCTGTATAATATGCTGAAAAGTATGTACGGATTACTCGCAATATCCAAAACCAAGGATATAGAAGCAGCAGGGTGTTCCCTCCTCAACCACTATCTCAACCTTGTGAGCGGCACATTCATCGCCGTCTATAATAAACGTCTGCTCGGGATTGTTCCAGCCGCTTTCCATGTTGGAGGAAACGGTTGTCGCAAGCTCGCCGTCAATATAAATCTGAGCGTCACCGTAAACCTTGCTGTTGTTTGCCTTGAATACCATTGCAAGCTTGCGGCAGGTAACGTCAAAGCTCATCTTTGCACCGCCGTTGCCCTTGTAGAACCAGCCGTTCTTGAACCAGCTATGCGTTTCGTTCTCAACAAATCCCTCAATTTCAACATCAAGATTTGTGCTTTCGAGGAAGTGCATATTCATATAATCGCCGCTGTAAACGGGGTCGGGCAGGGTCTTGTCAACATCGCCTGTCTTGCCGTTTGCCATCACCTGTTCAAAATAATAAATGATGTAATCGCGGATATACTTGCCGCCCTCAACATGGGGGTGCGACTGGTCGCCGGAATAATCCGCCCATGTCATTCTGCCCTCCTGCATTTCAACCCAGAGGGAATTAGGCAGGCTTATCATGGGGAGGTTGTAGTTCTCGCCAACCTTTGTCATGTATTCTTGACAGGTGTGACCGCTTTCAACAATGGTGAACAGCAGAACCACCGCGATATCCTTATCCTGCGTAAGCAGTGTGCGAACCATGGATTCATAAGCGTTGTGATACTTTGTTTCATCACCGTCATTTACGGCAAATTCAACAAACACGATATCGGGGTCGCCGCTGAGTACGTCACGCTCAAGGCGCAGATTGCCGAGTATCGAGGGAGTTCCGCTAAGTCCCTCATTGAGATAGTTGAAGGTAGCGTCAGGATACTGCTCGGACAGCCAGTTGTTTGTCATCTTTGCCCACTTCTGATCCTCGGCAAGCGTAAGATTATCGTGATAACCCTCGGTTATAGAGCCGCCTATGTATGCAACGGTGATTTCCTCGCCCTTTGCCGCTCTTTCCAGAACATTCGCCATGCGCGTTGTATCGCCTGTTGTGATAAGCGAACGCTCAACCATAAGCTGATAAATCTCCTCCTCGGAAAGCTTGGAATAGTCGATTTCCTCAGGCGCGTAATTATCATCAGTGTTGGGATTTTCATCGCTGTCAGAAGAAGCGTCAGAGCTTGCCTCGGAGCTGCTGTCGGAAGTCTGGCTATCCGCAGATGATGTTGCGGACTGAGTTCCGCTGTCGGCGGAGGAAGTTCCGCTTTCCGATGTTGTGTTGTTTTCGCAGCCTGCCGCCGTAATCAGCAGCATAGCCGCAACGGCTGTTGCTAAAAATCTTTTCATTTTGTTTCTCCTTTGTTTTATATCAGCGCGTGTGCGCCTATTTGCTTAATCATTCTGCTTCGCGCACGGCGTTTACCGTGTAGCCCGCGTTTTCAATGTAGGTGAGGATATCGTCCTCAATGTAGAAATGCGCAGTTCCCACAAACATAAACACAGCCCTGCCGTTTTTCAGAAATTTAACGGCAGCCTCGCCCATATTCTGCTGTCGGTCATAGTACATCAGCGACATATATTCGTCAAAATCCTCCTGCGATACGCCCTCAGGAATTACAGCGGCTTCTTCATCAAGCAATTCCAGATACTGCTCGTCAAATGTACTCCACGCATTGTACAGCTTGTTTATGCCGTCAATCTGAAGCTGATAATTCTCCTCGCCAACGCACTCCATCACAAGCTGCACCTGAAGCGGCATGGCGATTTTGCTCATCATCTCGTACTGTTCAGCCATGCTTTCTATCTCGACAATAACCTTGCCGTCCTCATGCGCCATATCCAGAAAATAATTCTCCGTGCCGCACTGTGAATCAAGTCCCGCGTCAGCGGCGGCAGCCACCGATATTGAGGAAGCCCAGTAATACGGCACATAATAATCAAGCACATAAACAGGCTGATTTTTTTCCTCAAAGAAATCCTTAACGCTGCCGTAATCCTCACCGAAATAGTCGGCGGCGGTTGTTCCGCTTTCACACATTATGTATTGCAAAGCTTCAATGGAAGCCTGCAAATCGCTGTTTGCGGCAACCGTGTCAAGCTCCGCCGCAACTGTGTCGCACTGCCTGTACGCCTGCATTACATAGTCGGGATACACCGCGTTCTCCTTGCCAACGTGCATTGAGCCGAGAAGATACAGCACGCCGCCCGTTTCGCTGTCCTTAACCACCCAGAATGGCGGTGTAAGCTCTACGGTTTCCTCCGCCGAATTATCATCGGGCAGGCTCTGCGCCGTTCCCGCGCAGGAAACAAGCATCGTGCAGCAAAGCGCCGCAGCCGCTATAGCCTTTAGGCAACGCCGCACAAAGACCATCTTTTGGATTTTGCGCGCGCCTTGCTTGCATCTTTTCCGCCATATTGCACAAATTCTCCTTGACAGGCGCCAGCCTGCCTGCGTCAAATTTGTACAATCTGACGAAAAATCTGACGGCGCAATTCGCGCACAATCTTTGTGCGGTGCTGCCTTTAATAACCTGTTAATCATTGTGCAACCCTCCCATATAAATCCTCGCAGGCTGCCTGCTCACTGCCATGCTCTGCAATGTCAAGGCGCTCGCCGTCCTCGCTGTAATACACAATCCAGCCGCTGCCGCTCTGCACAAGACATACGCGCTGATCCTCATCGCTGCCTATGGAATAGTAGTAGTGCGGTATTTCCTCCTGAAACAGCCTTATTTTCAGTTCATCAATGCTCATTTTGCTCTCCTCCGTCATACCAGTCGTCCGCTTATCTCAAAGGTAGGACCTTTTTGCCACAGGAATGTGGACAGGATAATTTCAAAGCCCTCTCCCGGTCCGCACATAAAGTCGGCGGGTCTGCCCTTGGGCAGTCCGTAGCCCGCAAGCAGGTCGGTTATTACGCCGCCGTGAGTTACAACCGCCGCGCGCGTGATATCCTTTTCCATCATATCGCTGAACACCACGTCCAGTCCGCTTATGCAGCGCAGCCGAAAATCCGCGAATTTCTCGCCGTTTGGAGGACAAGCCTCCGCGCCGCCCTTTATCCACGCGATATATTCGGGAAGCTGCGCGATATCGGCTTGCTTTTTGCCCTCAAAATCACCGAAATCCATCTCGGCAAGCTCGTCCACAATCATAAGCTGCCGTTCGGGATAGATAATCTCCGCAGTTTCAAGGCAGCGCTTAAGCGGCGAGCTGTAAACCTTGCCAACGTTGGGGTAAACCTCCATCGCCGCAAGCGAGCGTATGGTCTGCGCGCCCTGCTCGCACAGCGGCAAATCCGTCTGACCGATGTATTTTCCGTCAAGATTGCCCTGTGTTATTCCATGGCGTATCAGATAAAGGTAGTAATTTTTCACGTTTTTGTCCTCCGTTTGGTGTTAATTTCCGCAAAATGTCGGTCTTAAGCCACAAATTAGGAATAATATCCTAGATAGCTGTCGTATTTTTGTTTATTATGACACTTTACAAATCGGCATATTAGGGATATAATATACAATATGGAATTATGTTGGATAGTTGCGCGCCTTGCGCGGCTATCCACTGTTGTCAAAAAGACATAAAACTTAGGAGAAAATATATGAACAAGGATTTCCCGCGCATAATGACCCTGCTTCGCAAGGAGCGCAAGCTCAGCCAGAAGCAGGTTGCAGCAGACCTTGAGGTAACGCAGGCGCTGCTGTCACACTACGAAAACGGAAAGCGCGAATGCGGTCTGGATTTTCTGGTGCGCGCAGCAGATTATTACAACGTTTCTGTTGACTATCTGCTTGGACGCTCGCCGATGGTAACGGGCGGCGTTGTTACCGAGCAGGATTTGCCCGAAAGCTCCGTCACCGAAAAGTACGAAACCACGCAGGGCGGTCTTATCGGCGGCGCGGCGTTTATGCAGAAGAAGCTGCTTACGAACGCGATAGAGATTATATTCTCGCTGCTTATCAAGGCGAAAAATTCCGAGCTTTCAAAGTCGGTTGCAAGTTACCTTTCGCTTGCGGTGTACAGGGCGTTCAGGCTTACATTCAGCAGCGGCAAGGGCAATGACGAAAATACTTTCGGCATACCCGCGGAAAAGGTTTCCGCGCTTACCAGCGCCGCAATGCAGCTTGAAGATATCCGCGCCAGAAGCGCTGCGGAAAAAGGCTCTGAGGACGAGCGGATTACGACCTCCCGCCTTGAGCAGGAATATTCCAAGCAGGCGGCAGCGCTGCTCAACATCGTAAAAACCTCCGAGAAAAATCTAAGCAAATACAACTGAAATACATAAGACAGCCGCGTGAAGCAACCGCTTTGCGCGGTTATTTTTTTTGCTTAATCCTCCGTTGGCGTTTCGCTGGGCGCGCTTCTGCGCTTGTTAAGAAACAGCTTTACCGCCTCAATTCCCGCGCGGAAGTTTATCGCCACAACAATTATGAATATAATGCAGTTTATAACATTCTGCCACAGACCATACTCCATAAACATTATGCAGCAGCCCATCGCAATAAGCAAAAACAGATTGATAAAAGTCTTTTTATAGTTTATCTTCATGTACAGATATTTTTTTGTGTCTATAACGCGGTAGACAAACACCACAACATAGCTTATCAGCGTAGCTATGGCTGCGCCCACAACGCCTATGGTATTAAGCAGCAGCAGATTAAGCAGCACGTTTAACACCGCGCCGATTGCCGAGGAGGCAAGGCTGTGTACGGTTTTGTTGCTGGCTTCGTATATACTGCCCATGAAGTTAGAACTGCACTGAAACAGCACCGCGCCAAGCAGTATCGGAACGTAAAAATACGCGCCCTCAAAGCCCTCACTGCCGAAAAACGGCATAATCATCGGGCGCAGTATCAGCATAATTCCCGCAACGGCGATAAACATTATCGTCTGCATCATACTGAACACGTTGGAGTAGAAATTTGAAATTGTACGGGAGTTGCGCTCAGTTATCGCGGACATATGCCACGCCTGCAAGAAAATTCCCACCACCGTTGCGGCAAGATTGGGGAACTTATACGCAAAGGAATAAACGCCGTTTGCGCTGCTGCCGTGAATGGCTCTTACCATAAAGGTATCCGACACGTTTATTATCCACCACATAACAGTGGTCGGCATAAGCGGAATACTGTACCGCAGCATTGCGCTGCGCAGCAGCTTGTCATTGCCCAGCGGACGGTACTTCTGCGGAAGCTTAGCCCTTACGCACAGGAATATTATAGAACAGAAATCCGCGAGCGACACCGACATAACATAGCCCAGAACGCCCATATCAAACACGCCCAGCAGCAGTATGTTGAACAGAATATTCATTACCGTTGTAAGCATTCCGTCAACCGCAAAAAGCTTTACATGACCCCGCGCGCGGACATATATGCTGCATATGCCCTTAATGCTGCCCGTGCAAACATACATGAATATCAGCCACTCGTAGCCCGCAAGAAATTCTATAAAGCCTATAAGCGGCACAAACGCGGCAAAAATAACAATGCCCGTCACCGCGACATTTATGCCTATCGAAAAAACGTGCCGCCCGTTGTTCGCCTTATCCAGTCCATAGCGAAGCACACCCTCGCTTATGGAGAGCGTAACAACCGATATAAGCAGCGCGGACGCGTTGATGATGTTTGTTACATCGCCAAAGCCGTCCGTGCCAAGCCAGCCTGTGTAGAATTTCAGCATCACATACACAAGCAGCTTTGAACCGAACTGTCCTATCGCCATAACGATAGTATTGCTCGCTAGCTTCTGGTATTTGTTCATATTGTTCCCGTTGTCTTTTTATTTTGTTCGCAGCGCAGCGCGCCGTTTTCGGGCGATATGCGCACCGCCCTGCTTCAATCTTTGTCCCGCAGATGTCTGAAAAAGCGTGTAAGCACCCCTCCGCACTGCTCCGCAAGCACTCGGCTGCGCACATAAGGTATGTGCGTAAAGCGCTCCTCAAAAAGGCACACCACCGAGGCGCACGCGCCGTTTTTATCGTCAAAAGCGCCGTAAACCACTCTTTTCAGCCGCGCGTTCATCACAGCGCCCGCGCACATGGGACACGGCTCTAACGTCACATACAGCGTGCAGTCGGTAAGCCGCCACTGTCCCAGACGCTTCGCCGCCTGCTCGATAGCCAGTATCTCCGCATGAGCCGTGGGGGAATTAAGCCGCTCGCGCATATTGCAGCCCTCGCCTATTATTTCCCCGTCGGGCGCAACCACTATCGCGCCCACAGGAATTTCTCCCAGCGAATAAGCCTTTTCCGCAAGCTCAAGCGCCTTAAGCATATACTCCTCGTCCAGCGTCATATCTTGATACGTTTGAACGCCTGCACCACAACCGTAAGCGCAAGCCACGCAAGGTTGTAAAGCGAGATATAAAATCCGTTGAGCAGATAGAAAGTCTTAAAGCCGCCCTGCATATACGGCGAAACGCCGCCGTTGTATTCAATTCCGTAATTTCCGAAGAAGCCGAAAATTATCACAAGCAGTATTCCAAGCGCTATGCCCGCAATCTGCATTGCACAGCCAAGCTTAATCTTGCTGTAAAGGCTCTTGCTGCCGTTTATAGCCGCCGCAAAGGAGGTAAACGTTCCATCGCAGGAAACCGCCGCGCTGCCCTTGGAAACATACTTCGTGCGCTCGTCAAACTCGCTGTGAGCCTCATATGGGATAACACGCACGTTCTCCGCGCTGATATCAAACAGTTCCGCGATAACGCCGTCTGTAATCATTCCGTCAACGGTCTTTATAATCAGGCTTACGCCGTTGTCTGCAAGTTTTTGTACATGGTGCTTAACCTGCGTGTTTGCGGAAAGCTCCACAAAAAACAGCATACAAACCTCGCCGCCCACTGCAAGATATACAACCTCGTCATTATTTTTGTTTACAGCGGACTCCTTCTTTGCGCTTGGAACGGTGACGCCGTGGCTTTTCATGTGGTCGCGGTTGCCGAGCAGCACGCGCCTGCTGCCAATCCAGCCCATAACGCCAAGGTTGCTTTCATACACACAGTTGCTTACCTTTTTAAGCAGCGCGGATTTGTAGTTAAGCATATTGAAAAATGCGTCAGCCAGCACGCTGTCCGCGCTTACGGCAAGGCTTGCCGCGTATATTATAGCGTCGTCTATCTGTATGTGCTGCGTTCCGCGCGAGCCGTTCTTGCTGTAATCCCAGATGTTGTTTACCTTTACGGAATTTACGGGGAACAGCGACTTTGCCTCAACCAGAACCGCGCTTGTTTCGCTTGCCTCCTCAACCGCGTTGTAGCCAAGCACAGCCGCATTTTTGCCTGTTATTGTGCGTGACGCGCTGAGCATAGGCAGCATTACCGCAAGCGAGCTTATAAAAGTCGCGCCCACAGCGAAAATTGCCGTAGCCACAGTAACGGCAAGCGCGACATCGCTCATAACGCTGTCCAGACCCTCTCCGACAGCTCGGTTTACAGACATAAGATATGTCATAAGTCCGCCCGCAATTCCTGACGCAAGCACAATCGGCGAAGCAATTCTGGAAATTCTGTCCGAAACGTCCTCGCAGTAGGTGGAAATTATAAAGTCGCACAGCAGCTCCGTCTTGCGCATGGAAGCGACAACGGGAATACCCATGCCCGCGCCCCTCGCAAGCTTATCCGTGCCTTCGTCCTGCAAGCACTCTATAAAATACTTGCTGCGGTCGCCCGAAACAAACGCAAAATTATTCTGCGCCGCCTTTACCGTACAAAGCTTTGAAATTGTATTGAAGCACAGCGAACCAAGCGACACCACAAGGTAAACATGGGCGCACTCAAACCGTATCATAGCGGGATTGCTAAGGTAAACAACAATCGCCGCAATAGCGCCTATATGCGAAAAAGCACACAGCGTATCTCCATCGGGCTTAAGCCGCACAAGGCGCGAAAGTCCGTTTGTGATAACGCTTGAGCAGGCGGCAAAGCTTAATATGCCAATGGTAAGATTTGTGTAAAGATAGTTCATGGCATTCAGCTTGCTGCAAAGCCCCGACAATATCGGAACGCCCTCTATATTGCAATAGTAGAACACACCCGCAACAATCGCCGCGCAAAGCAGCGCCGCCAGAATTACCAGTCTGCCTATAAGTCCCTTTGAAGCGCGGCGCAGACGGTCAACGATAACATTTTCATCGTCAAGGTCGATAATTTCCTCGTCCTCATCGTCCTCGTCATAATCTTCATCGGAAATCTCGGCTTCTTCCGCTTCATCATCAATATCCTCAAGCATAAAGCTTGCAATGCGGCGCTTTTTGCGCGCGGCAAGCTCGTCAGCCTCGCGGATAGCGGCGACAGGGTCGCTTTTGGCAAGTATGCTAGTGTCTATAAGCTGCTTTTCGTAGTCTATGTTAAGCGCGCGCGAGGGAATACTGTCAGCTTCGGTCAAATCCGTAAGCGTAACGGTGCGCTCTACCTCAAGATTTTTCTCGCGCTGCTCCTTAAGCTTCTTGTTAAGCGAAGCCACCAGTGCGTCGTTGCTGCGGCGCTCCTTAAGGGTGGAATACTCCTCCGCACCGCCCTGCTCCGCTTCTGCGGGCGCGGGCATGGAATGTGCGCTCTTTCTGCGCGTGGTTGCGGGTTCATACTCGCGAACGTGTTCCTCCGCACCCGAAAGGCGCTTAAGGTCATTGCCCGCAACGGCAAGCGTATCGCCCGAAACCGTTTCGGCACTTTCGGCGTTTTTAACTTCCTCCTCTGCCCTTGCACGGGACTCCATGGGGTTTATGGAGTCAAGCAGTTCATCGGGAGCTTCTGCCGCCATATCAACCTCAAGCAGTGCGCGGTTTATATCCTCAATGCGCTGCTGCTTTCTTATCTGCTGCGTATCGGTAACAACAAGGTCGCCGCGCGTGTGGAACACGATATCATCATCTTCCGCCGATACCTGCGGCTTTACAAACGGCTGAACATACTCGCTTTCGGGAGTGATAATCTCCTGCTCCTCGGTATCCGCGAAAAGCCTTGAAGCCTGCTCAGGCGAAGCTATCTCCTCAGTATATCCCGTATGCTCTACGGGCTGTATTTCGGCAGTTTTCTCGGTCGAAAGCCTTGCGGCTTCTTCAGCGGCGCGCTCCATCTCGCGCAGACGTTCCTCCTCTGCGGCGCGCTGCGCTTCAATGCGGCGCCTTTCGGCTTCCTCGGCGGCACGGCGCTCCTTTGCCGCTTCTGCCTGCGCCTTTTCACGCTGCTGCTGTTCGCGGCGGTGCTGCTGCTCCGCCTGCTTATTTGCATTCTTCTGCTGAACACGCTGTGCCGCGCGCGCTATTTCCTCCGCACGCTGAGCCGCCTCGCGCTGCTCGGCTTCCTCCTCGGCAGCCACGTCCTCAGCGGTGCGGCGCTTTATGCCGGAGCTGCGCATAGCCTGGTCAAGCTCGTTGCCGCCTATAATCTCGGTAACGCTCGCGTCATAGCCTGCCGCGCCGTCTGAATCGTCGCGCCTGCGGTCAATCTCCGCCAGTATATCGTCAATATTATAATCGGACATATTATCATCTCCTGTTCAATCAGCGGTGCTTAACAACCTCATACATCAATATTCCCGCCGAAACCGAAGCGTTAAGCGAGTTTATTTTGCCGTTCATGGGCAGCGACAGTATCATATCGCAGTTTTCCCTGACAAGCCGCCCCAGCCCGAAGCCCTCCGAGCCTATCACAAGCGCAACCGCGCCCGTAAGGTCAGCCTTGTCATAGGGAGTACCGTCAGCCTCCATGCCAAATATCCAGATATTTTCCTTTTTAAGCTGCTTTATTGTGTCCACAAGGTTTGAAACCCTTGCCACCTTAAGCCATGCCGCCGCGCCTGCCGAGGTTTTGAACACCGTGGCGTTGAGCGTTGCGCTGCGCCTTTTGGGAATTATCACCCCGTCCGCGCCCGCAGCTTCCGCGGTTCGGATTATTGCGCCGAGATTATGTGGGTCCTCAATCTCGTCTGCTATTATAATGAAAGGCGGCTTGCCTTTTTCCTTTGAAACAGCCAGAATTTCCTCGACAGTCGCATAGCTTACTGCGGCAAGCTGTGCGGCAGCGCCGCCATGCTTTGACGTTCCCGTCATGGCGGTAAGCTTTTCATCGCTTACTTCCTTTATTACCGCGCC
The DNA here is from genome assembly GCA_964556595.1 of uncultured Ruminococcus sp. Classification (GTDB taxonomy): domain Bacteria; phylum Bacillota; class Clostridia; order Oscillospirales; family Ruminococcaceae; genus CAG-115. The sequence goes on along the minus strand of CAZKXB010000007.1, from coordinate 5,145 downwards.
CTGACGCTTTGCGAGGGGGATTATTTTTCCCAGCGAAATTCCCTTCTGCACATACAGCACGTCAAGCTCCGCGCCCGAGGTCAGCGCCTCTGTCACGGAATTTTTTCCGTATATCAATTTATTCTCCGTCTGATTATCCATGGTCTATCAAAATCCTTTTCTAAACAGCTTAAACCGTCAGCTAAACATTCATATTCCATTTTATTATAACATAACCCCCGCCCAAATGCAAGACCAAACGGTTATTTTTTGCAAAAAAACGCTGCGCAGAAGAATTTTCCGCACCGACAGCGAATATACCTTATTGGAAGCAATCCGATTAAACTGCGCACGGAGGTTTACAATGACGGGATTATTCGGGAAAACGCGGGAACAGCGCCCCAGCGAGGGTCAGCGGCAGGCAGAAGCTTATGCAGAGCTTACCCAGCGGCTTGCGGCGATACGCGCGAATTTTGATTTTGCACAGGACGATAACACAATAGACGCGCTGATTTACGAGGAGAACGCAGTTCTTGCAAGGCTGGCGCAGCTTAACAAAACCGCAAGGGCGGCAGGAACGCGCTGCGAACCGTTTTTGCAAAAAAATCGAAAAAATAAAAAAATTTTTCAAAAAGTGCTTGACAAACCTTTTCGGTTGTGATATAATAAACAAGTCGTTAAGGCAAGGGCTAAAAACGATACATATTTGCGAGTGTGCTGGAATAGGCAGACAGGCTAGCTTGAGGTGCTAGTGTCCGTATCGACGTGTGGGTTCAAGTCCCGTCACTCGCACCAACCCCGCTGAACAAAAGTTCAGCGGGGTTTATTTTTATTCTTAAAGCAAATCAGCGCCGTGAGGAAATTCCGCGGCGCTGATTTAGTATTTTATTTCAGCACTACACTGATTTTATCGTAGTATTCCGCAGCAGTCTTTCTATCTCCGAAAGCAGGCACTGTTTCATCTCGGCAAGCTTTTCTGCGGACGGTCGGTTTTCATCTGCGTACATCATATCCATCGGATACCACCAGACAGGACCTCTGCCGTTGTTGCCGTAATTACCGATATCCCCCGCTTTTCTGGGGAATATGTGCCAGTGCAGGTGCGTATCTCCGTTTCCAAGGCACTCATAATTTATCTTTTCAGCGCCGAAAGCGTTTTTTACCGCCTGCGCAACCATAACCATTTCCTGCATATACCTTGCCGCAAAATCATTCTCCAGATAGAAAAGCTCCGTATTGTGCTGCTTGCACAAAAACAGCGTGTAGCCGCAGAAATGCTGATTATCGCCCAAAACAACGTACCCTGTTTCAAGTTCCTTTACAAAGAAAGGATTTTCGCCGTTTTTAATCATCTCTATCCTGTCGCATATCATGCACATATTTTACCTCCGTTCACGAACTGCCGCACAGCCGCTGTTGCCGTTAATACATTGGAACACTACGGTAATTTTATCATATTACGAACCGTTTGTCAACAACGCATACAGCGCCAAAAGCGCCCCGCAGAAATTGCAGGGCGCTTCACGCTTAGTTCAGAAAAATCACAGCTAAACGGCGGTATCAACATAATACTGCGCCTGCGCCGCGAACATCTCAGAATATATGCCGTTTTTGATTTTAACCAGCTCGTCATGCGTGCCGTATTCGGAAACGGTATCATTCGCAAACACCGCGATTTTGTCGCAGAAGCGGCAGCTTGACAGCCTGTGCGAAATATAAATCGCCGTTTTTCCGCCCACAAGACTGTCAAAGCGGCGGTAAATCTCATATTCGGCAATGGGGTCTAAAGCGGCTGTCGGCTCGTCAAGAATTACCACGGGCGCGTTTCTGTAAAGCGCGCGGCTTATCGCGGTTTTCTGCCGCTGACCGCCCGAAAGGTCTGTTCCGTTTTCATCAAAGGATTTGTAAAGCATGGTATCCAGTCCGTGTTCAAGTTTCTGGGAATCCTCATAGAAACCAGAAAGCTTCAGTACCCGCTCGATTTCCTCGTCGTCACATTCACCGCCCAGAGTTATATTATCCCGCAGGCTGAACGCAAAAAGCTGAAAATCCTGAAATACCACGGCGAAAATGCGGCGGTATTCCTCATCGGAATATTCCTTGATATTTATTCCGTCAAGCAGAATTTCACCCTCCGTCACATCATAAAGCCTGCAAATAAGCTTGATAAAGGTGGTTTTTCCCGCGCCGTTAAGTCCCACAACAGAAAGATGCTCGCCCTGTTTTATTGTAAGATTTATGTCGCGCAGAACATACCGTTCGCTTCTGGGATATTTGAAGCTTACATTTTTGAACTCTATCGTGTGCTTTTCGCCCGAAACCGCCTTTGTTCCCTTTGTTATCGCGTTGGGGTAATCCATAAACAGCACAAAGCAGTGAGCGTAGCCGCATTTCTTTATAATCTGCTGCACGGCGGTGATGGTGTTCGCAAGCGACCAGTAAAGCGATGAAGCGGAGCTTACGCACATCGAAAAATCACCCACCGAGATAACCTTTGTCACCGCAAGATATCCGATATAGAAGTAGCTCAACCCGTCACGCAGCGCATTAACCACGTCCACAACCCAAGTGTTTTTGCGCGTTCTGCGGCTCTGGTTTCTCCATACGTCAGTCATTTCATCGGAGTATTTCCTACCCTTTTCAAGCATCATATCCGCGCTGTTGTAAAGGCGAACTTCCTTGCCAAACCGAAAACCCGCAAGCGTATAAAGCACATACCCAAAAACACGATTATACTTTGCAAGCTTTGCAAAATCCTCAATTTCGATTTTGTTGTTCTTGCGGTTGAATATTGTCATAACCGCAAGCGAGATAAGCTGTATCGGCAAAAGCCAAGGACAGGTGAACAGAATAATCGTAACCACGCCGATAAACACCGCAATATTTGATACGATTTTGTATGCCTCGTCAAGTATTCCGATACAGCCTTCGCTATACCAGCCTATGCCCTCTTTTGCCTTGTTCATGCAGTCAAGCACATCGGGGTCCTCGGTATGCTCAAAATCCATGCCCATCGCCTGCTGTGACAGCATAATCTGAAACTGCTCGTCAAGGTATTCCCTTGCGTTGTCCTTAAGCTGCTCCGCAATGCCCGTAATGCTCCAGCACAGCAGGTAAGCCCCCGCATAAACTGCCGCATATATCGCCGCAAGCTTCAGGTGCTGTTCAAGCTCCGCGCCGCTTATTATAAGCGCGATTTCGTCAATAAGATATTTCGGGATTAAGATACTGCTTGCCTTGTCGATAAGCTCTGCCACAAACTTTGCCGCATAAAGCACAAACACAGATGGGCGAAGCTTTGCCGCCGTTTTCAGCATGAATTTCAGCGTAGGCAGAGTTATCTTTTCCTTTTTGCTGTTTTTTTCATTTTCAAACATCTGCGCCCACCTCCTCGGGATTGTCAACATAATACTGCGCCTGCACACGGAACATCTCGGCATAGCTGCCGTTTTGCTTAATAAGCTGTTCGTGCGTGCCGTATTCCACCATCTCGCCGTCCTTGAACATCGCAACCGCAGAGCAGAACTGCGTGGAACTAAGCCTGTGCGAAATATACACCGCCGTTTTGCCGCCGATAAGCTTGTCGAAATCGTTGTACAATTTGCTTTCCGCGAGTGCGTCAAGGGCGGCTGTCGGCTCGTCAAGAATTACCACGGGCGCGTTTTTGTACAAGGCTCTCGCAAGCGCAAGCTTCTGCCTTTCGCCGCCCGAAAAATCTGTTCCGTCATCGTAGATTACCTTAAGGATTTCCGTGTCAATTCCGTTAGGAAGCTCGTCTACGCGCTCGCCAAGACCCGCGTCACGGACGCATTTTTCCGCAAAATCGCGGTCGGTATCGCTTGGCGCTTTCATGCTGATGTTTTCCGCAAGCGGGAATGCAAACAAATTCACCTCTTGAAAAACGGGTGCAAAAACGCTGAAATAGCTTTTTCTGTTGTAGTTAGCAATGTTAATTCCGTTAAGCAGAATTTCGCCCTCTGTCGGCTCATAAAGCCGCAGCAGCAGCTTTATCATGGTGGTTTTTCCCGCGCCGTTAAGTCCCACAACGGCAAGCCGCTCGCCCGCCTTTATTGTAAGATTAAGGTTTTTCAGCGCGTATTTTTCCGCTTTGGGGTACTTGAACGAAACGTTCTTGAATTCAAATTCCCATTTTTCATGCTTAGGAACAGCCTCGCCGCTGTTGTCGTCTGTTTCGATATCCATAAAGCTGCGAAAATCGTCCACCTCACGGCTTCTTTCAAGTATACCCGTTACGTTGCCCAGAAGCTGCTGAACATACTCAAAAAAGGTCATGGACGAGCCGAGATAAAGGCTGAATTCGCCCACGGTAATGCCGCCGTTTGCCGCCGAATAAATCAGCCACGCGCACACTCCGCCAAGGGCGACGGCGCTTACAAGCGTGTTGAAAAGCCTTGTCCGCAGCCACATACGGTTATTCATCTTCTGGGCGGCATAGCGTTCATTTTTAAGCTCGCGGATTTTGTCGGTAAGCCAGCCCTTAAGCCCGAACATTCGTATATCCTTTGCCGCCGCAAAATCGGTGGTGGTGTAGCTCATGTAGCTGTCTTTTCTCCACCACAGCGCAAGCGGATCCCACACCTTTTTCTTTGCGCGTTTGCTTGTAAGATTGCTTGCAAAAGCGGTCAGCACCGCACAGGCGGTCATACCGATGGCTACGAAAATATTCATCGAACCGAGAATTATCATGCCGACAATAACCACCGCCGCACAGCACAGCAGATTAAGAATTGCGTGCATCATGCCCTCAACGCCGTTATTGTTGCCGCCGCAGGCATTGCTTGATTTCTGGTAGCAGTCCATAATATCGGGGTCTTCCAGCTTTGAAAACTCCATCGACATAACCCTTGCGTTCTTCTCTCTTATCAGTCTGAACCTTGCGCCGATAAGGGTGAACCATCTTTCGCTGTTATAATAAGTATTCAGCATGGTCGAAACGGCTTGTATCACCGCAAACATCACCATAACGGCGGCAAGCGCTTCAACCCCCGCTTCGCCCGTGATAAGGTCGATGACGTATTTCGAGATAAACGTCCACAAAAACTGCATTATCGGCGCGCAGATTACTCCGATAATCAGCAGGAAAGTTATCTTCCCGCTGTACTGCCGCATTGCCCTTAATATGTACCGCAGATTGCTGAAAAGCCC
>CAZKXB010000006.1:0-70301 GCA_964556595.1 uncultured Ruminococcus sp. | reverse complement strand
TGACGGCAGACTTTACGCTATCAACCCCGAAAACGGCTTCTTCGGCGTTGCCCCCGGCACAAACGCAAAGTCCAACTTCAACGCGCTTGAATGCACCAAGAAGGACGCTATCTTCACAAACGTTGCTATCAACAATGACGATATGACAGTTTGGTGGGAAGGTCTTGACAAGAATCCGCCCGTAAACGCTACCGAGTGGAAGGGCGCAAAGGTAAACGGCAAGGAGTTCACCGCAGTTATCGCAGAGGACGGCAAGCCCCAGAAGCTGGCTCACCCCAACTCCAGATTTACCGCTCCCGCAAAGAACTGCCCCTGCCTGTCGCCTGAATTCGACAATCCCAACGGTGTTCCTGTTTCCGCTATAATCTTCGGCGGCAGACGCGCTTCTACAACACCTCTGGTATATCAGTCCTTTGACTGGACGCACGGCACATATATCGGCTCTGCGGTTTCCTCTGAAACCACTGCTGCCGCTACGGGTGCAGTTGGCGTTCTCCGTCATGACCCCATGGCTATGAAGCCCTTTATCGGCTACAATGTAGGCGACTACTGGGCACACTGGATTGAGATGGGCAAGAAGCTTGGCGACAAGGCTCCTAAGATATTCAATGTAAACTGGTTCAAGCAGGACAAGGACGGCAACTTTATCTGGCCTGGTTTCGGCGACAATATGCGTGTTCTCGACTGGATTATCAAGAGATGCGAGGGTACTGTTGACGCTGAGGAAACCGCTATCGGCTATCTTCCCAAGAAGGGCGACATCAACTTCACAGGCATTGAGGACGAGATTACTCCCGAAATCGAGGATATGCTGCTTGCAGTTGACAAGGACCTCTGGACAAAGGAAATTGCAGAAATGCGCCGTTACTACAACGACGATATCGCTGCAAAGGGCGGCAAAATCCCCGCAGAGCTGTGGGCAGAGCTTGACAAGCTTGAAGCAAGACTTGGAAAGTAATACTTTCTGTAAAATTGCATAAATTATCTCCGCGCTGTAATAGCGCGGAGATTTTTTGTGCACAAAAATACCCCACAAATCTATACGAATTTGTGGGGATATATGGTTATTAGCATTACTTACCTTTGCCACAATTTGAGCAAAATGCTCCCGAATTATCATTTGTTGTACCGCAGCCGCTGCAAATCCAAAAGTCCCCTTGGCGTGTTTCTTGGTTATCTACATCTGCACTATCGTTTACTGCTCTCTGCTTTTGTGACATCATAAACGCATGAGGCACTGGATAGTAGTCATACTGTATATCGGGAGCATTAACATATTGCTGTACAGTTCGGTTTGATCGAGCTTTGGGCATTTGTTTTTTTATATCGGCAATGTTATTGCAAAGTTCGATAAAAGTACCAAAAAATGCGAACAGTGGCACTAGAACAATAAAACCTACAATTTGTAATAAAATCGCATATCCAGGTTCATCATTACAAAATAACATAATGACAAATATGTTAACTGCAATTAAACACATAGCAAAAGAAAACCAAAAAATAAAATTTATAATTTTGCGCCAAAAGCTCATATAATTATCCTCCCAGAAAATAGTTTATACCCCTATTATATATATATATATATATATATAATGTCAATGGCTTTTTGCCCCAAAAAGCAAAAACGATGCAGAATTTTGTTGGAAATTGCTATCCCAAAAAACATTTATTTTTAGAAATTTATGCAAAACGACCATTGCTGGTTTTCGCTATTGCCGCAGCAAAAGTCCTCCGCAAACAGACAGTTGATTTTTACGCGGCTATCTGTTATAATCTAAGTGGACATAAAAACGAGAGGAGGCGGCGCTGTGCGCGATTTTTTCCATTGCGATACTGCGATATATAAAAAGCGGCTTAAAACGGTGCTTGCGGCGCTGCTTGCCCCGCTTGCGGCGGTGTGCGTTTTCTGCTCCGCGAATATTGTGTTTAATATGCACGCGGACGGCGACAGCGGCTTTGCGCTTCTGATGGTTTATATAGCGCTTGGCTGCGTTGCGGCGGGAATGATATTCTGCTTTGCGGGCGCGTATATTGCGGACAGAAAAGTGCGCTTTCATGCCAGATATACCTATTTCGACATACTGCCCAAGGGAATTATATACAGCCGCTATGCAGGACAGCACCATCTTTACGGGGAGCGCACGATTTATCGGCGGCTTTGCTACATTCCGTTTGATGATATAAAGCAGGTTATCCGCGACCCGAAGCGTCCCTTTTCCATTGTTATAACGGGCGATATACGGGAGTATTTTCTGCCCTCCGACAGACTTGGCTATCATATTGACGAGGAGGGCAATCTGCTGTTTGACAGCCCCGAACTTATGCAGCGGCACTTTGTGCGGCGTGAAAAGCTTGAAATATCCCGTGATTTTGGCAGAACAAAGCAGCTTGACATATCCATTAAGCATTATATGGAGTTATACAAAAACGCGCCCAAGAAAAAACAGTTCAACATAGCCGACCACATAACGGCAAGACCTCGCAAGCCAATGCGAACCTCAAATCCCATGCTTGACGCCCCAAGCTTCGACAGAAAATGGTAAACGCCCCGATTTTTCGGGGCGTTTTAGCTTAAACACTTTTTTACGGGCTAGGCACATCAAAACAGATAAATATGTCGGGATTGCGGACGCTTGGATATGAAAGCGAGGAATTTATGGCAAATATATACGGCTATATTCGCGTTAGCAGAAAACGTACACCGCCGCTTTCCTCTTATTTAGATTATAGATAGCCGCCCAAAAATCAACTCTATGTTTGTGGCAATAACAAAACTGCCAATGGTTATTTTGCATAAATTTCAAAAAAACAAATGTTTTTTGATGGAGATATTCGACAAATTTCTGCGTTGTTTTTGCTTTTTGGGGCAGAAATCCATTGACAATATATATATATATATATAATAGGGGTATAAACTTTTTTTCTGGGAGGACAATTAGATGAAATTCTGGCGCAAATACATAAACGGCATATTTTGGACTATGTTGGTTCTTAGCGAGCTTGATGTTGTGTGGCAAGCCATGAACGAGTGGTTCGGCGATCATGTTGCTGAGGGATTTACGGTCTTGATAGAGGGCACTCTGGAGTTAATATTAATATTTGCAATATTTGGCATAGGTATAGACTTGTGCAACAATATTGCAGATATCAGAGATAAAACTTGTGGGGCTACAACAACTCAGGCTAACTGTCCTGAACGATCTTCAATATCCATACAGAGTGTTGCGGACGAACTGGAGAAATATAGAGCGCTGAAAGAGCAAGGCGTTATTACAGAAGAAGAGTTTCAAGCCAAGAAAGAACAACTTCTGAAATTTATGTAAGGTGGTTAAGCTTATGACAAAATCTGCAAGAATTTTCTGCTTCATAGCCGCAATTTGCTATATAATCTATGTTGCATTTTGTGCTGGCGACTATTGGTTCAAGTTATATTATTCCACTGCTGTGGGATCAATTCTTGTTCCTCTTATTGCAGTTGCAACAGCTGTAACACTTTTGGCGAAGAACAAGAAAGCCGTAATTGTTGTCATGGGGATCAATGCCATTTTTTATGGGTATTGTGTTGTTCGCGATCTTATTTGGGGTGCTAGTTGGGGCTATATTATTGATGGTGTTAATATTGCTGCGGCTTATTTTGGATTGTTTACTCTTATCATTCTATCATTTAAGGGAAACGCTATTGTTAGAAAGATTTGGTTTGTCCCCGCGGCAGTAAGTCTTTTGGGGGTTGCTATAATTGCCGTTTATTATTGGCAGAGTGTACGGACTTGGACAGAGATTGAGGTACATATGCAGATAATTGGGGTACATCTGTTGTCAGATCTTATTATAGTAGTTGCACAGTTCTTTGTTGGAATGTGGCTAAAAGAAGATACGGTGGTCACAAAAACAGCTTATGATTCTACTTCTTCTGTAAGTAATTTTTCCTTAACAGCTGTAGTATGCTATGCGGTCTGTGCAGCCTACATTTTATATGTAGGACTGTGTCATTGGTCTATAGGAATTAGTCTTGTTTTTGGTATAATTGGCATGGCTGCAATGGCTATAGCACTCTTTATGAAGAATACGAAAGTCTTAATGGCTGCTACGGTAATAAATGCTATTTTTGGCGCATGTTATTGTATTATTGGTCGCTATTGCGATTACAATGATTACCTTTATGAAACTTACCGCTTTTACCGTTATCGCCTTTGCGACCATTACGTTGATGGCTGTAACATATTTGGGGGCATTTGCAACTGCTTGGCTTATTTGGGAGTGTTTGCTCTTATCATGCTGTCACTTAAGGGAAAAGCAATTGTCAAAAAGATTTGGTTTGCTCCTGCTTCAGTAATGTTCTTGGGTTACACTGTTAATTGGATGAATTATTTGCTTAACCTTAATTTTTTGCTTAAACTTAACTTTTTGGATGTATGGTGTGATATGCTGTTTAACATCGTTGAAATAGTTGCATTGCTCTTTGTCGGTATGTGGCTTAAAAAGAGTACAGTTGTTAAAAAAGCTGCTTTGACAGTTGTGAATTCCACTCTTGCTCCTGCAATTATTGGTGGAGCAGATGCGCTAAAAATGTATAAAGAGCTTCTGGAATCCGGCTCCATTACCCAAGCAGAATTTGACGAAAAGAAGAAGCAAATTCTCGGCTTATGAGGAAACAATAGAGTTTTATTGCTGTGCCATATCCAATGCCCCAAGCTTTGATAGAAAATGGTAAACGCCCCGATTTTTCGGGGCGTTTTAATTCGCTGTGCAGCGGGGATTTGTCGGATATTTCAGTGGGAAGGGCGCTTTGAAACCGCGTCTATCGCGGCAGTAACCGCGATGTTTATATCAACCGCGTTCTGCCTTATTGAAGCGTCAAGCTTTGAAAATAACTCTCCGTTGTGGGAGCTTACATATTTTGCAGGGAGTTTGTTAAGCGCTATTGCTTTCATATCGTCCATGCAGCGCTCGCATTTGCAGCAGTTTTCGTTCGCAAGTCTTGCCTCTATTCTTTCAGCGACAAAAGCTTCCATAACATTGATTATTGACATGACTATTCCTCCCTGTCAGATAAGCCGAAGCCCGATAATTTTTATGATATTATTATTTTATCGCAAAAGGTTTGATTTGTCAATACTTTAGCGTGATAATATCAAAAATTTTTTGAAAATATGAGTATTTTCCTGCAAAATCGGCACAATATTATAAAAACCAAAACCAAATCTCAAAAGGAGCTTTGCTTATGAATATATCAAACCGCGAGTATGGCGAGCTTGCCAAAAAGCGCTCTCCAAATTCCAAAATGTACAAAACGCTGCCCAAGGCGTTTGTTATCGGCGGAATTATCTGCACAATAGGCGAGGGGCTGCTTAATCTTTACGCTTATCTGGGTTTAAGCGAGGAACACGCGGCGGCTGTCACATCCATGACGCTTATCTTTTTAAGCGCGCTGCTTACAGGCTTTGAGCTGTATGACAGAATAGCGCAGCATGGCGGCGCGGGAACACTTGTGCCGATAACAGGCTTTGCAAACGCGGTGGTTTCGCCTGCGATTGATTTCAAATCCGAGGGATATGTGCTGGGGCTTGGCGCGAAAATGTTTGTAATTGCGGGTCCTGTTATAGTATATGGCGTATCCGCTTCGGTTTTGTATGGTGTAATTTACTATATTGTGGGATTGTTTATTAAATAGGGAGGATTTTATGGCTCATTGTACGGGAGGAAAAACCTTCAGATATAACAAAGCCTCCATAGTCGGCTACGCGGCGGTTGTCGGCAAAGCCGAAAACGAAGGCCCATACGGCGGCGAGTTTGACGAGGTTATTGACGACAATAAGGGCGGCACGGACACATGGGAGCAGGCGGAAGCCATGTTTCAGAAAAAGGCTGTCCGTCACGCCATAGATAAAGCGGGCGCAGCGCCTGAGGATATAGACCTGATTTTTGCGGGAGATTTGCTTAACCAGTGCGTAAGTTCGTCCTATGGCTTAAAGGATTATTATATACCGTTTCTGGGGATTTACGGCGCTTGTTCCACCTTTGCGGAGGGCTTGCTTCTGGCGGGGGCGATGGTAAACGCGGGCTACGCGGATAAGGCGATAGCCGTTACATCTTCGCATTTCAGCTCGGCGGAGCGGCAGTTCAGGTTTCCGCTTAATTACGGCGGAGTAAGACCGCCCACCGCGCAGTGGACAGCCACCGCCGCGGGCGCAGCGCTTATCGCGGACGCAGGCAAGCCACCGTTTATCCGCGCGGCTACGGTCGGCAAAATCGAGGATATGGGCATAAACGACCTTAATAATATGGGCGCGGCAATGGCGGGCGCGGCGTATGACACGCTCTCAAGGCATTTTACGCACATGGCAAGTCACCCGCAGGATTATGACCTTATTATTACGGGGGATTTGGGACTTGTGGGCAGCGAGCTGCTGCATGACTTGTTCAAGCGTGATGGCGTGGATATTGAGAAAAATCACAAGGACTGCGGGCTTATGCTGTTCGACCGCCAAACGCAGGACGTTCACGCGGGCGGTTCGGGCTGCGGGTGCAGCGCTTCAATGATGTGCGGGCATTTTCTCAAGCGCATAGAAAGCGGCGAGCTTGACAGGGTTCTTTTCTGCGCCACGGGCGCGCTTATGTCCACAACGATGGTGCAGCAGGGCGGCTCAATTCCGGGAATTGCACACGCGGTTGAGCTTACCTCGTACTAAGGGAGAATTGATATGGATATGTTTATGGAGTATGTATGGGCGTTTGTAATCGGCGGCGCGTTCTGCGTTGTGGGACAACTGCTTATCGACCTTACAAAGCTTACCCCCGCCAGAATACTTGTGTCATACGTTGTTGCGGGAGTTGTTCTCGGCGCGGTGGGAGTATACCAGCCGCTTATTGATTTCGCGGGCGGCGGCGCGACAGTGCCGCTGACAGGTTTCGGAAATCTGCTTGCAAAGGGCGTTAAGGAAGCTGTCGACAAGGACGGACTTATCGGCGCGCTTACGGGCGGACTGACCTCAGCCGCCGCGGGCATAACCGCCGCGATAGTCGCGGGACTGCTTGCGGGACTTATCTTCAAGAGCGGAAGTAAGATTAACGAGAAATAAAAATTCCCCCGTTTCCGCAATCGGAGTCGGGGGAATGTGATTAAGCGAGATTTTTATTCGCCAAGCTCGTAGGCTCTCTTGGTGCAGGCTTCGCACGCACGTTTTACGTCGCCCGTGATATCGCCGTCATACAGCTTTTCCAGACCAGCTATGGTTGTGCCGCCAGGAGAGGAAACCTGCTTTATAAGCTCGTCCACGGTCATTCCGCTGTCGGTAAGCATTTTGGCAGAGCCAACCAATGTCTGCGCAAACAGCTTAAGCGCCGCGTTTGTGTCAATGCCTACCTCGGCTGCGTAGTCAACAAAGCCTTTGGCATAAAGGTAAACAAAGGCGGGAGAGCTGCCGTTTATTGCGATAACCTCTTTCATTTTGTTTGCGGGAACTTCTTCAGTTATGCCGCAGCTTCCTATAATACTGCGCGCAAACGCAAACTCCTCGTCCGAAACGCCCTCGGCGCGGCTTACTGCGGAAGCGCCCAGACCCAGCATCATAGGGGTGTTGGGCATCACCAGAACCACCTTAGCCGCAGGCGTGGTATACCTGCGGATAAACTCTGCGGAAACGCCTGCACAGATTGAGATGAAAACGGTGTCCTCGGTTACTTCCTGCGCAAGCGCTTCAAGCGCCGAGGAAAGCACCTGCGGCTTAACGGCAAGCAGAACATATTTGCACTGCTTTACAACCTCTTTTTCGCTTGCGCACACGGTAACGGGCAGCGAAGCCAGCTTTTCGCCAAGCTTATCATAGGCGAAAACCTCGATATCCATGCCGCTTTTTTTAATTCCGTTTATGATTGCGGCGCCCATATTTCCCGCGCCGATAACACCCAGTCTGTTCATAAAGCACACCTCGTTTTACGTTTTTGCGCCGCTGTCCGCTTTGGGGGCGGCAGCGCCCTTGAAAATCCTCTTATACGCCGCCATTATGGGGAACAGTATAAGCGTCAGTATAATTATATCCACAGGAACCTGAATAGCGTTCTTGACAAGTCTTAACGGGATTTTTTCGTTAAGCGCAAGTTCTGCCGACCATGTACCCATAATCACCATAACGGCGGGGGTCATGACTATATTGCACACAAACGCAACGGAAACCTTTGCGCCCACAATGCGCAGAAGCTGTTTCCATGGCAGTGCGGCAAGCTTGTGCAGAAAAATTCCGTACACAAACGCGATTATTATCACATAAACCACAAAAAGCTCGTTGAAATGATATATTTCATACAACACAAACGCCGTAAGCACCATAAGCGCCGACAGAAGCTTTGCGTTTATTCCGCTTAACAATGCGGTACTGCGGTCGATAGCGGGCTTGAAGCTTTCCTTGCCGAATTTAATGGGCTGAAGCTTGTATAAAAACAGACCGTACAACATTCCGCCCGTGGCTTCCACTATTGTGTACAGCGGGTTGAACGCGCTCATCATCTGCTGCACCAGCAGCCCCAGAATATCGGTTATTGTGCCCGCGATAAAGCCCACCGTTGGGCCAAACAGCATACCTATCGTTGCAAGCGCAAGATAGGAAAAGCTTATCTTAAGGTCGGCTGTTATGTAGATTGTTACCGATTTCAGCGCAAGGTTAAGCGCTATCAGCATTGCCGTCACTGTTATGCAGCGCAGGCTTTTAAGTTCCCTTGCCGAGTTTGTAAACATTTTCAAAATTGCCATAAATTATCCTCCTTTATGCCGATACATAAATTACGGATAAGTTATGGCAACTCATGAGTTTTATGTATAAGCAGCGAGATGCGACTTTCGCACCGCAAAGCCATGCACAGGCTTTTTCGTCCCGTTGGCAACTCTCCGTCCAATGGGCACTTAACGCGCGAAAACCTACTCTGTTAATACTTTTCCGTCCTTTAAGCCGACAGAAGCTGCTTTATCAGAACCTGCTTACAGGCTGATTTCGTTTGCGATTTTGTACAGACGCTCGTTGAAAGGCTTCTTCATGCTGAGCGCTTCCTGAATATCCACATCATAAACCTTGCCGTCCTTAAGACCTACAACGCGGTTGCCGATGCCCTTTTCAAGCAGTTCTACGGCATAATAACCCATTTCGCTTGCCATTACTCTGTCGCGTACTGTGGGCGAGCCGCCTCTCTGCACATGACCAAGTATGGTTGCTCTTGCTTCGACGCCTGTTGCGGCTTCAATCTTCTTTGCGATATCCTCAGTGCCGCCGATACCCTCTGCGACAACAACGATAAACTGCTCCTTGCCCGCTGCCTGACCAGCCTTGATTTTGGCGATAACGTCCTTTTCAAGGTCGTACTTAACTTCGGGAACAAGTATAGCGGTTGCGCCGCAGGCAATGCCTGTATTAAGCGCGATGTGACCTGCGTTTCTGCCCATAACCTCAACAACAGCGCAGCGCTCATGAGAATGAGATGTGTCGCGCAGCTTGTCAACAAGCTCCATAACAGTGTTCATTGCGGTATCATAACCTATGGTGTACTCTGTACACTGGATATCGTTATCAATAGTGCCGGGAACGCCAACGCAGGGAATACCTGCCTTGGAGAGGTCTGCCGCGCCCCTGAACGAGCCGTCGCCGCCGATTACAACGATACCGGCAATGCCAAGCTCCTCGCACTTTTCCTTTGCCTTAAGAACGTATTCCCAGTCCTTGAACTCCTTGCAGCGCGCGGTGAAAATCTCCGTGCCGCCTCTCTGGATAATGTCAGATACGGCGCGGGCGTTCATATCGAAAACATCGCCGTTAAGCAGACCGTTGTAGCCGCGGCGAATACCCATTACCTTAAAGCCCTTTGCGATTGCGGTTCTTGTTACAGCGCGAACTGCGGCATTCATGCCGGGAGCGTCGCCGCCGCTTGTTAAAACACCTATTGTCTTCTGCATCTTAAAAATCTCCGTTTCTGTATGATGATACCTGCCAATGGCAGACTATTTTATTCAACCTATATTTTACTACAAAATGCCCTTTATAGTCAAGTGATTTTTTTGCTTTAACATTATCACTTAACAATAATGTTGCTTTTTCCACAAATTTGTTCAAGTTTTGCGGTTAATTCTGTGCATATTCTGACACCGTTTATATGGTTGGGCTTCATTACAGCGCGCGTATCCATATAGCACAGGCGTATTTCGGATACGCCCCTGTATTGCAGAAGCAGCGCGTTTACCGCGTTAAGTCTTTCGCTGTCGCCTGTGTGCAGATTGATGTAAAGCGTGCGGCGCTTCTTTGTGGGCAGCGTATCGGCGCGCGCGGCGTTTTCCGCGATAAGCTTTGTTGCGCCGTCCTTGCGCGATATTTTTCCGCGCAGCAGCACAACCTCGCCCCGCCTGAAAATCCGCAGATTGCTTTCGTAAGTTTCTGGAAAGGCAATAGCTTCCATGGTGGCGGTGCTGTCCTCAATAGCGAGAAATCCCATTGTCCTGCCGTTTTTGGTGGTGTGGCTTCTGATATCCGCTATTATTCCCAGTATGCAGGCGCTGCTGCCCTCGCGAAGTTCCGCGGCGTCCGCGATATACATACAATTCTCTGGCGCGTTAGGGATATATTCCTGCGCGGGGTGTCCCGAAAGATAAAGTCCCACCATTTCCTTTTCCATGGTAAGAAGCTGGCTGCGGGGATACTCCTCCATCTGCGGATATATAAAGTCCTGCGGAGCGCTTTCGCTTTCGCCGAAAAGGTCAAGTTGTCCGCTTGCGGCGCGGCTGTATTCCGCCTGTGCCATGTCAAGCAGTTTGTCTATCGAGGCTATCATTTGTTTGCGGTTTTGCGGAAAGCCGTCAAAAGCGCCGCATTTGATAAGCGCTTCCATATATCGGCGGTTGTTGTCAAAACCCGCCATTCTTATGCAGAAATCGGCAAGAGATGTATACTCTCCGTTATTTCTTCCTTGTATTATACAATTTATGAAGCTTCTGCCGAGATTTTTCACGGCAAGCAGACCATAGCGAACCTGTTTTCCCTCCACGGAAAATTCCGCAAAGCTGTTGTTTATATCGGGCGGAAGAAGCTTAACGCCGCTGCTGCTCAGGTCGCTGATATATTCCACCATTTTGTCCGTCCAGTCAAGCACGCTGGATATCAGCGCGGTCATGTATACGGTGTAGTGGTGCTTTCTCAGATATGCCGTGCGGTAAGCCACGGTAGCATAAGCCGCCGCATGGGATTTGTTGAATGCATATGAAGCGAAGCCGCTCATCTCATCAAAAACCGTATTTGCGATATCTGCGGGAACGCCGTTTTTTACCGCGCCGCAGTTTGAGTCCGTGCCGTAAACAAACGCACTGCGCTCTTTTTCCATAACATCGTGCTTTTTCTTTGCCATGGCGCGGCGCACAAGGTCGGCTCTGCCGTAGGAATACCCGCCCATAACGCGGCAGATTTGCATAACCTGCTCCTGATACACAATGCAGCCGTAGGTGACGGAAAGTATATCCTTAAGCAGCGGGTGCAGATATGTTATCTCCTCCGGCTTTTTGTGCTTGTTCTCTATATATGTTGGAATAGACGCCATAGGTCCGGGGCGGTACAGCGACAGCGCCGCCGTGAGATCCTCTATCGACTCTGGGCGCAGCCGCTTCAGCACGCTTGTCATGCCCGCGCTTTCAAACTGAAACACGCCCGTTGTATATCCGTCCGACAGCATATCAAATACGGCTTGGTCATGCTCGTCTATATTATTTATGCTGAAATCGGGCTGCGTCTTTTTTATCATATCCTCGGCGCGCTTTATCACGGTGAGATTGCGCAGTCCCAGAAAATCCATCTTAAGCAGACCAAGCTTTTCAAGTGCGCCCATGGTATATTGGGTGACGGTTTCGCCGTCCTCTGTTCTCAGCGGGACGTATTCGCTTGTTTTGTCGCGGGTGATTACTATTCCTGCGGCGTGGGTGGTGGCGTGGCGGGGCATACCCTCTATTTCCTTCGCGGCTTCGACAAGCGCGCGGATTTCGGGACGCGCTTCGCAAAGCTTTGCCAGCTCGCCGCTGCGCGATTCCTCGTCAAGCGTGGATTTGAAGTGCGGGATAAGCTTTGCCGCCGTGTCCGCTGCGGCGTTGGAGATGCCAAGCGCTCTTGCCGCGTCACGCAGCGCGCCCCTTGCTTTCATGGTATCAAACGCGATTATCTGCGCCACATGGTCTGCCCCGTAGCGGCGGCGGACGTATTCTATAACCTCCTGCCTGCGCTCGTTGCAGAAATCTATATCAAAATCGGGCATACTTACGCGTTCGGGATTAAGAAAGCGCTCAAAAAGCAGATTATAGCGCAGCGGGTCAATATCCGTAATGCCCATGCAGTAGGCGCAAAGGCTTCCCGCGCCCGACCCACGCCCTGGTCCTACGGGGATATCCTGCTTTTTGGCGTAGCGGATAAAGTCCCACACGATAAGAAAATAATCCACAAAGCCCATCTTTTCTATTACGGAAATCTCATATTCCAGCCGTGAGGAAATCTCCGCGGAAATTTCGCCGTAGCGCTTTTTCGCGCCGTTATGCACAAGTCTGCGGAAATAGGCGCAGTTATCCTCAATGCCCTCGGCAACAAAGCGCGGCAGCCTGGTAACGCCGTATTCAAACTCCACATTGCATTTATCGGCGATAGCGGCGGTGTTGGCAAGCTCGGCTTCGGTAAAGTACAGGCGCATTTCGTTTTCGTCTTTAAGGTAGTATTCGTCATTTGGCAGCGCCTGCGGGTTTTCATCGGAAAGGCGCTTGTTTGCGCCTATGCAGAAAAGCAGCTTCTGCGTGCGGCTGTCGGAGCGCAGTATATAATGCACATCATTTGTGGGACACAGCGGGATACCGCAGTCATTCGCAAGCTGCCTTAGCAGCGCCGCAAGGCGGATATCGGTATCCGTGCCGTGATTTTGCAGCTCTATATAAAAATCATTGCCGAAAATTCCGCGCATAGCGTTGGCGGATTCCTTGGCACGGGCGAGATTTCCCTGCGAAAGCAGACGGGGAATTTCTCCCTGCGGGCAGCCCGACAGGGCTATTATTCCCGCGCTGTATTTTTTCAGCGCATCGCGGCTGCATATCGGCGTGCCGTCGGCGTTGTTGAGAGAAGCTTCCGAAACCAGTCGGCAGAGATTTTTGTAGCCCTCGTTATTTTTGCACAGCAGCGTAAGGTGGTATTCCGTGCGGCGGCGCGCATTTGTAACTTCGCCGTTGTCGCAAACGCATATTTCACACCCGATTATCGGTTTTATACCAGCCACCTTACACTCGTCATAAAATTCAATTGCGCCGTACAGCACGCCGTGGTCGGTTATGGCAAGGGCGGTCTGGGAAAGCTGCTTTGCGCGCTCAACAAGCCTGCCTATGCGGCACGCGCCGTCAAGCAGACTGTATTCGGTGTGAACGTGAAGATGAACAAATCCCGACATATTTCTTTCCCTCCCATAATCATTATGAAACCTCGCCTTAAGTTATTATACGATATTTTTTCCGCAATATCAATACATAAAAAGGCTGTTTTGGAAAACAGCCGTAAAAAATAAAATTCCCCGCCGATTGACGGGGAATGGCTTTGTAAAATTACTCAGCAGTGTAGGGGATAAGAGCAACCTGTCTTGCTCTCTTGATTGCTGTGGTGAGCGCTCTCTGATGGAATGCGCAGCAGCCTGTAACCCTTCTGGGAAGAATCTTAGCACGCTCTGTCATGCACTTTCTCAGCTTAGCAACGTCCTTGTAATCAATGAACTCAGCCTTTTCAGCGCAGAACTGGCAAACCTTTTTTCTGGGACGCTTAATGGGGTGAGCGGATCTCTCAAACTTTTCAGCCATGGTACTTAACCTCCTTATTGATATAGGTAAAACGGTAATTTTTGTTCAATTAGAACGGGTAGTCGTCATCAGACTCCGACGCGGAGAAGCTGCTTGCGGGTGCTGCCGCAGGTGCGGAAGCGGGCGCAGCAGAATACTGCGGGGGAGCGGACGGTGCAGGCGCGCCGTAGGAGTCGCTGTAAGAGCCACCCTGCGCCTTTTCGCCTGTGAAGCATACGCGGTCGGCAACTATCTCATACCAAGTGTTGGGGTTGCCGTTTTTATCGGTGTAGTTTCTGGTGTTTAGCTCGCCTTCAATCATTATCATGCGACCCTTGGAGAAGTAGCGGTTTACAAATTCCGCCTGCTGACGCCATACAACTATGTTGAAGAAGTCGGACTTTCTCTCCTCGCCTTTGGTCTGGTAACGCCTGTCAACCGCAATGCGGAAAGAAGCAACGTTTACGCCAGTGGGCGTTGTTTTGAAGTCAATATCGTTTACGATACGACCCATCATGATAACCTTGTTAAACATAATGACACCTCCCGATTAAAGCTTTTGCTTACGCGCCCTGCTTGAGGACTACGATGGAACGCAGAACGCCATCAGTAATGTTGATGATACGCTCCAGCTCTGCGGGGAAATCAGGCTTGGACTCGAAGTTGTACAGAACGTAGTAACCCTCGGTCTCGTAGTTGATTTCGTATGCGAGCTTTCTCTTGCCCCACTCGTCAATTTCGCCGAGTGTGCCGTTTTCCTTGATAAGGTCAGCGAACTTTGCTGTCAGAGCCTTAATCTGCTCCTCGTCCTTCTTAAGAGAGAAAACGATGATTGCCTCATACTTTTCTGTAATCTTTGCCATTTATAAGCACCTCCTTCTGGATTATATCCCGCACCCTATGTGCGAGAAAGGAGTTAAGGTAGTGAATAAGCCTTAACCATGTTATTATATCAGATTAGAAATAATTTGTCAAGCATTTTTTGAAACTTTTGCCGCAATTGTTCAATATCATATACATATTATAATATAGATATATATTATCTGTAAATTCCCGTGGGATATCTTTGGGCGGGTGCGCATATTATTTAGCAGGCATATATGATGGCTTTGCACGACAAATTGCCATTTGAACTGTTATTTTGAACAAAGAAAACGTTTACTTGGTTAATTTGCACATAAGCGGGGCGAGAATTTCTACACGAAATTATCCTTTGTTTTGCCTTGATTTCAATAAAATGTAAACATAACGCTTGAAATAAAGGCGGAATTATGGTATAATTTATATACTAAAAACGGCAGTGGGCGAGTTGCGCCTTTTTGCGGTTTTAATTCATGCAATCAACATTGCAGGGGGAATGGGAGGTTATCCGGTGAAAAAATTCTCATACGTTGCCACTGACGTGTCCGGTAAGCTGGTCAGGGGCGTCGAAACAGCAGAGGATTATCAGGAACTTCAGGCAAAACTGAAGGAGAGAAATCTGTACTGCACAAAGTACCGCGAAAAGGACCTTAACGCGGCTGTCGATGTAAAGTACAAGTTCAAGACAAAAGAGGTATCGTTTCTGGCGCGACAGCTTGCGTCTATGACTTCGGCGGGCTTGTCGCTGGTAAGGGCGCTGCATATCTTACAGGAACAGCAGGAGAACAAAAGGGCAAAGGCGGTTCTTCTTGATATCTATGAGGAAGTGCAGAAAGGTAAGTCTTTCTCGGACGTTCTTTACTCAAAGCCGGGCGTATTTCCGGATATGTTTGTCAGCATGGTTGCTGCCGGTGAGGCTTCTGGTACGCTTGACCAGATACTTAACCGAGTATCCGACCACTTTGCAAATGCCAACAAAACCGCAAACAAGGTAAAAAGCGCAATGATTTATCCTTTGGTGCTGCTGGTGCTTATTATTGCGGTTGTTATACTGATGTTTACCATGATTTTGCCGCAGTTCGGCTCCATGATGGACCCTGAGGATATGAGCCCGCTCAGCGCCGCTATGATGGCGATATCCGACTCGATGATAAATCGCTGGTATGTCTACCTTATCGTAATCGGCGTTGTTATTGCTTTAATCTGGATAATGATGCGTATACCAAAGGCGAAGCTGAAGTTTGATGAGCTGCTGCTTAAAATACCCAAGGTAGGCAAGCTGATGTCCACCATTTACACAGGTCGTTTTGCACGAAATATGGCGAACCTTTACGGCGCAGGTCTTCAGCTTGTTGACTGTATAGAAAAGTCCGTTGCGGTTATTTCCAATACATATGTAAGAAAGCGCTTTGAGGAGGCTATCGACAACATCAAGCTTGGCGAGAGTATGTCAAAGGCTATCGAAAAAACGGAAATATTCGAGGGCATGTTTACCTCGATAATTTATGTCGGTGAGGAGTCCGGTACGCTTGACACAATCCTTAACAAGGCTGCCGACTACTACGACGAAGAAGCCGATTCCGCTATCGGCAAGCTGGTTGGACTTATGGAACCTTTGATGATTATCATCATGGGTGTTATGATTGGTCTGGTACTGGCTGCACTGTTCCCCATGCTGTACGGCGGCATGACAGATATTTCTTAATGCGGAAAAGCAGCTTGCTGCGGCTTCGTAAAAAACAACATATTATATTTTGAGGTGAAAATATGCTTTCTATTGATATTACCGACAGACAAATAAAGCTTGTTATCGGCGTTCACAGCGGTAGCAAGGTAAGAGTGCAGGACGCCGATATCCGCGAACTTACTCTCGGCTCGGTTTCCAACGGCTACATTACCGATGTTCCCATGGTTGCCGCAGAACTTAACGACATAATCAAGACCAAGGGCATTAAGGAAAAGGACGCTATCGTGTCCATTACCTCCAGCTCCATTGTTTACAAGGAACTGCTGCTGCCCAAGCCCAAGAGCCTGAAAAACACCGTTGCTATCGAGGCAATGATTCAGTCCAACATGGGCGTAAACTCTGAGTACAACATCTCCTACACCATCGCAGGCGAGGCTGAGGACGAGGAAAAGAACAAGATGATAAAGGTTATCGCTTCCGCCTGCCCGCAGCGTCTTGTTGATGGCTATGTAAGACTGTTCTCGCACATTGGTCTTTCGCTGAGAGCCGTTAATATCTCCAACAACTCTGTAACCCGTCTTATCGTAAACACTCCCAAGATGGCTGACAGAATGCCCCTGCTGCTTATACAGATTGACAAGAACTTCCTTAACATGAACCTGTATGAGGACAACCAGATTGTATTCTCGCGTTTCTTCAACATAGACCCCGCAGATTATGACAACGCTCCCGACTATGTGACCAGAGCGGTTTATGACAACCTGTTCAGAATGATTCAGTTTATCAAGAGCCGCAAGGGTGCAAAGCCGCTTAAGGAAATCATGTTCTACGGCGATATCCAGAACTTTATCGAGCTTTCCAATGCGATTTCCTCGTTTAATGTTCCCGCCTATGTGCTTGCAACTCCCAGTACCGTAATCACCATGGCGGAGATTGACTTTACAAAGTACGCAAACGCTATCGGTGCTATTTACCGCAGAAATAAGGATTTGGAGCATATCAACCTGCTGGAGGCAACCTCCGCTAAGGAGTCCAAGGGCATGAACGGCTATCTGCTCGGACTTGTGGGCTGTTGTGCTGCCGCCGCTGCGCTGGTGTTCGGCGTGGGAATGATTTTTGATATCCTCAACAACAACGCGCAGGAGCAGATAAAGACAATCCAGACAAAGATAGACGACCCTGTTCTGCAAAACGATATTTCAATCGTCCACAGCAGACAGTCAATGCTTGCGGGCTTTGAAAGCTATAACGACAGCATGGATCAGGTTAAGCTGCTGTTTAACTATATGCCCAAGGCAACAAAGTACGTTTATGACAAGGTATGCGAGCCGCTTGCCGATGACGCGGGCGTGCTTACAGGTGACGAGGAGCTTTACATAACAAGCATAGAGGTAAGCGACTATTCCGTAAGCGTTTCGTTTATAGGCAAGTGCAAGGGCGACCCCTCAGCTATTCCTTCAAAGTATGCTGAGTACCTCACCGAAAAGGTGCTTAACAAGAATGATGAGCCGTATTTCATCAACGTAAACTACACCGGCTTCTCCAAGGAAAATTCCTCGGACGGCGTAATTTACAGCTACCTCAGATCTGATAACAACAAATCTGTATATGACACCATCTTCACATTCTCGCTTGATATGAATATGCAGGTTGGCAATGACGAGGAATACGCAGTATTTGAAACAGAATCCGAAGAACAGCAGGAGGTGGCTGAATAATGAAACTCAGCAAACAGGAAAGAATAGGCATACTTGTTGTTGCCATTGTACTTATTCTCGGTCTTGGTATCTGGATGTTTATTGTACCCAAGATTGAAAGCGTTAATAATTCCAACAAGACCCTTGCTTCCAAGGAGCAGGAGCTTGCAAATGCGCAGAGCGAAGCTCTGTTGAAGGATTCACTCAAGGACCAGATAATGGACGCTTATGAAGAAGGCGAAGATTACGCAAATATGTTCTTTGAGGAAATGACTACATATCAGGCTGACGCGGAGTTCAGGGCGTTCCTTGAGCAGTGCGAAGCCAACGTTCTGGTTGAGTCCATCACCATAGGCGAGCCTACAACTGCAACACTTGCTCCCCAGTATTTTGAGGAGGAAGAGGTTACATACGACCTTAAGACATACGTTACACAGGATATAGAGAAAACTGATGAGGAAATTGCTTCCGAGGAGCGCTGGACAGAACTTAAGAACGCGCTTGGCGTTTCCCAGACGGTTGGTGCGATTACTGTTGATTTCACCGTAAACGCGCTTGACCCCGCAGACCTTCTTGATTTTGCGGACGAGGTAAACAATTACTTCAAGGTTGAAAACGGCGACAGCACCAGAAAGGCTGTAAAGCTTAATGGCTACTCCCTCTCCTATCCTCTCAACGAAAGTATATATGAGGAGCTTATCACGGAGATTGAAGCCGAGTCAATGGACGAGGCTATCGACCTGCTGTGCAAGCACCTTGGCGTAAGACGTCATGAAACCACTGAAACCAAGACTGAGGAAAAGACCGATGATGAGTCCGATCCCTCTCCCACAGAGTATATTTACCAGCTCAGCACTTCCGTAACATTCTACAGCGTAGAGCGTATGCAGGACCCT
The DNA here is from genome assembly GCA_964556595.1 of uncultured Ruminococcus sp. Classification (GTDB taxonomy): domain Bacteria; phylum Bacillota; class Clostridia; order Oscillospirales; family Ruminococcaceae; genus CAG-115. The sequence goes on along the minus strand of CAZKXB010000006.1, from coordinate 51,344 downwards.
ACGGAGCAGCTTAAGGCTCAGGAACAGTAATTTTGGCAGATTGACAGACTTGCCGCCATTGGCGGCGGGTCTGCCTTGCATATTAACTTCAGAATATTTTGCGGTCGGTTTAAGCCGACAGGAGGTATGACGATGGCACACGCATTCAGAAAGTACTTTAACAAGCGCGGTTCGGCGCTGTTTATGGTGCTGAGTTTAATGACTGCGCTGATGATCCTTGTTATGGCGATGTATTTTTCCGTTGTTTCTTCACGAGATGTGCAGTATAAGGTGTTCTATCAGGAGCAGGCTTATCGCTCCTCTGTGTCGATCGCTGATGCGATTTATGCGGGATTAGAGGGCGATTGGAAAGCTAAATCCGAGAGTGGCTCATTCGATTCTGTTAATTTTTATAAAACCTATATGGAGGGTTTGGCAGTAGGCGAATGTGTTACCACTGGAGGAAATGATTTCGCCGTATTCGGGGGAACTAAGGAAGAACAAGATCAGCTCGGTGCATATAGCGTAACTATAACACGAATGGAGGACTCAAAAGATAGCACAGGTCAGGATGTATGCGTATACGATCTGGCTGTTACAGCTTCGGCAGGTGGCGTAATGGATACTACCCATCTGTATATTAATATAGTTGTTGCTTCTGATGAAGTTGAAGATGGCGATCCTCAAATTTTTGCAACGACAGGCTATGTGCCTGGTGACGTATATTACGAGGGCTCGACAGTTCATTCAACTTTGTTTTTTGATGATGAGTTTGCCTCAATTGATGCCGAAAGTAGGATTTATAATGATCTTACTGCTTGCGGTTCGATAGCGTTTTATAATAATAACTCTGGCATAACTCCAGAAAAGCCGATAACGTGGATTGTTGGAAATGATTTTATGAATTATAGTTCAACCTTGAATTTCAGCGATGGTACTTTGCTGGTTGGCGGTGACGCAACACTTTCTGGAGGAAATTTAGGCAATGTCGATATGTATGTGCTGGGAGACCTTTATATAAGAAATAGCCCTAACTTCAATTCTTGCAGAGTGTTTGTACAAGGCGATATAATCTTCATGGATGGTACTAGTACAAATAAGCTCCCTTCAAAGACCTATGCAAGCAGCATGATTGATAATAACGGAAATGTTACTGCTGCAACAGCGTGGAGCGGAGTCGGTGATGCGAAGAGTGTTGACGATGTTAAAGATGATATCATTGAGGGAACAGCGACAATTCCATACTATAAATGGGTTGTCGAGGAAAGCACATCTGCCGGTGATGATGGTATCGTGTATGAATCAGTAAAGGTCGAATTTACTAATTCCACATATTATCTTGATTGGAAGGGAAAGTCCGCTTCTAATTATTATGGCAAGGGTGAAACCCTTAATTACACTGCATATTCCATAGAGGATATCGTAATTTCTGAAAGTTTTACAGGCGAGGGCAATGTTAATATTGCGCTAGTAATAGATACAGGCGATGACCCCAATAATCAGGTGTTTATTAAAGCGAATGCGAACCGTTATAGTTTTGACGATGAGGGCAACCCCGTTAAAAATGTATTTGAATGGGCTCCAGATGGCGGCTATTCGACTTATTATGTTATCGTAAGAGGATGCGGTAGTCTTGTTATTAATGTTCCTGACGGAGTGATTTATCAGGCATCAGATAGAACTGCCGTAATGCATGAAAGCTGGTATGCGGTACTCGGCGGAACTATAACTACTAAAGCTGGTTATAACGCTTATACTACAGAAAATCAAAGCATTTGTTTCTGGGATAAAGCAAAACCGTATATTCATACGAACTGTGATGAGGGCTGCAGCGATTGCAATTACGTTGTGAAAACAGTCGGAACGAGTAAATGTTCAGAGTGTGGCGGCTATTTAACAGAAATTTCTTGCGAGAGACACAATGTCAAGGATAGCTTTTGCCCCGTATGTGAACCATATGATGAGCCAGACAAAAGTTCAAGCGGAAAGTATTATGGTTTGTGTAAAGATCACATAGACCGTAAGGCTGTCGAAACAAGAATGAAAGAAATTAAAAACTCCTCGCCATACACATACGCTCAGCTTGTCGAGGGCGGTGACGGTAGCGGAAATTGGCATTACCCAAACAATAACATATTCATTGTATCGTGTGATGAGTCGGCGAACATTCGTTTAGCTACTGATACATCAGGTGCGACAATTAATCAAGCTAGCTTTTGGGGATATGTGTATGCACCGTATATGGTGTATCGTGGTCAGGGCGATGGCGCAGGATGGGTAGTTTTGTGCGGAGGCATGATTGTGTCTCAATTTAATATTAAAGGTCACAGCCTTTATGTTCCGTGCTATCCAGATATGTTGCCATTTGATCTTATGGATCAGGAAAGCAGAGCAACGAAGCTTTCGGGTTCTACAGACAAGAGTTGGAAGAAGTCCATTGCGGGCTATTAATTGCAAAGGAGTGAATTTATGAAACGTATTTTTTCAAAGAAAAGCGGCTTTACGCTTGTTGAGATTATCGTTGCATTTGCTATCTTTGCGATAATGTCCACCATGATTTTGTCCATGGTTGACCTGACCGTAAAGGAAAAGAGCAAGACCAACGAGCTTGCAAACAGCATTGACGAACAGACGGGCTACCTCACCTATCATTATATTGATGATGACGATGCATTCGACAGCGACAAAGACACGGCAGATGGTATGTTTTCATTGAATTTCGTTGACAGCAGCGGAAACTCGTTAGGCTCTGTAAGCATGGATTACATTACTCGTTCAGCGGTTGATGGCGAAAACAGCGGCGATGGTATAAATTACTTTATCGGAAAGACCGATTATCTTGCTGAAAGCACAGAGCAAAAAGATCCTAGTTCGTCGAATGATGCAATAGGAAATAGCCAGCAGTCGCGATATGATACCAGAATTACGGGCAGCAATGATCTTGCGTATATAAAAATGTATGATATCTGGGAATGTAGCGATAGCGATTATGCCGCTGAATATACGAGCCGCGGTATGACGAAATACTATGTAAAGTGTTCGGCATTGGGTAATGAGTCGACTGGTATTGCAGACGAGGATTTGCCTTATTTGCAGTATAGGATCAGATTTTGCGATGACACTTATGAATTGGTTGAAGGTACCGATGAGAGCGGTAACTCTTGCCAATACAAGGTTTATGATTCCGCAGATATTGTTACTTGCGGATACGTTAAAGGCACTACAGAAAAAGATTACAAGAGGGTAGATGCATCAGATACCGATTATCCATGTACTGTTATGCGACTTGCCGATGGTAAAGTCAGGATAGCGACAAAGGGTGATGGATTCAATAGCAACGTTGTAACATTTTATGTAGTGTTCAATGGCGATCCATTTGCACAATATAAAACCAGTGGTACTTTGGATAAAGGAAAGGCTCTTAAATCTTTTGGCGCGAATGGCACAGCTGACGGAACAGCTGTAAAATATACTGCCTACCCCATCTACAGGGATGACGGCAGCGAATCGGGCAAGTATAATCAGAATATCTACGGCGCATTCCCCTATGAAAAAATAACCAAGGCAGGGTCGTGAGCATTATGAAAAGATTGAAAAGACTTTCCAGATGGCGTAATTCTTCGGGCTTTACGCTGGTTGAGGTTATTGTTTCTACCGCTCTGCTCGGCGTGCTTATAATCGGCATACTGCTGTTTATGACGCCTGTGTTTGGGCTTGCGGGCAGCAGCGAAACCAATACCAAAGCAAACCGCTTTGCCACCACAATGGAGCTGTATGTGTCCAAATCGCTGCGCAGTTCCGTGTATGTCAAGGTGTTTACGGGCGCGAAAATTGGTGATGTCACCAGTAACAGCGGCGCTATTTATACTGACGCTGATTTTCAAAGCATGAAAGACTTTGTTATAGCCAACAGCACCAATTATGAGCTTCACTGCATGAGCATAAGATATGTTGAGGACACAAATCCGCGCAACAGCAGTACAGGCGATACGGCATACAAATATATGCTGTATAACGATAAGATTGAAACCGCGCATTATTTCCTTGACGAAAGCAAGAGCGAGCTTGTATTTGACGAGTGCTTCTACGAGGATATTTACCCCAAGTTCGCGTTTGAGGTAAAGCCAGTATATTTTGACGAGAACGGCAAGGTTATTGACACCACCGCTCCCGACATCACGCTTGACGCTGATGGCAAACCTGACACGGCAAAGCTTACCCTCTATCCCGCTGTCGAAATGAATATTGATATTTATGAAGAAGAAGGAATGGAGGAATATTCGCGCGTATTTAAGGGACTTAGCTACATTGAAGCCAACAACGTAAAGAGCCTTCAGCTTAACAGCAAGGGTACTTACAAGATTTATCAGCCTGTCGAGATTACAGACGGCACAACAAACAAGGATATCTTTATATTCTATGTCGCAAGAAAAGCAGGCGCTTTGGTTGGTTCAAGTACTACTCCTCCAACATCAACGTAATATAGAAACAAATCGGGGCGGTATTGCCCGCCCCGATATTTCTGTAATAATTAAGCTATTGTGATAGCCCCGCAGGGGTGCGGAGCTATCAGAGTGGTTTATTTCAAAAGGCTCATGTACCAGTTTACGATTATGTCGCCGACAAGCCATGCGGTGGTTATTCCTATCGCGAGGAACGGCCCGAAAACCATGTGTCTTGAGTATTTTACCTTTTCAACATAGTCCTCTTTGATGTATATTTTGAAGCCGCCCTCGGTTTCCTCGGTAAGCTTTTCGCGCAGCGCCTTGCTTAGCGAGGATTTGTCGGGAATGCCTTTCCACGCGTTCTCGTCAAGAAATTCCCACTCAATGTCGGGCTTGCCGTCGCTTATGCTTCCCACGATTATGTCATCGTGACCGTTCTTTATGTAGCCGACGTCGCGGTCAAGCTGCTCCTGATACCATTCCATGGCTATTTCGCGGATTTTTTCGGTTGCTGCAAGTTCTGCCTTGTGGTCGCGGTATTTTTTCACCCCTCCGTAAATCGCGCCAAGCACGATACCGATAAACAGTCCGGGGAACACCTTAAATCCAAGCAGAAGCGAAGCGCCAAGCATAAGCTGAAGGTCGCCGCCGCCCATGCCTCCGATAAGCACCAGCACAAGGAACAGAACCGCCACTACGCCAAAGGCGATAAGCCGCTCAACCCAGCCTGCGGACTGAATTTCACTGAACGGAATAAAGAACGAAGCAATGCCCATAACGCCCACCGTAATGCTGCACCAGTAGGGGATTTCAAAATGGTCGATATCAATGCAGCTAAGCACAATCAGCACAGGGAACAGCACAAAGGCAATGCCAAGTTCCCACCAGCTTTCGCTAAGACCGAAGCGCAGATATGCAAGCGTGTAGACCACGGCGGTTATCGACTCCACAATCATGTAGCGGGGGGAAATCTTAGCACCGCAAAATCGGCACTTGCCGCGCAGAAACAGCCAACTGAAGATAGGAAACATATCGTACCATTTCAGCCTGTTTCCGCAGGAGAAGCAGTGTGACGGTTCGGTTATAAGCGACTGCTTAAGCGGGGTGCGCAGTATCACCACGTTAAGGAAGCTGCCGATTACAGAGCCGAGGATAAAGGCAAAAACACAATACACAATCTGGTATAAATTCATTGTTTTGACCCCTTTCATTATTTAAGATAGTACTATTCTATCACATATATCGTTTTTTTGCAAGCAAATTCGTAAGCGCGGCTGGGGTCGGGCTGCGAATGGCATAAAATCCCGTCGGCGCGTGTCGGCAAAATAACGGAGCTTGCTCCAAATATCCCGAAAGGAAGAAAATGCAGATGGCTGCACCAATCAAAAACCTACCCATAGGAAAAATACTGGTTGAAAACGGTTTTATCACTGATGCACAACTGAATGACGCTCTTGAAAAACAGCGCTCGTCAGAGGGCAAAATGCTCGGCGATATCATGCTGGAGATGGGACTTGTTTCCGAAACTCAGCTTGCACAGGCGCTTTCCATCAGACTTAAAGTTCCCTTTGTTGACCTTTCAACAACGCAAATCAACCGTGAGGCGGTTATGAAGATACCCGAGGAAAAGGCTAAGGAGAAGCTTGTACTCGCGTATGCTATCAACAACAACCGACTGATGGTGGCGACAAATGACCCTATCAACTTCTACATATTTGAGGAGCTGAAGGTGCAGACAGGCATGGAGATTGTTCCCCAGATCTCCACAAAGACGGCCATCACGGAAGCCATAGGCAAGTTCTACTCGCAGCAGCAGGTGGACAGCGCCGTAAACGAGCTTAACAGCGAGCAGGGCGAGGAGCTTTCCGCCGAGCAGGTAGAGTCCGGCGAGCGTATCGACAACGCACCTATCGTAAAGCTTGTAAACATGATGGTTGAAACGGCATTCAGAATAAAGGCGACGGATATTCATATCGAGGCGTTCAAGACAAGAACCAGAATACGCTTCCGTATTGACGGTGAGCTTGTTGAGCAGGATATGAAAGTTCCCATTGCTTTCCATAATTCCATTATAACCCGTATTAAAATCCTCGGCGGTATGAATATCGCCGAAAAGAGAATACCGCTTGACGGACGTTTCGGTATGGTGATTGACGGTATTCAGCAGGATTTGCGTGTATCCACAATTCCGTGTGTATGGGGCGAAAAGTGCGTTATACGTCTGCTTTCCTCGGCTGATGAAAAGACCAGAAAGATTACCGACCTCGGTATGACGGACTACAACTACGAGATGTATAAGCAGATTATACGCTGTCCTAACGGCGTTATGCTGGTTACAGGCCCTACGGGTTCAGGTAAATCCACAACGCTTTATGCAACGCTTGGCGAGCTTTCGCAGCCTAACGTAAACATCGTTACCGTAGAAGACCCTGTCGAGAAGAAGATAGACGGCGTAAACCAGTGTCAGATTAACGCAAAGGCGGGCATGACGTTTGCTGCGGCTCTGCGTTCTATCCTTCGTCAGGACCCCGACATCATAATGGTCGGTGAGATTCGTGACGGCGAAACTGCCGATATCGCTATCCGTGCGGCTATCACGGGACACTTCGTGCTTTCAACTCTGCATACCAACGACGCGGCTTCAACCATTGTCAGACTGGTGGATATGGGCGTTGCGCCGTACATGGTTGCTTCCTCGGTTGTGGGAATTATCGCGCAGCGACTTGTAAAGCTTCTTTGCGAACACTGCAAGGAGAAATACACCCTGACCGACCCCGCAGACCTCCGTCTTGTCAGCAAGACCGAGCCTGTTGACATCTATCGTCCCAGAAAGGGCGGCTGCAAGGCTTGCAGAAACACAGGCTATTCGGGACGTACCGCAATCCACGAGATAATCGTTACCTCAAACGACATTAAGGAGCTTATTTCCGCGGGCGCTACCGCCGAGGAAATCGGCGCAAAGGCTACCGAAAACGGAACGCTGCTGCTGCGTGACAACGTAACCCAGATGGTTCTTGCGGGACGTACCACAATGGACGAGCTTGTAAAGGCGACATATACTGTTTAAGGCATTTTACGGATAATAAATACATAGTATTAAAGGAGAGTTAAAGTGGAAGGTAATAACAACATCATGGACATCAACCGCATATTGGACGAGGCGAGAGAGCTTGGCTGCTCCGACCTGCATTTCACCGCTGGTCTGCCCCCGATAGTGCGTCTGCACGGCTCTATAAGAAAGCTCAGCGGCTATCCCGACTGCACCGAGCCGATAATCGTCAATATCATCAACCAGATTACGTCCATTAAGCATAAATCCCAGATTTCCAAGGGTCTTGATACCGACTTTTCGTATGTGTCAACATCGGGCTTCCGTCACAGAGTAAACGTGTACAGACAGCGCGGCTATCATGCCGTTGCGCTTCGTCTGCTGAGAAACGATATCCCCACCCTTGCCGACCTCAGCCTGCCCGCAACGCTTGGCGAATTTTCCCTTGCGCCGCGTGGACTTGTGCTTGTAACAGGCCCTACGGGTTCCGGTAAATCCACCACGCTTGCGGCTATGATTGACCACATCAACCGCCAGAAGAACTGCCACATTATCACGGTTGAAGACCCTATCGAGTATCTTCACACGCATAAGCAGTCCATGGTAAATCAGCGTGAGATAGGACAGGACGTTGACAGCTTTGCAGGCTCGCTTCGTGCCGCACTGCGTGAAGACCCCGATGTTATCCTTGTAGGTGAGATGCGTGACTTTGAAACCATCAACGCCGCAGTAACCGCCGCAGAAACGGGACACCTTGTGTTCTCCACGCTGCATACAACGGGCGCTGCCGAAACAATCGACCGTATCATTGACGTTTATCCTCCCCATTCTCAGGGACAAATTCGCTCTCAGCTTGCAAACTCCATTGTCGGCATTATTTCCCAGACCCTCGTTCCCACTGCGGACGGCAAGGGCAGATGTGCCGCGCTTGAAATCCTTGCGGCGACCGACGCTATCCGCTCCATGATACGCGAGGGCAAGATATTCCAGATTCCCACCGCTATCGCAACGGGCAAAAAGAACGGAATGTTCACTCTCGACCAAGACCTTGCACGCCTTGTGCGCATGGGCAAGATAACCAACGAAACCGCCCTCACCCGCTGCCAAGACCCCAACGAGTATAAGCGTTATCTGGATATGGGTGTGTAATTGTCCTTATAACAGGTCGTTTCAGGCTGGCGATAAAGCACCATCTGCGTTGTCAGCCATACAACGGCAGGCACAAAGCCTAGCCGTTGCACGGCTTCCTAGCATCTGGCGCTTTCTCACCAGCCTATACCATTCTGCTGACATATTGGTGATAATTTTTCGATTGGCTGATGTTTAATTGTGAAAATAACCAAAAATCCTCCCCTCAAACTTATTTTTTCTACGAAAATTTCGTTTGGGGCGGAAAAACTGAAAAAAACACTTGCAATTTCGCGTACCATGCGATATAATTAGTTTACAAACAGGGGCTGACCTGTTGGTGTGCTATGGATATAGTCCCGCTGGGATTATACATAAAAAATTTTTTAGGAGGTCTTTATCATGATAAAGAAACTTCAGGCCCTCAAGGCTAAAAAGGGTTTTACCCTTGTTGAGCTGATCGTAGTTATCGCTATCATCGGCGTACTCGCAGCTATTCTCGTTCCCACCATGCTTGGTTATGTTACTTCTTCTCAGGTAACTTCCAAGAACTCTACTGCTGCTTCTATCCAGAAGAGTGTTAACCAGTTCCTTACTGACGCTGATACTCATGGTTATGGCATGAAGCAGGCTAGCGACAAGATTCAGGAGTTTAACATTCTTGTTAAAGATTCTGAGTGGAGCTGCGATGCTGCAGACGGTGCTAAATTCAAGTCTGGCACTGTTTCATGGGGCAACGCTGCTTCTGGCAAAAAGGCTAACGATTCTAAAAGCGGTGTAACAAAGGCTGAGGAGCTTCTCTGCATTGAGCTTGCTAACCTGTTCCCCTCTCTTAAGAGCGCTTCTATCCACGTTGTAATGAAGGGCGGCACATGCTCCGCTGTTGCTTACACAGAGGATCAGAATACAGCTATGACAGCTGGAACGGACTACCCCACTATCGCAAACGGTGAGTTCCCCGCTACATTCTCTTGGGACGGTAAGACCGCTGGTATCTCTACTTCTGGTATCACAGTTGGTACTTCTCCTGTAGTTCCGCTCGTATAATATTCGGGTACATACCTAAAACACCTAATTAAACACAATGTTCCTCGGCGGCGCAAGCCGTCGGGGAATTAGTGTTAAATAAGCGGTTTATCCGCAAAAGCGCAGTTCTGTTTTTTTGCCCCTGTGCCGAACGCTCGACATATGGGCAAGAAAAAAGAAATTGCCACATATCTTAAAGCAAGGAGGAGTTTGCGTGATAAAAAAACTGCAAAATCTTAAAAACAAAAAGGGCTTTACACTGGTGGAGCTTATTGTTGTTATAGCCATTATCGCCGTGCTTATCGGCATAACCATGCCGCTGTTCAACAATGATGACGCAAAGCGCCGCACCGCGGATACCTATGCTTCGGATTTTTATGCAAGTTTGCAGTATAATTTCACCCGCTACCAGAAAACAGAGGCGGATTTGTCCCCCGTAATAGCGGCAGAGGTGAAAACGATAGAAACCGCAGGCGGCACGCCCTATATAAAATATGACAGCAAGGTGGGTCAGAATATCCTCCCCACAACCACCATCTATATAGAAGCGTGGTATGACAAGGGCTTGCAGTATGTACACGTTGCGCAGGCGCTTTCCGACCTGCTTGCCAGCACAAGCGTGACAAGCGATACCGCCTTTGAAAAGCTTCTGCAAAACGATTTGGACGATGTTATAAACAGCGCGGGTACAGGCTATTATTACGCCGCTGTCACCATGGACGGCACTTATAACAACCTTAAGGTGCTTACCGCCCACTACACGGACGAAAGGCTTCCCGCCATGACAGGCGACTTAACCGCATACAAAACCAACAACCTTATGTTTGTGGATTATTCCGAGATTGGCTACGGCTGCTACTGCGGCACTTGTTCCTCCGAACAGAACGCTTCGGGCGCATATGTCGGCGATATCGGAACGTATTTCCTTAATCTTTGATTTTTTATGGTTAATAACAAAAAAATCCCCCGAAATGCTAAAGTTTCGGGGGATTTCTGCCGATAATACATATAAGGACAATTATTGCATAAATTGTTTCGCAGCACAAAAGGAGGCTGTTTTATGGATATAAAAAGAATTAACGGCGTTATTTCCGCTTACAGCACAGGCAGAAGCAGCAAGATAAAAAAGACCGAAATCGCCGAAGAAACAAGAAACACAGACCGCGTGGAGTTTGGCTTCCAGACCGCGCTTAGCGCCGCTAAAAAGGGCATAGCCGCACAGGTGAGGGCAGACGCCGCCGAAAGCGAAATCGCCGCCGCCAAAGCCACGGCGGAACAGGGCGTAAGCGCCGAAAGCCTTGCAAGCTACATTCTGTTCGGGTAAGCCGCTATGGATACAAGAACAACACAGGCGGTTATAAAGTGCCTTGAAATAGACTGTGATTTTTACAGAGAGCTTTCCGTGTTCCTCATGAAAAAGCACACCAAAATCTTGCAGGACGATTTGGAATGGCTGACAAATTCCCTCAATGACGAGCAGGCTTACATCATGAAAAGCCAGTCGCTTGAGAATAAAAGGCTTGAATTGTTCCGCGGTCTTGGCATAGCGGATAAAAAGCTTAGCGACCTTATAGAAGAAGCCCCGCAGGAGTTTCAGGCAAAGCTGCGGCTTCTGGGCACACAGCTTACGCAGCTTATTGACGGCATTAAAGAGATGAACGAACAGACAAACGATATAGTCAAGCGCAAACTTGACAACCAGACGGAGTTTGTAAAGCGCGCGGGTATCTTAAACAAGCCCGAAACTTACGATAAAAACGCAGCAAAACAGACAGGCGGCTCTGCCGCAACGGTAATCCGCAAAATCTAGGAGGAAAATATATATGCGCCCAACTTTTTTAGGCTTTGAAACACAAAAACGCACCTTACAGGTTGCACAGAAAAGCCTTGATATAACAGGCAACAACCTTTCAAATACCAATACGGTCGGCTATACCAGACAGCGCGTAGACCTTTACGCAATGTACGTTTCGGGAAACCGCAGCCTGCGCTGGTGCAGCAACACAAACAACCTTTCCGTTACGGGTCAGGGTGTTAATTCCTACGGCGTAAGCCAGCTTAGGGACGAATATATCGACAAGCGCTACCGCGAAAATATCGCCGTAGAGTCCGAAACCGAGCAGAAAATCGAGGTTCTGGGCGAGTTGGAGGACGCGCTTGACAACTTTGAAACAGACGGTCTGCTGCATTTTACGGAGGCTTTCTTCTCCGCCTTGCAGGACTATTCCGTAGAAAAGCCCGACAGCGCCGAGGTTGCTACCCTTGCGTGCAACTCCGCAGTGAACCTCTGCCGCCTGCTTAACGATTACGCTAACCAGCTTCAGCAGGTGGAGGATACCTACGTTACCGAACTTGAGGACACCGTGGATTACGTCAACGCCCTGCTGGACGATATCAACACGCTGAATGACAGAATAGAAAAAGAACTGCTGACTTATCCCGACGGCTACGGCCCTAATGAGCTTTATGACCAGCTTAACCTCTATGTTGACGAGCTTGCAAGTTACGGAGATATTGAGGTTACTAAAAACTCCAACGGCACGTTCAGCATAAATCTGGGCGGCGTTGAGGTGGTTGACGGCAAGAATTTCCGTGTAAACAAGCTGATTATGGAGGATTATAAGGACTACGACCAGGCTATAATCCACTACGCAAGCGGAGATGAACTTAATCCCCAGAGCGGCATATTGAGAAGCTATCTGAGTATGCTTAACGGCAACGGCGTTTATGCCACGGGTCACCAGAACGGCGAGTATGGTATCGCTTATTTCCAGAGCGCCGTAAACGAGTTCGCTGCAACCATCGCGAGAACTTTCAACACCGCAAACGGCGCAGACGAGGATCCCTCCAGAGCAATGTTTATAACAGACCCCGCAGACGTGGTTTTCACCGCGGGTAATATCCATGTAAGCGACCTGTGGCTGGCAGACCCCACCATGATTGGTCAGGTGAGAAGCCTTGACGAAATGACGGGTCTTTACAAATACGGCTATGACGAGGTAACCGATGAAAACGGCAACGTTAACCTGCAAAATACCAACGTGCTTTATCTGTTGTCCCAGTTTGAAAATGAGGATATAAAATTCGGCAACGCCAACGATTTCCGCGGCGATATCTATGAGTACATCGCATTTATAAGCGACCGTCTGGCGCAGACTATAACCTACGAAACCAGCCGCTATGACGCGGCAGCCTCCACTGTTGACACCCTGCTTGACGCAAGGGACGAGGTTTCCGGTGTAAATATGGACGAGGAGGGCATAAATATGCTGAACTACCAGAAGTGGTACAACGCTTCCTCCCGTATGCTGACAACGCTTGATGACTGCCTTGATAAGCTGATAAACGGCACAGGCAGAGTTGGTCTGTAAACCGCTGAAAGGAGTTTTGCAAGATGAGAATAACAAATTCAACGCTGCTTCGTAATTATGACAGAAATCTGAAAAGGCTTGCTACAAATAAATATGGTTCGGAGCAGAAGATTTACTCGGGTCGCTCTTTCAGCCGCGCAAGCGAGAATCCGCTCAACGCAGCCAAGGCGCTGACCGTAAGAAAGCAGCTTTCCCGCACAACGCAGTATAAGGAGAACCTTGATGTAGCCGATAAGTTCTACACAGAGGCTGAAACCTCCATGCTGCAAATCTCGGAGGAGCTTGCCATTGTAAGAGAATCGCTGATTGCTGCCTGCCAGACAACCAATGATAATATGGATCTTGATATTTATGCGCAGCAGATTGCCACAAAGGTGGAGGAGATGTGTTCCGTATTCAACACCGACTCGGCAGAGCGCGTTATATTCGGCGGCGAAAGCAACAATCCCGAACCGTTTACCATCAGCTATGATGAGGACGGTTATCCCGCAGAGGTGCTGTATCACGGCGTTCCCATAAACGCATACAGCGACAGCAAGGACTTTCCTTATTCCGGTGATGTTTATATAGATATCGGAATTAACATGGTTGTTGACCAGAAAACCCAGCAGATTGACCCGCAGTCGGCGCTTAAGATTTCGTTCAACGGCGCAGCGCTTACGGGCTGCGGCTCGGAGGGAAGCAAGGCTTCGATTGACGCAGAATCGCTTTCAAACGGTAAATCCTATTCGCTTAATCTATATGTAAACGGCGAGTCCACCACGGTGACATTCAATGGCGGTGCGGATAAGGCTGCAAGCATTGCAAACCTTAATGACGCCATCAAGACCGCATACAAGGGCAAGGCGGTTGTGCCTACCGTTGACGCTGACGGAAACATCACCGCAGGCGCAGACGCGGAGGTTTATATCCAGAACAACAAAAACGCAGAAAACAAAGCCGCTGTTGACAATGATTATACCTACTCTAAAAACTATATGCAGCTTACGCTTGACGCGGCAAAGGCGCTGAGAAACGGCGATATTGAGTACGCAAACGCCTGCATTGACCGCATAGTAAGCGCTTCGGAGAACCTGCTTGTAGAGATTGCGGACCTTGGTAACTCTGAGGAGTTTATAGAGTTCAATAAGTCCAGATTTGACACAAGAGAGCTTAATCTTAAGGAAAGACAGGATACCCTTGAGGCGACTGACCTTGAGTATGAAATAACCCTGTGCAAGACCTTTGAGGCGCTTTATAACGCCTGCCTGCAAATGTCAAGCTCTGTTGTTCCCAATTCCATATTCAATTATATAAGCTGATAGCAGCATGGCAGATGGTAATTATTTTTAGGAGGTGTTCATTTTGAATAGCAATTTGCTCCAGATAACCACGATACCTATTTCAATAGAAATCAAGGTAACAAATGCAAAGTTTGAACTTGCCGATGACAGACAGCCCAAGGTGAATATCACCACGGAAAACGGCGGTTATGTCATGAAAGCTGAACCGCTTAAAATCAACATTGATACATACCAGTCCAGAAAAAGCCTTGGCTATGGTCACATGACAGACGGCGATATGCTTAAGCAGAAGGCTTCTGACGGCTTCACCCTTGCTTTTCAGGGAACTGCCAGAGTTGCGGCGGAGGGCGACCAGCTTGCGCGCGGCGTTTCCGCCTCTGATATGGCAATACAGAACGCAAGAGCGGGCGCAACCATAGAAACTATTATGGAGTTTTTGCCTAAAGAGGGCGCAGACATCACTTTTGACGGCGGCACGCTTAATATCGACTACCAGATGGGCAGTCAGGAGTTTGACTGGGATATCACCCAGCGCCTGCCTATGGAGTTTATTCCCGGCAGCGTAGAGCTTATAGTGCGCGACAGACCGCGTGTTGAGATTGAATATGTGGGCGAGCCGCTTTATGTTCCGCTAAGCGCAAACCCCAATTATGAGCCGCCTATATTCGATACAGAGGGTTGATTTTCTGAAAGGAGAGGCGCGCGTATTGCCGCCGTTTGCTTCATATGAATATTGTGACAAGAGATTTCGGCGAGATTGAGATTGACGAAAGCACTATTATAACCATGTCAGACGGTATCATCGGTTTTGAGGATACCAAAAGATATGTGCTTATCAGCCCGCTTGGCGACGGAGTTTTCCCCATGTGGTTTCAGTCGGTGGACGCACCGGAGCCGTGCTTTGTGGTATATGACCCCATGGAGGTCTATCCCAACTACAAATTCGCCATAAGCGATGAGGAGCAGCAGCAGCTTGGGCTTAGCGAGGATACCCCCTACAAATGTCTGGCGGTTGCGATAATTCCTGATGACTACCGCAAGGCTACCATCAACCTGAGGTGTCCTATCGTGCTTAATCTGCAAAACAATGCGGCGGCACAGATAATACTGACCGAGCATTTTGAGTTTGAAGCGCCTGTATATGCTGAGGAGGGATAAGAATTGCTTGTTGTAACACGCAGACAGGACGAGGGTCTTATCATCTCCGACAACATAGAGATTACCATTCTTGAAGCAACCAAGGATAAGGTGAAGATAGGCATTTCCGCCCCGAAAGAAGTAAAAATTGTAAGAAGCGAGCTTAAGGACGCGCGCCGCACCAATGCGCTGGCGGCGGCAGCCTCTGGCAGCGCAATAGCGCAGCTTCTTAAATCTCATAAACAGGAGGAATAAATCATGAGTGATCCCATTCGTTTAAGCGGTATGAGTTCTGGCTTTGATACAGAATCCATTATCGAAGCCATGATGACCACATATCAGACAAAGATTGACAATCAGAACAAAAAGCTTACAAAGCTTACATGGCAGCAGGAGGCTTATCAGGACGTTATATCCAAGATGACCAGCTTTCAGAATAAGTATTTTGATGTGCTGAAAAAGGATACCTATCTGATGGGCGCAAGCACCTTTAATAAGCTTAATACAGAGGTTACCTCCACAGGCAAGTCCAATAAGGGTATAAGTGTGCTTACATCGGGCAATTCCACTGTTGGCAGCTACAAAATCAGCGTTGACAAAGTTGCCACTGCAAGCAGCGTAAAGGGAAATTCCATCACCCCCAAGAACTATGGTCTTGACCTTGGCAAGGCGTTTGACTCCGTTGGATATACTGATACGACAGACGATAACGGCGTTACCACCAGAAGCTACGATTTTTCGCTTAAGGTTCAGGTAGGCAGCGTTACAAAGACGGTTGATTTCTCCGCTTCTGCAGAGGTCGCAGCAGACGGCTCGGTTGATAATGACGCGCTGAAGTCCGACCTGCTCAACAGCCTTAACGAGCAGTTACAGGAAAGCTTCGGCTATTCTGGAAGAACGGGTACTTCCGCCACTGGCGCGGTTGACGCTGACAACGGTCAGGAGTGGTTTTTGCAGGCAGAGTTTGACGCCGATGGAAAAATCAACTTCATTGAGGGCGGAAATGCCGAGGTAACAATTACCGAGAATATCGGCAGCTTCGGTATGTCCGAGGCGGTTGAGTCTGTCAGCCTTTCAACGGCAAGCGTTGTTACGGGCGAGAACTCCGTAAGCGTTTCTGTGGGCGGAATTACCAAAAACATCAAGTATGACGGTGTTTCCAGTACATATTATGATACCAAGGATCAGGCGGGCAACGAGACTATCCTTGCAGAGTACAACAAGCTTAAAGAAGCTGCCTACCGCAGAGAGAACAACCTCAGCGAGAGTGCGGCAATAGACCAGTCTGATCTTGACGATTTTTCGTTCTCCTCCTACGAAGCCGCAAAGGCAAAGAATGCCGAGTCGCTTTCCGCGGCGGTAAACAGTGCGTTTGCTGATGAGGGTTATACTTTCAATATCGACAGCAGCTATGCTATGACCGCAAGCAAGGGCGGCAGCAAGGTATCCTTTGATATTCAGTCTGTAACGGGCGGTACGCTTGGCATAACCAAGTCCTCCGCTTCCAACACAATCGGCGCAAAGACAAAGCTTTCCGATTTCGGTATTCAGCCCGACAGCGACGGCAATTATACCATCAACATCAACGGCGTCGAGATAAGCGTTGGCGAAAATGCTACTGTAAGCTCTTTCGTATCCGCTGTCAACAACTCTGACGCAGGCGTTACCATGAGCTACTCCGCTCTTACCAACAGCTTCTCTATTGAGGCTAACGAGTTGGGCGGCGCGGGCGCTGTTGAGATAACAGGCAGCGACTTTACAAAGGCTATCGGTCTTACCGATGACAACGGTGATGAGGTTAATTTCACACTTGGCACAAACGCTATTGTCAACATAAACGGCAAGGAAATGTATCTTAACGGCAACTCCTACACCGTTGACGGCACTACAATTTCCTTTGATGATGAGATAGAGCTTGGCGAAACCTATACCATTGATGTTTCCAAAAACAGCGATGGCGTTAAGGATTTGATTAAGTCCTTTATTGAGGATTACAACCAGCTTATTGAGGACGTTTACGATTATATCGGCACAAAGCCCAAGACCACTTCTGACGGCGATTACTACGAGCCGCTCACAGACGCCGAAAAGGAAGAAATGAGCGAGGACGAGATTGAGAAGTGGGACGAAGCCGCTAAGACAGGCGTGCTGTACAACGACAGCACTCTGATGAATATTATGTCCAAGCTACGCACCATGATGTACAGCAGCGTAACGCTTGAGGACGGCAGCAAGATTGGTCTGTACAGCATTGGCATAAAGACCTCTGACGATTATTCCGACCACGGCAAGCTTGAGTTTGACGAGGAACGCTTTGACGAGATGTATTCGCAGAACGCTGACGCTATCGCTTCGCTGTTCACCGATACCGAGCAGGGCATTATGACAAAGCTTGACAGCGTGCTTGACGGCGCTGTAAAGGCGACAGGCTCCAATAAGGGTACGCTTGTTCGCAAGGCTGGCGTTGAAAACTCCTCCACCATCACGGACAGCACCATTTACAAGGAGATGGAGAGAATACAGAAGCGCATTTCCACCTTGCAGGACAGATATGACGCGCGCGAGGAATACTGGTGGTCTGTGTTTACAAATCTTGAGTCGATGATGTCTGAGCTTAACAGCCAGTCTGATTCGCTTGCGTCCTATTTCACTTCCTGATACTTATGCGGGCGGCGCTGCGCACGGCTGCTTAGTCTTGCCGCGCAGTGGCTGCCCGAAATTATAATGAAAAGAGTATTTATCAATGTCTAATCCATATTCCGCATACAAAAAGCAGTCGCTTCAGACAATGACTCCTGTGGAAATTATCATAAAGATGTACAGCGAAACAGAGCGCCAGCTTGCCATTGCTGTATGTGCGATTGAAGAAACCAAGGATATAAAGAAAAGCAATGACGCGCTGATAAAGGCGCAGGAGATACTGGGCGCGCTGAGAGGCTCGCTTGATATGTCGGTGCCGATATCCAAAAATCTGAATGACCTGTATGCGTTTTTCCAGCAGTGCGCCATGAAAGCGAATATACACAAGGACGCAACGGAAATCAAGAAAATTATCCCGATGATTGCGGACCTTCGTGACGCATACACGCAGATAAGCCAGATGACCAAGGAAGAAATAGAAGCGCAGGCAAAGAGCAACGGCAAAAAGTAACCAAGGGGGTGCGATATGGCAGAAGAAATCGGCAGCGCAGCGGTTTTGGCGGTGATGAACAAAATCTATGACGCCATGCTTGAATATGAGGCGGTTACTGATTCCATGGTAAACGCAGAACTTGAGGTGCTGCAAAACGCTTTGTTCAGGCGCAGCGAGCTTTTGGCGCAGCTTGACGAGCTTAAGCTGCACATGGACAGCATAATAGCCATTGAAGAACCGCAGGAAAAAGCGCTGCTTGAAACGCTGGTAAAAGGCGGTTATATAAACGCTCCCCTTGACGAGGAGCATAAGGAGATACAGCTTATGCAGCGCAACATAATTATCTGCAAGCAGCGTATTCTTGACAAGGATAAGGTTATCTCCGGGCAGTTCAGAAGCCAGCAGCTAGACTCCCGCAGGGAGCTTGAGGCGCTTAAGGCTACCAAAAAGCAGATTGGATATTACAACAGCGCCGTTGTCGGCAGGGCAACGGGCAGGTCGCTGAACAAAAATCTTTGACAGTCGGGCGATATTGCGGCAAGCGCGGTATCGCCTGAATGATATAGGGGTTACATATTGTATTGCAATTGCAGCGGCGGCTTGCGTTACAAAGCACAAATTATCTTATAAAGCAAAGCGCGTTTTGTGCAAAATGACCATTCATTGCTAAGCGCGAGGTTGCTTTGGGTTTTGAACTTTGTGAAATGTTAACAAAAATTCGATTTGCTTTTTCAAACTTATTCACAACGCTTGAAAATAATTTCACTTTATTGTATAATTAAAGTAGGGTTAAACGATTAGGCGGACTGCCTTAGGTCATATTCGCGGTCTGCGCAGTGTATTTTTTCAGGCAAAGGGTGATTTTTACAGATGGACGTTTATCTGGCGCGGCAGCCGATATTTGATGATGAAAATCGGGTATACGGTTATGAACTGCTGTACCGCAGCAACGGACAACAGAATAATTATACAGGTCAAAACGGCGATGAATCAACCGCCGATGTGGTTACCAATGCTTTTTTCGGTCTTGATATCCGCGAGGTAATCGGCGGGGGAAAGGCGTTTATAAATTTCACGGGCAACCTGCTTAAGCGCGGCGTTCCAAAGATGATATCGCCCGATATCGTGGTGGTAGAGGTGCTTGAAAACCTTATGCTTGATGAGGATTTAATCGCCGCCTGCCAAGACCTTAAGGAGCGCGGCTATACCGTTGCGCTTGACGATTTTGAGTTCAACAATACATACAGCGAGCTTTTCCAGCTTGGCGATATCGTTAAGATAGATTTCCGCATACCGCAGGATAAGATTGAGGAAACCGCTTATGTCTGCCGCTACTGCAACAAAATAATGCTTGCGGAGAAGATTGAAACGGCGGAGGAGTATGAGTACGCAAAGCGCCTTGGCTGCACCTTTACGCAGGGCTACTATTTTGCGCGCCCGACCATTCTTTCAAGGGACAGCATTGTTCCGCTTTCCATGAGTTTTATGCAGATTATGCAGCTTGTATCTCAGCCCGAGCCGGAGATAAGCGATATTGTGGAGGTTATTTCCCGCGATACCGCAATGTGCCAGCGTTTGCTGCGCCTTATAAATTCGGTTTATTTCGGTGTAAAAAACAGGGTTTCCTCCATCAGTCAGGCGCTTGTTATTCTGGGACTTGACTACCTGCGCGAGTGGGTTTACCTTATGGGAATGCAGCGCATAACTCACAATGACAATGTGGAGGCAATGCGCGCTTCGCTGGTTATGGCAAAATTCTGCCGCAGCCTTGCGCTCATGCTGCCAGAAGCCGCGAGAAATTCTGACGCGTTCTATCTTATGGGCTTGCTGTCAATGCTCGACCATTGCAGGACAGACGATTTGGAGCGCAGGCTTAACGAGTTCCCCATAACCGAGGATATAAAGGGCGGTCTGCTTGGCAAAGAGGGCATTTACAGCGATGTCTACAAGCTTGCCCTAAACTACCACAGAGGAAACTGGGACGAGGTTGATAAGTTCGCCAAGATGTACAATCTCAGCAGCTCGGAAATATCCGACCTTTTCGTTAAGTGCGTCAAGGAGTCCGAGGCTTTGAAGATGCTGTAATGCTTAGAGAGGAATAAGATGTCTTTTTTTCTTGATGAAATACAAAGCTGCCTTTGGGATTATCTGAGAGATACAGATAAGAAAATCGTGCTGTACGGCATGGGTGACGGCGCGGAGAAAATTCGTAGCGCGCTGGAAAGCGTTGGCGCGTCGGTTGACGATATAATGGCGAGCGACGAGTTTGTGCGCGGTCACAGCTTTATGGGCGTGCGCGTAAAAAAGCTTTCCGAAATTGAGCAGCTTTACGGCGATAATTTTATAATACTGGTAAGCTTTGGGACGCAGCTTCCCGAAGTTATGGACAGAATATACGAGATTGCCGAGCGGCATGAGCTTTATGCGCCCAATGTTCCCGTTGTGGGCGAGGGCTTGTTCACGCTTGACTACGCAAGGGAGCATTACAGGGAAATCAAGGCGGCTTACGAGCTTATGGCGGACGAGCAGAGCAGACTTGTCTTTGAAAACGTCATACGCTATAAACTTAGCGGCGATATTTCGCTGCTTAAGCAGTGCGAAACTCCGCGCGGGGAGATGTATGACCTGCTGCGCATAGGCGCAGAGGAAACGTATGTTGACCTTGGCGCGTATAACGGCGATACATTGGTGGAGTTTCTGAACGAAACCTCCATGAAATTCAAAAAGCTGTACGCGATGGAGCCTGACCACAAGAATTACCTTAAGCTTAAGCGCAGGCTGTACATGATTGGTTCGGGTCTGCTGGAAGCTTATAACTGCGGCGCGTGGGACAGCGAAACCACCATGATGTTCAGCCTTAAGGCGGGGCGCAGCTCCAGAGTTGGCGGCGGCGCGCACGGCAGAGAGGTTAAGATGATGAGCGTTGACCATATGCTTCAGGGCGGCGAGGCTTCGTTTATCAAGTATGATGTCGAGGGCAGCGAGGAAAAGGCGCTTTGCGGCTCAAAACAAACGATAGCGAAATATCGTCCCAAGCTTAATGTCGCGCTTTATCACCGCAACGAGGATATGTTCGCCATACCGCTTCAGATAGCGGCGCTTAACCGCAAATACAAGATGTATTTAAGACATCACCCGTATGTTCCCGATTGGGATACAAATTTATATTGCATTTAAGAAATGAGGACTTCCTATGAAGATTGTTGTCGGAATAGTGCTTATTGCGCTGGTTGTCGGCGCGCTGGCGCTTTATCTGGTGCTGATGCTTAACGCGCACGATATGATATTCTGCGGCGATATAATCAACGAAAACGGCAGCAATGCGGACGTTACGCGCGTGTATACATCTGACCTTGCCGCAAACGAAACGCTGTCGGAAATAGTGGCGGTGGTAAATTCCGCCGAGGGCAGCGATATTTCGGTTGAGGAGCTTACCGTTATTCTGGCGGAGTATCAAAGCGTGATATATGCGCCCGTTTTCCTTTTTGACGCAGAGCGGGTTGATACTTCAACCTTTGTGATAACGGGCAGCGTTTACAACGGCATCAACGAAAAGGGCGAGCCTGTGGATAATGACTACCTGTTCGATAATCTGCGGCTTAACGTTGTTGTGGATAACGGAATTGTTCTTGCGGCGCAGAATGTTTATCCCGCTATTGAGGATAAAAAGAGCGACCAGACTTTTGTGCAGAGAAGCAATGTTATAGAGCCGCTTGTTACGGACGAGGGCACGGCAGCCGCTTTTGCGTTTGAGGGTACGGACAGCTTCCGCTTTATTGTAAAGGGCACGGAGGATATTCCCGCCGAGATTACGTTTGTGTACACATATGATGTCGCGACCGAAAATCCGCTGGATTTCACCGGCTTTGAGGACGGCGTGCTTGGCGTACTTATGAAGATAGCCTACAACGAGGACGGCGAGCTTGAGCCTGAGTATGAGCTGGTAAAGAACATCGTGGTTGAAAAGGAAAATAAAAGATAATTGCGATACCGCACAGCTTTGTGCGGTATTGTTTTGGTTTGATATGGAGGGAATTATGGGCTGCAAGCTTTGCCCCAGAATGTGCAATGCCGACCGCTCCCGCGCGGCAGGCTTCTGCGGAATGGGTGAAACCATCAAAGCGGCAAGGGCAGGGCTTCACGCATGGGAGGAGCCTTGTATCAGCGGCACGCGCGGCAGCGGTGCGGTGTTTTTTTCTGGTTGTGTTATGCGGTGCGAGTACTGCCAGAATTATGATATAAGCGCGGGCGGCTTCGGTATGGAGATTACAGAACGCCGCCTTGCAGAGATATTTCTTGAGCTTCAGTCGCAGGGCGCGCATAATATCAATCTGGTAAATCCCACGCATTTTGTGCCGCAGATTATAAAGGCGCTGGATATCGCGGGGCAGCGGCTTAAAATTCCCGTTGTGTACAATACGGGCGGCTATGAGCGCGTGGAAACGCTGAAGCTGCTTTCGGGATATGTTGATATCTATCTGCCCGATATAAAGTATTTTTCGGACGAGGCGGCTGCGCTTTCGCACGCGCCGCATTATTTTGAAACCGCTATGGCGGCGGTGGAGGAAATGCTGCGCCAGACGGGCAAGCCTGTTATGCAAAACGGGCTGCTTAAGCGCGGGGTGGTGGTGCGCCACATGGTGCTGCCGTATCTGTATAAGGATTCGGTTGAGGTGATAAGGCGCGTGGGAGAGCGCTTCGGCGGCGAGATACTGTTCAGCCTTATGAGCCAGTACACGCCGTTCTACAAAGCTAAGGACAATCCCCGCCTTAACAGAAGAATAACTACTTTTGAGTATCGCAAGGCGCTTGACGCGGTGATTGAAGCGGGTCTTGACGGCTTTATGCAGGAAAAAAGCTCGGCAAAAGAGGAGTATACGCCGCTGTTTGATTTAAGCGGGCTGTAAAATTCCTGCGCGCTTTCGGTTTACCCCCTTTACAAAACGGCGTATTTGTATTAAAATATATATGGAGTTTACCGCCTGTCACAAAATGGGCGATGTATATTTTGAGAGGAATTTTCTTGTTATGGACAGATTTGAAAAGCTTAATTTCGGCATTGACGGCGACAGCATTACAGCGGGCGAGCAATGGTCATTCCATGCTTTTAAGCAGCTCGGCATGAATACCCACCACAATGTCGCAGTCGGCAGCGCGGTGTGGTATAAGCGCAGCATACAGTGCGGCGGCAAAACGCTTACAACGCAGGATTTCGGCTCTGCGGATTTTGCGGGAATAAGCGACGGCTGGGAGCCTACCGAGGACGCTGAGGAGCTTCAGAAGCGCATGAATAACTGCGCCGTTGTGCATATACAGAGATTTCTGCATGAAGTAAAAAGCGGCGAGTATCCAGTTCCCGATATATTCGCTTTTGCAATGGGAACGAACGACAGCGCCGAGTGCTATGGAAGCGCGGAACAGGCTCTTACGGGCAAAAGCCTTGAAGATAATGAAAGTATAGACCTGTTTACAACGGCGGGAGCAATGCGCTGGTGCATACAGACGATACTTGAAAGCTTCCCCGATTGCCGCGTGTTTGTGCTTACTCCCTTGCAGACAGCAAATCCTCAGCACAACGCGGCAACGCTTAAGCAGCTTGAGGTAATGCGCGCCGTATGCCGCGGAATGTCGGTGCAGGTTATAGACTGCTTCAGCGGCAGCGGAATATGCGAGAAGTTTGAGGTTGAGGGCGGCACGGGAAGATATCTACGTGATGGACTTCACCCGCATGAAAAGGGTCAGCGGCTTCAGGGCGCGTTTGCCGCAAAGGAGATAAGCAATAATTATTTTTGACGCTTGATTAAGGAGATAGCCAATGGAGTTTCCGTCAGAACTTCGTTTTGCGATAGAGCAAATGCTTGCGGGGCAGGATATAAAGGCAATGACAGCTTCGGCTGAGGGCATTTCAAAACGCTACCGCAGCGAAAGCGGCACGGGCAGAAGCCTTGTCAGCAGCCAGCGCGATACGCTGGCGTATGCGGCGGTGAGAATGCCCGCCACGTTTGGCGCGGTAAGCAGGGCGCTTGAGCTTACCATGGAGCGCTGCAATGCGCAGATATCCTCCGTTCTTGATGTGGGCGCGGGAACTGGCGCGGCAAGCCACGCCGCACAGTTGGTTACAGGCTGCGGCAATATCGCCTGTATAGAGCGCGAGGAGGGTATGATTTCCCTTGGAAAGCAGCTTATGCTGGCGCGCGGAATTTCGGCGCAATGGATAAAGCGCGATATTTCTTCTGCGGATTTTGACGAAAAAGCCGACCTTGTGCTTAGCAGCTATTGCCTTAACGAGCTTTCGCCGTCATCAAGGGAAAAAGCAATTCAGCGGCTTTGGAACGCGGCGGGCAAGCTTCTTGTTATAGTTGAGCCTGGAACGCCTGAGGGCTTTCGGCAGCTTTGCGCGGCAAGAAAGCAGCTTATGGCGCTTGGCGGATTTATTGCCGCGCCGTGTCCGTCCAATGGCGAGTGTACGCTTCCCGCTGACGATTGGTGTCATTTCACGGCGAGAATAGCGCGCACAAAGCTTCACAAGCAGCTAAAAGGCGGTGAAGCGCCATACGAGGACGAAAAGTTCTGTTTTATCGCAGTATCGCGTACCGAAACGGTTGGCGCGGCAAGGATAATCCGTCACCCGAAGATAGAAAGCGGCAGGATAACGCTTCGCCTTTGCACCGCCGAGGGAATATGCGACAAGCTTGTAACCAGAAAAAATCCGCTGTTCAAGGCGGCAAGAAAATCCGACTGCGGCGACAGTTTTGACGAGGTTCGGGGAGATATTTAAGTGGAGATAATAGTAGTTTACACGGCGGGAACGGAGTTTTCGCGGCTTGAAAAATATCTTGACTGCGTTTCGGCTGCAAGGAGAAATGCTGTGCTTAAGAAATCCACGGACGAGGGCAGGGTTCAGTCGCTTGTGGCGGCGCTTATGGTGCGAAGCGAGCTTTCAAGGCGGCTTGGCATACCGCAGAAAAGCGTTTCGTTTAAGCTTGGCGCGCATGGAAAGCCCTACATAAGCGGTGGTGGGGCACAGTTTTCTGTTTCCCACACAACGGGCGCGGTGTGCGCTGCGTTTTCCAGCGGCGATAACGAGATAGGCGTGGATATAGAGCGCTGTGACCGCCGAGTAAGCGGCAGATTAAAGCAGCGCGCGCTAAGCAAAAATGAATTTGAGCGGTGCTACGCTGACGAGGATTTCCTGCGTACGTGGGTACAAAAGGAAGCGTTTCTGAAGCGCACGGGAATAGGTCTTGCCACCGTTATATGCGGAGTTGACACCACACAGCTTAAGGATATCGCAGCGTATATCTGCGGGGAGTATTTTATAGGCTGCGCGGGCAGAGCCGCAGAAAGCGCGGAAATAACCGTTCTGCCGCTTGATAAGCTTTTGCGGCGGTTTGACTGACAAGAAATCCGACTTTACAGCCCGCATACAATCTTTGCGCGGCATCGCCTTAAATCATGCGCATGGCAAGCGTTCCCCTGCATTTGGCGGGGGATTTTTTGTTGACAAACCATTGCAAAAGTAGTATAATAAGCAAGGCTCAGAAACGGGCGGCAAAACGGAATGTGGTGCAAATCCGCAGCAGTCCCCGCTGCCGTGAGAAAGCTGCGCCGCTGTCACAGACGTAATCGTCGGGTCACTGGGGGCAAACGCCTTGGGGAAGGCTGGACAGCGCGCTATGATTTCAAGCCGGAAGACCTGCCACCGAGAATGAGTTAATACAAATTTGACGGAGGATCAAAAAATGAAGAAAACAAAAATTTCGGCAGCGCTGCTGTCGGGCGCGCTTTTGTGCGCACTGTCGGCGACTGCGTTCGCCGAGGACGAGCCGCAGGGCTATGTCACATTCTATGCGGACAAGGCTGTAATCGGTCAGGGTCTTGTCACAGAGCCGCAGCTTGTACCCTTTTATGAGGGCGATACGGGCATTGATATCACAAAACGTGCGGCTGACGTTATTGCGGTGGACAGCGATTGGGGCGCGTATATCGAGGGCTTTGCCGATACCGACACGGGCGCTGAAATTCCCGCAGCCATTGCGGAGGTTTGCCCCGATATGTTCGGCAGAAATACAGAGGGATATCTGTCCGCGTATGATTACACGGCAGAGTCCGGCTGGAGCTGGTTTTTGAATGACGAGTATGCTTCGGTGGGAATTTCCGCCTACACTCCCGCTGACGGAGATGTGGTTATGTATCGCTTTACGGTTTACGGCTACGGCTGCGACCTTGGCGTTGATAATTCCTCTTGGGGAGGTTCTCCCGCGCTTGTTCAGGCTGTTGAAACGGCAAAGCTTGCAGAGCTTGCGGCAAAGTCGGACAAGACCACGCCCGAATATGCAGCGGCAATTGAGGTTCTCGGAACTTTTGGCGTATCTCAGGACGAAATTGACCTCGCCTATGATAATCTTGCGGGCGCGGCTGACAGCGGCATTGCTTCACCCGACAGCGGCGCAGAGGACGCGGACAAAGACGAGGACAAGACTCCTGTTGAAACAGGCGTTGAGGGAATTGCGGTTGTAATCGGCGCTGCGGCAGCAGCAGGCGCTGCGCTGATTTTCTCCAGAAAGAGATGAACAAGCTGAAAAAAGCTGTTATGGCGGTCTGCATGGCGTTGGTTATGGCGGTGCAGACCGCTTTTCCCGCTTTTGCGCAGGGTGGGGAAATTGACGGCGTATATGGATATTTCACGCGCGGCGATGGATTTTATGATGGGCTTGAGTTCGGCGAAAACGACTGGGCGGCTTATTGCAGAATACGGCTTTACGGCACAGAGGGTGCGCAGGATTATCTTGCGCGCGTTGAGGACGCGGCAGAGCGGCTTTTGCAGTCTGACGGCTTTGTAAAGCCCACCGAGCTTCAGCGCGCGGCGATTGTGCTTTCGGCTGCGGGAATGTGTGGCGAGCGGCTTATCTGCGCCGCCGTATACAATAACGAAATGCTGAACAGGCAAGGCTTCAATGCCTATATCTGGGCGCTTGTTGCCGCCAATTGCTGCGATATTTCTCAGCCCGATGGCGCTGTAAACACAAAGGCTTCTCTTGCGGGGGAGATTATATCAAGGCAGCTTGATGACGGCGGCTTTGCGCTTATGGGAAACGCCGCAGACGCGGATATTACCGCAGAAGCAATTTATGCGCTTGCACCGCTTGGCGAAGATGAAATTATAGCGCAGGCGCTGAACCGCGCCGAACAGCGGCTGTTGGAAATGCAGCTTGAAAGCGGCGGCTTTGCAAGCATGGGCATAGAAAACTGCGAAAGCACGGCGCAGGCGATAATAGCGCTGTGCGCGCTTGGGTATGATGAAAACAGCGACAGCGTATCCCGCGCTTTAACGGCGCTTATGAGTTATCGCACGGAGGACGGCGGTTTTTCGCATACGGCGGGCGGCGATTCGGACGGGCTTGCCACTGCGCAGGCATTGATGGCGCTGACAGCGCTTAGGCTTGCAGAGAGCGGGGAAAGGCTTTTTGAAGCGGCGGATAATTCCGCTGATATAGCGGCAAATGATGGGCAGATAGTCGAAAATCCCCCCGAAACAGCGGAAGCAGAGCCACAGCCCACAATTGAAGCCGCCGCAAGCGGTGACACGGTGCGGATTATCCTTACCGCCTGCGCGGCGGCTTTGGGCGCGGGATTGATTATTGTCTGGATTGTGCGCGGAAGAAGGCGATTTTTTCTGCTTGCGGCGGGAATTGCGGCGGTCGCACTTGCGGCTGTGCTGGCTTTTTCCGATGTAAGAACTCCGTCTGAGTATTATGCCGACAGCGGCAGCACGGGTGAAATTACAGTCACGATATCGGCGGACTGCCGCGAGGCTGTTGAAAATCCCCAGAAAGCCCAGCGTGAACTGACGCTTCCTGCGGACGGATATATAATCAGTCCCATGGAAATAACGCTTGCAGACGGCTCTACGGCGTTTGACGCGCTTATTGCGGCGGCGCGAAAAAGCGGAGTTGCGGTGGAGCATACGTCCTCCCCTATGGGTGTATATGTGGCGGGAATAGGCGCTTTATACGAGTTTGATTACGGCAGCGAAAGCGGTTGGCTGTACAGCGTAAACGGCGAGCGCCCGTCATGCGCGCTGTCCGCATATACGGTTTCACAGGGCGACATGATAGCGCTTACCTATACAACGCACTTGTCATATTAGGCTTTATGCGTGTCAAGATACTAATTGCACAAATATTCGGCGTTAAATTTGTACAAAACCGCATGAAGTATTTTGGCAGTTCCGTCTTGAAAAAAACGATTACTTATGATATAATTTAATGTGAACTTATATATTGGCGATTTGTGCGTGGCGCATAACCCGCCATGTGCATTATTTTAGGAGGACTGCTTAATGACATCAACGATGAGTATGCAGAATTCCGGCAGACTTGGTCTGACCAATAAGATGATAGGTCTTATTGTCGGCGCGTTTGCCGTGGTGGAGGCCGTTCTGGCTTATTTCTTTGTATTCGCACCGCTTTACATAGCTCCGGTTTATCAGACCTGTGCGGATTACAATGCGCAGGGCATTACCTGCATGGTATCCCTGTTTGGCAAGACCCTTGCTTCTAAGGCGGAGATTGCTAATTATCAGGTAATACTCTCCCTTTGGGACGTTATTGTAAACGTTGGTTTGATTTACATTATTATGACAGGTGTGACAATTGCGCTTGCCGTATGTATGTACAAGGGTATGTCTTTTGCTAAGGGTTATCTTGCCGCAGTTTTCGGCGCAAAGCACATAATCGGTCTTTGCTCCATTCTTCTTCCCTTTACCAATATGCGCAGAGATACAATGTATTTCGGTCTTATAGATTCCGTTGTCTGCATTGCGGTGTGCCTGTTCTTTGTGCTGATAAACAGCGATGAATACGCAGAAGATATGCTGTTCAGCGACGAGCAGATAAGCGCAATGAGCAAGCGCATGAAGTTCGGCTTTATCCTTTACGCTATCTTTGCATTTGGAATGATATTCACAAAATACGCTATGAACGCATACGGCAGCTACTGGTCGCTGTACATGGGCTGGACTGGCAACACGGCAATGGGTCAGGGCTACACGCTGGTTATCCTGCTTGCTGCTGCGCTTATCGCTTCCATCACCTACGTTAAAGAGGCTGAGTGGGGTATGTTCTTCTACGCTGCGTTCGGCGGCGCTGTAACGCTTTCCAACCTGCTTGCAATTGTTTGCAGGGTTATGTGGATATTCAAGACATATATGCCCTACAAGAAAATTTACAGCGCGGGTGACGCTTCCAACGAGTATTGGAATGACGCGGTAAACTTTATCGAGGGCGGCAACGGCATGACCTCCGCATGGTGGATAGCAACCATTATGCTTGTGCTTTCGTTTGTCGCAGCGGCTGTTGTTACTTTACTCAGCTTCAAGAAGATTGCTAAGAAGGTAGTTGTAAAGATTACTCCCGATAATAAAAAGGCGGCTGTAAGTCTGCTTGTTACTGTGGGTTCTGTGCTGTTAAGCTTCGTTCTTACAATGACTGCTGTTACAATATGGCATAAGGAGCTTTATGCAGGATTTACCGTTGGCGCAATGGATTATATGTATTTCTTCCTTTATGGCGGAATTACGCTGTTTATCGTGCTGTCTATGCTTGGCGGTTACAGCTTTACAAAGTTCGGCACGCTTGGTCTTTACCTTATGGTTGTGTCAAACAACTTCATCAGCATTTTCTCCGTATTTTCGCAGAGGTCGGCAAGGGTTGCCGCAACGGCAGGTTATGTAGGCTACAACTACATCATCACCGCTGTACTGTTCATTCTTGCTATTATTTCCTGTGCGGGAATTATCATTCCCTTTGTTGTAAAGGAAATTGACGATTATATGTACGAGAAGCGCTTCTCGTAATTCGGGCGAAATTAAATAAGCACTCCCCGCAGAATTGGGCACGGCTTAATTCTGCGGGGAGTTTTGTTGTGCGGGATATGGTTGTTTCGCTGCCGTAAGCAGTTTCTGCAATCCGTAAAAGTTTGCAACGGCTTAGGCTTTGGCACAGGTTTCATTGCTGAGGACGAACAGGAGAAAGAAGTGCGCGCAGCGTTGGTTTGCGATTTTCCCGACAGCAGGAGAACGCTCCCCAAAAACAAAAAAGGGACTGAAATCAGTCCCTTAATTTACATGGTTATTAGTATTTAGGTCAAGCTTACGCCTCTGTAAAAATGCTGGCGGTAGTAGTTGGTGGATATATCAACCTCTTTAACCTTTGTTCCGGGCATAAGGCAGGCAATCATAATGCCATCGCCGCAGTATATTCCACCAAACTGAACTGCTTTAAGCTCCTCGTCATAAAAGAACGCAAGGTCGCCTGGGCAAAGCTGCTCATAGCTAAGCGCCGCGCCCATTTCGGACTGCGCGCCAACGCCGCGCGGACAGGTGATGTAGCCGTTTTCGCGCAGAACATAGTAAATAAAGCCGGAGTTGTCAAAGCCGCTTTCGGGCGAAGCTCCGCCGTCCGCGAAATCTATGCCCAGAAGCGAGCGCGCTGTTGAGGTTATGCTGTGTGCCATGTCCTCGTCATAGGGCGTGTCGTCGGAGGGAATTATAATTTCATCGGGGGAGGTTGTGTCGGGCGCGGAGGTGGTGGTCACCTCAGGCTCAACCTCGGCGGGAGTGTATGATGTTGTGGCAGAGCTTGAATATTCCGACTGGCTGCTGCTTTCCCCATCGCCGTCATAGGTGGTTATAAGCACAGTGGCAACGATAATTCCTACGCTTATCACCGCCACAGCAAGTATAAGCAGAATATTGTTCTTCACTGTATATCACCCCTTTGAAATTCCATAAAAAGACAATGTGCGTTTAATATCTTGTACACCACTATTATACAACATATACACATAAAAATTCAAGTACAATTTGGTTACAACTTTCTTACAAAACGGTTACAAAGCGGTTTTGTGCGGTTTTTGTCATAAAGACCTTCTGCGCGGCATAGGTTATGTTAAGAAAAATGTTAAGGAAAAATCAGCTTCAGGAGGGACTTATGCTATGGACGATATGAAGAAATTAGTTGAGAAATACAAACGAGAGCTTATGGAATACAGCCGAAGGGCTGCCACAAATCCTCCCGCGCAGCGGCTGGAATTTCCCGAAATGACCGATGAGCCTGAAGAACAGCCTATGGCGGCTGATGAGGATATCGCTTATGAGCCTGTGCAGCGGGAGCAGACTACGCCCGAACCGCAGCATGAGCAACCCGCTTTTGAAGCGCCGCCGCAGCGCGCTGACGAGCCGCGCAAGCCGCAGATTATATCCTATGGCGTTGACGGCGCAGCAGACGTATTTGACAACGTGTTTGGCAAATTTACGCAGGACGATGGCGTAAGCACGGTTACTCCCGAAATCGCCGAGCGGCTTGACGATATTCCCGAAAGCGGTGAAAATCCCGATGAGCAGCTTGGCAGGCGCGACTTTGAGGAGCAGACGGAAACGGTAAATTCCCCCAAGGATATAAAGCCGCTTCAGCAGCAGGGCGCAGCGCCCGCCGCTCCGCCCGAACGCGAATATGCAACGCTTGAGGAGTTTGTGGAAGCAAATAACAGGCGCGGAACTGCACGATTCCGTACATATACGGCGAGAGGAGCGCTGCCCGTAAAGGGCGCAAAAATCGTTGTGTCGCGTGAAATAGGCGGCAAGCAGCACATATTCTACACGCTGACTACTGACGAAAGCGGACAGACGCCGATAATCTCCCTGCCCGCACCGCCAAAGGAGCTGTCTGAAGCGCCCGAAAGCGCGGTTCTGCCATACGCGACCTACAACGCGCAGGTAAACGCGGACGGTTTTGACGAGGTGCTTATCAACAGCATACCCATATTTGAGGGAGTTCAGTCAGTGCAGCGGGTTGCGCTTGTGCCTGAGATGGGTCAGCCGCCAGAAATTGTGGAGAATACCGAGCCTGACTTTTACGGAGGTGTCTGATGCCGCGATACGAAACTCCCACTATACCCGAAACGATAACGGTTCATCTGGGCACGCCCGATACGGCGGCGCAGAATGTCACGCTGTCCTTTCCCGATTATATCAAGAATGTTGCTTCCAGCGAGATATATCCCACATGGCCCGAAGCGGCTCTGCGCGCCAATATTTACGCGCAGATTACCTTTGCGCTTAACCGCGTTTTTTCGGAGTGGTACAGAAGCCGCGGCTACGATTTTGATATAACCGCCTCCACGCAGTATGACCAGGCGTTTGTAAACGGTCGCGAGGTGTTTGACAATATCAGCAGAATTGTGGACGAGGTGTTCAATAACTACGTTGTGCGGCAGGGAAGCGTTGAACCACTGTTTACCCAGTTCTGCAACGGCACTTCGGTAACCTGTCAGGGACTTTCCCAATGGGGAACGGTGTCGCTTGCAAATCAAGGCTATACGCCATATGAGATACTGCAATACTATTACGGTGACAATATCAATATTGTGCGCAACGCGCCTGTTGCGCCGTATATAGCTTCTTACCCTGGCGCGCCGTTCGGCTTTGGCTCATCGGGCAACGAGGTGCGCACAATACAGGTGGAACTTAACCGCATTGGCAACAACTATCCCGCTATTCCCAAAATAACGCCTGCAAACGGGCTTTACGGCGAAAGCACGGCAGAAGCGGTAAGAGTTTTTCAGGGAGTTTTCGGACTGCCGCAGACGGGTATCGTAAACAAAGCAACATGGTATCAGATTAAATACATATACGTTGCCGTAAAGGGGCTTGCGGAACTTACAAGTGAGGGACTGCGCCCGTCCGAGGTGGAGCAGACGTTCCCGGGACAGCTTAGCATAGGGGATTATGGTCAGCCCGTGCGTTCGCTGCAATATTATCTCAACGTAATTTCGTATTTCAATCCTGCCATACCTGAGATTACGGCGGACGGCGTTTTCGACTCGCAGACTGAGGCGCAGGTAATAGCCTTTGAGGAGTTTTACGGGCTTAATCCCGATGGAATTGTAGATTTCCGCACATGGCAGCTTATCACGCAGATATACAATGATATTCTTGCGGGACTTCCTGAGGGATACGAGCAGGGTGCGGCGGCGCTTTATCCCGGCTATAACCTCACACCGGGACTTGCGAATGATGATGTGCGCGAGCTTCAGACCTATCTTAACGTTATCGGCGCGAATTACCGTGATATTCCCGCAGTTGAGGTGACAGGCGTATTTGACGCGCAGACCGAAAACGCGGTGCGCCGTTTTCAGCAGCTTTTCGGTTTGGAGGTTACAGGCGTTGTAGGCGCGCCCACATGGGACGCAATAGCGCGCGAGTACAATTTTATTCAGCTTGGTACGCAGCGACCTTAAAAATGTCGCCCCGTCATTATGTGGCGGGGCGATTTTGTCTGCCTATTTGTTTGTGGATTTACGGCTGCTTGCAGGCGGCTCTTTCCTCCGCTTCCTTTTTGGAGAATACGCAGCCGCAGTAGTTCTGCCGATACAGTCCGTGCTGCTTTGAAAGTTCAATGGAGCGCAGATATCCGCCGCGCTTTTTGAAATCCGAGGGGAGATTGCGGACGTTGTATATTTCTGACAGCTCCGCGCCTATCTCATTAAGCTTTGCGGCATTTTTCAGCGGGCTTATCGAAAGGGTGGAGCAAAAGTAGTCAAAACCGTGCTGCGCGGCGTATTCCGCTGCGCGCTCAAGCCGCAGGCGGTAGCAGATAAAGCAGCGCTCGCCGCCCTCAGGGATATGCTCAAAGCCTTTCACGGCGCTGTAAAATTCGTCAGGGTCATAGCTATCCACCACGACGCTGACGGGATTTTTCACCTGCATTTCGGATACAAGGCGCTGCTGCTCGGCGGCGCGCTTTTCAAATTCCTCCTGCGGCGAAATATTGGGGTTATAGTATAATATCGTAATGGAAAAAAACTGCGCAAGGTATTCTATGCAGTAGCTGCTGCAAGGCGCACAGCAGCTATGCAGCAGCAGGCGCGGCGTGTAATCAAGCTGTTCAATCAGCTTATCAAGCTGTTTCTGGTAATTCTGCGGGGTCATTTTGCGCTCCTTTGTTATTGATTGACATATCTATTTTAACCTTAAATCTTGCCATTTGCAACAGAAAACAGAACGAAACGCTCAGTTTTGTGCAAATTGCCAATTGAAAACGATTTACTTTTATTGTATTATATAAATATATAACAATGAATGAGGTGAGCGTTTTGAATATCACAATAAAAGATGTGGCAAAGGCTGCCAATGTTTCGGTTGCGACCGTTTCGCGCGTGCTTAATAAGAAAACAAACGTTTCCGATGAGGCTGTGCTTGCGGTAAACCGCGCCGTTGAAGAATTGGGATACAGCCCCAATTTTCTTGGACGCGACCTCAGAAAAAGCGAAACCAAGCGCATACTTGCGATAATCGCGTCTACCGAGCAGAGTTTTTATTCCGAGGTGCTTCGCGGTATGCAGGACGCGGCATACGCGCAGGATTATGATGTGCTTATCGCCACCACAAGAAACGACCCCGACCATGAAATGCACCTGCTTAATATGCTGTTTTCAAAGGCAGTGGACGGCGCGGTGCTGCTTGCGCCTAAGCTTGACGCAAAAACCATCACGCAGCTTGCGGATAAATACCAGCTTGCAATGTGCCTTGAGCGTTTGGAAGACTGCAAAATACTGTGCGTTACCATTGACAACGAGCGCGCGGGATATGACGCAACAAAGCAGCTTATTGAAAAGGGCAGAAGCCGCATAGCACTTATCACCACGCAGGAGCGCAGCCAATCCTCCATAGACCGCGAAAACGGCTACCGCAGGGCGCTTGCGGATGCGGGCATTGCCTATGATGAGCGGCTGGTATATCATGGCGGCTATGATGTAAGCGACGGCGTTGCGGGCTGTGAATATCTTATGGGGCTTAATCCCCGTCCCGACGCTATATTTTCTATATCGGACACAATATCCATCGGTGCCATGACCTATGCGCTGAAAAACGGCATAGGCGTGGGAAGTGACGTGCTGTTTTTCGGGTTTGACAACATCGCGTACTCGCAGATGTTTATTCCCAGCCTTTCAACGGTGGAGCAGCCGTGCTATTTGCAGGGCAAGACCGTTATTGAAAAGCTGATATCCAACATAAAATCGGAAACTCCCGACAGGGGCGTGTATATGCTTCCACATTCGCTGATACTGAGAGAGTCTACGGGCGACAAGACCAATTGACGCTTGTTTTTACATAAAATTCCGCGCCTGTGCAGTTTTTTAGCACAGGCGCGTTTGTCATTCCTTTTCGTCTGTAAGTCTTTCCGCTTTCATGTAAAAATCATACATCGGCGCGATTTTTTTGAACTCTTTTGCAATATGCTTTGCAAGCTTATCGGTAAACATGATTTCGGGGTCGGAGATAACGCCCGAAAGTCCAAGGCTGCGGCGGTTCAGCCAGTCCGCCTTTTCGCGCGGCTGGTCGGGATAGCGGTCGCGCTTGTACGGCTCGCCGTAGAGCGCGAAGGTTTTCTGCTTTTGCACCGCCATAAAGGCGGTCTTGAAGCTTTCATCGTCATTCAGAATAAGCTGCCGAGCGGCTTCCGTAACCGCAGGTCGGGTGCAGTAGTAGCCGCAGCCGAAACTCATTCCGCCCGCGCCTATCGAAAAGTAAAACTCAGGCGGGCGGCTGTCCGCGCGGCGCGGTCTGCCAAAGCTGTACCATATGTGGTCGCGGAATATGGAGTCTGGGTGCATTCTTAAATCACGGTACAGGCGGGATATTTTTTTAGGGTCGCATATAATGTACTTGTCTATTTTTGCCATTGTGGGCGCAAGGTCAAGCACAAGCTGCGCCATAGGCTGTTTTACCAGCGTTTCGTAGTCTGATTTATGCGCGTTGAACCATTCCTTGCTGTCATGCAGACGGTTTTCAAACAAAAAGTCTATGGATTGCTGTGAAAACGGCATGGTTATTTCATCTTCTTTCTTGTAAGGGTGAAGCTTGCTTCGGTCATGCGCACAAGCTCGTCATCTGGAACGTCCGAGTCGAAATAAACGGTGTTCCAGTGGGTTTTGTTCATGTGATAGGCGGGAGTAACGCCCTCGTATACGCGGCGCAGAAAGTCCGCCTCCATGGGGTCGCATTTAAGATTTACGGCGGGTCTGCCCTTAACGTCAAATATCAGCGCAAACCACTTGCGGCTGCCGTAGTGACGCGCAACATAGGTATCAAAATTCTCCTCAAAGGGCTGGTCAACCTCTGCACCCAGCATACTTGCGCAGTGCTTTATATATTGCTGCTTGGTCACTTTGTTTCCTTTCTCACATAGTCTATAAAGCGGATTTTGAAGCCGTTGGTTTCTATTATATCCGAGGTTTCCACGGCTTTCCATTCGGGCAGCGCGTCTATATCCGTAAAGAACGTATCGCCCTCAAAGCTTTCGTATACGCGGGTTATATATGCCTTATCGCAGTATGGCAGAAGCTGGCGGTATATCTCGCCGCCGCCTATAACGAAAATTTCATCGTTTATTTCCTTTGCGTATTCCAGAAAATCCTCCACCGAGCCGAAAACCTCTGCGCCCTCAATTTCCTTTTGGGTACGCGAAATAACGCAGTTTACGCGGTCGGGCAGCGGTCTTTTTGGGAAGCTTTCGTAGGTTTTTCTGCCCATAACCACCGTATGTCCCGTTGTTATTTCGCGGAAGCGCTTCATATCTTCGGGCAGGCGGGCAAGCAGGTTTCCGTTTTTGCCAATTGCCCAGTTGTTGTCGGCTACAAGGATTATCGTCATGACTTTATACCTCCGTAATGCGGGCTTATGCCAATGCTACCATACAATTATACCACACCTTAGCTGAAAAGTAAAGTCACAGAATAATCGAGTGGCAAAAAGTCAAATTTCAGTCTGGCGACGAAGATGGCGGTTTATCGACAGACTGAGGGGCGGAATTAACTCCGCCCCTTTTGATATATTCTTTTGTTCTACAATAATAATTATTTCTGAAGCAGCTTTTCAACGGTGGCAAGCTTAACGCACACACAGAATATCTCCATAGCCTGACGAAGCTCATGAACGCTTGGGAATGTCGGCGCTATGCGGATATTGCTGTCCTTAGGGTCTTTTCCGTAAGGGTAGGTTGCGCCCGCGCCCGTCATTACAACGCCCGCTTCTGCGGCAAGGGCAACTATGCGCTTTGCGCAGCCCTCCATAGCGTTAAAAGAGATGAAGTAGCCGCCCTTGGGAGCTACCCAGCTTCCTATGCCGAGGGGAGAAATCTCCTTGTTCAGCATATACAGCACAACGCTGAACTTCGGCTGTATAATTGCGGCGTGCTTTTTCATGTGAGCCTTTATGCCGTCAAAATTCTTGAAATATTTGCAGTGGCGGAGCTGATTAAGCTTATCAAAGCCGATGGTCTGGACGGTCATCTGCTTCTTGATGAAGTCTATATTGTTCTTGCTTGCCGCGATTACCGCAAGACCGCCGCCGGGGAAAGAAATCTTGGAGGTAGAAGTAAACTCAAACACCATATCGGGGTTGCCAGCTTTTTTACATTCCTCTATAATGTTAAGCAGGGTGTCATGGTCGTCCGACAGATGGTGAACGCAGTATGCGTTATCCCAGAATATGCGGAAATCCTTGGCTGCGGGCTTAATAGCGGCAAAGCGCCTTACAACTTCGTCCGAGTAGGTGATGCCCGTGGGATTTGAGTACATGGGAACGCACCAGATACCCTTTATCTGTTCGTCCTCTGCAACCAGCTTTTCCACGATATCCATATCGGGACCGTCATTTTTATACGGTACTGTAATCATCTCAATGCCAAGCGACTCGCATATCGCAAAATGTCTGTCATAACCGGGCGCGGGGCACAGGAACTTAACCTTGCTGTTGCTGCCCCACGGCTTATCGCCGCCGTAAACGCCGAAATGCAGCGCGCGGATTATCGTATCGTACATAAGCTGAAGCGACGAGTTTCCGCCCACGATAACCTCGTCCTCGCCTATGCCGAGCATTTCCTCAAAAAGCTTTTTCGCTTCGGGGATACCGTCAAGTATGCCGTAGTTGCGGCAGTCTATTCCGTTGGAGGATTTATAATCGCCGTCAAGGCAGTGCAGCAGCATATCAATAGAAAGGTCAAGCTGCTCGGGTGCGGGCTTTCCGCGGGACATATCCAGCTTAAGCCCCTTTGCCTTGTATTCCTCGTACTGCTTCAGCAGATGGTCTTTTTCCGCCGAAAGCTGCTCCTTGTTCATTTGCGTGTACAACATAATCTGAATACCCCTTTATATGAATTTATTTTATCCGATTTATGCAAAAATATGCGGCGCAAATGCTTCAGTGCCTTTTTTATGCACTATTCACCGCCTAGTACATTATATCACACACAATATCTTTTTGCAAGCATTTTTGAAAAATCTTGCAAAAAAACAAAACCACAGCCATAATGACTGTGGTTTTTGGTTAATTTTGCGTATTTTTTATTCGGCGGCTGCGGTTTCAAGCTTTTTGTTCTGCTTGTCCACCACGGAGCGAAGCTCCCTGCGCTGGTCGTAAAGTTCAATGATATTGTTTATGCGCCTGCGCACAAATCTGATGTTAAACGGCTTTGCGATAACATCGGCAGCACCCAGGTCATATGCGCGGGACAGGGATTTATCCGAGGTATCCGCACTGATGATAAATACGGGTATATCGTCTATGTATTTGTGTTCTACAAAATACTCAAGCACGCCGAAGCCGTCCATAACGGGCATCATGATGTCCAGAAGAACGGCGCAAAGCTCGTCCTTGTGCTTTTCATACATCTCTATTGCTTTTTCGCCGTTTTCAGCCTCCAGAACGGTTCTGTCGCTGAAAGTATCGCTGAGCATAAGACGATTGAACTCGAAATCGTCCACTATAAGCAGTTTATTGCGTTCTGCCATGCTAATCCTCCTCTTGGTGTATGCCGAAAATAACTTCTGCCGCGCTGCGCGGTACAATCAATAAAATTACCAATATTGCGCTATAATCGTGAAATTATGGCACAATCTGCCGATATGTGCGGAGCAAATAACACAACGCATAAAATGCCCCTGCACTCTATATTTATTATATTATTATATAATATTCTGTCGAAAAAGTCAATAGCTGCCATGACTTATTTTTTTAGAAACGCGACCGAAATATCATCTCTGCTGCCGTTTACGGAGCGCTCATACAGGTGCATTTCAAGCTCCGTGGTTTTTTTGGCGGCAATTGCCGCGGGTATCCTTTTGCTGAAGCTTAGAAAATCTGCGCGGCTCTTGAAGGAATTTATCAGTCCATCGCTTGAAAGCAGCACGTTTGTAAAACTTTCCGCCCGATAAAACCAGCGAAAGCTGCTGATAGCGTCGCTGTCGCAAAGGGAGGTGGTGAGATTTCCCACAAGCCTTTCATCATCGGGCATAAGCAAGTAAATTTTACCGCGCCGCATTGCCAGAAAGCTGCCGTCGCCTATCTGAAGCCCGAAAAGCCCCTTGCCCGTATTTGCGGCAACTAGCAGCGTTGCGCCGTATATTGACTCGGTGGGTATTCCGCTGTACTTGTCCCTAAGTGCCTGTTCCTTTTCCGTAAACGGCACGGCGTGGATATGTGCGGAGATTTCCTCGTTCCAGCCGCATATTATGTTGGCGGCTATGCGCCGCGCGGCGTTTTCGGGGTCGTTCAGAAATATGCTGTCAAGTCCGCCGTTGCGCTGCGCAAACTCGGTTATGGAGCGTATCGCAACGCGGGTCGCGGCGTCACTGCCTATATGACTGCGGAAGTGCTTTTCGCTTCCGTGACCGTCCGACAGAGCAGCCACCGCCAGTTCGCGGGTTATCTGCGTTCTTGCCGAGTCCTGACAAGGCTCTCCCGCAACCTCGTGCGAAGCGCCCATAATGGAAACCGAATAGCCTTTGAAGCCCATTACCAACCCGCCTCGATATCTGCGGAAATCTCACCGCTTTCGGCAAATTCGCGTATCTGTTCGGCGGCGGACTGCTGTTTTGTGCGCAAATCCTCCTCGCTGTCGGCAAGGCGAACGCTGCGGCTGCCAATCTGGGAAGAAGTAACCGCCACAAATTTAATCAGCTTTGCAAGCGCTTCGCCGTTGTGGGCGGTAACAACGCTGTCGGGACTGCCCGTAAAGCGCGCAAGGATATCAAGGTCAGCGTCCTCGCCTATTGCGACAGCCGCCTTTATTCCGTTTGCATACCACTTGTTTATGGCAAGCTCTGCAAGACCCTTTTCAAAGTTATCGGTGGGATAGCCGTCCGACATAAGAATCATTACAGGCGCAAAGGACAGGGACGGCGACTTCATAAATTCGTTTCTTGAAAGCTTTCCTGCCAGAGTTGAAAAAGCGCTGCCCAAATCGGTGACATTTTCCGCTTCAAGCGGCTGCCATTCAAATTCCTCAACCGAAACAGGCTCGTTGTACATCCACTCGCTTCCGCCGGAGAATTTAAGCACGGCAAGCTTTATATCAGCGTCAGCGCCGCCTATATCGCGGATTTCGGGGATAAGCTCTTCCATTACGGAGTTCACCGTGCCGATTTTGCTGCCGTTCATGCTGCCTGAGCAGTCTATCAGAAAGAAAACCACCATGGATTTTTTGGCAATTTCCTCTGCATCATCAAATGGGTTTGCGGGTATATTGGACATTGTTTTTTTACCTCCTGCTGTGTGTTTTTTTGCAGATTAAGCGCCGCAGCGCATTATGATACTGATTTAATTATAACATTACTGCCGCAAAAAGTCAATTATTTTGTTGACGAAAACGGGACAATATGGTATACTATTTGAGGAAAGCGGCGCTGAAAGGGACTTTGGCGGTTAATTGCCGCAATGCCGTGTAATATTTTATCGGACAGCTTCATATTTATGGACAAATAGCAAATTTTCAGGAGGTAAATATGAAGCTTAACAAAAAGTCAATAAAGCTTACGGTGGGTATGCTGGGCTGTTTTGCGCTGCTGGCGGTGTGCGCAAGAATGACGGACAGCGTTGTCCCCGCCTCGGCGGGCGCGGACGAGCGACCTATAATCGTCATAGACGCGGGACACGGCGGACTTGACGGCGGTGCGGTGGGCGCGAACGGCACGCTTGAAAAGAACGTAAATCTTTCGGTTGTGCTTAAGCTGCGGGATATGTTGGAGGTTTCGGGATTTAATGTCGTGCTGACAAGGGACGAGGATATCTCCATATATGACGCGGGCGTTGAAGGCATACGCAACCAGAAGCTTTCGGATATGGAAAACCGCCTTGAAATAATACAAAGCTATCCCGACAGTATATTTCTCTGCATTCATCAGAACAATTATACCGACCCGCAGTATTTTGGCGGGCAGATGTTTTACAATAACAACAACCCCGATAACAGAACGCTGGCGCAGATTATGCAAAACCGCTTTGCGCAGCTTCAGCAGGGCAATGACCGCGAAATCAAGCTTTCGGGCGATGAATTATATCTGCTTAAATCCAACACCAACCCCTCGCTTATGATAGAGTGCGGATTTCTTTCAAATCCTGAGGAGGAAGCCAAGCTTGCAACTGCGGAATATCAGCAGAAAGTGGCGTTTACCATTTACAGCGGTGTGCTTGAGTTTATGGACGCCGTAACCGAGGACGTTTCGGAGATTGCCGAAAGCAGCGAGGTTTGATTTATCCCGTACATATTCGGAAGGAAGTTAAAAAATGGCTAAGCAAAAACAGCTTTTTATCTGCCGCGAGTGCGGACAGGAATATCCCAAGTGGAACGGGCGCTGCACAGGCTGCGGCGCATGGAACAGCATAGAGGAGGCGACTCCCGCCGAGGTTATCACAAGCAGAAGTTCCGCCCCTGTGGGAGAGTTTAAGTACAGCCGTATAGGCGAAATAAGCTATGAGGACGAAACCCGCTACGGTACGGGCATATCGGAGCTTGACAGAGTTTTGGGCGGGGGACTTGTAAAAGGCTCGCTGGTGCTTATCGGCGGCGACCCCGGAATAGGCAAATCAACGCTGCTGCTCCAGATATGCGGCTTTATGGGCATGGAGCATACTATTCTCTATGTTTCGGGCGAGGAGAGCGAACGGCAGATAAAGCTGCGCGCCGACAGGCTTGGCGTGGCAAGCGACAACCTGTTTCTTGCTTCCAACAACAGCTGCGAAAGCATAATTCACGCGGTGGTGCAGAATAAGCCGGAGGTTGTTATAATCGACTCGATACAGACGATAACCTCAAACGCGATAACCTCCTCGGCGGGCAGCATAGTGCAGGTGCGCGAGTGTACAAACGCCTTTATGCGCATGGCGAAAAGCGAGGAAATTCCCGTGTTTATTGTAAGCCACGTCAACAAGGATGGCGGCATTGCGGGCCCCAAAATAATGGAGCATATAGTGGATACTGTGTTGTATTTTGAGGGTGAAAAGCAGCTTTCCTACCGCATTTTGAGGGCATTTAAGAACCGTTTCGGCTCGACAAACGAGATAGGCGTGTTCAATATGGACGATGACGGGCTTAAGGAGGTAACAAATCCCTCGGAGATGATGCTTGCGGGCAGGCTTACCACCGTTTCGGGCGGGTGCGTTGTATGCTCGGTTGAGGGTACGCGCCCTATCCTTGCGGAGGTTCAGGCGCTGGTTACAAAATCGGGGCTTTCCTCGCCTCGCCGCGTTGCAAACGGCTTTGATTACAACAGGCTGTACATGATATTGGCGGTGCTTGAGAAGCGCACAGGCTTTTTCTTCGGCGGGGTGGACGTTTATGTAAACATTGTAGGAGGTCTGCGCCTTGACGAGCCTGCCGCCGACCTAGCCGTGG
The DNA here is from genome assembly GCA_964556595.1 of uncultured Ruminococcus sp. Lineage (GTDB taxonomy): Bacteria > Bacillota > Clostridia > Oscillospirales > Ruminococcaceae > CAG-115. Next base: position 8,059 of record CAZKXB010000006.1, on the reverse strand, counting down.
CAATGGCGTTGTATTCGGGACTTTGCGACAAGATAATCCCCGAAAAGGTTATGGTTTTTGGCGAGGTGGGTCTTGGCGGCGAGATACGCAGCGTTTCCCATGTGAGGGAGCGCGTCAAGGAGGGCGCGCGCCTTGGCTTTGAAAAGTGCATAATTCCCAAGCAAAGCTTTTCATCGCTCAGCAGGGCGGAGGACTACGGCATACAGATAATCGGCGTAAGAACGCTGGAGCAGGCATTCCGCGCCGTATCGGACAAGCCAAAGGAGGAAAATAAATGACAAACTGCGACGACTGCGTTAATTATGTCTATGATGATGAATGTGAGTGCTGGGTATGCCTTGTCAATCTGGACGAGGACGAAATGTGCCGCTTTATGACAGGCACAAACTACAACTGCCCTTATTACAGCAGTGATGACGAGTACGCAATAGCAAGAAAACAGTAGCATATTATTCCCTCAGGCTTAGACTTGGGGGAATTTTTGCGCCTATTTGCAAATTTTGTCGATTTATAAGCGATAAACGCTGCGGTTTTGTATCCAAATTGTCTAAATCGCCCGATTGATTTTACTATTTTTTATATTAAATAACAGTTATGCGCTGAAAAACTTGCATTTTTCAAGAAAACGGAGTATAATTATTCTTGTGTTATACTATGCCAAGGGTGTAAAGCGTCCAAAATGCGGCGCTTGCCGTGGCAGCGGTTCAATAAAAACAGTGCAGAGCCAAGGGTGGCTTTGCGGCAGACTGTTTTATTCAATATGCAAAGGGTGAACAATGCCCGAAAACCGAAAGGGGTACAAACAAAGATGAAATCACCGTTCACAAAGGAAGAGCTGAAAAAGCAGCTTGAAGCAATTCTGGAGTATGACTTCAGAACAGACTACGCAAACGCGACAGACGCGGAAATATACCGTGCGCTGTCCTCTATCGTTGTAAATTACCTGAAAGAAAAGCGCGGCAACTTTATGCGCGAGGTAAATTCTCAGGGCAAAAAGCAGGTATATTACCTTTCTATGGAGTTCCTTATGGGTCGCTCCCTCAAAACTAGCCTTTATAACCTCGGCATGAACGAGGTTGCAGAGAGCGTTCTTGCAGACTGGGATATCAAGATAAGCCACATTTATGAGGAAGAACCTGACGCAGGTCTTGGCAACGGCGGTCTTGGACGTCTTGCAGCCTGCTATCTTGACGGACTTGCAACCTGCGATTATCCCGCAACAGGATATTCTATCCGCTATGAGTATGGTATCTTCAAGCAGAAGATTGTTGACGGCTGGCAGACCGAGCTGCCCGATAACTGGCTTCCTGGTGGCGGTGCATGGCTTGTGCCTGTTCCCGACCAGGCGGTAGAGGTTCGCTTTGACGGTCACATAAACGAATACTGGGAGGATAATTACCACCACCTTGAACACGTTGACTACAAATCCGTAAACGCCGTACCTTATGATATGTATGTTTCGGGTTATGACAGCAAGGGCGTTTCCAAGCTTCGTCTGTGGAGCGCGGAGGCTATGTCCTTTGATATGAGCAGCTTTAACAGCGGCGATTATGCAAACGCTCTGGGCGCTTCCAACATTGCGCACTCTATTTCCAAGGTGCTTTATCCTAACGATAACCATATGGAGGGCAAGGCGCTGCGTCTGCGCCAGCAGTATTTCATGTGCGCAGCTTCCATCGGCGATATTGTAATGCGCCACATGAAAGTATACGGCACACTTGAAAACTTCCATGAAAAGGTTGCTATCCATATCAATGATACTCACCCCACTCTTGCTATCCCCGAACTTATGAGAGTGCTGCTTGACGATTGCGGCTACGGCTGGGATCAGGCATGGCATATCTGCACAAATACTTTTGCTTACACAAACCACACCGTTATGGCGGAGGCTCTTGAAAAGTGGGATATGAACCTTGTTGAAAGAATTCTTCCGAGAATTTTCTCCATCATCTGTGAAATCAACCGCCGCTACTGTGAGGATCTGTCCAACAGAACCCAGAATCAGGATAAGGTTTCCAGAATGTCCATCGTACAGGACGGCAAAATTCACATGGCAAACCTCTGTGTTGCGGCTTCTCACAGCGTAAACGGCGTTTCAAAGCTTCACAGCCAGATTATCAAGGACGATGTGTTCAATCTTCAGGCAACAGACAGACCCAGCCAGTTCAAGAACGTTACCAACGGTATCGCGTACAGAAGATGGCTGCTTCAGTCCAACGAGGGACTTACAGACCTGCTGTCCGAGTGCATAGGCGAGGGCTTCAAGAAGGACGCTTCCGAGCTTATTAAATTCCAAGTATTCGCAAACGATAAGGCTGTGCTTGAAAAGCTTGGCAAGATTAAGAGAGCAAATAAGGAGCGTTTTGCAGAGTATGTTGAAAAGACAACAGGCGCAAAGCTTAATGTTGACAGCATTTTTGACGTACAGGTAAAGCGTCTGCACGAGTACAAGCGTCAGCAGCTTAACGCGCTCAACATCATTGCGGACTACAATTTCCTTAAGCAGAACCCCAACGCTCCCTTTACCCCCAAGACATACATCTTTGCGGCAAAGGCTGCGCCTGGATACTATATCGCAAAGCAGATAATCAAGATGATTTGGTGCATTGGCGAGGAAATAAAGCACGACCCCAAGCTGCGTGAAAAGCTTCAGGTAATCTTCCTTGAGGACTATCGTGTAACCCTTTCCGAAATTCTCATGCCCGCAGCAGAGGTTTCCGAGCAGATTTCGCTTGCAGGTACAGAGGCTTCCGGTACAGGCAACATGAAGTTTATGCTTAACGGCGCGCTTACAGTCGGCACATACGATGGCGCAAACGTTGAAATTCACGAAGCTGTCGGCGATGACAACATCTTCGTATTCGGTATGAGAACGCCTGAGGTAAACGACCTGCGCATGAAAGGCTACCACCCCGAACAGTATATCGACAGCAACGAAACCATCAGGGACGCAATGCAGCGTATGTACAACGGCATCAACGGCGCAACCTTTGAGGAACTTGCAAACTCCATCAAGTTCAAGGATTTCTATATGGCGCTTGCTGATTTCGACAGCTACCGCGGCACGCAGAAGTACATCAGCGAGGTGTACAAGAACGCCGAGGAGTGGAACAGAAAGTCGCTGTATAATATCGCAGGTGCAGGTCGCTTCTCCGCAGACCGCGCAGTAACAGACTACGCCCGCGACATCTGGAATCTTAAGTAAAAACCTGTTTTCATGGCTGTTCAACGCTTGCTTTGCGGCAGAATTTGCGTAGTTCGGCTTGTGAGGACAAAATCTTAAATCTTCTTTTCTCCCCCCTAACTTGGGGGAGAAAATTTTAAGAGGAGATATTTTATGAAATTAGCGGAAGCGCTCAATTCGAGAGCGGATATTGCAAAAAGAATAAACCAGCTTAACGGCAGGCTTCAGAACAACGCCCTTGTTCAAGAGGGGGACGAGCCTGCTGAAAATCCTGCCGAGCTGCTTAAAGAACTGGACGAACTGGTTTCGCAGCAGGAGGAACTTATTGCGCGCATTAACCTTACCAACGCAAAGACGGTGTGCGGCGGCAAAACCTTGACGGAACTTATTGCGCATAAAGACACCGTGCGCGTCAAGATTGACGTTATGCGCGCGTTTCTCAGCGAGGCTTCAAAAAAGGCTTCACGCGGAATGCGTTCGGAAATCAGAATTTTAAGCACCGTTAATGTTTCGGAGCTTCGCAAGCAGGTTGACGCGCTTGAAAAGGATTTCCGCGAAACAGATGTGCAAATCCAGACGCTTAACTGGAACACGGAACTTATTTAATGCAAAACGCAGGCGCGCAAAATTGCGGTTACGGCTTTTGCGCGGTGCTGCTAAAAAACTACTTTGAGTGCGGTAACGGGCGAGCGCTGCCTCACGGGCTGAGGAATAGCCCGACTCAGGTTGCACTGCGGAGCAGGTGCGAAGGTTCAAAACCTTTCAGTTATATTGCTCAAAACGTAACAAGTGCATTTTTATCGTTTGTTATCACTGCCACAGTGCTGACGTCACCGCAGGGTGGGATAGGGGAGATTTTTTATGAATATGCCGATTTTTGACTGCTTTGACCAGAACTATAAGCACCCGTTCGGTGCGCTGCGCAAAGGACAGACAAGCGTGTTCAATGTGCGCATACCTAAGAGTATGCCTGTTGCCGACCTTACGCTTGTTATGTTCCGTCCAGGCTATAAGGAGCGCTTTATACAGCTTATTTTGCAGGACGAAAGCGGCGATGACAACATTTATTCCTGCACTTTTACGCCCGAAAATACGGGACTTCATCACTATTATTTCACCTGTATACTTGACGGCAGGCGCCGTTATATCAAGCGCAGGGGCGCTTCAGAGGGCGTTTTTGAGGGCGAGGAGCTTTTTCAGCTTACCGTTTTTGACGAGGAACTGTATACTCCAGAGTTTATCCGCGGCGGAATAATGTATCAGATATTCCCCGACCGCTTTGCAAAAAGCGGCAAGCCGCATGAGGGCGTCCCTGCCGACAGAATAATGCGCGACAACTGGTTTGATACGCCGTTTTACAAGCCCGATGAAAAGGGCGTTGTGCGCAACAATGACTATTTCGGCGGCGATTTGCAGGGAATTATAGAAAAGCTGCCTTATATCAAGAGCCTTGGCGTTACCGTGATTTACCTTAACCCTATTTTTGAGGCGCACGAAAATCATCGCTACAACACTGCAAACTATGAAAAAATCGACCCGCTGCTTGGCACGGAGGAGGATTTTAAGGAGCTTTGCGCAAAGGCTAAGGAGATGGGCATAAGCGTTATACTGGACGGCGTATTTTCGCATACGGGCGCGGATTCCATCTATTTCAACAAGTTCGGCAGATACGGCGAAAGCACGGGCGCATACCGCGATAGAAATTCCCCCTATTTCCCATGGTACAGCTTTACGGGCTACCCCGATAAATATGAAAGCTGGTGGGGAATTACAACGCTGCCCAATGTCAATGAAAATAACGAGCAGTACACAAAATATATCTGCGGCGAAAACGGCATACTTCAGAAATGGATAAAGCTTGGCGCGTGCGGCTGGAGATTAGACGTTGCAGACGAGCTGCCCGATGAGTTCCTTGACAACCTGAATAAATCCGTAAAGTCAATGGGCAAGGACAAGATTATTTACGGCGAGGTGTGGGAGGACGCTTCCAACAAGGAAAGCTACGGCGTTCGCAGGCGCTACCTCACGGGCGGTCAGCTTGACAGCGTTATGAACTATCCGTTCAAGGAAGCTATACTGAATTATGTGAAATATGCCGACGCGCAGGCGTTCCGTGACGGCATTCTTACCATAATGGATCATTACCCCAAGCCCGCTATTGATATGCTGATGAATTTCCTCTCCACGCATGATACAGAGCGCGCTCTTACGCGGCTTGGCGGCGAGGAAGTCGGCTGGCATGACAAGGACTGGCAGAGCGAGCGCACCCTTGACGGACAGCAGTATCTGTACGGAATTTCGCTGCTTAAGTGCGCGATGGTGCTGCAATTCTTCCTGCCTGGTATTCCTTCCATTTACTACGGTGATGAAGCGGGAATGGAGGGCTATCGCGACCCGTTCAACCGCCGCTGCTACCCGTGGGGCAAGGAAAATCTTGACCTTATCGAGTTTACCAAGAAGCTTTCCGAGGTTCGCAAGGGTACGCGCGCTTTTGAGCAGGGCGACCTGCGGTTTATCGAGGTTACGGATAAATACGTTGTGTTCGCGCGCTGCGATAAAATTACCCGTGACGCGGCAATAATCTATCTTAATAAGTCCACACAGGGTCACACTTTTGAGATAAAGAATGACTTTACCGAAATGCTTACGGATTTCAGCGTGGGCTTCGACCGCTACGGCAGAGGAATTGTGGACGGCAAAATCACCGTTTCGCCCTTTGATTATGCGGTGGTTTACTGCAAGTGCTAAGAGGGTAATGCCGTGAAAAAACTACTAAGCATACTTCTTGCGGCGGCTATGGCTTTCTGCCTTAGCGGCTGTGGGAATGTCAAGGAAACTGTTGACGATATCGTAAGTATCGGCGGCGAGATAATCAGCGCTTTAGATGATGAAAACGCAGGCGGGGAGCAGACAACGGCTTCTCAGCAAACGCAGCAGACTGTCGCTTCCACAACGGAATATGCGACAACCTCGGCGGCGAACAGCGATTATGAAGCTCCCGATGATAATGCTCAAACGCTTGACCCTGATGGCACATACACTACAAAGGATGATGTCGCGCTTTATATTTATCTTTATGGCGGTCTGCCCGATAATTTCATTACCAAAAAGGAAGCGCAGGCGCTTGGCTGGGAGGGCGGCTCGCTTGAGCCATATGCCCCCGGAATGTGTATAGGCGGCAGCTATTTTGGAAATTATGAGGGACTGCTTCCAGAAGCCGATGGCAGAGAATACACCGAGTGCGATATTGACACACTCGGCGCGGACAGCCGCGGCGCAAAGCGCATAGTGTTTTCAAACGACGGTCTTATTTACTATACCGACGACCATTACGAAAGCTTCACGCTTCTGTATGGGGAGGAATAGCATGAAAGAGATTATCATTGATTGCGCGGAGATAGCCGACAGAAAGCAGTTTCATGCGCTTATTGCGCAAAAGCTGAATTTTCCCGACTGGTACGGCGGCAATCTGGACGCGCTTTATGACTGTCTTACAGGCGTTTATGATGAAACGAATATCCTGCTGAAAAATTTTGCAAGTCTTGAGCAAAGCCTTGGCGGCTATGCGCTTTCCGTGAGAAAGGTACTGCTTAAGGCGGACGAGGACAATGAGAGAATAACGGCGGTTATAGAATAATATAAATATCCACAGCGTAATATTGATATGCACCCCCAAAGTTATAAGCTTTGGCGGGTGCATATTTTTGCGCAAAAATCCAATATGAAAATGCTCTTGTTTTCTCAGAATTACTCTTGTTTTCTCGTGATTTCAAAAAGTATTCAAAAAATGAAATGAATTGCAAGAAAGAGAGAAAAACGGAGAGAAACCGAGAGAATAATAAAGAAAAAGCGATATATTTCAAATCGGAGCAAAAAAAGCCTTGACAAATGCCGCCAAAGCGTGTATAATAAACAATGTTGTGTGGCGGAATTATGTGATTTCGCCCTGTAAGTAATAATCGGACAATCCGAAATACAAGGAGGAAAAAAAGTATGGCAACATATATGCCCAAGGCTGAAACAGTAGAGCGCAGCTGGTACGTTCTTGACGCAGCAGGCAAACCTCTCGGTCGTGTAGCTGCTATGGCTGCTCACCTGCTCAGAGGCAAGCACAAGGTAACATTCGCTCCCCACTGTGACTGCGGCGACCACGTTATCATCATCAACTGCTCAAAGGCAGTTCTCACAGGCAAGAAGCTTGAAAAGAAGTATTACAGATGGCACACAGGCTGGATTGGTCATCTTAAAGAGGTTCGTTATGACACTCTTATGAAGACTAACCCTACTAAGGCTATGACGCTTGCTGTAAACGGCATGATTCCTGACACCACAATTGGCAGAAAGGCTATGACAAGACTTCGCTGCTATGCCGGTGCAGAGCACAAGAACGCGGCTCAGAAGCCCGTTGAGTACAAGTTTTAAGGAGGGCTGAAAATGTACGATTCTAAACCTTACTACTATGGCACAGGCAGAAGAAAGCATTCTGTTGCCAGAGTCAGAGTATATCCCGGCAGCGGTTCTATTACAATAAACGGCAGAGGCATTGATGACTACTTTGGTCTTGACACTCTCAAGCTTATCGTTCGTCAGCCCCTCACTCTTACCGATACTGTTGAGAAGTTCGACATCGTTTGCACAGTAGCTGGCGGCGGTGTTACAGGTCAGGCAGGCGCTATCCGTCACGGTATTTCCAGAGCGCTGCTTCAGTATTCTGATGAGCTGCGTCCCGTCCTCAAGAAGGCAGGCTTCCTCACTCGTGACCCGAGAATGAAGGAAAGAAAGAAGTACGGTCTGAAGGCTGCACGTCGCGCTCCTCAGTTCTCCAAGAGATAATCAAAGCCCTTACAAACGGCTTGTCAAAGCGGTTTGGGGCAG
>CAZKXB010000005.1:0-88358 GCA_964556595.1 uncultured Ruminococcus sp. | reverse complement strand
GCATATCATATAATTCCGGTTGAAAAAACCCGCAACGGGAGGACAGAATGATGAAAAAAAATATGCGCCGCGTGCTTGCGCTCGCGGCGGTGTCGGTGACGGCGCTTTGTCTCGGCGGCTGTACGAGCCGTGCGGAGAGAGCCGCCGCCGAGGCCGAGTACAATAAAGCCGTCTCGGAATATGTTCAGCAGAAAAACGAGCTGGACGCCCTGCGCGAGCAGGTGGAGCGCGAGGAGAACCGCGTTGACGAATACATTGCGGCGATAAACGCCACCGTCAACGGCGAGAGCTTCGCCGCGCTTGACGAGAGCGCAGAGTACACGGCTCAGGCTGTTGTACCGGAGGGTATGCGCGTTGACTACTGGCTCATTAACGGCGAGCGCGTAGAGGGCGGGGAGAGTATTTCCGTCCCGGCTGTCGGCGGTACGGTGGTCGAAGCCGTGCTCCGCGCCGAAAAACGCCTTGTCGCGACCGATGCTAAAATGTGCCTCATCGACGCCGAGGGTAACCGCGTCGGCGAGAGCTTTACCGAGCTGTGCTTTGAGGATATGGAGAGTGTTTCCGTGTGCGTCTACGCCGAGACGGACGACCTCACCACCGTTGACCACTGGATAATTAACGGCGTTGCGATCGACGCCAACGGCTATATACTCGAATTTTACGCCCACGACCTGACCGAGGCGACAAGCTTTGTGCCTGTGTTCGCGGCCTGCTACACCCAGCACGAGGCCGCCGACCCCACGCCGCGCTACCAGCAGGTCCCCCTGCGCTACTGATGGGAGGGAGATAACATGAAAATCGTCAAAAAAGCTCTGTTTTTCGCTCTTTTGCTCATTATGGCGCTGAGTCTTACCGCCTGCGGTGACGAGCCCCTGCCCGAGGTGCCCACGATAGACACCGCGGAGCTTGCCGAGCTCAACTCCCGCCTTGCCGAGGCCGAGTCGCGTAATGACAGCTATCTCTTTCTCGTCAACGCCCACTCGGACGGCGAGACGCTCATTCCCCTTGACGGCGAGACCGTCGTCGAGATAGACGCGGACATTCCCGAGGGGATGAAGCTGCTGTGCTGGACGGTGAACGGAGAGGAGATCAACACCCTTGAGGAGCATATCACTCTCACGCTCGGCGAAAACACCGTGGTAAAGGCGGAGCTTCGCCCGGTTAAAAAGGTCACCTGCATCAACTGCACCATGCAGTTTCTCGACGGGTACGAGAATAACGGCGGCGAGATCTTCACCGAGTTTGTGTTCGAGGAGGACTATCTCAACACCTATACCGGCCTTACCGAGGAGGGCGGCTCAATGCTCCTGTGCGTGCAGACGCCCATCCCCTCCGGAAAGGCACTCGATCACTGGCTCGTGAACGGGCAGGCGTACTCTGTCCACGGCACGGTGAATATCTTCAACGCCTACGTCACCGAGGCCACGACCTTCGAGCCGGTGTTCGTCGATAAAACCGCGTAAAATTATTTAAGACGCAGTGCCCGCAGGCGCGTTTCGGAGCGCAACCGCCGCTTGCGGCGGCTCTTGGCGCGGAGATGAGAGGGGCTTGGCTCTCCCTCTGGGGGAGCCAAGGCGCTGTCGCGCATCTACGCAGAGGGAGAGCCAAGGGGCTTTAGCAAGCTCAGTTTCCCGGAGGGAGAGCCAAGGCGTTGGTGATTACTTGACATACTTTTACCCCCGGGAGAGGCGATGCTCTCCCGGGGATGTTTTTTCGACATTTTTCGACGTTTCGACGTTATTCGACTTTTACTCTTCCTTTTTCACATACGGGCGGATGTCAAACATTCGCGCCATTGTGAAGCGGGACAGACAGCGTGAGTACAAATCGTCAAGGATGCGGTGGACGATGGGCGCGATGTCCCACGTTCCCTTGATGGGCTTGACGAAGATATGCGCCCGTGTGCCGGAGATGAAGTAATCCCTGTCGAGCTCAACATAGCCGAAGCGGGCAAAGAATCGAAACAGCTTTTTCACATGGTCGGGCGCGGGGTCGTCGAACTCGGTTATCTCGGCGATGATGCCCTGGCGGTCGGCGTAGCGCTTGTTCAGAAGTCGCATTGCCTCCACGCCCAGCCCTCTGCCGCGAAGCCACGGGAAGATGCCAAAATACTTGAGCAGTACATAGTTGTACATTCCCCTGACAAAGCAGAGCGCATAGCCCACGTCCATATTGGTCTCATCGTCATGGAAGGCGAGAAACTCAACGGAGCCGTTCAGCATCCCCTTTTGCAGGGCGAGAAAGTATATGAGCTCCTTGCTGTCAAAATCCATTTCCATGAGTCCGTACATTCTGGTCAGGTCGCCGTGATTTGCCTCTCTGATCTTAAGCATGATCTTCCTCCTCGGTCATCGGTATTTCCTGCGCATGGCACAGCGCGGCATATATTCCGTTCTTCGCGATAAGCTCGCTGTGGCTGCCCAGCTCCACGATATGCTCGCCCTCCACGACGGCGATAATGTCGGCGTTTCTTATGGTGGAGAGACGGTGGGCAATAATGATGGTCGTGCGGCCGACGCTCAGCGTGTCGAGAGCGTCCTGAATACGCTGTTCGGTCACGGTGTCGAGCGCGGAGGTCGCCTCGTCCAGAATGAGTATCTGCGGATTTTTCAGGAACACGCGGGCGATGGATATTCTCTGCTTCTGCCCGCCGGAGAGCATTACGCCCCGCTCGCCGATATAGGTATCATAGCCGTCGGGCATTTCCATGATCTCGCTGTGTATCTCGGCGCGGACGGCGGCCTCGATCACCTCGGCGTCGGTCGCGTCGGGACGGCCGTAGCGGATATTCTCCCTGACCGTGCCGGCGAACATGAACACATCCTGCTGTATCATGCCGATGTTTCGGCGCAGTGAGGACTGCGTGACGGCGCGCACGTCGATGCCGTCAACGGTGACACTGCCGCCGCACACGTCGTAAAACCGGGGCAGGAGCTGGCAGAGCGTCGTCTTGCCACCGCCGGAGGGGCCGACGACCGCGAGGCATTTCCCCGGCTCAAGGTGCAGATCGACATGGCTGAGCACGGGAACGCCGTTATCGTAGCTGAAGCTTACGTCATTATAATCTATCCGGCCGCGCACGCCATGGAGCTCCGCCGCATCGGGCGCGTCCTTCACGCTCGGCTCGGTACGCATGAGCTCAAGAAATCTCGTAAAGCCGGCTGAGCCCTGCATATACTGCTCGGCAAACTGCGCAAGCTTGCGAACGGGGGTGACGAATGTGGAAACGTACAGCGAAAAGGTGATGATATCGACGTAGTCCATGCTCCCCTTCATGATGAGCAGGCCACCCACGGCCACGATGATAACTGGCATGATGCCGGTGGTGAACTCCATGCCGCTGTTGAAAAGACCCATGGTGCGGTAATACTCGACCTTGGAGCCGCGGAACATCGCGTTCGCGTCGTCGAACTTTTCGCTCTCGCGCTCCTCGTTGGCGAATGCCTTGGCGGTGCGTATGCCGGAGATACTGCTCTCGATGGCGGCATATATCTCGGCGGTCTTTTTCTTGACCTCGATATTGGCCTTTTTCATGCGCACGCGCTGTGACATGGTAAAGGCAAAGCACACCGGCAGTATCACCATCAGCACCAGCGTGAGCCGCCACTCCACCGTGAACATGACGGCGAGCGCGCCGACGATGGTCAGCGAGCAGATGAGGATATTTTCAGGCCCGTGGTGGGCGAGCTCGGTAATGTCGAAAAGGTCGCTCGTTATGCGGCTCATGAGGACGCCGGTACGGTTTTTGTCGTAATAACTGCACGAGAGATCCTGCATATGGGTGAACACGTCGCGCCGCATATCCGACTCGACCAGCACACCCATGTTGTGCCCGACAACAGTGATTATGTAATATAGCACGGCCTTTATGGCGTAGGCCAGCATAAGCACGGCCATCACGGTGAAGAAGGCGGCATAGCGGCTCTCCGGCAGGAGTCGGTTGAGCGAGATGCGCGAGATGTACGGAAACATCAGGTCGATGACCGACACCAGCACCGCGCACGTCATGTCGATGATGAACATTTTCTTATGCCCCGCGATGTAGGAGAGAAAGACCTTTAGCGGTTTATCGTTGAAGTTTCTTTTCATTTTTACCCCGCAAATCTGTCCCGCTCGGCAACGGCCAGCGCGTCACAGCGATTATTATATTCATTCTCCGCGTGACCCCTGACCCAGTGGCAGTGGAGCTCGTGCGTTTCGCACAGGTCAAGGAGCAGCTCCCACAGGTCGGCGTTGAGCGCGGGCTTTTTATCGGACTTGACCCAGCCGCGACTGCGCCATGAGCGTGCCCAGCCCTTTGAGAGCGCGTCGATAACGTACTTTGAGTCGGAATATAGCTCGACAACACACGGCTCGCGTAGCGCACGCAGTGCCTCGATGACACCGGTGAGCTCCATACGGTTGTTCGTGGTCTGCTTTTCGCCGCCGGAGAGTATCTTTTCAGCCCCGCCGTAGCGCAGTATCGCCCCCCAGCCGCCCGGGCCGGGGTTGCCGCTGCACGCGCCGTCGGTATAGATGGTGACAGTTTTCATTCGCTGTGCTCTTCGTAGTTCTTCTTGTATTTTTTCAGGAGGACGTTATACTCCGCCCTGTCGATGATGCCGTTTTTGAGGAAGCTGTCAAGCTGCTGAACGCGGCTCTCATAGTCGTGGGAAAAGTCGCAGTTGAGCTCGCTGTATTCGCAGCTTGTTTTAACTGCCCTGCGGGGAGTGAACTTCTCCTCAAGGCTCTGCTCCTTTTCCCGCGTCTTTTTCGCGTTTTTCACCGCCGCATAGATCGCGACGGCGGCCACACCCAGCGCAAGTATCACAACAACAAAGCCGTCCCCCAGCTCGGCGGCCGCGCCGATGAGAAAGGTCAGTACCATCACGACGATGCTTGTGGACCAGCCTGATACCTTTACTTTGTTTTTCTTATTCATATCGGCGCTCCTCTCCGTTTATTCCGCGTCGGGTGCGGTGGTGGATTCGTCGGATGCTTCCGCGGGTATCGCGTCGTCCGCGTCGGTTTCCCCTGTGTCGTCGCTCTCTGTCTTTTCGATGGATATGACGTGGCTTCCCCCGTTCAGACGCATTATGCGCACGCCCTGAGTCGCGCGGCCGAGGACGGATATGCGCTCCACAGCCATACGGATAATGGTCGCGTCGTCGCTGATGACGAATATATCATCCCCGTCATCCACCATTTCGACCGCGGCGATCTTGCCGGTCTTTTGGGTGACGTTATAGTTCTTTATGCCTATGCCGCCGCGCCCGTGGACGGAGTATTCATCCACGTCGGTACGCTTGCCGTAGCCGTTTTCGGTGATGGTGAGCAGGCGCGAGCCCGCGGACGTACTCTCCGCGCCGACAACATAGTCGCCGGGACGAAGCTTTATACCGCGCACACCCATGGCCGTTCTGCCGGTGGGTCTGACATCCTCCTCGCTGAAGCACACGGACATACCGTCGCGCGTCGCGATGAGGATATTTTCGTTGCCGGAGGTCTGGATGACGGAAATGAGCTCGTCACCCTCGTCGAGCGTGATGGCGCGGATACCGTTCTGGCGGATGTTCTTGAGCGCGGACTGTGCCATACGCTTGACGGTGCCGTTCCTCGTGACGAAGAAGAGATACTTTTCCTCCTCGTAGCCGCGGCCGTTTATCATGACGCTGACCTTCTCGGCGCTCTCGCCGGCCTCGGTCTGAATGATATTGACGATGTTGGTGCCGCGCGCGTTCCTGCCGGCCTCGGGGATGTTATAGCCCTTCTTGACAAAGGCGCGTCCCCGGTCGGTGAAGAAGAGTATGCTGTCGTGCGTGGAGGCGGTGAACACCGTCTCAACATAGTCGTCCTCTCGCGTGGTCATGGCGCGTATGCCCTTGCCGCCGCGCCCCTGAGCGCGGTACTCGCTGACGGGGAGGCGCTTGATATATCCGCCGTGGGTGAGGGTAAAGACGCAGTTTTCCTCCTCGATGAGATCCTCAACGTCTATTTCGTCAACGATCTCCTGTATCTCGGTGCGGCGCTCGTCGCCGTACTTGTCGCGGATGGCGGTGAGCTCGTCCTTGAGGACGCCCTTTATAAGCTCGGGGCTTGCAAGGAGACTGCGGAAATAGGCTATCTTCTCCTCAAGCTCCTTATACTCGTTCTCCAGCTTCTCGCGGTTGAGCCCCTGGAGGGAGATAAGGCGCATATCGCAGATGGCCTGTGCCTGCACCTCGGTGAGGCTGAAGCGCTCCATGAGGTTCTGCCTGGCGTCGTCGTAGCTGCTGCGGATGATGTGGATCACTTCGTCGATATTGTCCTGCGCGATGAGCAGGCCCTTGACCAGGTGTGCGCGCTCCTCGGTCTTTTTCAGGTCGTAGCGCGTGCGGCGGACGATTATCTCCTCCTGGAAGCTGAGGTACTCGTCAAGAATATTGCGCAGGGAGAGTATCTTCGGCTGTTTCTGGTCGTGCACCAGCGCGAGCATATTTATCGCAAAGGTGGATTGAAGCTCCGACTGGGCAAAGAGGCGGTTGAGCACCACCTGCGGATTCGCGTCGCGCTTGAGCTCGATGACGATACGCATACCGTTACGGTCGGACTCGTCGCGCATATCGGAGATGCCGTCAAGCTTCTTGTCGCGCACCTGATCGGCGATATTCTTGATGAGCTGGCGCTTGTTGACGCGGTAGGGGAGCTCGTGGACGATTATTCTCGTGCGGTGGTCTCTGCCGTACTCCTCAAACTCGGTGCGGGCGCGGATGATGACCTTGCCGTGGCCGGTGGCGTATGCCTGACGTATGCCGCTGCGCCCCATGATGATGGCCTTTGTGGGGAAGTCCGGCCCCTTGATATACTGCATGAGGTCGGCAAGCGTGGCCTCGGGGGTTTCAAGCACGCAGATGCAGGCGTTGATGACCTCGGTAAGGTTATGGGGCGGGATGTTGGTCGCCATGCCGACGGCGATACCGCTTGAGCCGTTGACAAGCAGGTTCGGGAAGCGGGAGGGGAGCACTCGCGGCTCCTTTCTCGTCTCGTCGAAGTTCGGATCCCAGTTCACGGTGTCCTTGTCGATATCGCGGAGCATTTCGTTGGCGATCTTCGCCATTCTCGCCTCGGTATATCGGTAGGCCGCGGGGGGGTTGCCGTCCACGTCACCGAAGTTACCGTGCCCGTCTACCAGCATATAGCGCATGGAATGTGCCTGCGCAAGGCGAACGAGCGCGTCATAAACCGATGCGTCGCCATGGGGATGGTAGCGACCCAGAACGTCACCGACGCAGGTGGCGGATTTCTTGAACTGCTTGTCGGAGGTGAGGCCGTCCTCGTACAGGGTATAGAGTATGCGGCGGTGGACGGGCTTGAGGCCGTCACGCACGTCCGGCAGAGCGCGGCCTACGATGACCGACATGGCATAGTCGATGTAGCTGTGCTGCATCTCGCCGACCAGCTCGGATTCCGTTATGACCTGATTCGGGAAAAGAATATCCTCGGGCTTATAGTCTCTTTTATGTGCCATTTGTTTTCTCCATCTGTTTTGTTGCTTCCCGCGCACGCGGCGGGGGAGGCAGGTTCAAAAACGCGGTCTGTCGAAAAACGTCGAATGATTCTCCGACAGTCTCAGATATCCAGATTTACAACACGCTTGGCGTTGTCCTCTATCCACTCGCGGCGTGGCTCGACGTCCTCGCCCATGAGGAGGGTGAATATCTGGTCGGCCATGACCGCGTCGTTCATCGTTATGCGGCGCAGTGAGCGCTTCTCCGGGTCCATGGTGGTG
The DNA here is from genome assembly GCA_964556595.1 of uncultured Ruminococcus sp. GTDB lineage: Bacteria > Bacillota > Clostridia > Oscillospirales > Ruminococcaceae > CAG-115. Next base: position 80,611 of record CAZKXB010000005.1, on the reverse strand, counting down.
TCCCACAGCTCGTGCGGGTCCATCTCGCCCAGACCCTTGAAGCGGCTGATGTCCACCTTGGCATTGGGGTTGTCGGCACGAAGCTCGGCGCTGATCTTATCGCGCTCGGCCTCGGAGTAGGCGACGCGCTGGGTCTTGCCGCGGGTGAGCTTGAAGAGCGGAGGAACGGCGGAGTAGACGTAGCCGTTTTCGATGAGCGGACGCATATAGCGGAAGAAGAACGTCAGCAGCAGCGTGCGTATGTGTGAGCCGTCAACGTCCGCATCCGCCATGATGATTATCTTGTGATAGCGGAGCTTTTCTATATTGAACTCGTCGCCGATGCCCGCGCCCAGCGCGACTATCAGCGGGGAGAGCTTTTCGTTGCCGTAGACCTTGTCAACACGCGCCTTCTCGACGTTGAGCATCTTGCCCCACATGGCAAGGATAGCCTGAAAACGGCTGTCGCGTCCCTGAATGGCGGAGCCGGCGGCACTGTCGCCCTCGACGATGTATATCTCACACAGGGAGGGGTCACGCTCGTTGCAGTCCTGGAGCTTGTCGGGCATCTGGCCGCTTTCGAGGCCGGTCTTGCGGCGTACGGATTCCTTGGCGCGTCTTGCGGCCTCGCGTGCGCGGTTGGCCATCATGGCCTTATCGAGTATCGTCCTGCCGACGGCGGGGTGCTCCTCCAGATACACGGCAAGCTGGTCGTTTACTATCCCGTCAACCAGCGTGCGGATGTAGGCGTTGCCGAGCTTCTGCTTGGTCTGACCCTCGAACTGAGCCTCGGGGAGCTTCACGGAGATGACGGCGGTGATACCCTCGCGCACATCCTCGCCGGATACCTTGTCGTCGCCCTTGATAACATTGGTTTTCGTGCCGTAGGCATTGAGGACTCGGGTGAGTGCGGTCTTGAAGCCGGTCTCGTGCATACCGCCCTCGGGAGTGTGGATGTCGTTTGCGAAGGAGACGAGCGTCTCGCTGTAGCCGTCGTTATATTGCAGGGCTATTTCCGCGACGGCGTTGCCCTTTTTGCCGCTGAGATATATGACCTCGTTGTGCAGGGGGGTCTTGTGCTTGTTGAGATAGGTGACATATTCGCGTATGCCGCCCTCGTAGCGCATTGTCTCTGCCTGCTCCATACCGGGTCTCTCGTCGCTGATGGAGATGGCAAGGCCGGCGTTGAGGAACGCCTGCTCGCGCATTCGGGTGTGGAGTATCTCGTAATCGTACACCGTGTCGTCGAACATCTCCGAGTCGGGCTTGAAGCGCACGGTGGTGCCGGTGCGGTCGGTCGTGCCGACAACGTGTATCTCCTCGAGGATATTGCCGCGGGAGAAGCGCATCTGGTATATCTTCCAGTCCTTGTGTACCTGTACCTCGAGCCACTCGGACAGCGCGTTGACGACCGATGCGCCGACGCCGTGCAGACCGCCGGAGACCTTGTAGCCCCCGCCGCCGAACTTGCCGCCCGCGTGGAGCACGGTAAAGACGACCTCGAGCGCGGACTTGCCGGTCTGCTCCTGGATGTCAACGGGTATACCGCGGCCGTTATCTGTAACGCGGATAATGTTGCCCTCCTCGATGACGACCTCTATATCCGTGCAGTAGCCCGCAAGAGCCTCGTCGATGGAGTTGTCGACTATCTCATACACCAGATGGTGCAGACCCGAGGACGAGGTGGAGCCGATATACATACCCGGACGCTTCCGGACAGCCTCAAGCCCCTCAAGCACCTGTATCTGCGATGCGTCGTATTCCTGTTCTATTTTTTCCAAGATGTCTGACATGTGTTCCTCCGAATATGTTTTGCGTTCGGTCAAAAGCTCTCCGCCCTGCGCAGGAGGGTGGAGCTCGCCATCTGGCTGAGGTAGACCTTTCTCCCCCCGCCGCCGGCGCAGACGACAAAGGACTTTGGTATATCCTCTGCCGCGTTTATCACTATGCCCGATTTTTCAGATTTGTTCAAATATTGTCGTGTTATATGCGATTGTGACGTGATATCAAGGTCAAAAATACCTATTATTTCTCTTTCGTCAATTACCGTTCCCTTGCCGAGATGAAGATACATTATCTGATTCGCCCCTTTTCGACATGAAGCACCCTGCCGCCTGTGCGCGAGGAAATGCCGTCATCCTCACAGCAGGTGATGAGCGTCTGCCCGCCGCCTATGCGGTTGAGAACGAATTCCTGCCGCCGGGGGTCAAGCTCCGAAAGCACATCATCAAGCAGGAGTATCGGGTATTCCCCCGTCTCGTCAAGGAATATCTCCCGCTCGGCAAGCTTCATCGACAGCGCCGCCGTCCTCGTCTGCCCCTGAGAGGCAAAGCTACGGGCGTTGTTGCCGTTGATGCGTATTTCAAGATCGTCCTTGTGTATGCCGGTGAGACACTGGGCGCTGTCTATCTCGGCCTGACGGTGGCTCTCCTGATGGTCGCAGAGCTGATAATATATTTCCTTTGCTGAGGCAAAGGGATCCGTCACGGTGCCGACGGTGCGGTAATCTATTTCAAGCTCCTCGCCGCTGCCTGAAAACTCGCGGTGTATGGGCTTTGCCGCCTCGCACAGGCGCTGGGTAAAGGCCGCCCGATATCGTATGACCTGCGCCGAGACGCGGCACATTCCGTCGGAAAACTCGTCCAACGTGTCAAGGAGCGACGGCTTCTCGTGCCAGTCCTTTAATATGCGGCTCTTATTTTCATACAGCCGCGCATAGTCCGACATGAGCGCGGCATACTTTGGCCTTATCTGGGATATGGCGTTATCAAGAAGTCTGCGGCGGACTACCGCGCCGTCCTTGATTATATTGAGGTCGTCGGGGCAGAAGAGCACCGCGTTCACCGTCTCGGAGAGCTCACCGGTGCTTTTTCTCACGCCGTTTACCATTATCCTTTTGGTAACTCCCGGGCGCAGGCGCATATTCACGGTCTGTTCCCTGCCGTGGCTGGTGAGGTCGGCCATTATCTCCGCCTCGGAAAAGCCGAAGCCCACAAGCTCCCTGTCAAAGCGGGTGCGAAAGCTCCGCCCGCACGAGAGCATATAGACGGCCTCAAGCAGATTCGTCTTGCCCTGCGCGTTCGGCCCGTAGATGACGTTGGTGCCGGGGTCGAACTCCGCCGTCTCCCACTCGTAATTACGAAAGCCGTTGAGCGCGATCTTTTTTATCTTCATTCCGCCGCGATCTCTACTTCAAAGCGCTCGAAGCCCACTCTGTCGCCGGGATATAGCTTGTGTCCGCGCTGGGTACACACCTCGCCGTTGACGCTGACCATGCCCTCGGCAATGGCGTATTTCGCCTCGCCTCCCGTGCCGACCAGAGCCGCGAATTTAAGCAGTGAATCAAGCTTTATAAATTCGGTATTTATTGTTATTTTTTCCATTTTTACCATATCCTAAAATAATAAGTGATGGATACCGGGTGTTGTGCGTAATACCGCACGGCCGTGCGGCCACCCTTTGCTCAGTCTGCGCGCAGGCGGACGGGCAGTATCATATAGGTGAAGCTCTCCGTTCCGTCGGCAGCGGTGATTACGCAGGGGGAGGACGGCGCATTCAGGCAGAAATTGAGCTTATCCTTACCGGAGGCCTTGAGTGCGTCCATAATATAGCGCGCGTTAAAGCCTATCTCCATGCCCTCGCCCTCGCCGTCGCAGGTGCATACATCCTCCGCCTTGCCTATGGGGGTGACACAGCGGCAATCTATCGTGCCGTCATTCACGGTCATTCTGACGGGACTGCTGTTCTTTTCACTGACGATGAGGGATACGCGGTCGATGGTGGATATGAACTCACTCCGCTCGATCTTAAGAATATAGCGGAAGGAGTCGGGAATGGACTTTCTGTAATTGAGAAACTCACCCTCAAGGCGGCGCGAGACAACAACCGTGTCTCCGATGCGGAAGGAGATATGCTTCGCGCCGACGGCAATGCTCACCTTGTCATCGGAGTCGGTGCATATACGCTCGATATCCGAAAGCGCGGAGCCGGGAACAACGAAGGTCCCGCTCTCGAAGCCGGAGTTTTCTATTGTCTCCGTGCGCTTTGCGAGGCGGTAGCCGTCGATGGAGACGAGCGTGAGTGTATCGCCCTCGGCCTCAAAGAGGGAGCCGGTGTAGATGGGGCGCGCGTCGTTGTCGGAGACGGCGAAGATGGTCTGGTTTATCATGCTCTTGAGCATCTTCTGCGGGAGCTCGACCGCGCTCTTGCCGGTGACGTCGGGCATTTCCGGGTAATCCTCGGAGGAGATGCCGATGAAGTTGAATTCACTCTTGCCGCATTTGACATTTACGTTAAGATTCGCGTCGGTGCTCACGGTAACAATACCGTCGGGCAGACGGCGTATCATCTCGCCGAAGAGCCTTGCCCCGACAACGATGGAGCCGGTCTCGGCCACGTCCGCTTCAATGTTCGTATATATGCCCTTTTTAAGGTCGTAGCCGGTGATCCTCACGTTTGCGCCGGCCTGGATGAACAGACCCTCAAGCGCGGGGATGGGGCTTTTGGAGGCAGCGGCACGGGCGGTCACGGCACACGCGCTCTGTAGAAGGTATTTCTCGCAGGTGAATTTCATATCGTTTCCCTCCGTAAGATAAAATTTCTCTTATCAATAAATAAATCTTATTTTTAGTAGTTGTAGTAGTAGAGCAAAATTCTGTGGAAAAGTCGGGCAAAGCCCTGAAACGCATAGAGTTTTGATGTTGACAAAAATGTTGAAAAGTTGAAAGCTTCCAACAGGCGAAAAAGGAGTAAATTTATCAACATCTCCGCTTTTAACATTCAACAGGCAAATTGTGGAGAATTTTAACCCCGCGTCAGACTGTATTTATGTTCGAGGTGATGTCTCTGACCGTGCAGGCCATGGTGGGATCGCTCTGTAAAAGATCCTCCACTTTGCGTATGGAGCTGAGAACTGTGGCGTGGTTTCTGTCCTCAAACTCCGCGCCGATATCCTTGAGTGAAAGATTCGTAAGTGAGCGCATCAGATACATCGACACCTGGCGCGCCATGGCGGTGTTCTTGCTGCGGTTCTGGCCGCGCAGATCCTCCTCACGCAGGGAGTAGTAACGGGCGGTCTCCCTGATAATGCGCTCGGGTGTGGGGATATAGGTGCCGTTGCGTATGACGTCCTTGATGGCGCGCTTCACGGAGTCGATGGTGATAACGTCGTCAAGTATCTCGCGGTAGGCGGTGAGGCGTTTTATGACGCCCTCGATCTGGCGGATGTTCGCGGTTATGTTCGTGGCGATGAATTCAACAGCCTCGTCCGATAAAAGGAGCCCAAGCTGTGATGCCTTGTTTCTTGTGATGGCCATTCGCGTCTCAAGGTCGGGCGGCTGGATATCCGCCATAAGTCCACCCTCAAAGCGGGTGCGCAGACGGTCATCCAGCAGGGACATTTCAAGCGGCGGACGGTCGGAGGTGATTACTATCTGGTGTCCGGCCTCGTAGATGTTGTTGAAGGTGTGGAAAAACTCGTCCTGCGTGGACTGCTTGCCGGCGATGAACTGAATATCATCCACAAGGAAAAGGTCAACGTTGCGGTACTTTACGCGAAACTCCTCCGCCGTGCCCTCCCTGATGGATTTGACCATCTGGTTTGTGAACTCGTCGCCCTTGATGTAGGCGATTTTCTTGGTGGGGTCCTTTTCGTGAATGGTCTGGCCGATGGCAAGGAGCAGGTGAGTCTTACCGAGACCGGAGTTGCCGTAGATGAAAAGGGGATTATAGACCTTGCCGGGATTCTGGCTGACGGATACGGCGGCGGCGTGGGCAAAGTGGTTCGAGTTGCCGACAATGAAGCGGTCAAAGGTGTATCCCGCCATGTCGGGCAGACTGTTCTCGGCCTTTTTGCTTGGCTCGTAATCGCCGATCTCGTCCCCGGCGAGTATCATAAGGTCAAAGTCGCAGGAGAAAAGATCGCTGAGCGCGAGTTTTATCGACTCGGCAAAGCGGTTGAGTATAATATTTCTCTTAAAGTCGCTGGTGGTGTGTATGACAAGAGTACTGTCGTCCAGCTCTATGGGCGTGCAGTCGGAAAACCATGTGTTGATAGCCGTAGGTGTGAGATGCTGGGACAGAACGCGGATTACTTCATCCCATATGTCGTTGATGGAGTTCATAAAACACCTCTATGAAAGCAGAGTTACCCACTGTATTTTTCTAATATGTAAGTATAACATAATTTGCCGTATATTTCAAGAATAACCTCCAGATATATAATATAATAATGTAGGAAGTTGGGTAACTTTGGCAGATGTCCGTAAAAAGCTAACGGAGCGTACGGTACTGATACGCTCCGTTGTTAGATAAAAATATATTCTCGTCTCCCTAATTGAAAGAGCTGAGTACGTTAAAGAAGCACACCCCCTTGGCTCCCCCTTTGGGGGAGCTGGCGCGCCGTCAGGCGCGACTGAGAGGGTATAACCCGAGAGGAAAAATGAGCCCTCTCAATCACCTACGGTGACAACTCTCCCAAAGGGATAGCCGTGAGTTCCTGCGATATTATAATGAGTGGGCTTAAACAGCTTCCCGATAATCTAAACGGCGTGACCGAAGTCACGCCGTTTTATCATACATATATCACTTTTTGGGCACAAGCAGCTCAATGCCGCCCATGTAGGGGCGCAGAGCCTCGGACACGGTAACGGAGCCATCGGCCTGCAAATGGTTTTCAAGATATGCGATGAGCATACGCGGCGGCGCGACAACGGTGTTATTGAGTGTGTGGGGCAGGTACATCTTGCCGTCCTCGCCCTTGACGCGCATCTTCAGACGGCGCGCCTGAGCGTCACCCAGGTTGGAGCAGGAGCAGACCTCAAAGTACTTCTGCTGGCGGGGGGACCACGCCTCAATGTCGCAGGACTTTACCTTCAGGTCGGCGAGGTCGCCGGAGCAGCACTCAAGCTGACGCACGGGGATGTCCATGCTGCGGAACAGCTCCACGGAGTAGTGCCACATTTTTTCGTACCAGTCCATGGAGTCCTCGGGCTTGCAGACCACGATCATCTCCTGCTTTTCAAACTGGTGGATGCGGTATACGCCGCGCTCCTCAATGCCGTGGGCGCCCTTTTCCTTGCGGAAGCAGGGGGAATAGCTTGTAAGCGTGCGGGGCAGTGTGTCCTCCTCCACAATAGTATCAATAAACTTGCCTATCATGGAATGTTCCGATGTGCCGATAAGGTACAAATCCTCGCCCTCAATTTTGTACATCATTGCGTCCATCTCGGCAAAGCTCATTACGCCTGTAACAACGTTGCTTCTAATCATGAAAGGAGGAATACAATAGGTAAAGCCGCGGTCAATCATGAAATCTCTTGCATAGGAAATAACCGCAGAATGCAGTCTTGCAATATCGCCCATAAGGTAATAGAAGCCGTTGCCCGCAACTTTTCTTGCGCTGTCGAGGTCGATACCGTCAAGCTTTTCCATTATATCGGAATGATAAGGAACTTCAAAATCTGGTACAACAGGCTCGCCAAAGCGCTCTATCTCAACATTCTCGCTGTCGTCCTTGCCTATCGGAACGGACGGGTCGATTATGTTGGGAATGGTCATCATTATAGTCTTTATGCGCTCTGCCATTTCGGGAACTTCTTTATCAAGCTGCGCAAGCTCCTCGGAATATTCCTTAACCTTCGCTTTTGCGGCTTCAGCTTCTTCCTTCATGCCCTTTGCCATAAAGCCGCCGATTTCCTTGGAAGCCTTGTTCTTGTCAGCCTGAAGCGACTCCTTGCGCTGAAGCGCCTTGCGGTACTCTGCGTCAAGTTCTATCACCTCGTCAACAAGCGGAAGCTTTGCATCCTGAAACTTCTTTTTGATGTTTTCCTTTACTGCTTCGGGGTTTTCTCTTAAAAATCTGATGTCAATCATTGTTTTTGCCTTCCTTTGTGTGTATTTTTATTTGTTGATAAGCGCTTTCATTATACCCTCAAGCTGCTCCTTGCTGTCAAAGCTTATTTGCAGGGTATTTGTATTTTTTCCCTCGGCGATTTTCACCTTTGTGCCCAACATTTCGGCAAGGCTTAATTCAACCTCGGTATAGTATGCCATTCGCGGCTTTATCTCTTGCTTTTCTTCGCTTTTGTTGGCTTCGCGCTTTGCGATAGACTCAATGCTGCGCACCGAAAGCTCTCCGTCTGCCGCGCGATATGCTATCTCCGTCATAAGCGCAGGGTCCTTTATGGATTTTAGCGCCTTGCAGTGTCCCGCAGAAAGTTCACCCTGCTGAAGCAAATCCTTTACGCTTTTCGGCAGAGTCAGCAGTCCCAGACTGTTGGCAATCGAGGAGCGCGCCTTTCCAAGCGATTTTGCAAGCTGGTCCTGCGTCATGTTGTAATTGTCGATGAGTTCCTTATAGCCAAGCGCTTCTTCTATCGGATTGAGGTTTTCGCGCTGAAGATTTTCTATCAGCGCAATCTGCATTACCTGTTCTTCCGAAAGGTCATCGCGTATCACCACAGGAACTTCGGATAAGCCCGCTATTTTTGAAGCGCGCCACCTGCGCTCGCCCGCTATAATTTGATAATTTCCTGTTGCAAGTGGTCTTACAAGCAGTGGCTGAAGCACTCCGTTCTCGCGTATTGAGGTCGCAAGCTGTTCAAGCGCCTCCTTATCGAAATTTTTTCTCGGCTGATTTTTATTCGGCTCAATCTCGGTAAGTCTTAAGGAGCTTAAATTCTCGCTGTCCTCAGCAAGATTATTGTCATCGAAAATACTGGAAAAGTCACTTTTTATTCTTCTTTTAGCCATTTTTTCTCTCCATTTCGCGGCATTTTTCAAGTATCTCCTTGGCAAGCCGCCTGTAAGCGTCGCCTCCCTTTGAGTTCTTGTCATAATACAAAATAGGCTCGCCGTGGCTTTGAGCCTCTGAAATACGCACGTTGCGCGGTATCTCTGTTTTGAATATCGTTTCTGCGGCGAAGGTTCTCTTTATATCGCGCATTATTTCGTTGCTTGCCAGCAAACGCTTGTCCAGCATTGTAAACACAATGCCCATAATCGTCAAGTCCTTATTTGCCGCACGCTTAACCTTTTTAACCGTCTGCATAAGCTGCGCAAGTCCCTCAAGCGCGAAAGGCTCGCACACCATCGGCACTATCATACTGTCAATTGCCACAAGTGCATTTATTGCAAGTATACCCAAGGACGGCAGACAGTCAATAATAATCATATCATAATCGTCCTTAAGCTGCAATATAACTTTTCTAAGCTGATGATTGCGCTGCTCAAAATTTGCAAGCTGAAGCTCAGCCTCACACAGCAGATTTGTGGCAGGCATAATCTTCACGTTTTTATATCTTGTGCTGATTATAGCCTCCTGCGGGCGGCGCTCGCCCATAATAACCTCGTATGTAGTTGCGTCAAGCGTTTTCTTTTTTATACCGAAGCCTGTTGTAGCATTGCCCTGCGGATCAAAATCTATAAGCAGCACTTTCTTCCCCAGTGCGCCCAATCCCGCAGCTATATTAACAGATGTGGTTGTTTTTCCGACTCCGCCTTTCTGGTTTACTACACCAATAACTATACCCATAGCTTTCCCCTTTCTTAAAAGTAATCATTACTTATATAGTATAGCACACTTCTGTCGAAAAATAAAGTGCTTTAGCAAAAAAATGTTCCACATGGAACAAATTTCGACATAATCAATCGAAATGTTCCATGTGGAACATTATTATTTGCACATATCGACCGAAACGGGTATTTTTATGGTATATTCAAAATAATCGCCGTTCTGTGCGGTGCTTGTTACACAATTTATATTTGCGCTTTTCATGCGGCTGACGATTTTATTTATGCTGTTGATATACACTTTGGGCAGCGTTATGTTAAACATGGACTTTTTTCTGCTTTGAAGCTGTGCTTTTCCCGAAAGAATATCCTCCACAAGCTGCTCGGTCTGCTCAAGATTAAGTCCGCGTCTGACTATTTCATGCAGAGTTTTAAGCCGCAGTTCCGCGTCATCTATGCGTATCAACGCTCTTGCCTGACGTTCGTTTATGCTGCTGCCCGCAAGAATATTACGCTCCGCGTCAGTAAATTTCAGCAGGCGCAGTTTATTTGCAACAGTGGACTGCGCCTTTCCAAGACGTTTTGCCGCCTCCTGCTGCGTAAGACCATAGACGGTTATCAGTTCGTTTATCGCCATAGCCTCCTCAAAAAAGCTAAGGTCGCTGCGCTGTATATTTTCTATCAGCGCAAGCACTGCCGACTGCTCCTCGTTTACCTCCATAATGATACACGGAATTTCAGCAAGCCCTGCAAGCTTTGAAGCGCGACAGCGCCGTTCACCGCTGATTATTTCATATGTAACACCGTTTTTTCTAACGCACACAGGCTGAATTACGCCGTTTTCTTTTATGCTTTGCGCCAGCGAATATATTGAGCCTTCGTCAAATCTCTTTCTTGGCTGTGATTTATTAGGAACAATATTTGCAAGCGGAAGCATAACCACACGCTGACATTGTTTTTCCTTAGATGAAAATAACATATAACCACTCTCCTATCATGCTTTGTGATTAAATTGTATCATAAAAAGGAAATAATATCCACAATGATTTATCGCATTTCCCGACAGCAAACAATAAATAAACGCAAAAAAAGCCGTATTATAACGGCTTCTTTGCAATATTTGCGGAATTTCTGGGGTATTTTGTCGGCGTGGGAGTTATTTTTTTTGTAATAACAAGCCGCCTGTCATCTCCGTTTGGCAGCTTATAATCGGTAACCTTCGGTTTTTCCCCGCCAAGGATTTTTGCCGCACCCTCTGCCGTGGCGATATCCTCATTTACCGATTTCAAGGCGATAAACTTGCCGCCTGTCTTTACAAACGGCAGACAATATTCCATAAGAACAGGCATAGCTGCAACTGCTCTCGCAGTAGAAAAATCATAACATTCGCGCCGCTTTCTGCCAAGCTCCTCACTGCGCGCATGGATTATTTCGGCTTTTATCTCAAGTTTATCGCAAACCTTTTCAAGATATACGCAGCGCTTGCCAAGGCTGTCGCACAATGTTGCATTCAAATCATCACGGCATATCAGCAGCGGCAGCGACGGAAAACCCGCGCCCGTTCCCACGTCAATAAAACTCTCATTTTTTCCGATTTCAAGCTTTGAAAACGGAAGAACGCTGTCAATAAAATGCTTCATAACAACGTCCTCAAAACCTGTTATCGCTGTAAGATTGACGTTTTTATTATATTCAATCATAAAATCATACAATACCAGATACTTTTCCGCCTGCTTTATGCTTATTTCAATTCCGCCCGAAGCAAAGGTATTGACGATATATTCAATTTTGTCCATTATTTTCGCCCTTTCCCGCAAGCCATATCAGCAGCACAGAAACATCTGCGGGATTAACTCCCGAAATACGCCCCGCCTGCCCTACATTAAGCGGTTTGAATTTATTAAGCTTTTCCTGTGCCTCAAGCCTCAGACCCTTTATTTCACGATAATCTATATCCGCAGGAAGCTGTTTTGCTTCAAGCTTTCTCATTTTTTCAATCTGTTCCTGCTGAATTTTGATATATCCCGAATATTTCAGTTCTATCTCAATTTTATTTACAATTGAGTATTTCAGCTTAGGTCTGTTTTCATCAAACGGCGCGATATCTTCATACGCCACCTGCGGACGCTTAAGCAGTTCAATCATGCGCACACCATTTGTTATGAGAGATGTTCCGCAATCAGTCAGAAGCTTATTCAATCCCTCAGAGGGGTGAATTGTTGTATTGCGTATGCGTTCAAGTTCGTCCTCTATCTGCTTTTTCTCTATCAGATATTTTCCGTACCTTTCATCAGAAACCAGACCCACCTCATGTCCGATAGGCATAAGTCTTTCGGCGGCGTTATCCTGCCTTAATATTAGACGGTATTCGCTGCGCGAAGTCATCATTCGGTAAGGCTCGGTGCAGCCTTTTGTCACAAGGTCGTCAATCAGCGTTCCTATATAGCTTGATGCCCTGTCCAGTATTACAGGCTGTCTGCCCGATATATTCAGCGCCGCATTTATACCCGCAATAATTCCCTGCGCCGCCGCTTCCTCATATCCGCTTGTGCAGTTGAATTGTCCCGCACCGAACAGTCCCGATATTTTCTTAAATTCCAGCGTTGGCAAAAGTTCCAATGGGTCGCAGCAATCGTATTCTATCGCATACGCGGGACGCATAATTTCCACGTTTTCAAGACCTTTTATGGTGCGCAGAAATTTAAGCTGCACATCTTCTGGCAGAGAGCTGCTCATTCCCTGAACGTAATATTCATCGGTATCAAGACCCATGGGTTCAAGAAAAAGCTGATGGCGCTCCTTATCCTTAAAACGCACAATTTTATCCTCAATACTTGGGCAGTATCGCGGACCAACGCCCTCAATTCTGCCCGAATACAGCGGAGAACGGTGCAGATTATCCAAAATAACCTTATGCGTTTGCTCATTGGTATAGGAAACATAGCAATCCACAAGATTTTCAAGCTTATCCTCATTATCAAAAGCAAATGGAATAATCTGCTCATCACCTGTCTGCTTTTCAAGAACATCAAAGTTAATTGAGCGCCTATGAACTCTAGCGGGAGTACCCGTCTTAAATCTGCGCATTGTACAACCAAGCTTTTTCAGACATTCCGTAAGTTCGGTAGAGGGCAGAACATTATCAGGTCCTGCGGCATAATTAAGCTCGCCTATATGGATTTTTCCGTTAAGGTAAGTACCGGTTGTAATAATTGCAGCCTTGCAGGGATAAACCGCGCCAAGTTTAGTACGCACAGCAGTTATTTTTCCGTTTTCAACGTCAACCGCAGTTACTTCCGCCTGTTTTATATAGAGATTTGGTGTATTTTCAAGGCAGCGCTTCATGTATTGATGATATTTCACACGGTCACTCTGAACACGCAGACTGTGAACCGCAGGTCCTTTTCCCTTATTAAGCATACGGGATTGAATAAAGGTTGCGTCCGCAGCGCGACCCATCTCGCCGCCAAGCACATCTATTTCACAAACTATCTGTCCCTTTGCAGAACCGCCTATACACGGATTACACGGCATATTTGCAATACAGTCCAACGACAGCGTAAAAACAGCGGTTTTCATGCCAAGTCTGGCGGCGGCAAGTGCAGCCTCGCAGCCCGCATGACCCGCGCCGATTACCGCAACATCATACTCCTCAAGAGTATACTCCATCATCATCTTCCTTTCGACATTATCAGCTAATGTTCCATGTGGAACAATCAAAGCAATATCGCACATATATTATTTTAAGCGATTTATTGAAATTCACAAAACACGCCCGAACACAGGGTTATTCCCTTGCTCGGGCGTTAAATTGAGATTTTTATTGGATATCTTCTGCGGAGCTTTCAGACTCTGCGATATCATCGTCAGGTTCTGCGTCAGGCTCGATTACCTCGCCCTGCTCCTCCGAAAGAGAAGCTGCTATTTCCTCATCGGAAACCTTTTCAATTTCTGCGGTTTCCTCGCTTTCATCATGTGCAGTTCTGGTGAACGAAGCAACCGTGCTGTCCTCGCCAAGGCGCATAACTCTTACGCCCGAAGCAGGTCTGCCCATAGTTCTGAGGTCATTTGCACGGAATCTGATAATAACGCCGTCGGTGCTGATAAGAATTACATCATCATCAGGTCCAAGCGTTTTAATACCGCATACATAACCCTTTTCATCGCTTACAGGGTAATTTTTAAGACCAAAGCCGCCTCTGTTCTGCTCACGATAGCTTGATATAGCACAACGGCGACCCATGCCCTTATCTGTTACAGTCAGTATAGTTGCGCTGTCGTCAAAAATCTTTGTCGCGCCCACAACGTAATCGCCATCACGAAGCTTTATTGCGCGAACACCCCTTGCCGTTCTGCCAAGCGGACGCGCCTTATTTTCATCAAAGCGGATAGCCATACCGTTTCTGGAAGCCACAAGCACAGTGCAGTCACCCTCGGTAAGAAATGCGGATACAATCTCGTCATCTTCTGCGATAGTTACCGCGCGCAGACCCTTTTTGCGTATATTCTTATATTCCGAAAGCTTTGTGCGCTTTACGCAGCCGTTTTTGGTGATACAGATAAAATACTTGTTATCCGCAAAATCGGTGGTTGTCATCATTGCCGCAACGCGCTCTCCCTCGTTAAGCTGAAGAAGATTTACAATGTTCATACCGCGCGACTGCCTGCCGCCCTCAGGAATTTCATAGCACTTTATGCGGTGCATATTACCCTGATTTGTAATAAACAGAATATTTTCGTGGCTGGAAGATATAAACATATTCTCCACAAAATCCTCGTCACGCTGTTTCATGCCAGAGATACCGCGACCTCCGCGCTTCTGTATATTATAAATCTCAACAGGCTGACGCTTGATGTAACCTATATTTGTATAAGTAACTACGCAGTCCTCCTCTGGGATAAGGTCTTCAATATCTACCTCGCCGCTTACAGGCTCGATAGAAGTTCTTCTTGCGTCGTTATATTTCTTCTTAATTACGTCAAGCTCATCGCCAATCTGGTGAAGCATCTTGTTATGGTCTGAAAGCAGAGCCATAAACTCCTTAATCAGCTCGCGCTTTTCGGAAAGTTCATCTGCGATTTTGCTTTCCTCCATACCCGTAAGCTGACCTATACGCATCTGCACAATAGCGTCCGCCTGCGCTTCGGAAAGAGAATATGTTGCTGTCGGGAACAATCCTGTTCTTGACACATCAACGTCCTTAAAACGCTCTACAAGGCGCTCCTTAGCTTCCTGGAGGGTCTTGCTGTGTCTTACAATAGCTATTACCTCGTCAATAAAATCAATAGCAAGCAAAAATCCTTCAAGGATATGTGCGCGCTCCTGTGCTTTTTCAAGGTCGAACCTTGTGCGGCGCGTAACAACATCAACCTGAAAATCAAGATAATGCTGAAGCATATCGCGCAGCGGCAGAACCTTAGGCTGACCGTCAACCAACGCAAGCATAATAACGCCGACTGTATCCTGAAGCTGGGTATACGAATACAGCTTGTTAAGCACTACATTCGCGTTTGCGTCACGCTTAAGTTCAATAACGATACGCATACCGTTACGGTCAGACTCATCGCGCACAAAGGAAATTCCATCAATACGCTTATCGCGCACAAGGTCGCCGATACTTCCATAAAGACGTGCCTTGTTTACCATATACGGTATTTCGCTGATTATTATTCTGGTATGACTGCCTTCCTCAACTATCTCCGCTCTGCCGCGCAAGATAATCTTGCCCCTGCCCGTATAATAAGCAGAACGGATACCGCTGTAACCCATGATAATACCGCCCGTTGGAAAGTCAGGACCTTGTATTTTGGTCATAATTTCCTCAACCGTTGCATCGGGGTTATCTATAAGAAGCTGAATTGCGTCTATAACCTCGCCAAGATTGTGGGGAGGAATATTTGTAGCCATACCAACCGCAATACCATTACTTCCGTTTACAAGCAGATTAGGGAAGCGCGAAGGAAGCACCACAGGCTCTTGAAGCTTATCATCATAGTTTGTGGTAAAGTCCACTACCTTTTTATTTATATCCCTAATCATTTCATCGGATATTCTGGCAAGCCTTGCTTCTGTATAACGATAAGCCGCAGCAGGGTCGCCATCAATAGAACCGAAGTTTCCCTGTCCCATGATAAGCGGATAACGCAGAGAAAAGTCCTGCGCAAGTCTTACAAGCGCGTCATAAACCGACGAGTCGCCATGCGGGTGATATTTACCCAGCACCTCGCCTACGGTATAGGCGCATTTTCTTGTGGGCTTGTCCGCAGTGTTGCCAGCCTCGTTCATAGTATATATAATACGTCTGTGTACGGGCTTAAGACCATCACGAACATCTGGCAGTGCTCTGGAAGTGATTACCGACATTGCGTACTGAATAAAGGAATCCTTCATTGTTTCCTCAAGGTCGATATTTATAAGCCTTTCTGAACTGAAATCAATATCCATTTTTCCTCCGTTTTCAATTGCGCTGCGTTATTAAATCCACAGCGAAACAGCCTTACGGCATTAAAGAATTTCAAGCTTTGTTTCAAAGATATTCCTTAAAGCTTCCTCCTGCTGCTTTGTCATACAGCGTTTGGGAAAGCAGTAAATCTGCCGTCTTGCGGCAATAAGCAGCAGCGAGTCATCATTTTCCTCAAAATCAAGCATATCTTTTCCGAATAAAAATGTACTTCTTATGGGAGCTATGTTGTCGCTGTCCGCTTCCTCGTCAATTTTAACCTCAACCTCGTTCGCCTTTGGGCGGATTATGGTTTCAATCTCAATCTTATCGGAATAAACAGTTGCCTTGTAGTCCTCTGGATTCATATCCTTAAGCGCGTCAATAGTCTTGCTTCTCATACGTTTTTTGTCGGTTGAGGTATATACAAGACCATATCCGCATATAAACAGCGCCAACCATGAAACAGGGTTTGTGTAATAGAAAATAACAAACGCCAGCGCAGCCAATGTCAGCAGCGAGTAAGCGGCTATCATTACTTTCCAGCGCTTCCCTGTAAACTTCATCTGAAAGGTTTTCATAGCGCCGTCAACCTCGTCAAGAGTGTTATCATAATCAAATTTAACAAGCACCTCGGTCTGCTTTTCCTCAGCCGACGCACCCAAATCTGGTATAAGTCCTGAAATAACAATCACCCTTTCAAAAATCAGATATCGAGATTTACTGCAAGCTTTGCATTTTTCTCTATAAAATCACGGCGCGGTTCAACCTTATCGCCCATAAGCACAGTCATTATTTCATCGGCTCTTGCAGCGTCCTCAACGCTAACTCGCAGCATTGTTCTTGTTTCGGGGTTCATGGTTGTTTCCCAAAGCTGGTCGGGGTCCATCTCACCAAGACCTTTATAGCGCTGAACATCTACCTTTGCGTTAGGATTATCGCCCATAAGCTCTGCAATAAATCTATCCCTTTCCTCCTCGGAGAAAGCATACTTCACCTGTTTTCCGCGCCACACCTTGAAAAGCGGTGGCTGCGCGCAGTATACATGACCCTGCTCAAGCAGCGGGCGCATAAAGCGGAAGAAGAACGTCAGCAGCAGCGTTCTGATATGCATACCGTCAACATCGGCATCTGCCATTATAACAACTCTGCCATAACGCAGCTTTGTTATATCAAAATCTTCTGCTATACCCGTTCCCAAAGCCTTAACGACAGGCGAAAGCTTTTCGTTGTTGTACACCTTATCGGCGCGCGCTTTCTCTACGTTAAGCATTTTGCCCCAAAGCGAAAGTATAGCCTGAAAACGTCTGTCACGTCCACTTTTTGCGGAACCGCCCGCAGAATCTCCCTCTACGATATATATTTCGGTCTTTGTGGTATCCGACTCAGAGCAGTCCGCAAGCTTTCCAGGCAGACCGTTGCTGTCCATAACGGATTTACGCTTCGCTTCCATAGCGCGCTTTGCCGCGTCACGGGCAGCCTGCGAGTTCATAGCCTTGTTCATTACTATCTGAGCGGTTTCGGGATGTTCCTCAAAATAATAGGTAAGCTGCTCCGTTGCTATTTTGTATACAACAGGCTGAACCTCTGGATTACCAAGCTTGCCCTTTGTCTGTCCCTCAAACTCACACTCAGGAAGCTTTACGGAAATAATGGCGTTTATAGCTTCTCTTATAGCCTCGCCGCTAAATCCATTAAAAGGCTTTTCTTCTTCCTTTTTCTTTGTATTTTTTCTTATCTTGTTCTTTTCATTGGCTTCCTTATACGCCTTTGCATAGTCATTTACAACCTTACTGAGTGCCTTTTTGAAGCCAAGCTCATGCGTACCGCCCTCGCCCGTATGAATATTATTTGCAAAGCTGCGGAAAACCTCGCTGTTGAAATCGGTTGTATATTGGAAAGCAATTTCTACATCTATTCCGTCCATCTCACCATGCAGATAAATAACATCGGGGTGCAGAACATCTGCCCCGCGCTTATTATTGAGCCATTCTATATAACTCATAATACCGCCGTCATACTGCATAACCTCTTTTACAGGGTTTTCGGGGTCGCGAAGGTCAGACAGATTTATTTTAAGACCGCCGTTAAGAAACGCCTTTTCGCGCAGTCTTTCCTGCAAAACTTCATACTTAAATTCTGTTGTATGGAATATTTCACCATCAGGCTTAAAAGTTACCTGTGTACCTGTGTGGTCTGTTTCGCCGATTATTTTTATATCATCGGTATATTCGCCGCGGTCAAAATGCTGGAAATGTATATGCTTTCCGTCATGAATTTCAACCTCAAGCCATTCGGACAAAGCGTTTACAACGGAAGCGCCTACGCCATGCAAACCACCTGCAACCTTATATCCGCCGCCGCCGAATTTACCTCCCGCATGAAGCACGGTAAATACAACAGTTGCAGCCGAAATACCCTCTGACTGATTTATTGCGGTAGGAATACCGCGACCGTTATCTATTACTCTGATTACGTTATTCGGAAGAATAGATACATCAATTTCTGTACAGTAACCTGCAAGAGCCTCGTCAATAGAGTTATCAACTATCTCGTATACCAGATGATGCAGACCGCTCTCGCCCGATGAACCTACATACATACCGGGGCGTTTTCTTACTGCCTCAAGACCTTTCAGAACCTGTATATCGTCCGCGCCGTAGTTTACGTCAAGAACGTTTTCATTTTCTGCCATATTTTCCTCCGTACATAAAACCGGCAAGGACGAACAAGCCACCCTTGCCTCTGAAAACATATTTATCTAGGCAGCTAGCCTATACAATCCTATATAATATAGTATACCATAAATAAGCTAAAATTTCAAGCATTTTTGCCCCTATTTTTCATTTTTATTAGAAAATATATACCTATACGCTAAAGATATCAAAGCGCCTTAAATAGCAAAAAAACCGCCTTAAAAGCGGTTTGATAAAAAAACACGTTCAACGGATAATTCCGCGTTTGTTTATGGTTGAATTGGACACGTTTGAAATGTATGTCTTATCAGTGCAGACAATAAACGATTTTGGCATATCCTGCGAAACGTATTCTATCCTATTCTTTTTTTGGCAGATATTCAGATATTCGGCAGTAGTTCGGCTGACAGAACATTCTTCTATATCAAATATACCTATAACATCATCTGCTTTGACTGTAAAATCACCGCCAAGAAAAAGGTACATATATCAAACCTCCAAGAAAGCCCCGTTTTCAGTTGTCCATGTTTTGCCGTTTTTCAAAGAAGAAAGGTCATCAATATTACAGCAAGTAATAAACACCTGAGATTTTTCAATATTATTGATAACAAATCTTCTGCGCACAAAGTCCAGTTCACTCAAAATATCGTCCAGAATTACCACAGGGCAGGTTTTATTCTTTCGGCGTATTATTTCAGCCTCTGAAAGCTTAAGCGCCAACGCCGCGCTTCTTAGCTGCCCCTGCGAGGCATAATCTCTCGCCGACATACCGTTGATGTAGAAATTAACATCATCACGGTGAACACCCGCCAATGTATAGCGAAGCTTCATCTCCGCTTCCAAATTATGTTCAAGTTCTTGAATATACTGACTATACAAACTGTTTACATTATCAAAATTTATACTTGATGTTTTAAAAATTGAACTGTAATAATCCATATCAAGCTTTTCCGCACCCTCTGTAAGGCGCAGATAAATTTCCGCGGCGTATTCTTTAAGAAAAGCGAAATACTTAAGTCTGCCGTATGTGACATTTATACCCTCGCCTGCCATTACCTCATTCCAGCTTGCAAGCATGGCTGATATCTCAGCAGAGGAAGCGTCAGATTTCATAAACGATAGTATATTATTACGTTGTTTCAACCCTCTGTTATATCTGGACAGCTTTTTCAGATGAGTTTTGGTCTGCATTACAGCCACATCATCAAGGTAGCTTCTGCGGAGTTCAGGACTTCCCTTAATGATATTGAGATGTTCTGGTATAAAAACAACATATTTTAACACTCCGTATAATTCGGCAGCGTCATTCATTTTAAGCCCGTTGTAGGTTATATTAGGCTTTCCGCCGTTGATGGTGTATTCCACGATATTTTCGCGTTGTCCCTCGTCATCGGCAAACCAAAGCTTTATTTTAACCTCGGCGCTTGTATTGCTTGCAGGAAGATACTGCGAAAAACGCACATGACGGAAGCTTCCGCCCAGACAGACGGAAATAGCCTCCATAAGATTGGTTTTACCCTGTGCATTTTTCCCAACAAAGATATTCAGGCTTTTGTCAAAGCATAGTTCTGCTTCTTTGATATTACGGAAGTTCCGTAAATACAACCTTTTAATTATCATTCAATCATTCTGCTGCAACAACTGCGTTTTCGTCAAGAACCACCTTGTACTTTTTGTTTTTGAAGTCTATAACATCGCCGGGCTTTATCTTTTTGCCCCTTTTAGTGCAAAGGTCGCCGTTTACATTAAACTCTCCAAGCTCAATGAGTATCTTGGCTTTTGCGCCGGTTTCTGCCAGTCCTGCAAACTTAACAAGCTGGTCAAGCTTAATAAAGGGTGTTGTAATTTTAATTTCTTCCATTGTCTTTCACAATATCCTTTCTTTAATTTATGTTGCGTTTGTATTCCGCATTTATGCGGCATATTTTTTCCCAATGCTCTATTCATTTAAGACGCATGGGCAAAACCAGGAAAGTAAATTCCGAGCCGCTAAGCGGCTTAATAATTATAGGCGCGACAGAGCTGCTCATAATCAGCTTAACGCAGTCAGACTCGCACGCCTTGAAAGCGTCAAGCATATACTTTGCGTTAAAACCGATAACAATAGGCTCTCCGTTATATTTAACTGCGATTTTATCGTTGATTTTGCCAAGACCCGTTGTACAGCTCATTGTCAAGGTATCTCCGCTAAGCTCGCAGCGTATGGGATTTTTGTTTTTCTCGTTGATGATAAGCATTGAACGCTCCAGCATATCAATGATATCACGGCAGTTTACTTCCGCATAGAATTCATCATTGCAGACAAGATGACTGCGATACTGTATAAAATCGCCGTCTATCAGTCTGGATATCATTATATAATCATCAACGCTAAACGAAATCTGGTTTTTATCTATACAGATAGTAACATTTTTATCATTATCATCTGCCAGTATATGAACCAGCTCGTCAAGAGTCTTTGCGGGAACTATAAATTCTATATTATCGTGTGTTACAGGCTCCTGCCTTAAAGCAATGCGCACGCCATCAACTGCGACAACGCTCATTATATTATCCGCAATTTCAAACTTGCAGCCCATAAGCGCGGGCTTTGTGTCGGTAACGGCAACGGCGAACTTTGTCTGATTTATCATGCTTTTAAGCATTTTCTGCGGCACAGAAAAGCTGCTGTCGGGATTAACCTGCGGAATAATAGGATAATCATCGGCGCTGATACACATTATGGAAAGCTCCGTTTCGCGGCTTATTATGCTTGCCATATTATTTTCATCGCAGATAAAGGTTATATCACCGGAGGGCATTTTTCTTATTATCTCCGCTGCCATTCTTGCGTTGATAACAATATTGCCGTTCTCCTGACCGTTTACCTGTATATCGGTTTTTATACCGATATCAAGATTATATCCTGTTACGGTAAGATTATTTCCCTCAAGTTCCATAAGGATACCTTCAAGCGCGGGAATGCTTGATTTTCCTGCGGCAGCCTTTGAGGTAGTCTGAACCACGCTCAAAATCAATTCCTTCTGACAACTGAATTTCATAAAAAACTCCTTTCAATAAAAGAAAAGCCGAAAGAAAAATAATATAGATAATAATATATAATCATAATAATAAGGGCGGTTGAATTTGTTTAATAACACTTTTTTGGCTTTACCATGCGGAAAAAGCAATCAAAATTTTCAAACACGCCATGTTGAAATAATATTGAAAAGTTGAAATCAAATTTATTTTCAACAAGCGGTTAAAATCCGATAAAAATATGTTGAGAAAACAGTTAAAACACGTCCTAAAAATAAAGGCAATTACCTCGCGGCATTTTGCCTTTATTTATGACATATTTTTCTTATTGGTTAGCCTTGATGTTCTTAATAAGGTCCTGAATAAGCGAACGCACGCTGCTGTCGCGCTCCATGGTTTTCTTTACGTTCTTGATAGCGTAGACAACCGTTGAATGGTCTCTGCCGTCAAATTCCTGACCTATGGTTTCATACGGAAGCCCCGTAATATCCTGTATTACATAAATAGCAACCTTGCGCGCATTGGATATGGTCGCGGTTCTCTTGGCGGAGCGCATTTCGTCCGGCTGAACGTTGTATATCTTAGCAACCTCGTTAATTATCTTATCAACGGTGATTGGAATAGGCTGATGGTCGGATACAATATCCTTTATAACGTTCTGAGCCACAACTATCGTAGGCTTCATTTTGGATACCATATAAAGAGCGTTCATTTTTGTAACAACGCCCTCTATCTGTCGGATATTTGATTTAAGCTTTGTTGCTATAAAATCAACGACATCTTCGGGTATATTAAAATTAAGAAGCTCCGCCTTGCGCTGAATAATGGCAATTCTTGTTTCATACTCAGGCGCTCTTACATCGGCGGCAAGACCGGAGGAGAACCTAGTCTTAAGTCTGTCGGAAATAGACTTTATCTCCTTTGCGGGACGGTCCGACGTAAGGACAATTGCTTTATTAAGCTTGTAAAGCTCATTGAATATATGGAAGAATTTTTCCTCCGTCTGCTCCTTACCTGCAATAAACTGTATATCGTCTATCAGCAAAGCGTCGGCGCTTCTGTATTTATCGTCAAAATGCTCGGTGGTATTTGAGGAAATTGAGTGCAGAAACTCGTTGGTAAAGGTTTCCGCGGATATGTAAATGATATTTATTCCGGGGTAGTTCTTCTCCATCTCATGCTGGATAGCCGAGAGAAGATGGGTCTTTCCAAGACCGGAATCCCCGTAAATAAACAGCGGATTGTATTTTTCATGCTGCTTTTGTGAAACAGCCTTTGCCGCCGCAAATGCAAGGTTATTTGAAGGACCCACAATAAAGGTATCAAATGTATAGGTCATCTTCTTGTCATTTACAATATTTTCAATCTGGTTTGAAATATCCTCGTTATTTTTTATATTGTCAAACTTTGAAGCTGCTGTGGGCATATCGCTGCTGACAATTATTTCAACCGTGATAGGAAAGCCCAGAATATTAGTGAACTGCTCCTCAAGATGTTCAAGGTAAAGACCGTTAAGGGTATCGCGCTTGAATTCAAGGTCGGTTGATAAAATAACCTTGTTTCCCTTCATTTCGATGGGTTGCAGCGGATCCAGCCATAATTCGCGTGCAGAATCAGAAATATTGTGTTCTTTTACGCAGTTATCTATAACCAGATTATAGATATCCGATAGAGAAGATAATTTATCCATTTTTTTCACCATTCCATTTACAGCTGATAGTTGCAGAACAACAAAAATAACCTGCCTGCCGTACATGACAGGTCTACTATATTAAATAAAAGATAACTTATATTTATAATAACATAAAAAGCGGATTTTTTCAAGCACAAATCGCAATAAATATTCCTTTATAATATGTGAATAATCAACAAACCTAACGGCTCAAGAAGATTTTTCAACCATATTTAATATACAAATGAGAAATAAAAAATAAATTAAACAAAAATTCAACATTCAACCCATAAAAGTATAAAAACTTTGCGTATAATGGTTAAAAACAAATTTGAAGTGTTGAAAACTCGGTTGAAATTGTGAAAACTTGCGGATTTAATGGGATTTGTAATTTTGAAAATTCAACATTTGAAATTTTCGGGTGTTTATAACACAGTTCAAAGGCTGTTAAAACCAAGAATTATACAGCCTGTTTATTTTTATTTAACTATGATTTTAAGGTGTTTATTCGCAATTATAATAATAATTACTGTTTTTGTGTTGAAAAATATATTAACATATGCTTTTGAACAGGTTTTCATCAATGGTTTTTAACGTTGAAACTCCAAAATATCAATATTTTTGTTGAAAACTCGGTTGAAAGTGTTAAAAATCCGCGTTATTATGGTAATTGTTAATTCGGTTAAAACTGGTGATAGTTCTGTTGAAAACAGGTTGATTTATATTAACAACTATCATGTTTCAACAACAGGCTGTTCAATGTTGAATACCGCGAAAAAGTGTTCAGAATTCTTAATTGTCCCTTAAACCGCTTGATTTTTGTTGAGGTTTACTATATAATAGTATATACAAACGGAAAAGGAGAGTGAGGCTTGTGAAAAAATGGATTATGCGCATGATTTCGGCGGGAGTGATTTTAGCTTCCTGCGGCTGCAATATTGAAGATAATGAAAGTATGCAAAATCAGCAAAACGCAAGCAGTTCGCAGACCTCCCAATCCTCGGCGGAAACTTATTCCTCAGCGGAGGTTACAAACCACACCACATATATTCAGCCTGACGAGGTTATTCCTCCTGCCGTACAGACTTCAAGGCTGGATGGGGAAAGGCTCTCATACAGCATGACGAATATATATTCCGATGGAAATTACTACACGCTGACGATATCGGGCGTGCGGCTTGATGATTCTGCCGAAGCGGATATAGACACCACCTATATTAAAGGCGAGCTTTACGGCGATTTCCGCTTTGACCTTTACAGCAAGGGTAGTCTTATAGACACCTATAAAATCAACGTTCCGCGTGATGATAGATTTCTGATACTTGAAAGCGTGACGGACGAGCTTTCCTATGGCTGTGAGATTATATCAAACAAGCGGGAATTTGGCGCGGAGGAATACCCCGACCTTGTTCAGCTTGACTTTCACATAATAGACGAGGTTGAAGCGCCGCAGTATGCGCGATATTTTGCGGTGTTTGACGGGCAGATAACAGAAATCCCCGTCTATGAAAACGGGGAGGAAACCGCGCCCTACGGTACACACCCTGTACCTGAAAGCGCGGGAGTTATGATTCAGCGGATAGTAGCTTCGCAGGCTGACGGAAGCTACACGGTATTGCAGTATGAATACACATTTGATATACAATCCAAGCGCCTTTTGCGGCAGCAGGTAAGATTTACGGGATAAGGGGATATTACATAATGACAGATAAGGAACGCTTCATACAGATTTACAACGAAAACATAAAACGTGACGGCGCGGATAAGCTGCTTGATTTTCTTGAAAACAAGAGCGATTTTTTCACCGCTCCTGCAAGTACGCGTTTTCACAATGCGTTTGAAGGCGGATTGCTTCGCCACTCGCTTAACGTATATGACTGCCTTTGCGGCTACATGGAAAATCCCCGCGTAAGTCGGCAGTATGGTCTTACGGCAAGCGCGGAATCCATAGCTATAACGGCGCTGCTGCATGATATCTGCAAGGTGAATTTTTATAAGGTCAGTACGCGCAACCACAAAAATGAAACCACAGGTCAGTGGGAAAAAGTTCCGTATTATGAAGTCAACGATACTCTCCCCTACGGACACGGCGAAAAATCCGTCTACATGGTGAGCGGATTTATGCGCCTGTCGCGCGAGGAAGCCATGGCGATACGCTGGCACATGGGCTTTTCGGGAGTTGAGGACAACAACACCGTTGGAAAGGCTCTGGGAATGTACCCGCTTGCATTGGCGCTTTCAATTGCGGATATGGAAGCCTCGTTCTTTATCGAGGGTTCGGAGAAATAAAGAAATGCCCCGAGCAGCTACTCGGGGCATTTCTTTTGCTAATATACATTTACTAACTTTCCTATTGTCTGTTACGGCTAATGTGCTTGCACATTTAATCAGCAAATTACTTAGCAAGTGGTTAGACAAACATAACACCGATAACTAGCCCAAAAGCACCAATGCAGAATATCTATCTTTTCCACGATCTTATTGTACCACACCTGTGCGCATTTGTCAATACTCGTTGACAAAATGCGACAAATAGTGTATACTAATAATTGCCGGCACTCCGGAAGTCCAAAGCGGAAGGAGGTGTTGAGTTTGGATATCCTCAGTTTTATGTTATCCGTTATAGCAAGTGTGGTTGCAAACTACATTTGCAAGTGGCTCGACGGTGACAGTTAGTCGGCGAGAGCACGATCCATAAAGCATTGTCCCCGAGCTGCAACTCGGGGACAAAACTTTTTGTGTTGAGTGGATGTAGTATCCTCAGTCTTACTACACTTGTATTATATCACACTCAAATAAATTTGTCAAGTGTTTTTTTATAGCATCGTCCCCGAGGTGCAACTCAGGGACAAAACTTTTGGATCATTTGGACGTAGTATTTTCGGCTTTACTACACCTGTATTGTATCACACTCGCCCAAATTTGTCAAGCACATTTTTCAAAGCTGCAAAGAAACACCCCCGACATACATCGGGGGTGCGTGGTTAGTCAGCCGTCAAGCTGCCCTTATGCGTTTAAGCCGCGCGGTTATTAGCCGAGGAGCTGCAGAACGCTCTGGGGCTGCTGATTTGCCTGAGCAAGCATGGACTGAGCAGCCTGCTGGAGAATGTTGTACTTGGTGTAGTTCAGCATCTCGGAAGCCATATCTGTGTCACGGATTGTGGACTCAGCTTCTGTCAGGTTCTCAGTTGTTGTTGTCAGGTTCTCGATCTTGTGTTCAAGTCTGTTCTGGATAGAACCGAAGGAAGCACGAACCATAGAAACCTTGTTGATTGCCTTGTCGATCTGGTCGATAGCGTAGTTAGCGTCGTCCTGAGTTGCAAGGGAGAGGTTCTCGGTGTTAAGACCATCAGCGCGAGCGGAGATGTTGAGGTTAGCCTTGAGAGTACCCATATCAGCAGAACCATCAGTGTTGTACTGGAATGTGAAATCAACACTATCCTTTGTACGAGCACCAGTCTGAAGAACGAGGTGATCAGAATATGTCATTCTTGCTGTAGAATTCTTGAAAGAGTTAGAATTAGAAACAGCAGAACTATCGGGGCTCTTAACCTCTACGGTAGGAAGCTTGCTGGTGTCATAGTTCTTATACTCCATACCAAGCTTGTAGGACAGAGTACCGGATGTCTTTTCGGTAGCAGCGTGAGCACCGGGTGTGATGGTTGCGATCAGATTATCTCCATCCTTGTTATCATAAATCTCAATAGCACCATTATTAATCTTAGCCTGGAACTGAGTGCCATCCTTGAGAGTGATAGTAGAACCGGCAGCAAGTATGCCAGAATTTGTGGAACCATCGCCGAGAATACCAGTAACTGAAGTACCGTCACTCAGTGTTAACTTCATTGTGGTGGCTTTGTCAGCAAGTGCCTTAGTACTAGCGTAAGTAACATCAAGCTGAGCACCATCAATTGCATCAAGAATACTCTTGATAGCGGGAGTCATGGTATCATCAGTAACATAACCATCAATGGCAACTGTTACATCGTAATCCTTAGCGTCCTTGGTGTCGCCATTCTGTGCCCAGTTAGCCTGAGCAGTCTGTGTTGCGCCTGCGTTTGTAGGAGCAGCAACACCGGAAGCAGGGTTGTTGAGTGTCAGAGTAATGCTGTCGCCGTTCTTCAAAGATGTCTCATCAACGATAACATTTGCAATCTTCAGACCAGCTTTAGTTTTAAGCTCAAAACCGCCGTTATCGGTTGCTTTAGCTTCAAGCTTATCGGAGTCAGCACCGTTTGTAGCGCCTGTTACTGTCCACTCGTTCTTGGTCTTGTCATACTGAAGAGTTACATCAACGCTGTCAGGGCCCTGATTGTTGGTAGATTTGCTTCTATCCCAAGCTTCATTGCTGATTTCCTTCCAAACATCGTCAGCGATTGTCTTAAGAGTACCCTTATTATCGAAGTTCTGAGCGTCGAGAAGGTTGATGTCAGTCTTAGAAAGCTGCTTAGAATCTCTTTCAGCAGTAGCGTAGTTGAACTCGCCGTTAACCTGCTTCAGACCATCGGACATCTGACCGCCGTTAAGAACGATGGTGCCGTTGAAGTCTGTATCAGCGATCTGGTTCAGTTCGTCATTGAGCTGATCGAACTCGAGCTGGATAGCTGCACGGTCGGTAGCGTTATCATATGTACCGTTAGCGGACTCAGCAGCAAGCTCCTTCATTCTCTGAAGAATGGAGTGTGTTTCCTGAGCAGCACCCTCAAAGGTCTGGATCATGGAGATACCGTCCTGAGAGTTTCTCTTAGCCTGGGACAGACCACGGATCTGAGATCTCATCTTCTCAGAAATTGCAAGACCTGCAGCGTCATCGCCTGCGCGGTTGATTCTGTAGCCGGAAGAAAGCTTCTCAGAAGACTTCTTCAGACCGCTTACGTTTGTGTTCAGCTTGTTGTACGCGTTGAGCGCGTTCATGTTATGCTGTACTACCATTCCTGCCATAATAATTTCCTCCTTGAAATTCGCGCCCCGTTATCGGAATCTTTCCTGTCGGGACGTATGGTTTGTTTTGTTTTCGTTTTGCCGCCACGCACCGCCCGTCCTTATGTACACTTGGGACTGCCATGCAAAGCGGTCAGCTTAAAAGATTTGTGTCTTTCAGCTATCACGTATATTATATCGGCTGTTTTTCACAAAACTTTAGCGTTTTCAGAAAATTTTTTTGAATTTTTTCCAAAAAGCCTTCCCCCCGTTGGGGGAAGGTGGCACGGCGAAGCCGTGACGGATGAGGGTTAAACCTCATGCGCGAATTTAATTGTCGATTAAATTTACTAGCTTCGGGTGAAGCTTTTTTTTGGTTTTCTATTGCATTTTACATAAAAATGTGTTGCAATTTGCAATGCAATATGGTATAATGTTATCAGGGAAAGGGATAAATGCTATGGTTTTTGAATGGGATGATAACAAAGAGCAAATAAATATAAGAAAGCATGGAATTGATTTTTCCACTGCCGCGCTTATTTTTGCAGACCAAAACAGAATTGAGATATATGATGAACTGCATTCCAGATATGAGGATAGGTATATCACCATTGGAATGATGGGCGGTGTAGCTTATGTGGCTGCGGTTGTATACACTGAACGCAATGATTCTATAAGGTTGATTTCCGCAAGGAAAGCAACGAAGCAGGAAAGGAGAATGTATTATGATCATACGCAAGGAAATTGATCTTACTGCTCCGCTTACCGAAGAGCAGATTTTAATGCTTAAAGAAATGGATAAAATGCCCATTACTTTTGACGAGGACTGCCCCGAACTGACCGAAGAACAGCTTAAGCAATTCAAACGCGCTTCGGAGGTTAATCACCGCGAGCGCAACAAGCAAAATGTTACCTTGCGGTTATCTCCGCAGGCGTTAAGAAAAGCCAAGTCTTTGGGAAAGGGCTATACATCTGTGCTTAGCAGAATACTTGAATCCGCATTAAAAGATAACGATACAATACAGCGTTATTTATAATAGTATGTAAGGCTCAATTTTAAGTTGAGCCTTTATTTTTTTCGTTTTCTATTGCATTTTACATAAAAATATGTTATGATTAAATATATATGTAAAAAAACAAACAGAAAGGTGATACATTATTATGAGCAAAGTTGTTAAGTTTGGCGGAAGCTCTCTTGCCGATGCAAAGCAGTTCAGAAAGGTTGCGGATATTATTCATTCCGATCCTGAACGCTGCTATGTTGTTCCCTCTGCCCCCGGAAAAAGATATTCAGACGATATCAAGGTTACCGATATGCTTTATGCCTGCTATGACGGCGTACAGAACGGCGAGGATTTTGAAACCGCGTTCGAGCCGATTAAGCAGCGCTTCAACGGTATCATTGCCGACCTTGGACTTACCTTTGATTTAAGCGAGGAGTTCGCCAAAATCGGCGTAAACTTCAAAGCCGCCGCAGGCAGAGAATACGCCGCAAGCCGCGGTGAATATCTCAACGGTATGATACTTGCAAAATATCTCGGCTTTGATTTTATTGACGCGGCAAAGGCTATCTTTTTCACCAATAAGGGCAGCTTTGACGGCGATATTACAAACGCTTGCCTTGGCGCAATGCTTGACAAGACGGAAAGGGCGGTTATCCCCGGATTTTACGGCGCTATGCCCGATGGCACGATAAAGACCTTTTCGCGCGGCGGCAGTGATTTTACAGGTTCGGTGGTTGCAAAGGCTGCGGGCGCTTCCATGTATGAAAACTGGACGGACGTAAGCGGCGTTCTTGTAGCCGATCCCAGAATTGTGGATAATCCCGCGGGTATCAGCGTTATTACATACAGTGAGCTGCGCGAGCTTTCGTACATGGGATTTAATGTTCTGCATGAGGACGCGGTGTTCCCCGTAAGAAGCGCGGGTATTCCCATCAACATCAAGAATACCAACGCCCCCGAGGACGCGGGAACTTTGATAGTTCCCTCCGAGAAAAACCCTCCCGCAGAGCATATTATCACAGGTATCGCGGGCAAAAAGGATTTCTCCGTAATCTCCATAGAAAAGGACAGAATGAACAGCCACAAGGGATTTCTGCGCAGACTGCTTCAGGTGCTTGAAAACCACGGTATTTTCCCCGAGCATATGCCCACGGGTATCGACACCGTAAGCGTGATTGTAAACTCGCACGAGCTTGACGGTCAGCGCGAAAAGCTGGCACAGCGCTTGATAGATGTTGTAAAACCCGACCATTTTGAGATTATTGACGGTCTTGCGCTGATTGCCGTGGTGGGCAGAGGTATGAGCGGCGTTAAGGGCGTTGCCACAAGAGTTTTCGCAGCGCTTTCCCACGCAAATATAAATATAAGAATGATAGACCAAGGTTCAAGCGAGCTTAACATTATAGTAGGTATAGAAAGCGCAGATTTTGAAAAGGCTATTAAGGTAATCTACAATATGTTTATGCTCAGCGAATAAACGGAGGTGTACAATGGATTATTATACCTATCTGCATGACGCAAAAATACGCAGCGGAAAATCCTCCGCATATAAAAACTACCTTATTAAAAATATAGAGGTTATCGGTCAGAGGAAGCTTGTCGTTATCGCGGGCGACGAGGATTACGCCGTTCTTATGGAAACGGTAAACGCGCTGCGCAGCAAAAGCGTTAAAGTACCCGAAATCGCGTTCCGCGTAACTTTGCAGCAGGATAAGGTCAGCGAGGACGGCTCAGTTAGATTTATTGAGGAGCTTAAGGGCAAGGCGAACGCTTTCTACGCGCTTATTCTTGCGCCGTTCTATATTTCGGAAATTCAGCTTGCCGCAATGGATAAGGTTATGGGAACTTCTGCGGGTATCGCGATTGCACTGAAAACTCAGTGCGGCTATACCGAGCGCGACTACTGCGAAATGAACGAACCGACAGGCTTCGGCTTCAACATGGCAAATAAGAAGATAACCTCCGCCATCGCCGCAGACGGCAAGCGTTACAGCACAATGGAGGCGGCAACTGCACAGCAGCTTTCCGCATACAAGGGCAAGATGAAAGGTCAGCGCTGCTTTATTCTCGGCAGCACGGCAGCGAAGCTTGACGAGCTTAACGTTCTTATGAACGAGCGCACGTTTGCCTGCGACAGCTTTTGTGATTTCTTCTCCAGAACCCCGCAGCGTCCTGCGTATTATCTGCTTACAGATCCCAAGGCTTATCTTGGCAACGGAAAGTATATAGAGGGCATGGAGTGCTTCGTAAACGCCGATGTAAAGGTGTTTGAGGATAAATTCAAGAAAAAGCCGACTTATCTCAATCCCTTGGGCAACGGACTGGTTGACGGTCTGCCGACGCTTCAGTCGGTTTCGGGCAGCTATGAAACTTCTCAGATATCCACGATGTATCAGATGATACAGCTTGCAATTTATATTGGCTTCAGCGAGATTTATATTTACGGCTTTGACGGAATTTTCCCGCTTGAGCTTGACGCGGACGGCGTTGGAAGAATTGCCGCGGACGGCGCGGTTACGTCTTTCCCCGAAAAGGCAAAGCAGCTTTTGCAGCGCGTGCGTGATTATGCCGCAGCCAATGATATCAAGGTTTACACTATGTGCGAAACAACAGGACTTTCGATGTTTGAGAGCGTGAAGTACGAGGATATTGATTTTACGGCTTCCTCAATATTCGGCAGACTTTAATTCGACAGGTAAGGGCGGAGCAATTCCGCCCTTGTTCGGTAAAGAGGAGGAGCTTTTTTATGAGCCTTGCAGATGAATTATTTATACAGAACTGCCGTGATATTCTTGAAAACGGTATTTCCGACGAGGGACAGGAGGTTCGCCCCCATTGGGAGGACGGTACTCCCGCGCACACGATAAAAAAATTCTGTATTGTAAACCGTTATGACCTGCAAAAAGAGTTCCCGATAATGACTTTGCGCAGGGTTTATTACCGCTCCGCTATCAACGAAATTCTCTGGATTTACCAGAAAAAATCAAACCGCATTGCCGACCTTGATTCCCACATCTGGGACGCATGGCAGGACGAAAACGGCACAATCGGCAAGGCTTACGGCTATCAGCTTGGTGTAAAGCATCATTACTCCGAGGGGGATTTTGACCAGGTAGATAAGGTGCTTTTCGACCTTAAGCACAACCCCGCCTCCCGCCGCATTATGACCTCAACCTATAATTTCGCGGATTTGCATGAAATGCAGCTTGCGCCCTGCGCGTACTCCATGACATTCAACGTGTCGGGAAATAAGCTGAACGGCATACTTAATCAGCGCAGTCAGGATATGCTTACCGCCAACAACTGGAACGTGTGCCAGTATGCCGCGCTGCTTATTATGTTTGCCAAGGCAAGCGGATTTGAGGCGGGAGAGCTTGTTCACGTTATCGCGGACGCGCATATTTATGACCGCCATGTTGACGCGGTAAAGAAAATGATTGAGAAAAAGCCGTTCCCCGCGCCGAAAATGCAGGTTGAGGATATTACGGATTTCTACAAATTCACAAAGGACAGTTTTACGGCGGTGGATTATAAGTATCACGAATTTACTGACAAAATCCCCGTTGCTATTTAAGGAGAATATTATGGAACTTTGGGACGTTTATGACATCAACCGCCAGAAAACGGGACAGACTGCCGTGCGTGGAGAAGGGCTGCCCGAGGGCGGACATCATATGGCAATCCACGTCTGCGTGTTTAACAGCAAGGGCGAAATGCTTATCCAACAGCGGCAGCCGTTCAAAGAGGACTGGTCGAATTTGTGGGACGTAAGCTGCGGCGGCAGCGCAGTCAAGGGTGAAACAAGCGCAATGGCAGCAATGCGCGAAACGCGCGAGGAAATAGGTCTTGAAATAAACCTTGACGGAGTAAAGCCCAAGCTTTCAATGAGTTTTGACGTTGGGTTTGACGATTGGTATTTTGTATATGCCGAACCCGATATCACAAAGCTAAAGCTGCAATACGAGGAAGTGCAGGCTGTCAAGTGGGCGGGCAGAGAGGAAATTCTCGCTATGATTGAGAGCGGGGAGTTTATTCCTTATTTCAAAAGCTTTATTGATTATATATTTGACTCAAAAGACCAGTATGGTGCAATACAGAAACAGAGGTAACAATGTCAGATGAAAAAAGACTAGCGGTGCTTATCGACAGCGATAACGTATCTGCAAAATACGCGCAGTTTATTATGCAGGAGGTTGCAAAGTACGGCAATCCTACCTACAAGCGCGTTTACGGCGACTGGGAAAAGGGCGGCAACGGCTGGCATAATGCGGCGATAAATTATTCCATTATGCCTGTTCAGCAGACCTGCTATGTTGCGGGAAAGAACGCAACGGATTTTTCCATGATTATAGACGCTATGGATATCCTTTACACGGGCAAGGTTGATGGTTTTGTGCTTGTCACAAGCGACAGCGATTTCACGCGGCTTGCCATAAGACTTCGCGAGGCGGGAATGCTTGTTGTGGGCATAGGCGAGCTTAAAACTCCGCGCGCGTTTACGATAAGCTGCCATCATTTCAGCTATCTTAATCAGCTTTGTGAGCCAGAGGGCGCTGCCGATGAAAAATCCGTGCGCAAGGCGGTGCTGGATTATGTTGAGGAACATTCGGGCGAGCGCATAGACCTTGCGCGCATAGGCGCGGTGCTTACCTCGCGCTTTGGCAATATCAATTTTGACGAGCTTGGCTACAAGCGCTTTTCCTCCTTTATCGACAGCTTTAAGGAGCTTCGCCGCAGCAATACCTTTGTATCGCTGCGCAAGAAAAAGGCAGAGCTTCCCGCGCCTGTTGTAAATGCCGACGAGGTAAGCGAGCAGCAGATTGTTTCGGCGATAAAGGATTATTTCGGCGAGTATGCGCCGCAGAGCGACAACATGATGAAGATTGAAAGCTATGTTGCGGCAAGGTTCGGCAAGATTGATTTTTCGCGCTTCGGCTCAAAGCGGTTTGCAAAGTTTATCGACAAGCACGGCTGCTTCAGACGTTCAGGAACAACGGTGGAGTTAAGCGAGTCGGCTGCTGCGGAGCTTAGCGCGGAGGTGTTTGCCGAGGAAGTTACCGCATACGCGCGTGAAAATTCCCCCAAGGGCGGAAATATCGGTCAGCTTAATAATTACCTTATCGGAAAATACGGCAAAAGCTATTACCGCACGCTGGGATTTGAGGATTTTCATGCGGCGCTTGCGTCGGTTGAAGCTATTTCCGCGGACAGCAATCTGATTTTCCTTAAGGAGGACGCGCCCGCTGCCGAACTGGAGGAAATCACCGCAGACAAGGCAGCCGAGGCGGTAAGGGCATACGCGGCGGAGTTTATGCCGCACGGAGGCAATATAGGTCAGCTTAACAACCTTATGATAAACAGGTTTGGGAAGAACTACTGCACGGGGCTTGGTTTTGCCGATTATAAATCCATGCTTGCCGCGATAAGCGGTGTTATAGTTAAGC
This sequence comes from uncultured Ruminococcus sp., assembly GCA_964556595.1. Taxonomy (GTDB): domain Bacteria; phylum Bacillota; class Clostridia; order Oscillospirales; family Ruminococcaceae; genus CAG-115. The sequence continues at coordinate 45,928 of CAZKXB010000005.1, read as the reverse complement.
GCAACCTTATCTATGCCGCAATTGTCAGCGAGCAGGAAAACGAGGACGTCACAGAACCGTCAGAGCCTATTATTCAGCAGGAGCCGCAGGCAGAGGAAAACGCCCAGATACCCGTCACCGAGGTTGAGGAGGTAATTGTTGAGCCGCTGCCCGAAAAGCCCGACATCAACGCGGTTCACCGTGATGTGCTTAATTTTGTCGCAAACGCCGAAAAGGGCGCGGCGTGGACATCGCTTATCAAAACGCTTGACGAAAAGTACGGCAAAGGCACTCTTAAGCAGCTTGGCATAACAACCATGAAAAAGCTTGCGGCAGAGATGAAGGGCATTGTGATAAAGTCAAACAAGCTGCATCTTGATGAAGCTTTTGCAAAGCAGACGGAGGAGATAGAGCAGTTTGTAATTGATTTTGCAAACAGCAGTGGAAGCCGCAGCGTCAGGGCGCTTGGCGTTCAGCTTAAAAAGAATTTCGAGGGTTTTGATTTCAGAAATTATGGTTTTGCAAGGTTTACGGACTTCATCAACGCCATTGACGGCGTTGCGGCTGACAGATATCACGTTAAGGCTGTAAAGGAAAGCTGATATGGACGAAAGATTTTCCCGCGCGGCGCGGATTTTCGGCGCAGACGGAATGGAAAGGCTGCGCATGGCTCATGTCGCGGTGTTCGGCGTTGGCGGCGTTGGCAGCTATATAGCGGAGGGGCTGGTGCGAAGCGGTGTTGGGCATATTTCGCTTATAGACAGTGACGTGGTGGATATCACAAATCTTAATCGTCAGCTTGAAGCCCTGTCGGATACGGTTGGAAAATCCAAGGCGCAGGCAATGCGGGAGCGCATTTTGCAGATAAATCCCGAATGTGAGGTTATTGTGAATGACTGTTTTTTCCTGCCCGAAAATTCAGACAGCTTTGATTTTTCGCAGTATGACTATGTTGCGGACGCGGTGGATACAGTAACGGCGAAGATTGAGCTTGTGCTGAAGGCGCAGCGCGAGGGCGTGCCGATAATCAGCAGCATGGGAACAGGCAACAAGCTTTGTCCCGCCATGCTGGAGGTTTCCGATATATATAAAACCTCGGTCTGCCCGCTTGCAAGGGTAATGCGGCAGGAACTGAAAAAGCGTGGCGTGAAGAAGCTTAAGGTTGTATATTCCAAAGAAGAACCGATACAGCCGCTTCAGTCTGACGAGGAAAATTCTCACCGCAGAAGCATTCCCGCAAGCGCGGTATTTGTGCCGGGAACGGCGGGGCTGATAATTGCCTCAGAGATAGTAAAGGATATTGTACAGCTTAAAGCATAAAATCGCCCCGACCCTTGGGAAAATCTCAAGGGTCGGGGTTTTGCGTCATATAAAAAATCCAAAGGGGATAATTCCTCTTTGGATTTTTTGTTTGCTAAATTGTATGTGGTTTCGTTAAGACAGCCTTTTTATGATTATATCAGCTATTCTGTAAAGCGGCGCTTGTACTGTAACCGCGCCAAGCTTGAACGCTTCCATAGGCATACCGTAGACCACGCAGGTTTCCTTATCCTGTCCTATGGTGAACGCGCCCGCTTCTTTCATTTTAAGCAGACCCTCTGCGCCGTCCTTACCCATTCCTGTGAGGATTGCGCCGATTGCGTTGCTTTTTGCAACCTCTGCCACGCTTTGAAACATCACATCAACAGACGGGCAGTGACCCGATACTTTTTCGCCTTTTTTGGAGGAGATGTAGTAACCTCTCGCGTCCTTGCACAGTCTAAGGTGATGTTCACCCGCGCCGATTATAACAAGTCCGCTGCGAAGTCTGTCACCGTCCTCGGCTTCCTTTACGGTTACACGGCAGCCTCGGTCAAGGCGTTCCGAATAAAGCTTTGTGAAGCCCGCGGGCATATGCTGAACCACGATAACAGGCGGAATATCCTCAGGGAAGCTTTTGATAACCTGTTCCAGTGCTTCTGTGCCGCCCGTTGAAGCGCCAAGCGCGATAACAACGTTGCTGTTTTTAATATGTCCGCCCTGCGGGGGAAGCTTAGGTTCTGCGGATTTTGGCGGCTGCATTTGTGCAATACGGTGCAGCTCAGAACCTTGCGGCGGCAGAATATCGCGCGCGGGCTTTTTCCTTTCCGCCATTTTTGCGATATTGCGCTTGGAGTACGCTTTTTTAATGCTGTCGCATACCATATTGGCGAAACTCTGCATTTCTGTCGGCGTGCGCGTCTGCGGCTTTGCGATAAATTCCGAAGCGCCTGCGGACACCGCCTCCGCTTGCTTATCCGAGGAAGATGAAATAACCAGCGTTGGCAGATAATACTGCGGCAGCAGCTTTTTAAGAAAAGCGATACCGTCCATGCGTGGCATTTCAATATCAAGCGTCATTACGTCCGGCTCGTACTTTTCTATCATATCGCGCGCCGAATAGGCGTCACCCGCCGTTCCGACTATATCAATCTGTTCGTCTTTCTGCACATAGCGCGCAAGAACTTCGCGGAACAGTATAGAGTCGTCAACAACCAGCAGTTTAATTTTTTTCATAGCCGGACTCCCCAAATTACTTTATAGGCTTGCGATAAATCGCAGGCTTTATATACTCAAAATCTGATGTATTTCGCTGTACGCTTTCCGCGTGACCAATGTAGAAATATCCACCTGGCTTAACAACGTCATAAAATCTGTTCACCAACGCATTTTTGGTGGGCTGGTCGAAGTATATCATAACGTTGCGGCAGAATATCAAATCAAACGGGCGCGTTTTGTATTCCATAGGCATAGGCTGCATAAGGTTGAACGGCTTGAAAATAATTTCTTTTTTGATGGCGTCGCATATTTCATACTTACCATCGCCCAAAGGCTTGAAGTATTTTCTTTTCCACTCTGGGCTAAGACCCTTCATGCCGTCCTCGCTGTATATGCCGAGTTTTGCCTTATCCATAACGCTGTTGGAGATATCTGTCGCCAGTATCTTTGTGTTCCAGCGCGCCTTGTCCCTGCCGAAATATTCGTCCAGCAGCATTGCGGTTGTATAGCACTCCTCACCCGAGGAGCAGCCCGCGCTCCATATCCGTATTTCGCGCGTCTTGGCGTTTGCCGTGATATAGGGCAGTATAACGTCCTTAAGGTAGGTATAATGCTCAGGCTCGCGCATAAAATAGGTATGGTTTGTGGTAAGCTTGTTAAGTATCGTGGTTACTTCAGCACCTGACCTGTCAGCCATTACGGCGTCCAGGTATTCGGTATAGCTTTTGAAACCGCGTTCTCTTAGCATATTGCACAGCCGCCCTTGAATAAGCACTCTTTTTGCGGAGAGATTTATGCCGTAATTATCGTGCATGAATTTCACAAGGCGCTCAAACTCGCGGTCGGTAATCTCCATATTACACCTCGTCGTTAAGCAGTTTCTCTACATCAAGGATAAGCTTCACGTTTTCACCCGAACGTATCATATACTGGATAAATGCGTTTGTATTTACCGAACGGTTGTCGGGCGTAGCGGTTATATCGTTTGAAAAAATATCCTCAACGTCTGCAACGCTGTCAACTATAACGCCTACCGAGATATCGTCGCGGCTCAGGATTATTGTGCAGGTTCTGCTTGTGTAGGGGATTTCCTCCTTGCCAAAGCGCAGTCTTATATCAATCACGGGAACAACCTTGCTTCGCACGTTGATAATGCCCTTTATGTAGTCTGGCAGACTGGGAACCCATGTAATCTGCGGAACCTCGATAATTTCAACTACGTCATTGATTTCCACGCCGTAAATCTGCTCTCCGACATAGAAAGTCATAACCTTACCAAGGATACGTTTTTCGGCGGAGGCTTTTTTATCTCCCGACTGCTGTCTTGCAACAGCTTCTTTAATTACATCGTTTGTCATATATCTGTCCCTCCTGTTTATCCGATAAGCGTATTGGTGTCAACGATAAGCGAAATGCTGCCGTCGCCCATTATGGTGCAGCCTGAAAGTCCCTTGCTCTTGATGTTATATCTTGCAAGATATTTCGGGAACGGCTTAACAACAACCTGCTGCTCGCCGATAAGCTTGTCAGCGAAGATACATACGCTCTTGTTTTCTGTTTCCACAAGAAGCAGGATACCGTCCGTAAGACCTGTTACCTGCGTTTCTATGCCGAATTTTTCGTGCATTCGCAGTATCGGGTAGCAGATACCTCTTATCATAATCATCTCGTTGTTGTCGGTATCGCGGATAACCTGGCTTTCCTCTGCCTTGAAGCTTTCGCGGATTGTGGAAATCGGCACTGTGAATACCAAATCGCCGCAGGTTACTTCCATACCATCAATAATGGCAAGCGTAAGCGGGATTTTGATTGTGAAGGTTGTGCCCTTGCCCTTCTGGCTGTCTATATTGATAGAGCCGCCGCACTTTTCAACGTTAGCCTTAACAACGTCCATGCCAACGCCTCTGCCGCTGAATTCTGTCGCCTGTTCGTTGGTGGAGAAGCCGGGCAGAAGAATCATATTCTGTATTTCCTTGGTGGTATATTCGCTTTCGGGCTTTGTCAGCAGACCCTGCTTTTTCGCCTTTGCCATGATCTTGTCGGGGTCTATACCCTTGCCGTCATCAGAAATGGTAATTATAACCTCGCCTGAGCTGTTGGTTGCGGCAAGTCTTAGCGTACCCTTTTCGGGCTTGCCTGCGTCAATTCTGTCCTGAACGTTTTCTTCTATGCCGTGGTCCATGCAGTTTCTTACAAGGTGCATAAGCGGGTCTTGCAGGCTGTCTACGATGGACTTGTCAACCTCGGTATCTTCGCCCTCGATAACAAAATCAACGTTCTTGCCAAGCTTTTTCCTCATATCGCGGACAATTCTGTTCATCTTCTGGAATACGCCCGCAAGCGGTACCATTCTGATGGACATTACGGTATCCTGAAGTTCGCTTGTAAGCTTTCTAAGCTGTCTTGCAGCCTTGCTGAAGCTTTCAAGTTCCAGTCCCTCAAGGTCGGGGTTGGAGATAACCATGGACTCGGTGGTTATAATCTCACCGACAATATCATGCAGCGCGTCCAGCTTTGCGAGGTTTACGCTGATAAGGTTCTGCTTCTGCACCTGCTGTACGCCGCCTGTGGAGCTTTGTGCCTTTTCAACGGCAGCCTGTGCTTTTTCTATCGAGGGGTCTTTTGCGGCGGGAGCAGCCTCAGCCTTTGCAGGCTCTGGCTTTGTTTCTGCTGCGGCAGCGGCTGTCTGGGGCTTGCTTTCGGCAGCCTCATGCTGTTCGGACGAAACAGACAGTATCTCATAAGACTGAACGTTAAGCGCGCTTTCAATCTGCTTTATAACGTAATCTGTATCGTCAATAGCCTTGAATTTCAGCAGGAAGCCCTTTTCGATGATTGCCTTTGAGGATTCGGGGTTGGTTTCAACGTCCGCAGGCTCATATTCAAGGTGGGAACACTCGTCCTTTATTGTATTTACAAGCAGGAATGCACGCAGATTTTCCATCTGGCAGCCGTCTTCAAAGAATACTCTTACAACGGTTTCGCCGTTGTTAGCGGCGGGTGCGTTTGCAGCGGCAGGCGTGCCGGCTGCCTTTTCAGGCTCGGCGGCAGCAGTTTCCTGTCCAAGCAGAATATCACGCGCCTTAAGCAGCTTGTCGATAAGGTCGGAGAAATCCATGCTTTCAAACTCGCCGTCCTCGTTGCCCTGAATAGCTTCAATCTGCGCTTTGTAGGAGTCAGAAACCTGAAATACCAAATCGTATACAAAGCTTACGTCGGTAATCAGGTCGGGGTTCTCGCGGATTACGAAGAACATATCCTCAGCCTTATGCGCAAGCACCGACAGGTTATCAAAGCCCATCATTGCAGAGGAGCCTTTGATAGTGTGCATTATGCGGAAAATCTCCTTGATATCCTCGCTGTCGAAACAATTAGCCTGCTCTGTCCTCAGCAGAATTTCGTCAAGCTGCTCAAGAAGTGAGTTTGTTTCGTAGAAGTACATGTCAAGCATTGCTTCCATTCCGGGTTCGATTCTTGCCATAATAACAGTCCTTTCCGATGTGCATTTCTGCACAAAATCCATTATTTTATTTTGCTTTGCAAAAATATTTCAAAAAATACTTTATTATTCCGAGAATTTATGCTACAATAGTAGAAGATACTATATGAAAGGAAGTGAAGCCGATGGCACAAATTCCTCAGATAAATAACCCAATCACCGCTAAAAACTACAATTACAGCTCACGTCCTATGGACGAAAACACCGAGCCGTTTGACGTTGTAAAGCTTACGGGCGTCGGCGGTTCTGGAGGCTCCTCTGACGCGGGCGCGCGCAGCCGTCTTGAAATGGGCAACCGCGAACTTATACCGCTGTCGGTTCAGGTTGCAAAAGACCCGACCCTTGCGGTTGAAACCCTTAAGGACCTGCTTAATGTCGAGGTTCTTAATCAGGCGCTTATCACAGGTCACACGGAGCTGTACGGAAAGCTTGAGAACCTTGCGAAAGAGCTTTACGTCACCCCCGACCAGCTTGTAGAGGAGATACAAAACCAGGAGCAGCAGAACACAATGTTCAGCGGTCATGAGTTTTATGATGTTCTGCGAGAGGTCGCCAAAACCACCACCGACCCTGCCACAAAGGAGCTTATCGGCAATTTGCTGAAATCGCTGAACTTTGCACAGAACAAAGGTGAGATACTTGGCGCGCTGCGTGCTAACATGAAATTTCTGTCGGAGTATTTTTCTCCCAACGAAAAGCTCTCGGCTAAGCTTATGGATTTGTCACAGCAGTGGGGCGCTGACGACGCCGAAAATTATTTCGACTATCTCAAGACCCAGACGCTTGCGATACTTAAAGACGTAAGCGGCAGCCTGCTTAACGATGACAAGACCCAGATGCTTATCCCCTTGATAGTACATAATCTGTCAAGGTACAACAACAGTCCGTATATGTGCAAGGAATATTTTAATCTGCTGCTTTCGCAGATATCCTCAGGCACATTGAGAGATTCTCTTAAGAACTCATTTCAGCGGCTTTACTCGGCACTTTTTTCAAAAAGCGACATTAACAAGCCGGGTGCAGATACACCTTTAGATAATTATACTACAAATCTTTCACAAAATCAACCTCTTGACGGCAATTTGACAGGCAAAAATTCAAATTTTGTTGGTTCTGGCGAAGAAGTTCAGCAGTTTGCCGAAACTGGAGAGGGTGAATTTGGCGAAAATGCCGAAGATATTCTGACAGGCTACAATAAATTCCTGTTTGACAGCATGAGCGAAAAGAGTTTTATGCCCCTGCTGAAGCACAGCGGCTATAATATAGAGAGTATATTGGCTGCATACTCCCGCGGAAAGCTAAGCGGCACGGACGCACTTAAGGGTCTTGTTGAGGGTTTGTTTGTACATGATGAAACGGGCGAGCAGTACAAGGCGTTTGAGGCAGATTTTGCAAAGCTTAACACCATACAGGAGGTAATAGACAAGCTTAACGAAATGCTGCGTTCTATGCCCGATATTCCTGTAAGAGAGCGGCTGTACGGCGCTTTTGTGGAGGTTATAGAGCAGATGGCGCTGAGAAACGAGCTTCCGCAGCACGGTGTTCGTCCGCCTGTAAGCTCAACGCTTGACAGCCTTACGGAGTTTATTCAGCAGAATATCAACCACCCCGCGCTTAAATCGCTTGACAGCTTCAACGCCACAAATCTGCTGCAAAGCCTGCTTAACGCGCCTGGCGTATTTACTCCGCTTGCGCATTATATACTTCCGCTTGATGTGGACGGCACAAAGGCGTTTGGAGAACTCTGGGTTGACAATGATGAGAACAATCCCAACAATACTCCGGGAACGCAGAGAAATTACCACCTGTTTCTTACGTTTGACGTTGAGAGCATAGGCAGGTTTGAGCTGGATATGTACGCGCTTGGCGATGAGGTTAATCTTGCGCTGCTTTATCCGCCGCGCTTTGAAAAAGAGGTTGACCCCATGAAGGAGAGAATAAACAAGGTTATCCGCAATATCGGATATACCACGCGCGCGTTTGAAACTGCGCCGCTTAAAACTCCGCATAATCTTACCGAGATATTCCCCAAAATAGTGGACAAGCGCACAACGCTGAACACAAGAGTTTAAGGCTGCGCCTTATCAGGAAAGGAGCTTACGTTTTATGTCTGCAAAACACCCTAAGCCGCCGGCAAACAACAAGCGCGTATATGGGCAGAACGCTGCCGTGGCGCTTAAATATAATCCCGATATGAACTATGCGCCCGTTGTGGTTGCGTCAGGACTTGGCGAACTGGCGCAGCGCATTGTCAATATTGCGGACGAGTCGGGCGTGCCAATATACCGCGATGACAGCATAGCCGCTCTGCTTGTTATGCTTAACGCGGGAGAAACTATTCCCAAAGAGCTTTATCAAATTGTTGCGGCGATTTATGCCGAGGTGGTATATACCGCCAACGATATGCGCAAAAAATAGCGCGGATTAAAAGCGTCGCGGTGCGCAGAATATGAAAGGGCGCAGAGGAAGTCCCGTGCGCCTTTTTATTATTGCAGAGAGGAAAGATTATATAATGAATGATAAGCCTTCCCCCGAAAAGATACAGCGCATAAACAAGCGGCTGGAGGGATTTTTGTCGATGAAATCGGCAAGAACCGACCCGCAGGGAATGTATACGGGCGTACCCGAAAACCCTTATGAAAAGCCCGTGCAGGACGCTGACGACTTATAACAAAGGCGGCGGAGAAATATATTCTCCGCCGCTTTATTTGTTTATTCTGTTTCTTCTGCTGTGATTTGTTCAGCCGTATTTTTTGCGGCGGGCTTTGGCAGCTTGTCAAGGTTTTCCATTACAAGCAGGTTTGTTTCGAAGGGGGTAAAGATTTTAGAACATTTGGGCGTGCCGGGATTAAGCAGCGCGGTTTTGCCCTTTATTGCCTGAAAAAGCTTCACGGTATTCAGCTTCATACAGTTAAAGGTTTTTCTTTGCGGACCTGCAAGAACGCTCATTGTTCTGGGAGATGTGAAAAACGGAATTGCGCGCAGTCCCTCTTTGTTGGTCATGGAGAGCAGGTTAAGCATTTTGTTGCCGTTCGCGTCGGGCTTGTCCGCTACCTGAGCCACAACAAAGACATCTGCCGCCATAAGGTCGGGAAGTACTTCCTTCCATTTGCTGTTATCCCCCACCGCCGCGGAGATTTTTTCTTCAAGCGCATGGTTGAAGGTTTTCAATTCTTCGGGTGTAAGATGGTTAGTCATAACGTGATTACCTCTCTGTATTTGTGATTATCTGGTCTTTGCTGCGTTTTCTGTAACAATTTTGCTTATTACCTCGTCAAGCGGGGAAACGCCAAGGTCGCCGTCCTTGCGCGAGCGCAGCGCAACGGTGTTTGCCTCAACCTCGTTATCGCCCACGATGAAGAAGTAGGGGATTTTTTCAATCTGAGCCTGACGGATTTTCCAGCCGATTTTTTCGTTTCTGTTGTCAACGGAGGTGCGTATGCCCATGCTTTCAAGCTTTTCGGAAATGCTCTCGCCGTATTCCTTTGCTCTGTCGGTAATGGGGAGAATACGAACCTGCTCCGGCGACATCCACAGCGGCAGTGCGCCAGCGTATTTCTCCAGCAGATATGCAAGGGTTCTCTCAAAGCAGCCAAGCGATGTGCGGTGGATAATATACGGACGCTTCTTTGTGCCGTCAGTATCGACATATTCCATGCCAAATCTTTCCGCAAGCAGCATATCAATCTGGATTGTTACAAGGGTATCTTCCTTGCCGTATACATTCTTATACTGGATATCAAGCTTAGGGCCGTAGAACGCAGCCTCGTCTATACCTATTGTATATTCAACGCCGAGGTTGTCGAGGATTGTTTTCATTGTAGCCTGTGCGGTTTCCCACTGCTCTGCCGTACCCTCGTACTTGTTCTTGGGGTTTGCGGGGTCCCACTGGGAGAAGCGGAAGGTGCAGTCCTCAAGCAGTCCAACCGTACCGAGCATATACTTTGCAAGTTCAAGGCAGTGAGAAAATTCTTCCTCAAGCTGTTCGGGGCGGAGGATATAGTGTCCCTCGGAGATTGTAAACTGTCTTACTCTGATAAGACCGTGCATTTCACCGCTGTCCTCGTTTCTGAACAGTGTGGAGGTTTCCGTAAGGCGCATAGGCAGGTCGCGGTAGCTGCGCTGCCTGTTAAGAAATACCTGATACTGGAACGGGCAGGTCATCGGGCGCAGTGCAAAGCACTCTTTTTCCTCATCATAGGGGTCGCCCATTATGAACATACCGTCAAGATAGTGATCCCAGTGTCCCGAAATCTTATAAAATTCGCGCTTTGCGAAAAGCGGAGTTTTGGTAAGCAGACAGCCGTGCTTGTACTCTACGTCCTCAACCCAGCGCTGCAAAATCTGAACAACCTTTGCGCCCTTTGGCAGCAGCACAGGCAAACCCTGTCCGATAACGTCGACAGTTGTGAAGTATTCAAGCTCTCTGCCTATCTTGTTGTGGTCGCGCTTTTTAGCTTCTTCAAGCGCGGTGAGATGGCTGTTAAGTTCGTCCTTTGAGGGGAAGGCTGTGCCGTAGATACGGGTAAGCATCTTGTTCTTTTCGCTGCCGCGCCAGTAAGCGCCTGTTGCAGACGTAAGTTTGAACGCCTTTATCGGGGAGGTGGACATCATGTGCGGGCCTGCGCAAAGGTCGGTGAAATCGCCCTGTCTGAAAAAGCTGATAGCCTCGCCCTTGTCGGCGTGCTCGCGGCAAAGCTCAACCTTGTACGGCTCGCCCTGTTCTTCAAGATATTTTATAGCTTCATCGGGAGCCATTGTAAACTGTTCAAGTCTTATAGCTTCCTTTACGATTTTCTTCATTTCGGCTTCAATTTTGGGCAGCGCGTCAGCGTTTATAGGCTCCTCAAAATCGAAATCATAGTAAAAGCCGTTCTCGATAGCAGGACCGATTGCAAGCTTTGTGTTGGGGTAAAGTCTTTTTACCGCCTGAGCAAGAATGTGGGAGGCGGTGTGGTTGAAGCAGCGCTTTCCCTGCTCGTCCGCAAATGTGAGGAATTTTACGGTACAGTCCTTGTCGATAACGGTGCGCAGGTCGCATACCGTACCGTCGATTTCCGCAAGGCACGCGGTCTTTGCTTCGCCCGCTTCTCTTGCAACGTCAAACGCAAGCAGTGCGGACTCAAACTCTTTTACTTCGTTGTTTGCCAGTGTTACTTTAATCATTGTGAACTTCCTTTCCTAACAGGGCTGAACAAATGCCCCGCCGTTCATTTTTATTTCTTTCGGGACGCGGCGCGTCTTTGCCGAAAGGTCGGTTTTATTGCCGTTTTACGGATATGGCTTGTCGCAAAACGCCCGCATACATACAGGTATGCCGCAGCGCCCGCTTCTTGCCGCCGTTTTCAACGGTTATCCTATATTGTACTACTATTTATAATAAAAGTCAAGCGAAAAACGGTTTTATTTATTTTTTTGCCGCAATTATCCAAAAATCCAGCGGCGGTTTTTCAGAAAATTACACTTTAAGCTGTGTTTTGCTATTGACTATTTTGACAAAATATATTATAATAAATAATTGGTATAGACTGAGGTTTTATCGTCTTTTTCAAAGCTTTATGCCTTGTCTTGAATAAGCGGCGGCTACCGCCAAGCAATTTTGAAACGGAGTGAAACAAATTGAAAAGCAGAATTACAAAACCCGTTTTCTTTATTGTTGCTATCCTGATTATCGCGTTTACGCTTCTGACGACCGTTGGTGTAAGCACCCGTTACGGTGATACGGAAACGCATATCATTTGGGGTATTGACGATATAAGATGGGGAATTGATATCCGCGGCGGCGTTAATGTTACTTTCGGCGTGCCTGAGGATTATGCGGCAGAAAACGAAATAACAGAGCGCGACCTTGACGCGGCAAAGTCGATAATAGAAACCAGACTTATCGACAAGAACATCAACGACTACGAGGTATACACGGACAGCACAACCAACACCATTATCGTGCGTTTCCCGTGGCAGGCTGACGATACCGATTTTGACCCCAAGACGGCGGTGGACGAAATTGGTGAAACAGCTTTGCTTACCTTCCGCGAGCAGTATGAGGTTGATGAAGACGGACTGCCCACAGGTGTTACCGAAAACATAATACTTGAGGGTAAGGACGTTGACCAGGCTTATGTTTCCTATGATCAGGACAAAAACCAATATGTTGTAGTGCTTGATCTTACAGAAGCGGGCGGCGAGGCTTTTGCCGAAGCTACGGGCAGACTTGTCGAAAAGCAGATTTCCATCTGGATGGACGATATCTGCATTTCCGCGCCCAAGGTAAGCCAGAAAATCACAGGCGGCACGGCTACCATTACCTCCAATGAATATACCGACCCGCAGCCCGCACAGGACCTTGCCAACAAGATTAACGGCGGCTCGCTGCCCTTTAAGCTGGAGATAGAGAACCTCTCCACCATCTCGCCTATTCTGGGAACGGGCGCGCGCGACGCCATGGCTATTGCGGGAGTTATTGCATTCGCCGTTATTGCGGTGTTTATGATTGGCTACTACCGTCTGCCTGGTTTTGTTGCGGTAATTGCGCTTGTCGGTCAGGTTGCAGGTATGTTTGCGGCGATTACAGGCTTCTTCTCCTTTAACGATTCCGCTTCGCTTACCCTGCCCGGTATCGCGGGTATTATCCTTTCTATCGGTATGGGCGTTGACGCAAACGTTATTTCCGCCGAGCGTATCCGCGAGGAACTTAAAGCGGGCAGAACCATTGACGGTGCTATAAAGAACGGCTTCCAGAGAGGCTTTGTGGCTATCCTTGACTCCAACCTCACCATTGTGATAGTGGCTGTTATCCTTATGGCGGTATTCGGAACAATGTTCGGCGTAACCACCGATGGTACGATATACTCCTTTGGCTTTACGCTGCTTGTGGGCGTTATAATGAACTTTATAATGGCTTGCTGGGCTACAAGGCTTATGACCGTATCTCTTTCAAAATTCAGAGTATTCAGAAAGCCGTGGCTTTACCGCGGCGAAAAGAGCGCGGAAGCTGTTGATATCGCCGAAAAAGGCAAGCAGTCCGTTGCGGCTGTCAGCGTTCCCGCAAGAACTAATATCGACTTTGTAAAGAAAACAAAGGTGTTTGTGATTATTTCCACAGCGGTAATTGCGCTGACTGTTATATTCTCGTTTATTCTTCCTCCGGAGATTGATATTCGCTTTAAGGGCGGTACAATGGTCACTTACAGCTATCAGGGCGAGGTTGACACCGATGAGATTGCGTCTGTTGTAAAGGCTCTCGGCACGCCTACACCCACTGTTACAACGGGTACAAGCTTTACGGGCGGTCTTGACACTATCGTAATTTCCTTCGCGGCTGATGAAAAGATGGACGATGATATGCTTGCCGCCGTATCCGACGCACTTGTTGAGCAGTTCCCCGACAACTCCATTGAGAATGTCGATACAACAAACGTCAGCGCGGCTTCGGGCTATCTGTTCTTTATTAACTGTGTAATTGCGGTTGTAACGGCGTTTGTGCTGCTGGTAATATATATCGCATTCCGCTTCAGAAAAATCGGCGGCTGGTCTGCGGGCGTAATCGCAATTTGCTGCCTGCTGCATGACGTAATAATCACATACGCGGTATACGTTTTCTGCGGCATGACGTTGGATTCCAACTTTATGGCGGTTATCCTTACGCTGCTCGGCTATTCCATCAACAACACCATTATCATTTATGACCGTCTGCGTGAAAACCGCGCAAAGTGCGGCGGTGCAACTGATGAAGAGTTGGTAAACCTGAGTATCAACCAGACCATGTCGCGTTCTATAATCACCACTGCAACTACGGTAACGGCTATGTTTGCGATTGCAATTGTGTGCGCGCTTATGGGCGTAACCTCCATGCTGTCGTTCGCTATACCGCTGTCTATCGGTATGCTGGTAGGCTTCTACTCCTCCGTATGCCTTGCAGGCCCGCTGTGGATTTGGTGGAAGAACAGAAGAAACCACAAAAAGGCTTGATTTTAAGCTGAACGCAAATCCCCTCCGTAAATCGGAGGGGATTTATTTGTGCCGTGCAGAAATGCGATAGCCGTGCGCGGAACTTACTGATAACACACGCGGTTTCGTAAAAATAAAAAGCGGCGAAAAATCGCCGCTTTATTCAGCCGAAGCTAAGTATCAGCCCTCAACAGGAGCGCCAACGGGGCAGGAACCTGCACAAGCGCCGCAGTCGATGCAAGCGTCAGCGTCGATAACGTACTTGCCGTCGCCCTCAGAAATAGCGCCAACGGGGCAGTCACCTGCGCAAGCGCCGCAAGCGATGCACTCATCACTAATTACATATGCCATTGTGGTATACCTCCTTATATATTTCGGGAAATACCGTTTTGTTTTCCCCTGTACTATATTGTATCATATTTTCAGAAAAAATCAAGTGTTTATTTTTACAAATAAAACTCGAATTTAATGTGAAATACAGACAAAGGCACAACTAACTGCAATTTTTTGCCTTATTTATCCTCAAGCTGCTTAAGCGCTCTCAGTTCGTCCTTGCTTAGTCTTACCTGACCGTCCTTTATAACCTTTACTTCGTCCTTTTTCACAACAAGCGGCACATCGGGCTTTTTGTCAAGCTTTATTTTTAGTATGCCTGTAAGCAGATTTACATCTTCAACGTGACCTCTGCCCTCCTCGGTTTCCACATACGCGCCAACCTTGGGCGTGGTGCGCAGAAAGTCCTCGTAGCAGTTCTGCTCGTATTTAAGGCAGCACATAAGTCTGCCGCAGGTGCCGGAAATTTTGGTCGGATTAAGCGACAGCGACTGCTCTTTAGCCATTTTGATGGAAACAGGCTGAAACTCGCCGAGAAAGCTGGAGCAGCAGAACGGTCTGCCGCAAATTCCCAGACCGCCAAGCATTTTGGCTTCATCGCGAACGCCAATCTGCCGCAGCTCTATTCGGGTGCGGTATATTCCCGCAAGGTCCTTTACAAGCTCGCGGAAATCCACCCTGCCGTCAGATGTAAAATAGAAAAGTATCTTGCTGCCGTCAAATGTACAGTCCACGTCAATAGGCTTCATATCCAGCTTATGCGCGGCTATTTTATCCGAAAACACCTGCATTATTTCCTTTTCTTTTTTGCGGTTTTCGGCAAGCTGCTTTTCGTCCTGCGCGGTAGCTTTGCGCATTATGCTTTTAAGCGGTGATACAATTCTGTTTTCCGCAACCATGCGGTTTGCCAGCACGATTTCGCCGCATTCAACGCCGCGCGCGGTTTCCACTATCGCCATTTCTCCCTGCTTGAACTGCACCTTGTTCGGCGAGAAGTAGTATACCTTGCCCACGTCCTTAAAGCGTATGCCGATAATTTCGACCTCTGCTCCGCTGCTTGCTGCGGTGCTGTTTTCGGTGTGTGGCTTGCTGTGGCGCTCGTGGCGGGGCTTATCCTGCTTTTCGGGCGCAGTGAAATCTGTATTTGCGTTTGCGTTTGCGCCCTCAGGCTTGTTCTTTGGCGCTATTTTTTCTGTAAAATAATTATCCATAAATCCCTCATAACAGTTTTGAAATAAGATATGACGCGGTAAGCGGCATATTAAGGTTAAGCGCCGCGTCTGCGCTTATGGCAAACACAGCGTCCAGTTTGTCCAGAAGTTGATTTTCTGTAAACGTTTTGGCAAGCGCCCTTGCCTCCTGTTTTTCGCAGGAGAAAAGCTCGCCGCCGCAGCGCGCGCTTAATGCGTCCCGCAGTATCTCGGTAAGATAGCCAAGCACCGCGCCAAATTCCTCTCTGCCCGATTGCTCGGAGATAGCGGCAGCGGCGGCATAGCCGTTTTTCTGCGCAACAGCGCCCGCTATTTTTCTTGCGCACTCCATAAACGGAGTATCTCCCCCACCCGAAAGCACATCAAGGCATTTGCCTATATTTCCCGACATAAGCGCGGCAAGCTCTGCCGCCTTGTCTTTAGGCGTTCCGCTGTCGGTAAGGCAGCGCGCACATTCCTCAATTGATGGCGCGGGTACGTCAAACTCCGTAACGCGCGAGCGGATAGTTTCTATAATCGGCTCGGTGCTGCGGCAGATAAAAACAAACCGCAGAAACGGCGCAGGTTCTTCAATGGTTTTAAGCAGCGTATTCTGTATCTGCACGGACATCTCGTCCGCGTCCTCAAAGATATACAGCTTTATATCCCCGTCATTTGGCTTTATAACAATGCTCTCCATCACGCGGCGCATGGAAACCAGTCCGTTTTTGCCTGTTTCGTCAAGATTGTACTTGCCGCCGCATTCTCTTTTTACAAAGATAACATCGGGGTGAGCGCCTGCGTCTATCTTGGCACAGACGGAGCAGTTGTCGCAAGGCGGCGCGCCGCACATAAACAGCTTTGCGATATAGTTCGCCATAACCAGCCTGCCAAAGCCGCGCTCTCCGCAAAGAAGTATGGCGTGCGGCAGTCTGCCCTCTGCGGCAAAGCTGTCAAGCTGCTTTTTAAGCGTTTCTTTTCCGTAAAGGCGCATTATACTTTCTCAAATCTTTCTATATTTGTTACGAATATAGTAGCGCCGCCTACGGGTACTTCGACGGGGAAGCTTGCATAGCTGCCCATTCCGTAGCTTGCAGAGTTTGGTACAAACTGCTTGCGCTTATGGCTGTGGCGCTTGATTACCTCGATAACCTGCTCCAGCTTATCATCATCGGAGCATATCATAAAGGTTGTATTTCCCGCCATCAGAAAGCCGCCCGTGGAGGCAAGCTTTGTCGCCTGAAATCCCTCTTTGGTAAGCGCGGTGGAAACGGCATGGCTGTCGTCATTATTTATGATAGCAAAAATCAGCTTCATCTTTCAATCCTCTCCTTGCATAAGGAATAGTCTTATAAATAACATTATAACCTATTTCATAAAAAATTGCAACTGTTTTATTTAATGGCTTTGCCGTAAGGGGCTGCGGCTTTGACGCGGCGCCTAAATGAAAAGAATTATTTGTGGTTTTTGGTAAATTCATGCTATTTAATTGGCGGTTATGCTGAAAATAGGGTTGACAAGAGGTCCATTTGTTGTTATAATTGTACTATAAGAAGTTGCGGGGAATTTCTCCGCATAAAGAAAGGACGGTATACAGCAATGGGCAGATTTATCATCAAGGAAACAAAGACAGGCTTTACAATCAGCCTTAAGGCAGGCAACGGCGAGATTATCGGCGTTGGCGGCGAGGTGTTCAACACGCTTGCAAGTGCGAGAAACAGCGTTGAAAGCGTCAAGAAGAACGCTCCCATCGCAAATGTTGAGGACCAGACTGTTGAGGGCGCAGAGGCTGCAAAATGCCCCAAGTTTGAGATTTACAAGGATAACGCGGGCGAGTTCCGCTTCCGTCTGAAGGCGAAGAACGGCGAGCCTATCCTTGCAAGCGAGGGCTACAAGGCTAAGGCAAGCTGCGTAAACGGCATTGAAAGCGTGCGCAAAAACGCTCCCGATGCAGAGGTATCCGAGCCTGAGAAGTAAAAGTTAAGTCACATAAAAATTCGCCCTGTGCGTAATGGCACAGGGCTTGAATTTTATTTAATCCGCAAAATCAGACTTTATGCGCCTTGCAGCAGAACTCGTCAACGGTAAGCTTAAGTATAGCTACGCTGTTAAGCGACTGCTCGCTGTATTTGTGTTCGCCTGCGCCCGCGTACTTGTTCATTATGGAGTTAAGACCCGTAAGCTTTTCTATGCCGTTGATGATATCGACAGTTCCCTTGCCTGTGATACATTCGTAGGGCGCTGTGAAGCTGCACGCAACGTCGCTGTGTACTATTTCACCCATCTTGTCAATTTCAAACGCGGCGCTGTTGTTTTCCTTAAGCAGGTCTATCTTCTTGCCCTGCGTGGCGCTGTGGAAGTAAAGCGCAAGATTTCCGCCCTCCAGCGTATAACCAAAGCAAAGCGGAATTACATAGGGATATTCCCCGTCAATAAGCGCAAGGCGGCAAACCCTTGCATCGTCCAGAATACGCTGTATCTCGCCGATATCTGTTATCTCTCTTTCTGTTCTTCTCATATATTTTTCTCCTTTCACGCCGCCTGTTTTTTTGTATATGGCGGCATTTTTCAGCAAAAAACAAGCACCCGCCGGCGATAAGGCAAGCGGGTGAACTATCCTTTGTAAGGAAATCAAGCAGAAGCGTTAGCTTTCTTGGCAAGCTGGCTCTTAAGACGGGCAGCCTTGTTCTTGTGGATAAGACCCTTGCCGGCAGCCTTGTCAATGCTTACTACGGCTGTCTTTACAGCAGCAGCGTCAGCCTCCTCAGCGCGTGCTCTCTTGAGAACTGTTCTCAGCTTTGTTTTGGCAGCCTTGTTTGCCTCTGTTCTCTGCTTTGCAATCAGAACTCTTTTCTTAGCGGACTTAATGTTTGCCATGGTATTTCACCTCCGTATCAAATTACGAGCGTATTACTCTGTATTTTTACGATTTTTATGGGAAATCTATCTATATTCACCAAAAATACAACCGTAAAGGGAAAGATTTTATAAGCTCGGTTTATTTTTTCTCATAATACACTTTATTATAGCACAACTTATCTAAAATTGCAATAGTTTTTGAAAAATTTTTTCCGCAAAAACGTTGCGGATTTTTGCGGTTGGGCTTGAAAAAGCGGGAGGTTTATATGCACAGAACGGGATTGGCTATGGAAGCTGCGAAAAGCGTTGGCTCAATATCGGGGACAAAAGTGCTGCGGCGAAGGTTTGGCGCGGCGGTTATAACCGATGTGCGGATATCTGCGGGCGACGCTGCGCGTATCGGCAAGGCGGCTGGCAGGTATATCACAATTGAGGGTGAGCCGACCGAACACGCGGTTGCCATGCTTTTGCAAAAGGCGCTTGAACAGCTTTTACCCAGAAAAGGCATAATTTTGGCGGCGGGACTGGGAAATCCTGATATAATGCATGACAGTCTTGGCGCGCGGGTGGTTCGCGGGATTGCCTGCGGCGGCGCGCACAGGCGGTTTGTCGCGGTGGAAACGGATATCGCCGCAAACACGGGCATTGAAACCGCGAAAATGGTTCGCGCGGTTTCGAGGGAAATTGGCGCGGAGTGCGTGTTGGCGATTGACGCGCTTGCGTGCGAAAATCCTCTCAGAATTGGCAGAACCGTGCAGGTTTCGGATACGGGAATACAGCCTGGCTCTGGTGTGACGGAGAAATCCTCCGCGCTGACGGCGGCATATGCGGGCGTGCCCGTGATAGCGGTGGGCGTGCCTATGGTGAGCGAACTCAGCGGTCTTACCGATGACAAAAGGCATGGCGGGTATCTCGCTTCGGCGGTTGACGAGGATATTCTGACGGAACGGTGGTCACAGATTATTGCACAGGCAATTAACGGACTGGCGCGGTAGTCGGCGTGTTTATATTATAATAGTATAACGCTCTAAACCGCTCTAAAAAAATATACAGATTGGCATATTACTGCGTAATATTGCGCTGCGTTCAGCGTTTTTGGAGCGTTTTGTGCAAGTTGCATAGTTTTGCGGCAAAAATTCATTGAAATTTCTCTTGCGGGTGCGAAATTTGTTCTTGCAATTAGCTTAAGGATATGGTACAATTAGTTTTGCGGGTGTGTAGCTATCGCTATACCCATTATAAGACGGCATAGGCGTTGAAATCGGAGGTTGCGCGGTTTACGCGGTAATTTCGATGGAGCAAGTCCGGTTTGAAATCGGGCGGAGAAGATTTACAGAAAACGCGGGTTTTGACCTTCGCTTCGGCTGTTAAAGTGTCTGAAAGGTTTCGGATAACTAACGGCACATGGCGGAAAGATGAAACACACGGTACAGTGGATTTTTCAAAACAAGCTTTTGCCAGTATCAAACTACAGAAGGAGTTGAAAAATCAATGGCAGCAAACGAGAAGGTAAGAATCAAGATTAAGGGCTACGAGCACAGCGTTGTTGACGCAGCAGCTAAGAAGATTGTTGAAACCGCAACACGCACAGGCGCAAGAGTAGCAGGTCCCGTTCCGCTTCCCACAAACAAGGAAGTTGTTACTATCCTGAGAGCGGTACACAAGTACAAGGACAGCCGTGAGCAGTTTGAGCTGAGAACTCACAAGCGTCTTATAGACGTTATCCGTCCTTCCGCAAAGACTGTTGAGGCGCTTCAGACACTGGAGCTTCCCGCAGGCGTAGAAATTTCAATGGACATCTGATATAGAGCATTGGAGTTATGTTGACTACGGTCAACCACTAACCATGCACCACGCGGTGCTTGGTCATGTTGAGGCGAAAGCCCCAACCAATAACCAAAAGGAGGAAAGCCTAAATGACAAAGGCAATCATCGGCAAGAAAATCGGCATGACGCAGATTTTCGACGAGGCAGGCAAGGTCGTTCCCGTAACTGTTATAGAAGCGGGTCCCTGCGTAGTGGTTCAGAAGAAAACCACGGAAAACGATGGCTATGAGGCAGTTCAGCTTGGCTTCGGCGACGTTACGCCCAAGCACGTGAACAAGCCTATGGCAGGTCACTTCAAGAAGAATGACGTAGCGTTCAAGAGAACCCTTAAGGAGTTCCGTTTTGATGATATCTCCGGTATGAATATCGGTGATATTCTCAAGGCTGACGTTTTTGCTGAGGGCGACGTAATCGACGTTGCAGGTACCAGCAAGGGTAAGGGCTTCACAGGCGCTATTAAGCGTCACAACCAGCACAGACTTGACGAAACCCACGGTTCTGGTCCTGTTGTAAGACAGGCAGGCTCTATGGGTGCTTGCTCCAGCCCCTCAAGAATTTTCAAGGGCAAGGGCATGGCAGGTCACATGGGTGCTGAAAAGGTTACGGTACAGAACCTCGTAGTTGTTAAGGTTGACGTTGAAAACAACCTTATCGCTGTAAAGGGCGCTGTTCCCGGACCTAAGGGCGGCGTTGTTACAATCTGCGACGCTGTTAAAGCTTAAGAGGGGAGGACACTATCATGTCAAAGATTAACGTAGTAGATATGGCGGGTAAGGTCGTTTCCGAAATCGAGCTTAACGATGCAGTTTTCGGCATTGAGCCTAACAAGACCGCAATGCACTCCGCTGTTGTGAATTATCTCGCAAATCAGCGTCAGGGCACGCAGTCCACACTTACCAGAACAGAGGTAAGCGGCGGCGGCAAGAAGCCCTGGAGACAGAAGGGTACAGGTCACGCAAGACAGGGTTCCACACGCGCTCCCCAGTGGAGACACGGTGGTATCGCGCTCGGCCCTAAGCCCCGTTCTTACAGATTTACAATGAACAAGAAGGTTAAGAAGCTGGCTATGCTTTCCGCACTGTCCTGCAAGGTTGCTGACAATGAGATGATTGTTGTTGACGCTATCAAGACCGACGAGTTCAAGACAAAGACCATGGTTGCAATGCTCAAGGCTCTGGGCGCTGAGAAGAAGACTCTCATCGTTCTGGACAGCGTTGACAACAAGGTTATCAAGTCCGCAGCAAATATTGAGGGCGCAAAGACCACACAGGTTAATACCCTCAACGTTTACGATATCCTCAACTGCAACAAGTTCGTTATCGTAAAGGGCGCTGTGGAGAAGCTTGAGGAGGTGTACGCATAATGGTAAAGACAGCTCAGGATATCATCATCAAGCCCATTATTACAGAGCACAGCATGGAGTGTCTTGCTGCCGGTAAGTACACATTCAAGGTTGCAAAGGACGCTAACAAGATTGAAATTGCAAAGGCAGTTGAAGCGCTGTTCAAGGGCGTTAAGGTTGCTAAGGTTAATACCGTAAGCGTTCGCGGCAGAAAGAAGAGAATGGGCAGAAACGAAGGCTACACTTCCGCTTGGAAGAAGGCAATCGTTACTCTGGCAGAAGGCTCTAAGACAATCGAGTTCTTCGATGGAATGATTTAAGTAAGGAGTGAAATACAATGGCTATTAAGACTTACAAGCCTGTCAATAACAGCCGTCGTGGCATGACTGTTACTGATTACAGCGGCTTATCTAAAGTAGCTCCTGAAAAGAGCCTTTTAGAGCCCGTTAAGAAGACAGCAGGCCGCAACAGCTACGGCCGCATCACCGTAAGACATCACGGTGGCGGTAACAGAAAAAAATACCGCGTTATCGACTTCAAGAGAAACAAGCTCGGCATGAATGCTACTGTTATGACTCTTGAGTACGACCCCAACCGTTCCGCGTTTATCGCTCTCGTTCAGTATGAGGACGGCGAAAAGAGATACATCATCGCTCCCGATGGACTTAACGTAGGCGATACAGTTCGCGCAGGCAGCGACGCTGATATCAAGCCCGGCAACGCACTTGCACTGGCTGATATCCCCGTTGGTACTGTTATCCACAACATTGAGCTTCACCCTGGCAAGGGCGCACAGCTTGTACGCTCCGCAGGCAATATGGCTCAGCTTATGGGTAAGGAAGGCAAGCTTGCCATGATTCGTCTGCCCAGCGGCGAGATGAGATACGTTCCTATGGAGTGCATGGCAACAATCGGTGTTGTTTCCAACCTCGATCACGAGAACGTTCACCTCGGTAAGGCAGGTAGAACACGTCACCTCGGTATCAGACCCACAGTACGCGGTTCTGTAATGAACCCGAACGACCACCCGCACGGCGGTGGTGAGGGTAAGTCCCCCATCGGTCGTCCCGGACCTGTTACACCTTGGGGCAAGCCCGCTCTTGGTTACAAGACACGTTCTACCAAGAAGGCTTCCAACAAGTTTATTGTTAAGAGAAGAACTAAGTAATTTAACCGAAAAGTTGTTGTTAATAAGAACAGCGTTGCACATCATTATTAAAGTTGTGCGTAAAACGGCAGGCCGTAACCGCTGCTCGTTAACTTGCAACGTAACTTGAAAGGAATTTATTAAGATGGGAAGAAGCATCAAAAAAGGACCATACGTCCAGGAAGCTCTCATGAAGAGAGTTCTTGCGATGAACGAGGCAGGCGAAAAGAAGGTTCTCAAGACATGGAGCCGTTCTTCTACAATATTCCCTGATTTCGTTGGTCATACATTCGCAGTTCACGATGGCAGAAAGCACGTTCCTGTATACGTTACAGAGGACATGGTTGGCCACAAGCTTGGTGAATTTGCTCCTACAAGAACCTTCAAGGGTCACGCAGGAAGCAAGACAACAGGTAAGAAGTAAGGAGGTAGAAATATGGAAGCTAGAGCAGAACTCAGACAGGTTCGTATTTCTCCCCGCAAGGTTGGCATAGTGCTTGACCTTATCAGAAATCAGCCTGTTGAAAACGCAATGGCAATACTCAACAACACACCCAAGTCCGCGTGCGAGCCTCTTGCAAAGCTGCTTAAGTCCGCAGTTGCAAACGCAGAGAATAACCACGGCATGGACGCAAGCCGTCTTTATGTTGCTGAATGCAACGTAGGACCCGGTGTAACACTTAAGCGTATCAGACCTAAGGATCACGGACGCGCTCACAGAATTCTCAAGAGAACGTCCAACATCGTACTGGTTGTCAAGGAAGCAGAATAAGGAGGAGAATAACAATGGGACAGAAGGTTAATCCACACGGTCTCAGAGTGGGTGTAATCAAGGATTGGGATTCTCGCTGGTTTGCGGGTAAGGCAACCTTTGGTGATACACTTGTTGAGGACTACAAAATTCGTGAGCTTCTTAAGAAGAAGCTTTACAAGGCTGGCGTTCCCTCAATCCAGATTGAGAGAAGCGGCGATAAGGTTACAGTAGCTATCGAGTGCGCAAAGCCTGGTATGGTTATCGGCGCTAAGGGCGCAGAGGTTGATAAGCTTAAGGCTGAGCTTGAGAAGTTCACAGGCAAGAAGGTTGACGTTAAGATTATCGAGGTAAGAAACCCCGACATGAACGCTCAGCTCGTTGCAGAGAACATTGCACAGCAGCTTGAGGGTCGTGTATCCTTCAGACGCGCTATGAAGTCTGTTATCGGCAGAACAATGAAGAGCGGCGCTAAGGGTATCAAGACCATGGTAAGCGGTCGTCTTGGCGGTGCTGAAATCGCAAGAAGCGAGTCTTACCACGAGGGTACAATCCCGCTTCAGACTCTGCGTGCTGATATCGACTACGGCGTAGCAAGAGCAAACACAACATACGGCGTTATCGGCGTTAAGGTATGGATTTACAAGGGCGAAGTTCTTAAGGGCGAAATCCCCGCACAGAGAACAGAGCGTCCCGACAGACGCCGCCGTGATGACAGGGCAGGCAGAGGTCGCGACGATCGTCGCCCCCGCAGACCCAGAGAGGCTAAAAAAGAAGGAGGTAACGAATAATGCTGCTTCCAAAGAGAGTTAAGTACAGAAGAGTTCAGAGAGGTCGCCGTTCCGGTGTTGCTACAAGAGGCAACAAGGTTACTAACGGTCAGTTCGGACTTCAGGCTCTTGAGGCTGCTTGGATAAAGTCCAACCAGATTGAGGCTGCCCGTATCGCCATGACGCGTTACATCAAGCGTGGCGGTCAGGTATGGATAAAGATATTCCCCGACAAGCCTGTAACAGGTAAGGCACTCGGTACCCGAATGGGTTCCGGTAAGGGCGCTCCCGACCACTGGGTAGCAGTGGTTAAGCCCGGCAGAGTTATGTTTGAGATTGCCGGCGTTCCCGAGGAGACCGCACGCGAGGCTATGCGTCTTGCAATGCACAAGCTCCCCATCAAGTGCAAGTTTGTAAAGAAGGAAGACGGAGGTGAGCTTTAATGAAGGCATCGGAAATCAAGTATCTTTCAGAAACAGAGCTGGAAACAAAGCTCGCTGAACTTAAGCAGGAGCTTTTCAATCTGCGCTTCCAGCTTGCAGTAAACCAGCTTGATAACCCCACAAGAATAAAGGCTGTCAAGAAGGATATCGCGCGCATTAAGACCATTCAGCGTCAGCGCGAGCTTCAGGCAAACAATTGAGGAAGGAGGATAAGAACTAATGGAAAGAGCTTTAAGAAAGACCAGAGTTGGTAAGGTAGTAAGCAACAAGATGGACAAGACTATCGTCGTTGCCATCGAGGACAACGTTCGTCATCCTCTGTACAAGAAGATTGTAAAGCGTACAATCAAGCTTAAGGCACACGATGAACAGAACACTTGCGGAATCGGCGACAGAGTTGAAATCATGGAAACTCGCCCCCTTTCCAAGGATAAGAGATGGCGCCTTGTTAACGTCATCGAGCGTGCTAAGTAATTGGCGCGTAACAGAAACGAAAGGAGTTTATAAGCCATGGTTCAGATGCAGACATTGCTTAATGTTGCCGACAACACCGGCGCAAAGCAGCTTATGTGTATCAGAGTGCTCGGCGGTACTCGCAGAAAGTATGCGAATATCGGCGACGTAATCGTTGCTTCCGTTAAGAAAGCGACACCCGGCGGCGTTGTTAAGAAGGGCGACGTAGTTAAGTGCGTTATCGTCCGTTCCGCAAAGGGTCTCAGACGCGACGACGGAACATATATCCGCTTCGATGAGAACGCAGCGGTTATTATCAAGGAGGACAAAAATCCGAAGGGAACTCGTATTTTTGGCCCAGTAGCTAGAGAGCTTCGCGACAAGGACTTCACAAAGATCCTGTCCCTCGCTCCCGAAGTACTTTAATAGGAGGAGCCCCGAATGAATAACTTAAATGTTAAAACTGGCGATAACGTAAAGGTTATCAGTGGCCACGAAAAGGGCAAGTCCGGTAAAATTGTCAGCGTTTCCGCAAAGGAAGGCAAGGTTATCGTTGAAGGCGTAAACATGGTTACAAAGCACGTTAAGCCCAGACAGGCAGGTCAGCTCGGCGGCCGCGTTCAGGCTGAGGGTGCAATGTATGCTTCCAAGGTTATGCTTGTTTGCCCCAAGTGCGATAAGACTACAAGAGTAGCTCACAAGATTGAAGACGGCAAGAAAATCAGAGTTTGCAAGCACTGCGGCGCAGAGCTGAAATACTGATATTGCCCGGAGATAGGTCGGATATAAGAAATGCGGCGCGCCCCGCGCCCATTAAAATCCGGCTGTCAGATAGGAGTAATAACAATGGCAAGAATGAAAACATTCTATAAGGAAACCGTTGCTCCCGCACTGTTCAAGAAGTTTGGTTACAAGTCTGTTATGCAGACCCCCAAGCTTGACAAAATCGTTGTAAACGTTGGCTGCGGCGAAGCAAAGGAAAACCAGAAGATTATCGAGAACGTTATGAACGAGCTTGGCATGATTACAGGTCAGAAGCCTGTTGCCTGCCGCTCCAAGAAGTCTGTTGCTAACTTCAAGCTCAGAGAAGGTCAGATTATCGGCGTTAAGGTTACACTGCGCGGCGATATCATGTACGAATTCCTCGACAGACTGTTCAACGTTGCTCTTCCCCGTGTTCGTGACTTCAGAGGCATCAACCCCAATTCCTTCGACGGCAGAGGCAACTACTCTATGGGTCTTAAGGAACAGCTCATCTTCCCTGAGATTGAGTATGATAAGATTGACGCTGTAAGAGGTATGGACATCAACTTCATCACAACCGCAAAGACTGATGAAGAAGCAAGAGAGCTGCTCAGCCTTATGGGCGCTCCGTTTGAGAAGTAAGAAAGGACGAAGGAAAACTTATGGCAAAGAAGTCAATGATTGCTAAGCAGCAGAGAGCTCCCAAATTTTCCACCCGTGCCTACAACAGATGCAAGATTTGCGGCAGACCCCACGCATACCTTCGCAAGTTCGGTATCTGCAGAATCTGCTTCAGAGAGCTTGCTTATAAGGGTCAGATTCCCGGTGTGAAGAAGTCCAGCTGGTAAGCTGCACAGGACCGATTTATTATCAGGTTCAACAAATTTGTTCCCTCGCCGGGCGGGTTTTTGGCTACGAATAAAGCTCGGCTTTGGAGTTTGAGATGTGTTCAACGATGCTTATGAATGCAAATCTGCTCCACATATACTGCCCGAAAGGGTAAATCATGACAGTACGACGGACAACTTGACTCCGTAACGGCTATCAAACAGGAGGTAAACGAATGCAGATCACTGATACTATCGCAGATATGCTGACACGAATCCGTAACGCTAACTCTGCGAAGCACGCTTCTGTTGACATTCCCGCTTCCAACATGAAGAAGCAGATCGCTCAGATCCTTCTTGATGAGGGTTACATCAAGAACTTCAAGGTAATTGATGACAACAAGCAGGGTATCATCAGAGTAACACTCAAGTACACAGACACAAAGGCACAGGTTATCACAGGTCTTCGCCGTGTTTCCAAGCCCGGTCTGAGAATCTATTCAAACTGCAAGGATATGCCCAAGGTTATGAAGGGACTTGGTATCGCAATCATCTCCACTTCCAAGGGCATCATGACCGACAAGAAGGCTCGCGAGCTTAATGTCGGCGGCGAAGTTCTTGCGTTCATCTGGTAAGGAGGAAAGTAACATGTCTAGAATTGGTAATAAGCCTGTTGCTATCCCCGCAGGTGTAGATGTAAAAATCGACGGTTCAGTAGTAACAGTAAAGGGTCCTAAGGGCACACTTACAAGAGAGTTCAACAGCCGCATGGCTATCTCTCAGGAGGGCGCAGAGGTAATCGTTAAGCGTCCCAATGACGAGAACGTAAACAAGTCCCTCCACGGACTTACAAGAACACTCATCAACAACATGATAATCGGCGTTACCGAGGGCTTCGCAAAGGAGCTTGAAATCAACGGCGTTGGTTACAGAGTGGCAAAGAACGGCAAGCAGGTTGTTATGAACCTCGGCTTCTCCCACGATGTTGTTGTTTCCGATACTGACGATATCACACTGGAGGTTCCCGCACCCAACAAGATTATCGTTAGAGGTATCGACAAGCAGAAGGTTGGTCAGGTTGCTTCCGAAATCAGAGGCAAGCGTCCTCCCGAGCCTTATAAGGGTAAGGGCATTAAGTACGCCAACGAAGTTATCCGCCGCAAGGAAGGTAAAGCCGGCAAGGGTAAGAAGTAATTCCCAGAATGAAAGGACTGAAAATAAATGGTTAAAGTTATCGACAAGAATAAGAGCAGACTTCGCCGTCACAAGCGTGTCCGCGCTAAGATCAATGGTACCGCAGAGTGCCCGCGTCTTAATGTTTTCCGTTCTTCACAGCACATTTACGCTCAGATTATCGACGACGTAAAGGGTGTTACACTCGCCGCTGCTTCCTCTACCGAAAAGGGCTTTGAGGGCTTCGGCGGAAACTGTGAGGCTGCTAAGAAGGTTGGCCTGATGATTGCCGAAAAGGCAAAGGCAGCAGGCATCACCGATGTCGTATTCGACAGAGGCGGCTATGTATACCACGGCAGAGTTGCTGCTCTTGCCGAGGGCGCTAGAGAAGGCGGACTTAATTTCTAAGAAGGAGGGACTAACACTTTGGCACTTTTAAATGCAAATGATTATGAGCTTGCCGAAAAGGTAGTTGCTATAAACCGTGTTTCCAAGACTGTAAAGGGCGGACGTATCATGAAGTTCTCCGCACTTGTAGTTGTTGGCGACGGCAACGGTGTAGTTGGTTTCGGCATGGGTAAATCTAACGAAGTTCCCGACGCTATCCGCAAGGGCATTGAAGACGCTAAGAAAAATCTTCACAAGATTGCTCTTAAGGGAACAACAATTCCTCACGAGGTTACAGGTAAATTCGGCGCAGGCGCAGTTCTGATGCGTCCCGCTCCCGATGGTACAGGCGTTATCGCAGGCGGCCCTGTTCGTGCAGTCATCGAGATGGCTGGCATCAAGAACATTCGTACAAAGTCCCTGCGCTCCAACAACCCCTGCAACGTTGTTCGTGCAACAATGGAGGGTCTTACATCGCTTAGAACAGCAGAGGAAGTTGCTGCTCTCAGAGGCAAGACCGTCAAGGAAATCTTATAAGCAGACGGAAAGGAAGTATTACAATGGCTCTTAAAATCACACTTGTACGCTCGCTCAACAGCTGCAAGAAGAATCAGATTGCCACTGCGTATTCCCTTGGTCTGCGCAAGGTAAATTCTGTAACAACACAGCCCGATAACGAGGCTACAAAGGGTAAAATCAAGACTATCGCTCACCTTGTAAAGGTTGAAGAGGTTTGATTGATAACACATTAAATTCTAATACCAAATTACTAGGGGGTGCAAAGTAATGAAGCTTTACGAATTACAGCCCGCAGCAGGTTCTGTTAAGGACGTTAAGCGTATCGGTCGTGGCCACGGTTCCGGCACCGGTAAGACAGCCGGCAAGGGTCACAAGGGTCAGAAGGCTCGCTCCGGCGGCTCTATCAGACCCGGTTTTGAAGGCGGTCAGATGCCTCTGCAGAGAAGAATGCCTAAGAGAGGCTTTAACAACATCTTCGCAACAGAGTATGCTACCGTAAATGTATCTGCACTTGAGCAGCGCTTTGAGGCTGGCGCAACTGTTGACGCTGAAGCTCTTAAGGCTTGCGGTCTTATCAAGGACGCAAAGGACGGCATTAAGGTTCTCGGCAACGGCGAGCTTACAAAGAGCCTTACAGTAAAGGCAGCAAAGTTCACCGCAGGCGCACAGGAAAAAATTGAAAAGGCAGGCGGAAAGGCAGAGGTGATCTAATGTTCCAAGTCTTGCGCAACGCATGGGTTGACGCCCAGCTTCGTAAAAAGATTTTGTACACACTTTTTATCATCATTCTTTTTCGTTTTGGCTCTAACATTATAGTTCCTTTTGTGGATAGCGCCGCTATCCAAAGCATGGTCGGCGATGTTTCCCTGCTTAACTACCTTGATGTTATGACGGGTGGTTCGCTTTCAAAGGGTACGCTGCTTGCAATGTCAATCACGCCTTACATCAATGCGTCGATTATCATTCAGCTGCTGACTGTTGCAATCCCTCCGCTGGAAAGACTCTCCAAGGAGGGTGATGCGGGCCGCAAGAAGATAAACACGATAACCAAGATTACCTCGCTGGCTATTGCGTTGTTCCAGGCAATCGCGTTCTACTTCACGCTTGCCAACACTCAGGACGAGGCAGGAAATTCCGTGCTGAAGTACTGTTCCGCTAACGGCTCAGATGATTTTTCTATCTTGCTGTCGGCAATCGTTATCGTTGCTTGCTTCGTTGCGGGCGCTTCGCTGATTATCTGGCTTGGCGACCGTATCAATGAAAAGGGACTTGGCAACGGTATCTCCATGATACTGTTTGCAGGTATTATCTCAAACCTCCCCGGCGTAGTTGATTATTTTGTTAAGCTGTGCGCAAGTGATATGAAGAATATCATCTGGGTACTTGTTACAATAATCATCTTCCTTGCGCTGGTATGGTTTGTAATTCTCATGACAAATGCAGAGCGCCGTATTCCGGTGCAGTACGCTAAGCGCGTTGTGGGAAGAAAGATGTATGGCGGTCAGTCCACTCACATTCCGATTAAGGTTGCGATGGCAGGCGTTATGCCCATCATCTTTGCAATGTCGCTGATGAGCCTTCCGCAGACTATTTGCTACTTCTTTGGAGTAGACGGTACGGGCGACGGTTTCTGGGACGGTTTTGTAAGACTGTTCAGCCAGAGAAGTGCGCTGTACGCTATAATCTATTTCCTGCTCATCATCGCATTCAACTATTTCTATGTTTCCATTCAGTACAATCCTGTTGAAATTGCAAATAACCTGAAGAAGAACAACGGCGCAATCCCTGGATACAGACCAGGTAAGCCCACTTCCGATTTTATCCACAATTCTCTCAACAAGATAACGCTGATAGGCGCGATATTCCTTGGCATTATCGCGATATTCCCCATCATTCTTTCAATGTGCGTTCCCGCGCTCAGCAATGTAAGCCTTGGCGGTACAACGCTGCTTATCGTTGTAAGCGTTTCTCTTGAAACGGTACGCTCTCTTGAAAGCCAGATGATGATGCGTCACCACAAGGGCTTCCTTGAATAATCCTGACAACATTTTTGCGAAAAGGAGTACGTTATGAATCTGATTTTTTTAGGCGCTCCAGGCGCGGGCAAGGGCACACAGGCAGAGGTTGTCTGCAATGCGCTTAATATTCCCGCAATTTCCACAGGAAATATGCTTCGCGAGGCAGTTAAGAACGGCACGCCCGCAGGTCTTGCGGCTAAGGAGTGCATGGACAGGGGCGACCTTGTTCCCGATGAAATCGTAATCGGTATCCTCAAGGACAGAATTGCTCAGGACGACGCAAAGAACGGCTTTATCCTCGACGGCTTCCCCAGAACTGTTTCACAGGCTGAGGCACTTGAGAAGATGGGCGTTCAGATTGACAAGGTTGTTGAAATACACGTTGCCGATGAGAAGATTACTTCCAGAATGTCGGGCAGACGTGTGTGCGAGGGCTGTGGAAACTCTTATCATATAGAGTACAAGCCCACCAAGGTTGAGGGAGTTTGCGACGCTTGCGGAGCAAAGGTTGTTCAGAGAGTGG
Source organism: uncultured Ruminococcus sp. (assembly GCA_964556595.1). Taxonomy (GTDB): domain Bacteria; phylum Bacillota; class Clostridia; order Oscillospirales; family Ruminococcaceae; genus CAG-115. The sequence goes on along the minus strand of CAZKXB010000005.1, from coordinate 14,680 downwards.
ACGACAAGCCCGAAACCGTGCTCAGCCGCCTTGCAACCTATCACGAAAAGACAGCTCCCCTTAAGGATTTCTATGCCGCAAAGGGCAAGCTGGTAACAGTAGAGGGACAGGAAGAAATCGCCGAAACCTCAAAGCTGACTCTTGCTGCTGTTAATGGCTGATAAAGAGGCGTGATAGCATGATTCAAATTAAAAATCCAACCGAACTGAAGCTTATGCTTAAGGCGGGCGAACTTGCCGCGCAGGCTCTTGAGCTTGCGGGCAGGAGCGTCGCTCCCGGCATTTCCACATGGGAGCTTGATAAAATCGTTGACGATTATATCAGGTCAAAGGGCGGAAGCTGCCCCTGTAAGGGCTACGGCGGCTTTCCCGCTCACAACTGCTTCTCAATCAATAACGAACTTATCCACGGTATCGCTTCCAAGAAGCGAATACTGAAGGAGGGCGACATAATCTCCTGCGACATTGTCGCTGAGCTTAACGGCTTTATGGGCGACAATACCAAGACCTTTAAGGTCGGCAAGGTATCCGATGACGCCGAAAGGCTGATGAAAGCTACCGAGGAGGCTCTTTATAAGGGCATTGAGCAGGCGGTTGCGGGAAACAGAGTGGGCGATATCTCAAACGCAATCCAGCAGCACGTTGAGTCCTACGGCTATGCGGTGGTACGCAAGTTTATCGGACATGGCGTGGGCAGGGATATGCACGAGGACCCTGAGGTTCCCAATTTCGGCAAGGCGGGTCGCGGTCCGCGTCTGGTTGAGGGTATGACAATCGCAATAGAGCCGATGGTCAATACCAATGTTCCTGAGGTTAATGTCCTCGGCGACAACTGGACAGTGGTTACAACCGATGGAAGCCTTAGCTGTCATTTTGAGCATACCGTTGCCATTACAAATGACAAGGCGCTTATTTTGACATTACCGGAGCATTGATGATGGAATTTGTTTCAGGCATGGTTGTTATAAGCTCCGCAGGGCATGACAGCGGCAGTTGGTTCGCTGTTACGGGAGCTGACGAGCGGTATGTGTATATCGCGGACGGCAAGGAACGAAAGCTTGCCAAGCCCAAACGCAAAAACAAAAAACATATCCGTAAAACCGACTTGACGGTGGATTTCACCGCCATGACGGACAAAGGACTTCGACGCGCACTTAATGCGCTGAGTAAGCAAAGCATCGCCGAGGAGAGTGAAAAGCTTGTCTAAAGAAGATGTATTGGAAGTTGAAGGCGTAATTCTTGAGGCTCTTCCCAACGCACAGTTCAAGGTAGAGCTTTCAAACGGTCATAAGATACTGGCTCACATAAGCGGCAAGCTGAGAATGAACTTCATTCGCATACTGCCCGGTGACAAAGTGACCGTTGAAATGTCGCCTTACGACCTGACTAAAGGCAGAATCACATGGCGTGCCAAGTGATTGCGGCAAAGTAAACAAACCTATAAGGAGGGTTATCTAAATGAAAGTAAGACCTTCAGTTAAGCCCATTTGCGACAAGTGCAAGGTTATCAAGCGCAAGGGCAAAGTTATGGTTATTTGTGTTGAACCCAAACACAAGCAGAGACAGGGCTAATCGGTCCTGATTCCCAATTAAGAGGAGGAAAAAATATGGCAAGAATTGCTGGTGTAGACCTGCCCAAGGAAAAGCGCGTAGAGATTGGCTTGACCTATGTTTACGGCATTGGCAGAAAGTCTGCAAATGATATTCTGGCTAAGGCTGGTGTAAATCCCGACACCCGTGTTAAGGATCTCACCGACGACGAAGAAAACAGAATTCGTGAAGTTATCGACCAGGGCTATGTTGTAGAGGGCGACCTCAGAAGAACAGTTGCACTTAATATCAAGCGTCTGGTTGAAATCAACTGCTACCGCGGAACACGTCATCGCAAGGGTCTTCCCTGCCGTGGTCAGCGCACAAAGACTAACGCAAGAACTCGCAAGGGTCCTAAGAAGACTATTGCAAACAAGAAGAAGTAATCACACGAGAAAGGTGGTATTTTAATGGCAACAAAGGGCAAGCAGGTAGTTCGCAGACGCCGCGAGCGCAAGAATATTGAAAACGGCGCTGCACATATCCAGTCCACATTCAACAATACAATCGTTACCATCACCGACCTTCAGGGCAACGCTCTCTCTTGGGCAAGCGCAGGCGGACTCGGCTTCAGAGGCTCCAGAAAGTCCACCCCCTTCGCAGCTCAGACAGCGGCAGACGTTGCTGCTAAGGCAGCTATGGAACACGGTCTTAAAACGGTTGAAGTATTTGTAAAGGGTCCTGGTGCAGGTCGTGAGGCAGCTATCAGAGCGCTTCAGGCAGCAGGTCTTGAGGTAAGACTTATCAAGGACGTTACACCTATCCCTCACAACGGATGCCGTCCCCCCAAGAGAAGACGTGTATAACAGATGATAACCGAGCTTACGTTTGCTCGGCGTCGGCAGCTTCAGTGCCGATACTAATTTTAGAATAACGGAGGAATTTAACAATGGCAGTTAATCGCGATCCCATATTAAAGAAGTGCAGAGCGCTCGACCTGAGCCCCGCAGTTCTTGGTTATGATAAGAAGTCCAACAGAAACCCTGGCGGCAACAGAAGAAAGAAGGAGTCTGAGTACGGTCTGCAGCTTAAGGAAAAGCAGAAGCTGAAGTTCGTTTACGGCGTATCCGAGAAGCAGTTCTACCACTACTACGAGCTTGCTACAAAGATGGAAGGCATCGCTGGTGAGAACCTTATAAAGCTTCTGGAGTCCCGTCTTGACAACGTTGCTTTCAGAATGGGTCTTGCATGCACACGCCGCGAGGCGCGTCAGCTTGTTTCTCACGGTCATTTCTGTGTGAACGGCAAGAGAGTTGATATCCCCTCTTACAGAGTTAAGGTTGGCGATGTTATCTCCCTTAGAGAGAACAGCAAAAAGAGCAAGAAGTTTGAGCAGGTTGCTGAGGTTGCAGGCGGCAGAATTACTCCCCTGTGGCTTGAAGTAAATAAGGAAGCAGGCACCGCAAAGGTACTCCGTGCTTTCCAGCGTGAGGAACTTGATTTCGAGATCGCTGAGCACTTAATTATCGAGTTGTATTCTAAATAATAGCGTCAACGCATACAGATGTTTAGTGCAGTTATTTTTAATTCATGATCTGCTCCCGCTGTTTAAATTCCGCGGACTGTGCCAATACTTAACAGTAAAGGCACAGGCAGAGTGTGATTTAAAATTAACAGCGAATACGACAATAAGCACAGGATAATTAACAGACGAGAACTTGTGGAGGGTTACCATGCTTGAAAAAATCGAAAAGCTCAATATTGAGACTTCTAAATTAAGATCCGACGGAACTTATGGAATGTTCGTTCTGGAACCGCTCCAGAGCGGATACGGAAACACCTTGGGCAATAGCCTGAGAAGGGTTTTACTCTCCTCTTTACCGGGTGTGGCTGCAACTTCTGTCAAGATTGACGGCGTTCAGCATGAATTTTCAACTATTCCCGGAGTTAAAGAAGATGTTACAGAAATAATCCTCAACATCAAGGGACTCAGAGCAAAAATGTACGGCGAAGCCCCCAAGACCATCTACATTGAAGCAGAGGGCGAGGGCAGGGTTACAGCCGGCGATATCAAAACCGACAGCGAGGTTGAAATTCTTGACCCTGGAATGCATATCGCAACGCTGAGTGCAGGCGCTAAGCTGTACATGGACATTACACTTGACAGAGGCAGAGGCTACGTTTCTGCCGAGCAGAATAAGGAGCAGCTTCAGCCTGTTATCGGCGTTATCCCGATTGACAGTATCTACACTCCCGTACTCAAGTGCAATTACACCGTAGAAAACACCCGTGTAGGTCAGAGAACAGACTACGAGAAGCTTATAATCGAAATCTGGACTGACGGCACAATCTCCGCTAAGGAGGCTGTTTCCTACGCGGCTAAAATCCTTATCGAAAGACTTAAGCTTTTTGCAGAGCTGTCCGATGATTCGGAGCAGCCCGAACTGATGGTTGAGAAGGAAGAAAACCGCAAGGACAAGCTGCTTGAAATGACTATCGAGGAGCTTGAGCTTTCTGTTCGTTCCTTCAACTGCCTTAAGAGGGCAGGCATCAACACCGTTGACGACCTTATCAACAAGTCCCCTGAGGATATGATGAAGGTCAGAAACCTCGGCAAGAAGTCGTTTGACGAGGTAAAGTCCAAGCTCAATTCCCTTGGATTTGACTTAACACCATCTGAAGACAATAACTGATACACGGTTGGCAAATAAAACCGAATTCCTATTGAAAGGAGAATAAAAATGCCAGGTACAAGAAAGCTGGGCAGACCCAGCGACCACAGAAAAGCAATGCTTAGAGGCATGGTAACATATCTGCTGGAGAACGGCAAGATTGAAACCACTGTTACACGCGCGAAGGAAGTTCGTGCAGAGGCTGAGAAGATGATTACACTCGGCAAGGCTAACACGCTTCACACCAAGCGTCAGGTTCTTTCCTACGTTACTAAGGAAGATGTTGCGAAGAAGGTATTCGACGAAATCGCTCCCAAGTACGCAGACAAGAACGGCGGTTACACAAGAATTTACAAGATTGGTCCTCGCCGCGGCGACGCAGCAGAGATGGCTATTATTGAGCTTGTTTAATCTGAGCTAAAGCAAATCCCTCCGAGTTTCGGGGGGATTTTTGTGTGCGGCGTGTACAGTCGTATAGGTAGTGTGGAAATCCTGCAAAACTTGCGGTCGGAGGGAAATATTATGGCGACGCTTAAATTGCCCGATGGGCGCACGATAGAATACCGACTTACCCGAAAGCGCGTGAAAAATGTCAATATGCGTGTAAAAGCGGACGGCGTTGTTTATGTTTCGGCAAACACAAGGGTCAGCGTCAAGCGTATTGAGGAAATACTTGCCGAGCGCGCGGATTTTATATTAAAGGCTGCGCAGCAGCTTAAGACCCGCGAGCAGCACAGCGAGATAACGGCGGAGAAAATGCGTTGGCTGGGCAAGGAATACCCCGTGCGCGTGTTTCGCAATATGAGTGAGCGCGTGGCGTTGGAGCAGAACGAAATCCGCGTATATACGGCGCACCCCGATTTGGCGGAGGAGATGCTTAAGCAGTGGGCGAATGAGGGCTTTGCGCAGCTTATAGAGGAACTTGACCGTGAGGTTCGCGGTGTTTTGCGGCAGAACGGACTTGAAGCGCCGCCTACCCGCATTTTGATAAAGGATATGAAAACGCGCTGGGGAAGCTGCTCCTACACGCGCGGACATATTTCCATCAACTCGCGGCTTATGGCGTATCCGCGCGAAACGGTGCTTTCGGTGCTGTGGCATGAGTATGCTCACTATTGGCATCATGACCATTCAGCGCGCTTCTACGGCTTTCTGGAGCGCTATTTCCCCGATTACCGCAAGTGGAACGGTCTGCTTAAATAAAGCTCATATATAACAAAATGACTGAAAAGAACTTAGCTTTTCAGTCATTTGTATTATCGGGTAAGTATCGGCGCGCTGCGATTATGGCGATTATCCCCGCCGTTCCTAATATCGGCAGCGCAAAATCCATTATCGCCGCAAAGGTATCCGACAGCGCCGCGCCAAGCGTAAGCAGATTATTAAGCGCGTGCAGAACAATGCAGCAAATTATGCTGCCGCTTCTCTGTGCGGCAACGGCAAGGAAAAATCCAAGCACAAATGTATACGGAAGCTGCGAAAGGCTCATGTGATAACCCGCAAACAGCGCCGCCGAGATAATCGCCGCGCCGTAAAAGCCAAACGCGGTTCTCAGATACGGCAGCGCCGCCCATCTGAACGCGATTTCCTCCGCTATTGGCGATAGTATCAGAGTATATACGGCGTAGAATACGAGGTCGTTTCCCTGCGGCAGTGCGGCGGTTGCGCCGCTTACAGGCAGCAGCTTTGTAAGATATCCCGCAAGACAGGCAAGAAATACTCCCCCGAAAAATATTGCGGGAAGCTCCCATGGCGCATAGTTGCTGCTTTTGGGGAGCTTTTCCCTGCCGCAAATCAGTAAAAACGCGGCAACATTCGCGCCAAGCGTGCATATCACATTAAGCAGAATATTGTACCAATATCCATCGGCAAGCCCGCCAAGCAGATACATAAGCACAATGCCTGCCGCTTGTGCCGCACAGAAAGCGGCGGTAATTTTTACAAGGCAGTAAAATTTATCGGATAATTTCATAGCTGCCCTGAAATCAGCCTGTACACGGCGGTTGTGATATACCTGAAGGTAAGCGTATCTGCGGCGAGAACAAGCATTATAATAACGCTTGCGCGCGACAGGAATATTCCCCAGCGGCGCGCGGCGTTGAAATTCCACATCTTTTCAACCCGATATCTGCGTATTTTGCGCAGCTTGAATATCGCCATAATTATGCCGACAAGCATAAATACAATCACAAAGAACATATATACAAGCATTGCAATAACAGCGGGGTCGCCCTCACCGCCCTTGCCAAGCAGATAATTCTGCGCGCTGTCCGAGGAAAGCAACAGCAGCATTACACCCGAAATGCCGTTTAGTATCGCGTGCATAATTGTGGTTGTGACTATTGATTTTGTGGAAATTGCGATGTATCCCAGACAAATGCCTATAACGGCGGTATAGAAAAGCTGCGAAAAATTTGCGTGCGTAAGTCCGAAAAGCAGCGCCGAAACAAATATCGCGAACCCGTTTCCGTATGGGCGCAGCGCCTGCATCACAATGCCGCGAAACCAGAATTCCTCAAAAATCGGCGCTATCACGGTAAGCTGAACCAAAAGCACTATGGCGGAGGTAAGTCCGCTTGGCGAAAGCTCGTTCACCGTATTCAGCGACTCGTTAAGGTCGGTATCCGCAAGCAGACTTGTTATAAATATTGTCAGCAGATTTGTGAATATCGCAAGTCCGTAAAATGCGGGAAACATACCCATAGCCGCACCGAAATACTGCGGCTTTTTGTAAACCTCCGCGCACATTTTTTTAGGTTTAAGCAGCGGCACAGCCACGGATATCGGAATGATATACAGAAAAATGAAGGATATCACCGACTCTATGACATACGCCATATCAGCGCCAAGCCGCGCAAGCGGCTGACCTAAAAGCGAGAGAACAATGCTTGCCACACCTCTGGATATAAAGACAACAATCATCATTATTCCGAGCCGAAAGCATATTTTTTTGAAGCCGCGCTTTTTTTCCTCTTGCGATAAGGCTGCGGTAAAATCGTCTGACATAATTACTCCTTTGACACAAGCCTGTGGTAGTCTGCTATTTCCGTTACCGTTTCCTCTAATGTTTTTCCAAGGCAGTCAATCGTTATATCGGCGTATTCCTCATAAAGCGCGCGGCGGCGTTCAAATACCTGCTGTATGGTGTCGCCCTTGCGCATGGCAATTCCGCGGCTTTTTATGTTGTAAAGCCTTTTTTCCACTTCGGGAACAGGCAGCGAAAGATAGTAAATCATTCCATGTTTTTTAAGATGCAGCATAGCGGAGCGGGAATATACCGCGCTGCCGCCCGTTGCTATAACACAGCCGCCCTGCTCGTTTACGGAGCATATCGCGCGCTCCTCTGCAATGCAGAAAGCGTCAAGCCCCTCGCTGTCTATTATATCCTGCAAAAGCCTGCCCGTATCGTTTTGTATAACTATATCCGTATCAATAAAGCGGTAGCCCATTGCCTTTGCAAGCAGAACGCCTATGGTGGATTTTCCGCAGGCTGGCATACCGATAAGTACAATATTTTTCATCATTATTTCCTTTGAAGTTGATTATTTTGCATTGTGCGGGAACAATTCGGGCTTATTGTATATCGAATCGTCCTCGGTAATTTTGCGGATAACCTTGCACGGCACTCCCGCCGCAAACGAATTATCGGGAATATCACGAGTGACAACGCTGCCCGCGCCTATAACGCAGTTCTTGCCTATCGTAACACCGCCGCATACCGTAACGTTTGACGCAAGCCAGCAGCCATCGCCTATCGTTATCGGCGCGGCATATTCAAGGTCATAGGCTGTGCCGTCTGGCTTGAAGCGCATTTTCCTTTCCTCGGAAATCAGCGGGTGAATGGGCGCGGCAAGCATACAGTTCGGACCGAAAAAGACATCGTTTCCTATCGTTATCGGGCAGCAGTCAAGCACTGTAAAATTGAAATTGGCAAAGCAATTGTCGCCAAAAGTCGTATAGCAGCCGTAATCAAACTGTATAGGTCCTTGGAAATATGTGCATTTTCCTATGTTAGGCAAAAGCCTGCTGATTATTTCCGCGCGCTTTTCCTCCTCGTCCTCATAGGTATCGTTGTAGTCCTTGGAGAGCCTGTGGGCAAGCGTGCGGCGCGCTGCAAGCTCTTTGTCCGAGGTATCGTATATCATGCCCGCAAGCATTTTTTCGGTTTCTGTCATGTCAGTATACCACCTTGTCCAGCTTCATTGTTGCAACGGCGTTAAGGTCTGTACCGCCCCTTACGCCCGCGAGGTATTCATAATAGCCTTGGCAGCCTATCATTGCGGCATTGTCACCGCAAAGCGACAGCGGCGGCACATATAGCTTCATGCCGTTTTTCTCCGCTTTTGCTTCAAGTATTTCGCGCAGTCCGCTGTTGGCGGCAACGCCGCCCGCAAGCGCGATTGTTTTATATCCGCAGTCAAGCGCCGCCTGAACGAATTTTGAAGTAAGAATATCCGCCACCGTAAACTGAAAGCTTGCCGCAAGGCTGTTTATATCAAGCTGCTCACCGCGCTGTTCGGCGTTGTGGATAAGATTGATGACGGAGGTTTTAAGTCCCGAAAAGCTGAAATCATACGGGTTTGCGGTTTTGGGGTGAGGAAGCTTGTATTTGTGCTTATCGCCAAGCTTTGCCGCCCTGTCGATATGTACGCCGCCGGGATACGGAAATCCCATCGCGCGCGCCGCTTTGTCAAAGGCTTCTCCCGCCGCGTCATCAACGGTTCTGCCGATTGTTTCAAACTCTGTATAGCCTTTCACCTTTACGATATGACTGTGACCGCCCGAAGCGACAAGGCATATATACGGCGGCTGAAGCTCTGCGTGGGCAAGATAATTCGCCGCGATATGACCGCGTATGTGATGCACGGGTATAAGCGGCTTGTCAAGCGAGTAAGCCAGTCCTTTCGCAAAATTTACGCCCACAAGCAGTGCGCCGATAAGTCCCGGCGCATATGTTACGGCAACCGCGTCAATCTCGGCGGCGGTTTTGCCCGCTTTCTCCAGTGCTTCGCTTACAACGCCCACTATGCTTTCGCAGTGGCGGCGGCTGGCGATTTCGGGAACCACGCCGCCGTACAGCTTATGTTCGTCTATCTGTGTCGCCACAACGGAGGAAATAATTTCGCGTCCGTCGCGGATTACTGCGGCGGCTGTTTCGTCGCAGGAGCTTTCAATTGCTAAAATATCCATATTGCATTTCCTTTATTCATACACAAAAATTTGATTTGCTTTATTTAACATCGGGCTTTCTTGATGTAAGGAACTCGATAGCGCGTTCGATGGAATTTCTGACGTGTTCCATATCCTCGCGGTGAAGCTTGCCCGCATTGCGGTAATCAAAGCTGTTGCAAAACTCGTTTACATCATCATTAAGCTCTTTTATATAGTTTTCCACAAGCTTGTCGGTGGCTTCGATAAACGGCTTCTGGTCGGGCTTTGCCAGCTTTGTGGGAACGTGCGACATAAGCATATTGTAGTGCGGTATGCAGATATATTTCTGGGAGTTATACAGATTGCGGAATTTCGCGTCCTCCGTAAACATTTTGAACAGCGTTTCCAGCATATGCTCAACGCCCCAGTCAACCTTGCTGCAAACAAAGCAGGACTCCTCAATCTCGCTGCATTTTTTCGCCTTTGCGCCCTTTGTGAAGAATATGCTTTTGTTTTCAAACACGTTTGCCCTTGCAGACTGAAGATATGTATTAAGCATAAGTCCCAGCGACAGGCGGTTGTTCTGCTTAAGCAGCGAGTTGAAATGCGTGTGGCAGAAGCCAAGCTTGTTGGTTTCAATGCGCACATCGGGTTCCATCATAGCCGCGCCCATGATATATTCACAGATATGCTCCTCCACGGTGTTGCGCATGGCGCATATCGGGCAGCCCTCTCTCGGCTCAAATACTTCGTTAATCGGGATTGTGAGAATACTTTCGCGCATAATACTTTCCTTTCGTTTCAAAAAAATGTGTGATAATAATCTGAAATTGCCGTTGCATTACTTGATTTTATATCTATATTGTATTATAATTAAGATAAATAATCAAGGGGTTTGATAAAAAAATAATGGATTTTACTATTAACAGCGGCAATTTTGATATAAAGCAGACCTTTGGCTGCGGTCAGTGCTTCCGCTGGACGGAGAATGAGGACGGCTCGTTTTCGGGGATAGCCTGCGGGCGGTACATAAGGATTTCGCAAAACGGCGGCAGCGTAACGCTGCATAACGTTAAAGCACAGGACATTCCGTTCTGGCAGGATTATTTTGATATGGACACCGATTATGGCGCGGTTATTGAAAGGCTTGCCGAGGATAAAACGCTTTCCCTTGCCTGCAAAAGCAGCGGCGGGATACGCATTTTGCGCCAAGAGCCGTTTGAAACGCTGATAAGCTTTATAATCAGCCAGAACAATAATATTCCCCGCATAATGGGGATAATTTCGCGCCTGTGCGAAAGCTTCGGCGAAAAAACAGAGGGCGGTTATGCCTTTCCCACCGCCGAAAATCTCAGCGGAATAACGGCGGAGCAGCTTGCGCCGCTAAGGGCGGGCTTCCGTGCAAGGTATATATGCGACGCGGTTGAAAAGGTAAACAGCGGCGCGGTGGATTTTGACGAGATAAAAACGCTGCCGCTTGATGAGGCGCGCGAGCGGCTTAAGCTTATAGTCGGCGTTGGCGACAAGGTTGCGGACTGCGTGCTGCTTTTTGGCTTTGCGCGGCATGACGCGTTTCCGCGCGATGTGTGGGTAAAGCGCCTTATGGCGAGGTTTTATCCCGATGGGCTTCCTGCTTGCGCGGCGGGCGTTGAGGGAATAGCGCAGCAGTATCTTTTTGATTATGTGCGCAATAATGGCGGTCTGGATAACTAAATGTAATTTAAGATAATATTTATACCGAAAGGAAATGATTTTATGTATTGTAATCAATGTGGTAATCTTATGCCCGATAATGGCTTGTTTTGTACTTTTTGCGGGGCAAAGGCAGAGGGAAATCCCCCTGCACCTGCGGCTTCTGTCACCAAAACGGAGGAAGCTGCGCCCTCAATCGCGGAAAACTTTTTCAATGATGGGGCTATTCCTGTTGAAAGTACGCCCGATGTTCCCGAAAAATATTACACAACCAAGCATATTGTTCTTTGCCTTGCGATAGCGGGAATTATGGCGGCAGCGGCAGGGGTGTTTGCGGGCTTGTATTTTTCGCTGCTTTAAGGCTTTATACGGCTGAATAGCTTTACAGCGCCGTGCGGATTTTGTGCGGCGCTGTTTTTCATTTGCATTATGCACAAAAGGCACATGGGCGTGTTATTTCTTTTTAACAATATTGCATTAAAATAATTGACTTTTTTTCGGTAATATAGTATACTAAAGAATGGATTGTAATGTTGTTTCAGCGCTTTTTACGGGCGTTTGTCAAAAACATAAAAAGCACAACGGGAGGATAATATATGTTTTGCGAAAATTGCGGTAAAAGACTGATAAGGGGTTATCAGTTCTGCCTTGAATGTGGTACGCCTGTACCGCCGCAGAGCGATGAGGAAGAAGCCGTGCAGGAGCAGGCTGCCGACAGTTCTGCTATGCCCGCAGCCGAAAACGCAGGTATGCCGCAGGTTGGCGGCTTTGACAGCGAGAAAGGCACGCTGGTGTTCTGCCCGAATTGCGGTATGCATATGCAGAAATCGGGCGCGTATTGCGATAAGTGCGGTATGCAGCTTCAAAGCGGCGCAGATGATAAATATAACAACCTCCCCAAAAACGGAGATGTTCCGTTATGGAACACCGAGCGCGAGGATTACGGTTACGCCAATATGAGCGACAGCGATATTGAGCAGATAAACAAATTTATGAGCGGCGGCGGAATTTCTGCGGACGAGGATTATTCGGCTTCCACAGAAAGCGATGATTTCAGTGATGTAAGCAGTGATGACGCGGCTGCCGAGATTGAACAGATAACAAACCAGTTTGCAAGTATGTATCAGCCCACCACAAATACCGAAATGCCCGCCATCGGCGCAGGCACAAAGGAAAACAGCGCGGGAGAGCGCATGGTGGATAATTTCGCCATGGAAAGCACCGATACAGACAATGCGTACATAGAAAACGGACATCTTCCCGTTATTGAGGGCGCTTCTATGGAGTTTGACCCCACCGAGCCTGAGCCGGAGGACCCCAACGCCTTTGTCATGACCGATGAGCCGATAGAGGATATTACTCCGACATACAGTGACGTCTTTACCGAAGCGAAAGAAGAAGTTCCCGCTTATGAAGAACCCGCAGCGGCAGTTCCCGCTTATGAAGAACCTGTTGCGGCAGTTCCCGCTTACGAAGAACCCGTGGCGGCAGTTCCCGTTTACGAAGAACCCGCGACAGAAATTGCCGATTATAGCGAGCCTGAGGAAATTCAGCCTGCCGAGGAAGCCCCCGCCTTTGCCGTTCCCGTATACACAGAGGACGGAGAAGCTGCCGAGGAAAGCTATATTTACAGCGCAGATGAATATAACACTTCCGCTGACAGCGATATTCCGCTGTTTGAGGAAGAACCTGCCGATTACGAAAAATCCGAAGAAGCAACTGCTATTTTTAGCGATTACGCACAAACGGCAGAAGCTGTTGAGGATACAACAGCCTATGCTGCCGAATCGTCAATGCCAGAGCTTTCTGCGTATACGCCGTCTGCTCAGTCGGATTATGCACCCATTTCTGAACCCGAAAGCGCTCCTGTTTCGGAATACAGCGAAGCAGAGCCTGTATATAACCAGCCTGTTGCGCCTGTGTCTGCAGGCGATAGTTATGCTTATGGCGGCACTGTAAAGACCGCTGATGATTTTTCGGGTGGATTTATGGGTTCTGCGGCTGAGTCTGCCCCTGCCGCAGAGGCTAAGCCCAGCGACAATCTTGACGCCGAGCCGGAAATAGACCTTGGCAGACTTGTATATTGCCGCAACTGCGGACAGGATATGTACGAAAAGGAGCTTGTCTGCCGCAACTGCGGTGCGCCCAAGCGTCCCGAATATCAAAGACCGTCCGAGAGAAAGCAGAAAAAGGAAAGCAAGCCGTTTAAGCTGTTTGGCATTTTCAGTGTTCCTGCGCTGATTGGCGTTGCGGTTGCGATAGCCCTTGTCTGCGCGCTGATTATTCCCTCGATGCTTTCCTCGCGTGATAAGATTACAACAAGCAAGCCCGAAAGCAGCACAACATCTTCCACCACAACAATGAATGTGGGCGGCTCGGAGCCTGAAGATACCACCGCTTTCGACGCTGATGTTACAGAGCCCGACGAGTCCAAACCCGATGAGCCTGTACAGACAAGCGCAAGCACCACGGCTTCTACTTCCGAAAGCACCAGACCCACGCAGTTAAGCAGTGCGGCTTCTTCCACATCAAAGCCTGCTTCGTCTACATCAAAGCCTGCTTCGTCCAGCAGCACGGCAACATCTACCTCAAAGCCTGCAACCACCACAACTGCAAAACCGTCTGCCGCCACAACCACTACGGCTGCGCCTGCGGTTTCGGCGGGATATTCTTCCTCGACCGTTATCGCTCAGAACAAGGAGCGTGACGCGCTTATCAGCGCATACGAAACTATCGCGGGAGAGCTTGGCAAGGTTGACGCATTCGCCAGAAGCGCAGTTTATGCCATCATGTTTGACAGCAGAGCCGCCGACACTGCGGGCAAGTCTTTCTATTCGGGTACGTTTGGTTCTGCCGCTCTTAAGTCCATAAAATCGGGAAAAAGCGCGGTTTCGTCTGCTGTAAGCGCTGCAAAGCCCTCTACAAGCGAACTTAATAAGGCATACAATGCCCTGCGCAAGCTTCAGGGTCTTTATGAGGATTATTACGACTATGTTGTAAATGCTACAAGTTTCAGCCAGTTTGAGTCAAAATGTGACAGCTATCTTTCAAGCTTTACAAGCTGCGCAAAGAGCGATTTCTCTTTCTCTGTGCTTAACACCTCCGCGCAGACCAATTCCGACAGGGCGCAGTATTATGCCGATGTAATAGGCGACGCGGCAAACGCTGCCGATAATGCCGCAAATGCGTATACAACGCTTAATTCCGCGATTAGCAAGCTTACAGAAAGCTCGTTCAGTGGAAAATTCCTTGATACGCTTGGCAAAAATATAAGCACCTACATGAACGCGGCAAAATACACCCGTGCGGCAAGGGCTTATTACGATATTCTCGTCAGCTCGTCCTATGCGGCAAATTCCTGTGCATACCTTGGCAATGCGGCGGGCTATCTCCTCGATACCGCTGACGTATTCTACCTTGCGGCGTATGACAACACGCTTTCAAATTTCAAGAGTACGGTAAGCACATATACCGCTTCCGCTAAGAACGCTTCGGCAAACGCGAGATAAAACGCGGCAATCGACTGTACGGCGTGGCTGTACCATAAACAAAACGCGGTGAATATAAATCACCGCGTCAGACCGTCGAAAAAGCCCCGTTGGGGCTTTTCCGCCGAAACATCCGCACTGCCCGCAC
>CAZKXB010000004.1:0-97755 GCA_964556595.1 uncultured Ruminococcus sp. | reverse complement strand
TTATAGTTTTAATCCGTGAATGTATTGAGAAATTTGAGGAAAAGCACGGCAAAATTGAACTAGGAAATCCTAATCAAAAGAACTAATCCAAGCAATCCCCGCCAACACGAAATACACGCACGGCAAAGCCACTCCATTCCCCCACAGTTTGTACTCCGCAGAGTCACTGTGGGGATTTTTCAGCCATTTTATAATCTGCTTTTCGGATTTCGGTTTTGATGAATTTCCAACAATTTTTCGGCGCGTTTCAAACACATCTTTCCAAAATGCTAACTCCTCATCGGCAGGCTCGTCCGTGCCAAGATTTGAACACCACCAATCTGGAAAACCTTGCAGCCTTGCACATTCTGTCGGTGTTAATCTGCGGACTATGTATTCGGGTGAATTAACTGTCGGCGGGTCTTTATAGTCAGTGGCAACAAGCGTATTTGCGAGGTTTTCCTCGGCTTCGGTGTGATAAGAATTTTTGCTTGTGCTGTAAACAACAGCGTGTCGGTCGGTAGCATTCAGCGTGAAAGAAACATTCTCATTTACTCCGCTTCCTTGCGGGCCGTTCTTGTCGGCTCTGCCAATCATCGAACCTTGAACCGCAACAACAGCAACACCGCCCTGATTTCCATCGGGGTGATTACCGCCTGTATCTATCGTTCTGGCGGTGTCAGTTTCATAGCAGTTCTGACGGGCATTTTTCGTTCCCTCAGATGTAAACCGCACATCAAAACAGCGTGTATTTTCAACCACAAACGGCTGATTATTTCCACCCGTTCCGTAGGTCGAGGAAACGGTCGGAGCAATGTCGTGAAGTTCCGTGTAGTGTGTGTCCTGTGAATGGTTTTCATAGACAGCCGCGGGAACAGTTCCCGCACGGAGGGTAGGTGAGGTATCTTTCTCGTAACCGATACTGCGGCTCTTGGAAGAATGCTCTGTGCAAAATCCCGAAGCTGACTCAATCACGCAAGGCGGGTGATGTGCTTCGGCTCGGAGCGTGCAAGTGACATCTTCCGTCACGTCTATTCGTTCGCCGCCTTGGTCGTTTAAGCAGACTGTGCCTGTCGCTCCAGAGCCGCTTTCAAGAGTGGCGGCAGTTCTTTGCCACGCTTTGAAGCCCTCGTGAGAATACCCCGACACGCTTTCGGACTCAAATAATATTTTGTCGGCACATTCGCCATCAAAATCTGTGACAAGGTAGATGCGTTTTCTTCTCTGGGGCACTCCCCAATACTGAGCGTCAAGGACTCTCCAAGCGAGGGAGAAACCCTCTGCCACGATGTTTCCTGCGGCTGTCCATTTCGTAAATTGAGGAACAGAAACGCTTTCGTCCTTGACCCGACACAGACTTTCGAGGACACAGCGGAAGTCATCGCCCTTGTTGGAACTGAACGCTCCGGGGACGTTTTCCCAGACCGCAAATCGGGGATATTTACCATTTGTTGCACACCTCATTTCCTTTATAATCCGAACAGCTTCATAGAAAAGACTTGAACGCTCTCCGTCAAGTCCACTGCGTTTTCCCGCAATACTCATATCCTGACACGGACTGCCAAACGTGATTATATCCACGGGCGGAAGTTCCACACCATTCAGCGAGGACACATCTCCGTAATGCTCCATTTGCGGCAGTCTTTTAGTTGTCACTCGAACAGCGAACGGCTCTATTTCAGACGCCCACAGCGGAGTAATTCCTGCCAACATTCCACCGAGAGGAAAACCGCCCGAGCCGTCAAACAAGCTGCCGAGCGTGAGGTTATTCTTCATCGGAAACCTCCAGTTCTGCAAATGGGATTTTGTTTCCATCACGCACCACAAACACACCGTCAGCCGAGCCAACCTGCTCAATATACCGCTTCACGATAACATCGCAGAACTTCTCGTCAAGCTCGATTGTGTGACAAATTCGGTTTGTCTGCTCACAGGCAATGAGCGTACTGCCAGAACCTCCGAACGGGTCGAGGACAATGCAGTTGCTCATGCTTGAATTTTTGATAGGATAGGCAATAAGCGGAATTGGCTTCATTGTGGGGTGGTCACCGTTCTTTTTCGGCTTGTCGAACTCCCAAATCGTGGTCTGCTTGCGGTCGGAATACCACTGGTGCTTGCCATTTTTCTTCCAACCGAAAAGGCACGGCTCGTGCTGCCACTGATACGGTGAGCGACCAAGAACAAGCGACTGCTTCTTCCAGATACACGTTCCCGAAAGATAAAATCCCGCATCAGCAAACGCTTTTCGGAAATTCAAACCCTCTGTATCTGCGTGGAAAACATAGATGCTTGCGTCACTCGCCATAGCTTTTTCCATACAAGTGAAAGCATCTAAAAGGAACTGATAGAACTTGTCGTTCTCAAGATTATCGTTCTTGATTTTTCCCGCTGAACCCTCGTAATTCACATTGTACGGCGGATCTGTCACAACAAGATTAGCCTGTTTGCCGTCCATAAGGAGTTCGTAGGTTTCGGGTTTTGTGCTGTCGCCGCAGACCAAGCGATGGTTACCGAGTAGCCAAAGGTCGCCGGGCTTTGTTATGCAAGGTTTTTCCAATTCTGAATTCACATCGAAATCATCTTCTTTTGCATCTTCATCGGTATCGAAAAAGCTCGCGAGTTCCTTTTCGTCAAAGCCAGTGAAAGCAAGGTCGAAATCCTCCTCTTGCAAGGCTTCAATCTCAATTTTCAGCATTTCCTCGTCCCAGTCTGCGTCAAGTGCCATTCGGTTGTCCGCAATTATGTATGCTTTCTTCTGCGCAGGTGTGAGGTAATCCACAAATACACAAGGAATTTCAGAAATATTTTCAGCTTTTGCCGCAGAAATTCTGCCATGGCCAGCAATTACATTGAAATCCCTGTCGATGATTACAGGATTGATAAACCCGAACTCCCTCAACGAGGAACGGAGCTTGTTAATCTGCTCCGCTGAATGCGTTCTTGCGTTGTTTGCGTATGGTATCAGCTTGTCTATCGGGACAAGCTGCATTTCAGTAGTTGTATTCATCTGCCATTCCTCCTGTTGAGAATTTTCTGTAAGCCTTTTCGTGCGTCAATTACATTGCCTTTAATTGCTTGGTCTGTCGGTCAACCCCTCTGTCACTTCGTGACACCTCCCCCGCAGGGGGAGATCACCCTTTATCGTCTTATACTGCTGTGCTGTAAGATTGGGTCTGTTATTTTTCAGTTCTTTGAAAAATTCGATTGTTTCTTTAGGCATAATAATTATCCTTTCCTCGAACGGAGAAGTCGTTCCATAGTGTCGTTCAAATCATCACCGACAGGCTCGGTGCAGTTTTCCTTGACAATATCGTAAATCTCATACCACACGAGATTTGCACTTTTTTGAAACTGCTGTGACATCTGAACAAAAGGCGAGGCTATTACACCGCCTGTTGTCGGGTGTTTGCCGAGAAGTCCGTAATTGCTTATTGCCTCCTCGCATTGAATGTATCGGGCAAAAGCCTGAGCGTAGGCTTCAATCAGCCGTTTGTTTACGAGATTTTCGCAATTTCTCTGTTTAAGCCATAACCAAGTTTCCTTGTAGATTTCGTCAGCACCCAACGGAATACCATTCTTCTGACGTGCCGAAAGATACTCACCAGGCTTTGGCATTTCAACTCCATTCAGCACCGCACCCTCGGGTAGGTCAACCGCTTCAAGCTCCTCTGCGTCAAGCGTTGGAATGTCGTTGCTGATTGCCTTGACTGGAAGTCCTTTCTGTAATTTTTCTGCGGCAGGAGCGGGTTTCCCGCCCGCTTTAACTCGTCTGCCGCCTCTGTTTGTGCCGTCCTTTGCCACGATTTCACCTCCGCTCGGTAACAAAAAAGGACGGCTGAAACCGTCCTTGAAAGCTATTTTGTTTAATACCCCGTTTGAACCTCGATTTTTGCACACGAAGCCCCCGGCCGCTGTCCGAGATTTTCGTTTTAGAGATTTTGACCGCCCCTACCTATCCCCGATGTCGTGATGTAATTTCGTGTGGCACGACTGGCACAGCGACATCAGATTGCTGAACTCGTTTGTACCGCCTTGCGAAACGGGTTTGATGTGATGAACCTCTTCGACGGGGGTAAGCCGACCGTCTTTCAGACACATCTCACACAACGGGTGAGCCGAAACGTACCGCTTACGTACCTCTCGCCACGTTCTGCCGTATTTCTTGTTGCTGCCCGCTGAACGCTCGAACTTGTTGTATCTGCGGTTCATTAGCTTTGCGTGTTCCTACCACGGCTGTCCGTCACACAGGTTCGGACAGCCGTGGTAGGAACACGGTCGCTGCGGTCGTTTGGGCATGGGGTTCATCTCCTTATCGTACAATATTCTGTTTTGTTCTTGCAAATTTCGTACGATATCCCTTGACTTTTTCTCGAAAATCGCATATAATATAATTAACGAAAACACAAGGAGGTTTTAGTATGGTTGTAACAGCTACTGAATTTAAGACAAACTTTGGAAAATACCTTGAACTAATTGCTCATGAAGATATCTTCATTACCCGAAATGGAAAAACCATTGCAAAAGTGGTCAATCCGCAAGTGTCCGCTGTTGAATCTATCCGTGGAATGCTGAACAGCGCACCCCACGACATTGATCTCGACTCTTTGAGAGAGGAGCGTATTTCAAGATATGAAGATAATGGTTGACACTAACATCATCATTGATGTCTTGCTTGAAAGAGAACCGTTTGTAGATGATTCTTGCAAACTTTTATCCTTGTGTGAGGAACATCAGATAGACGGATTTGTTTCAGCATCTTCAATAACCGATATATATTATCTTGTAAGGAAATACACCCACAGCACTGAACTTGCATATAAAGCGATCGGCAAAATGCTCGAAATCGTAAAAATATGCAACGTCACTAACGCAGAAGTTCTCACTGCTTTCCAGAAGAAAGCAAAAGATTTTGAAGATTGCCTTGTAGCCGTTTGTGCAAAGTCTATTAACTGTGATTATATCGTCACAAGAAACATAAGGGATTTTGAAGAATTTGATGTTCCAGCTATTGCTCCTGCCGATTTTTTAAGCAGGCTATAAAGACACAAGAAAGCATTGCGGGTGTTACGACCCACAATGCTTTCTCCGTATTCTTTGCTGATTATATCATACCACAAAGAGGGTACTGTAAAACAGTTGATTTTACTGTAAAGTTTCAGGCACATTCACTTCACGCAATGCTTTATGGTGCATTTTATAAACATTATCTATGCCGTAGCCCATCTGCACAGCTATCTGTTCCCACGTTTTGAAACACAGATAACGAAGCTCAAGCAAGGTCTGATATTCGAGATTTGAAATGCCGTGAATGGCAGTTGCAATCTCCTTTTTGAGGTCAACTAGTCTGTCTATGTCAGCATTTATCTCGCTCTCCATATCCACAATTTTGATGATTACATCTTCCATTCGATGAACATTGCGATTTGAGTTAGCGGGCATATCGCTGAAAACTGTTGTCGCTTTCTGTGCAAGCAAATTCAGTGACGCTATCTGCTCCATCTTGCTGTTGATACGCTGGTCTATTCTGTATGCCTGTCCGAGATATTCTTTTACTGTCATGCTGAAACCTCCTCTTTTAGCTTTTTCAGAAGTAATTCTCCGTCCAAATCTGTCAGAATTGAAAACCAATCGGAACGGAAGAATTTCTCTATGCTCCGCTTATCGTATTTTGCGGATTTGTCGTTAGGTGAATACCGCAGACGCTCCAGTGCGTCACGATAATCTTTCACCGCTTGCAGAATTATCGCATTTGCCAGTCTTTGATATCCGTTCATTTATGTACCTCCAAATTATGAAATAAACATCATTGCATTGGAGCAATGTATCTTTGTATCAATGCAGAGAACCATTTATTGCGGTTCGCACCTCGTCAACCGAGCGTACCACCAAGGCAGTACCGCCCGCTACGAGGATTTTGCGTATAGTCGCTTCCTGGAGCTTAGTAGGTTTGCCAATCTCCGTCTTTACTTCAAAGCCAAAGAATCGACCATTAATGCAGGCGATAATATCGGGAATGCCTGCTGTGCCATACATTCCACCATGCTTTTCCAACAGAAGCGCCCCGGCACTGTTTTCAAGTACTTCATAATTGCTTTTACAATGTCTGCTTCCTTCATGTGTTCCAAAACCTCTGTATTTTCAACGCTTGGAACACGAGGAACACCAAAAATCCTATTTTACTGTATTTTTTTATAAAAAAATCAGTGTATATAAAAATATGTATTATATATAGAGAGATAGGTTTTTGGTGTTCCAACGTGTTCTCGTGTTCCGATGATGGGTGTGGCAAAACTGCCTGGAATGGCTTATCCAAGCACTTCGCCAAGACATATCCCCGTAAGAACACGTCTTTTTGCAATGCGATCAATGTCCCTTGTCACAGTCGGAAATGTGGCAAGAAGCTGCTGCACAAAGTTCTTTTGCGAATACGGCTTCATACCGCATTCTTCGCAGTATTTCTTATAGGAATCAAACAACTCTGTAGAACCTGCACTGTATCCGGTGCCCAACTCACAGTAATCCTTCACGAACGACAGCACAGAATCCGACTCTTCACGGTACTGCTGCAGTTCGTCAGCATTGACCTGCGTTTCCGAAAACATATAGTGATTGTTCATCAGCCTGCGTAAGCCCTCTAAGGCAAAAAGGAAAATACCGTCTGCCTCTATGCGAAACTTCTCCAACAATTCCGGGTCACGCTTATCCTGTGGCACAGTGTGATTGAACCGAATAATGATGAGCCTGCGGTAAAAACCCTCCGAGCGGTCACCGTAGTTCTTAGGAATGCTGTTGCACGAGAACAGGAGCCTTGCACTCGACTGAAAAGAGAACGGATTTTTATTCTTTTTCTCCACTGTCAGATAATCCTCGCCAACAAGTGCCTTGAAAATACCGTTGTCATCTATATTCTTGGTCGGCAAATCAGCAAAGATGTTCGCCAGCTTACCGAAAAGTTCTGCGGTCTTAAACCGTTCATTCAAAGCTTGCCAGGACACATTGGACACATTCTGCTTTCCCAAAAGCACATCGTTCAGCACACGGAGCAATACCGATTTTCCCGCTCCTGCTGCACCCACAATAACAAAACACTTCTGAGCTGAGTTTACTGGGATAAGGAAGTAACCCAACATTTCTTGAATCAGTTTGACCTGCTCCATATCACCGCCCATCGACTCTTCAAGGAACTTCTTGAACAGGGGACAATCTGCCGTTTTGTCGTAAGCCACATTCAACTGCACCGTAGAATAATAACTCGGTGTGTGTTCCGTCAGCGTATCTTCCAGCACGTTGTATAAACCGTTTCGGACATTAATAATGTAGGGATTTGCGTTCAATTCTCGTATATCCCTCTGTATAAGAAGCCGCCACTGTTTTTCTGCGTCAATTATCTGACTCATTTTAGTTTCGCGCACAAGCATTTTCTCCTGCACTTGACGCTGGGCTTCCATCTCCGATAGCTCTGCGTATACACCGCTGCGATAGATGAAGTGCTGCTCTGCCGTATAAAACACCTGCTGTTCCTCAGACAGATTCTTTGCCAACACACCTGGCAGGAAACGCAGTCCTTTTTCGTTCGGTTCATACCAGTCGGGGATTGCTGTTCCTGCCTTAGCTCGCTTTGCATTTTTGCTTGTCTGATATGCTTTGCTGGCATCTTTGTAAACACAATTCAGTGATTTAAGAAACGATGTCTTAAGTTTGAAGTGGTCACGGATTTCTGAATTGATAATCACATCGGCGGTTACCACATCTTGATTATACATATAATCCAGCACAAACTTCTTTGCTGCTTGTAAATCCCTTATTGCTTCTCCCGTCACGGGTATACCGTGCAGAATATTGAGTAGAGCCTCTGCGTTCATCGGCTGATAGCACCACGCTGCAGGAGATTTGACTGGGCATTCTCCGACTGCAAATTTCGGGCACTTAAACCCTTTATCACAGATAGTCTTGCAGGTGATGGGATTTGTACCGCTCTCCAGAAAATGATTGATCTTCTTCTGTGTATTGCTCTCATTGTATCCCGGATAGGGTGCTGACAGGTCATGAATCATCTTTGTGCCTCCTTCAAAAGGGGCAAGATTTGTAATCATAGCGTACCAGTCGTGTTCAGACAGCGCTGCTGCATCATCACGACAATGTTGCAAGAATACACACGAGCGTATTACCTGGTCGATACCTTTTTCCGTGCCGCTCTTGTGTTCAACGGGAGAGAGGTCAACTTCGGGCAGAACATCTGACAGCTGATCCTGCGTATATTTGCGTTCTGGGTGAAAGCTGACACAGGTCACCTCCAAAGTGGTATCCTTCTTACAGTGCATAAAATTTGGCAGACGCATAACTCTTGACTCGTTGACACACATCGGAGCACCATCAAAGTGCTTTACAAGCTGCGTCTGTATCATGCGAAAACGCTCAACCTTGGCATTAGTATCCATAAACCAGTACACATGATAAGATTTCTGCGTTTTAATAACCATGGACGGTGGCAGCGGAAACGCATCGATTTTCTTCTGCTGTTCATCAAAGCTGTCGTTATCCATCTCCACGAACTGTGCGTTTACTCTTGTAATAGAATTATCGTCCTGCCCGCCATAGTTGACCACAAAGAAGATTCCACGATTCATTGCGTTGTGATTTTTGAGCGTGTCCTCGATGCCTTTGTACTTTCCGCACTCGCAGGAAAGCTTTGCACCCTTGAATACTCCTTCTTTTTTATCATCAAATACACGAAAGCAAACGGTATCGGTCGGATTAAAAAGTGAGCCGAGCACGTCAGTTACTGTTACATTCATAAGCTCCCCCCTCGAAATACCGAATCTGTTTTTTGAGCTTCTTTGCTTCTTCAATTTCGGCGGCAACACCCGCTGAAATTTCACCAAACGCCCATACTTCATCGCAAATTCGAAGCAGAGCAAGTCCGAACAGCAGTCCAAGTTCCCGTTCAGTGGGACTGTTATCGTTCAATATCTGTGGATAAAGCAAGTGACTGGCAATCGGCATATAACCATCATGAATCACCTTACGGCAATAGCCGATTGCCGCTGCAACGTTTGCATCAACATCACCTGCATACTTTGATGCCACATACACCATTTTGCGATTCTTGTCGGCATACCGCCTTTTCTGCTCCTGCCGAAATTCTTTCATCATACGGCTAATTGCTGCACCTGCAGTCGGGTCGGCATAGCCTTCGCTGTTTCTGTACATATCAGTCCTCCAATTCTTCCATCATGCCGAAAGTTGGTCCTGCAGATGCTTCCGCAATCAGCGGAAGGTCAAATTCCGGAAAAGGCTTTTCTTCCATGCAGGCACGGATAAAGGTCACAGCCTCCGACAGCTTGTCCTTTGGAATAATAAAGGTCAGCTCATCGTGTATCTGAAGAATGGGCTTCAGCCAGTCACGCTCCTGCAGTCCGGCAAGTATCCTCGTGATGGCAAGTTTCAGTATGTCCGCCGCCGTCCCCTGGATAGGTGTGTTCAAAGCACACCGCTCTGCAAATGACTTCTGTCCCCAATTATCCGAGATGATACTGGGAAGGTATCTTCGTCGTCCGAGCCGGGTTTCGGAGTACATCCGTCTTGCGGCATCTGCCTTGGTTTCTTCCTGCCATGCGGTCAGCCCTTTGTATCCGTGCTTGAGGTTAAAAAGTATCTCCGCACAATCACTAACCGATTTTTCAACCCCCGCCTTAAATTTCAGCGTCTTTTGCAGTCCTCTTGGAAACAGACCGTAGAAAGTGCCGAAATTGACGTTTTTAGCAATCGTGCGATGTTCCTTATAATTTGCAGAATGCTTATCCTGTGCTTCTTCGTAGCTTACTCCAAAAATAACGCTGGTGGTGGCAGCATGAATATCACCGTTTCTGCGGTAGGTATCCAGCATCTTAGGGTCACGGCAGTAAAATGCACCAACACGCAGTTCAATCTGTGAAAAGTCTAGCGACAAAATAAGATGTCCGTCTGGGGCTTTTATGAAGTTTCTAACCCCTATGGGGTCGTTTGTCTTACGTGGCATATTCTGTGCATTCGGGTTGCGGCAGTTCATTCGTCCTGTGTCAGTAGAAAGAGCAAATATATCTGGGTGGATACAGCCGGTCACGGGGTTCAGATATTTTAAGTAGCCGTCAATATAGGTGGATTTGATTTTTCCCCACTTGCGGTATTCCTGCACCAACGAGAACAAATCGGACAGTTCTGGACGGTTCTTGTCGCACCACTCTTTCAGAAGAGTCATTGTCATATCATCTGCTGCCTCACGGTTTGTTTCCGTGGTTTTAAGAATAGGAAGTCCCAGTTCTTTATACAGATAATTCTTAAATTCCTGTGTAGAACAGTTCGCACCAATATTAACATCACCGATGATGAACTCGATTTTCTTGCGAATGCACTCCATCTCTGTTTCCGCTTCTGCCTTGCGTTTCTGCATAAGCGGCAGATTCACTGGAATACCGTTGCATTTCATTATCCCAAGGTACGCTGCAGTAGGGCTTTCGATATTTTCAACAATGTATCTGTGTTTAGGAAGATAACGGTCAAACCAGTTGTTAAACTTGTGGTAAAGGCGCAGGGCAAAGTCTGAATCGGCACAGCCATAGCGAATGGTTTCGGTGTCCTGTGCGTCAAGTTCGTCAAAGTGCTTTCCGTCCGTGACGCTTGAAAACGAAGGGAGTGGCTCTCCGAACAGTTCCTCTGCCAGTCGTTTCAGACCGCTCTCGTTCAGTTTACGAAACTCATATGTACTTTTAAGACTCATTTGTGACGCACAGATTGTGTCATACACAGGTGCTTGGATAACAATTCCCCTCGCATATGCCATTAAGGACTCAAAGGCGATATTGTGGGCAATTTTTGTGATTGCCGTATTTGTAAGAAATGCTGTTAAAAAGGAAAAGAAAGCTGCATTATCTATATTAGTGCCAATGCGATGAGCAACAGGAACATAGATACCTGTTTCTTCCTTAACAGAGAAAGAACAGCCGACAATATGTGCTTTTGCCGGGTCAAGTGCCGCTTTATCCTCGTTACGAAATTCATCGTTCGGGGCAGTTTCAAAGTCAAATGCAACCAACGGACTGCCCCCGATATATTCCTTAATACCTTCCACCGTGGTCACGCATTTATATTCTGTATTCATGTATAATCTCCTATTGTAATAACCCGGAGAAGCATTGCACTTCTCTGGGTATTACGTTTTTTGATAACTTACTTTAAAGGCTCAATGATTTCGCCTGTTTCTGGGTCGACCATAGGTTCATCGTCTATAAGTGACGCAGGTGTAAGGTTTGACGCATAGTTTCTAGTCGTTTCCGTTATACCGACTACTGCTGCACATTCTTCAGCAGTCAGCATACGAACAAAGCCAAAGACTGCCTGTGAAAATGCAATCCCAGACGAGTTTACTGCCTTTTTCAGAGTGATTTTTGTTACCACTCGGTTCAGCTTGCGTCCACGGGAAAGCTGACTTTTTACATAGTTTGTAAAAGATTTCAGCGAGCCTGTCGGCAGGGAAAGGGTAATTGGAAACAGCTCACCCTCTCGCAAAATGTAGAGCATACGCTTGTTCTTACACAGCTTGCTTTGACCATCACCGCTGCCGAACTTGTTATACGGGCAATTAGCACAGCTGCCTCCGGGAGTTCCGATACCAGTTACACCATCAAAAGAGCCGCAATCCGGAGGATTATTTCCTCCATTGTACTTGTCGCGGTAATAAGCGAAAGCAGGGTGGTTATACACAATAACTCCTGTGATGTCTTTAGCCATTTCGGTTTCCTCGCCCTCGGGAGAGGGAATTTCAAATGCTATACCGCCGCCTGTAGGCAGCTTTACACGGTCGAAAGAAAACTCCAGCCCCTGGCAATCGTCTGCCAAAGCCTCGTTTAATACTTCCTGGTTTGCAAGTGCAGCGAAGCCTTCATTCACTGCAAGTTCGTTCTGATTCTTTTCTGACATGATCTGTGTCCTCCTGTAAAATGAAATAATTTTGCATTGCTGCGGTGCTATCTATGCACCTACGATTTGCGGATACCGACCGACACTTTTTCGTAAGTGCTGACGGTATCACCGAGCCATGTCGGAATTTCCTCGCCAGTGATTTCATGCTGTTCTTTAATAAAAGAGGAGAGCGTGTTGGCATTGACTGTTTCCGTAACTAAGCTGCCGTATCCATTTTCCTTCAGAGCCTGCATCATCTCGTCCTTGCGGCCTGCTGCCGGGGAAGCATACAGTCTGCTCTTAAGATAGAACGTGCAGCCGTTACGGGAAAAACGGTCGAGTTCGGCTTCTGTCATGGCATTGGAGAGCTGCTCGTCCAGTTCGACAATCTCTGCAGTCAGAGCCTTGGTCTGCGTTTCAAGCTCCTTCTTCTGTTCCTGCATAGACTTGAGCTTGTCAGCCATTTCAAAGATTTGTTTATTCTCCATCAGTGACTACCTCCTTTCACTTACTACCGAGAAATTCAACCCCCTATGTCGAGGTCAGCTTTTGAACGGGTTTTTACCTTTGCGGTAATCGTCCACAAGTATCTTTGCGAGGTTTAGCTTTTGCCGCAGTGCATACAGCACCTTGCGGTCAATTGTATTTTTGCACACAAGATAGATGTAATGGCAGTTTTCTTTCTGTCCTGCTCTATGTATACGGGCTTTTGCCTGTTCAAAATTTGACATTGAATAGTCAAGAGAGTAAAACACCATTGTACTTGCTGCAGTAAGTGTAATACCCAAACCTGCGGCTGCAATCTGTCCAACAAACACACGGCATCTATCGTCATACTGAAAGCGGTGGATTTCATTGTCACGGTCTTTTACTCCACCGCGAACTACAGCATAGCCGATTTTTTTCTTTTCAAGAAGCTCCTGGATATCGTCCAGTTCTGGCACAAAACGTGCCATAATAACGATTTTCTTATCCTCTGCCATAGCGGTATCAATAATGTCGGACAGAGCGTCTAGCTTTGCACGGCTCACATTGTTTATTGTGCCGTTATCATCGGTAAGATGTCCGCCTGTAATCTGCGATAATCGCAATATACGTGTGAGAATGTTTGTGGTGGTAACCTCCGCTTCGTTCAGTTCGGCATAGCTTTCGTCTTCAATGCTGTCATAGAGTTCTATGGCTTCCTTTTCTAAATTCACGGCACGAACTTCCTCAGTGATTGCAGGCAAGTCAAGGCATTCCGCTTTTGTCACACGAAAAGCAACCGAGTGGAGTTTGTGCAAAAAATCTTCTGTCATATGTTTACGGAAAATCGGTGTGTGATTTCCGTAACCGCCCATATCAAAATACTGGTTTCTGAACGCATAAAATGATGTGCCGAAAATTTGTGAATTAAGGAAACGATACTGCGAGAACACGTCCAGTTCACGGTTTGTAATAACTGTACCTGTGAGGAGCAGCTTGTACCTCGCCTTATCTCCAATGTGCTGCATACCCTGGCTCTGCTTGGAGCGATTTTCTTTCAGCTTGTGTGCTTCGTCTGCAATTACCAGATCGGCATTGTATTCCAGTAGTTCCTTTTCAAGCCGCCATGCACTCTCATAATTCACCACAACAATCTGCAAACCCTCATTAGGCAGCTTTGTTAGCTGCTCTTTCTTTTTCGCCAATGTACCTTTCAGAACAGTGAGCAAATACGGGAAGTCGGCGAACTTTTTAAATTCCTCTTCCCATACACCGAGTATTGAAAGCGGTGCGACTACCAGTATACGATTTACCTTACCGTGTTGGTACATACACCCTGCCACAGCAATGCTCGTGATTGTCTTGCCCGTTCCCATCTCCATCAAAAGCGCCGTACCACGGCTTTTTATAAGATTATCGAATACCCCGAATTTATCGCAGGTGAAAGCAAAGGCTTTCTTTTGGTGGGCGTATGGTGTAACTTTAATTGGCATCATCAGTTCAAGATTATCACCCATTGCTCTCACCTCGCATTTCCTTGATTTCGATACCTTGTACTGTTTCACCAGGTGTCAGAACAAGCACCTCACAGAAATCTCCGAAGAGAAAAGTGAGTAATCTTTTCGGAATACTTCTGCGTTCGCTCTGCAGAACTTCATGCTTGCAACCGTTTAGGTCGGCAATGTTGATTTTTACTTTGTGTTTTAACCTCATGGATTCTTCCTCCTGTTTCTAAATTGCACTGTTGCGGAGAAAGGACTTATTTCCTTCCTCACTCACTACCGAAAAAATCAACCCTCTGTTGAGGGACGGTCGTTGGAGGGCTACGACCGCTATAAAAGCCGCCGTGCAAAGTTCAATCCCCATTGGAGGGCTTGCGGCGCTTGATACGTTCGACACCAAGTGCCTTTGCAGCCTTGTCTACAATCTTGTTTTTTCGATTGGTGTATGCTTGATCTGTCGGCAGCTTGCCTGTTTCTTCAGCTTCAGTCTGACGCATCTCCTCAAGCTGCTTACACATACCGAAATGCTCGAAGAAGAAGTTTTGTTGTGCCTCGGTACATTCCTCGTCAATAACACGGCGGACTTCTGCCACCAGGGGATTCTCCTGCTCGGATTCGGAAAACAGTGTATCTTCCGGATTGCCGCTCTTATCTGCAAGCTTGTCCCAAGGGTTGACAGCATTCTCGTCATCGGGATTGTCATTGAAGCTTTTCATATTGGCTTCAAACAATGGGTCGCGCAGTTCGTCCTCGTATCTGTCCTGCAAGTCCATTTCGTGGTCGGACTGGTCGAGATAAAGCGTCATCTCTACCGACAGGTCTTTTCCGACCTCAAGTTTCTGCGTTACCACACACTTTGCATTGTCATCCCAGCGTTCATAGCAATAATACTTGCCATCTGCTGTCAGATAACAGCGGCGGTTGGGGTTGTAATTGCTTTTGCGTTTCTTGGTTTCATTGCTCTTTGACATATTTGTTCCTTTCTCGCCTGCGGCGTAACCGAGAGGAGTTGGGAACAAATACAGATAGCCGATTTTGAAACGCAAAATGGCCAGATGACAATGAAACCTTACGTTTCAAAATCATCCGGCCATTTGGTAGTTCGCAATCGACTCCGTTGCTCGGTATGAAATTATTAGTTATATGATGCTGTTTTCAGAGATTCCTTGTTGCACCATATCCTTACTATGTTGTGACATTGAGGACATTTCATTTCGATGAAAATCTTTTCCTTGGGGATATCTGAAATGTCGCAAGCCCGCTTACCACAACGTGGACATTTAAGTGGCTTTGACTTTCTCTCCATTTACGCTCCTTTCTTTATAACTGTTAGCTTTACAGCTAACACAATGGGTAAAAAATATATAGCGGTACACCGCCATATACTTTTAAAACGGCATTTTTGCGTGTTCTTCAATCATTTCAAGCCCCTTCAAACGATAGAAGGCAGCTTCTTTAGAAACATTAAATGTGTCGCTGATTTGCTCCATCGCGGAGACAATCCATCTCTCTGTTCTGTTATACGGTCTCCCAGCAAGCAGTATTTTTACTGCACTCCTGGGCATCAGCACAGCTGCGGAAAATCTGTTAGCCTGTTGTTCAGCTCGTTCTGCATCCGTCAAGGAGCGAAAACAGCTGAAATCCTTCCCTGACACCTTAAAATCCGAACGGCACCGCACATAAATTCCCGTGTCATCTCTTTCACTTGAGCCAATCGTGTTAAGAAAGTACGAGGGATGAAATACCCCATGTCCTCCTTCGTGTCCGATGGTAAAGCGAAGACGATGTTCTTGATCTTCTTTATCAAGACTTCCATCTATGACCACAGTTCCGGCTTCGACATGAGCATAATATGCGCATTTATCTTCCATTGAGTAAACAGGTAGATAATCCGTTGTCTGAAAGACGGTCGTTCCGAGATATACTCCGCAGTGCGACAGATACATGAACTCAATAGGCATTTTAAGATACTTTTCAACAAATCTCTCTATGTCTATTGGATGGGGATTAAACAGGGATGTGTGATCGAAGTCAACAGCCATACGTTCTCCCAAAGTATCAATATCTTCATTAGAGATAACCGGCATACCGCTGCGGGAGTATTTCAATTCTGGTTTGAACATACTTATCCCTTTCGCCTCCTCAAATCGTCAACGAAACGCTGCCACTCTTCCTCGCCCGCATCAAGGTCACGAGCTGTACGAAGTGCTGCGCTGACATATTCATGTTCCATAATATAATCAGGTAAATCTGGTGGAATAGAATTTTTCTGCTTCCCAGCAGCATTGTAAAGTGC
The DNA here is from genome assembly GCA_964556595.1 of uncultured Ruminococcus sp. Classification (GTDB taxonomy): domain Bacteria; phylum Bacillota; class Clostridia; order Oscillospirales; family Ruminococcaceae; genus CAG-115. The sequence continues at coordinate 81,576 of CAZKXB010000004.1, read as the reverse complement.
TGTTTTTTCATCTGGTTCAAGATGAAGTACAGTAACCACTTTCTCAATTCGTTCAGCCGTCAATGCCGAACGTCTTCCTTTTTCAACATCGCTAAGGAATGGTGCTGAAACCCCAATCCCCCTAGCAAGTTCTCTCAGCGTTACGTCTTTTTGCTCTCTCAAAAAAGAAAGCAGTTCGCCAAATGTTCTTTCGACACTGTCCATTGTAACACCTCCTGTTATTTAATATGTAAGCCGTTAGCTGTACGGCTAACATTATTATACTACTTTTTTGTATAAAAGTCAATAGATTCATAAGCCAAACACAAAAAAATTCAAGCCGCTAAAAAAACTCTCACATAGTATTGACATCTGCATCAAAATGCATTATAATAATATGTAAAGACAAAGAAAAAATTTACGATTGAATTTCAAAGTTGTGTAAACGCAAAGTGAAAGGAGCATGGAATGTCTATTGTTAGTTATAAAAAACTATGGAAACTCCTAATTGATAAAGACATGAAGAAGAAAGACCTTCGAGAAGCTACAGGCATTAGTACGGCATCAATGGCGAAGTTATCAAAAAACGAAAACCTAACAACTGATGTCCTTCTCCGAATATGCGATGCTCTAAAATGTGATATTTCAGACATTATGGAGATTTCGTTTGCTGGCGAAGATCAATCCGATAATGAAGAAGATGAAAAGGTGTAATCAATAATGGGAAAGAAACGGACGCTAAACACATTTAAAAATAAATTTATATGCGGTGATTGCGAGACTATTCTAAAAACCATGCCTGATGCAAGCATAGACCTTGTCCTCACTTCACCTCCATATGCAGATAAGCGAGATTATGGTGATGTTGATGGGACGATTCCTCCGGACGAATATGTTGACTGGTTCATTCCAAAAGCAAAAGAAATCTACCGTGTCCTCAAGGAAGATGGTAGCTTTATTTTGAATATCAGCGACAAAGTTGTGGACAAATATCAACATTTGTATGTTTTTGAGCTTCTGCTGAAACTGTGTAAGGATGTTGGGTTTCATCTTGTTCGAGACTATATTTGGTACAATCCGGCAACTCCCCCCAATGTTTACTCAAGAGGTGGTTACGGGAGAACGAAAAAATCACATGAGTATTGCTTTTGGTTGACAAAAGGCGATTCTTGGGAATTCAATATGAACCCTATAAGGAAGCCTTACAGTAAAGATATGCTAAAATATCTCCAAGGAAAAGGCAAAGGGGATAGAAACCAAAATACCCGTCCAAGCACACATAATTTTGATTGTGAAAAGACTTGGACGGATAATGGCGGCTCCGATCCTGGAACTGTTATTGAAATAGCAAACACAAGCAGCAATGACTATTTCATGAAACTTTGTAAGGAACACGGAATCGGACATCCCGCAAGGTTCCCTGAAAAGCTCGCCGAATTCTTTATTCTATCTGGAAGTTCCGAGGGAGATGTTGTTCTTGACCCGTTTTCCGGTTCCGGCACTACTGCTGCTGTAGCGCAGAGGAACAACCGTGTCTGGATTGGAATTGATGCTAACTCAGACTATTGTAGGCTTGCGGCTCTGCGATTGGAGTACGAAAAAAACTTACGCGAAGAGGACGAGAATGATGCTACGGGAGATTAATAAAAACAAATTCAGCGTCCGGCAAATCGATGGTGCTGAAGGAATGCTTCTGTTGCCAGACAAATCAATAAAACTCGTTTATGGCTCACCTCCATATCCAAATGCAGAACGCGAATATGGAGTATGGAGTTCATCTGAATATATTGAAAAAATGACCCCTTTTCTTGACGCCGCTTGTCGTAAACTCTGTGACGATGGCTTCATTGTGATTAATGTCAAAGCGAACAGAGAAAAAGCTACTGCTAAAATGGCATCAAAACGGTCTTTGATAATAGAAAAACTTGCTATAGCTATGGAGGAAACATGGGGACTGCATTGTGTTGACATAGAAATATGGATAAAAGAAAATCCTGCGCCAACGGGACTGCGTGTAGCCTGTCAGGATGCTTATGAACAGAACCTATGGTTCTCAAAATCTCCAAAATGGAGTATAAACCTTGATGCAATCCGCAGGCCATATGAGTCGCATAGTGTTCAGACATACGAGTCATATGAATATAAGCCACGGTCAAATGGAAATACCTATGTCCGTAAAAACAAAAGAATTGCTCCAAATCCTCTGGGAGCATTACCTAAAAACATTATTAGTGGTGGAGTCTCATCTCGTATAGATGACCACCCTGCGACACAGCCATTATATCTGCCGGAGAAATATATCAAAGCCACAACAGAGGAAAACGACCTGGTCGTTGATCCTTGGATGGGAAGCGGTACAACAGGATATGCAGCACTTTCTCTTGGACGCCGTTTTGCAGGATTTGATGTTGTGGAAGAATATGTAGCGCAGGCGAACTCTCGACTTCGCTCTATTGCTGGAGGAAATGATGATGGCAAAGGGCAAGAGACTTAGTAAACAAGCATTGAATACCATTTTTGTTGAAGGGCTTGGGGATCATGTCGTTTGGCACAGCGATATATCCTCTTCTCCTCTTCTTGTGGATTTGCAGCCAAGAAATTTACGCTTGCGTGTATATCTCTGGAACTGCACAAATCCACCTGGTGGTCGTGCGTTAGATGAATATAAAATACAGGTGATACTCCCCGGTCAGCAACGGGGAGAACGTGGTCAACTTGATTACTCCGATGGCAGACTGCCCATCATAGGTGCATTGGTGCGTGACGGAGAAGATATTTCGTTCGCGTTTTGGGATGCGGATAAGCACAGCGATTTTGCATATAGCGGAAATATGCAAGTTAAAGCAGATGTGATTGTTAAATCACTTTGTTCGAAGGTATCGGAAACGGTCAGAAATAACAACGAAAGAATTGTCTGTGCCCGCCCGCAATACTTGTATGATGCAATAATTCGCCGTATGGATATAATGCACGAAGAATTGCTTGGAGGCTGATTATGGGACTTAAGGAACAGGTCTATTTAACTTCATATAATAAAGCCGAGCATGATATAGCCGAGATGTTTTATCTTCCTAGCATGAGGAACTCAAACCATTACGACAGAATCTCCGGATATTTTGGAAGCACAATCTACATTATTGCCTGGGATGCTTTACGGGAGTTTATTGAGAACAACGGTAAGATGCGATTGATATGCTCACCGTATGTATCTGATGAAGATGCCTCTGCATTAGCCAATGGCTATTCTGCTAAAAATGATGACCTACTTGCAGAGTCACTTGCTAGAGAAGTGAAGGCTTTATTTGATGACCCGTTTTTAACCGCTCCAGCAAAGTTGCTGGCATATATGATTTCAAAAGGCATTATAGATGTAAAAATCGCCGTCCCAACCGGTAGTGAGTCACCGAACGCAAGGAGACTGTTCCACGACAAGGTTGGTATTTTTACGGATTCCGATGGAAATAAAGTAGGCTTTCGCGGTTCAATGAACGAAACATACAAAGGACTATCTTCTGATGGAAACATGGAATCCATCGATGTGTTTCCAAATTGGCTCGATAGCCGCGATGCGGAACGAGTTGATGACGCATCAGCTTTTTTTGAAAAACTATGGTCAGGATCCGTTCTTGGCATCGTTGTGTATCAATTTCCGAATGCCTCTAAAGAAATACTACGGACGAAATCCGAGGGAGTAAAATGGCACGAATTACTTGACGAAATCCATGTTGAAGAAAGCAAGGCAAAAAAATGGAAGCCCAGTAACCATATCGGCAGCAGGACTCCTCGTCCTCATCAAGTAAATGCACTTGAAACATGGGTAAAGAACAATCGCCGAGGCATTTTTGAACACGCTACGGGTAGCGGAAAAACTTTCACTGCTATGTGTGCAATCCATGATGCTTTTAAGAGAAATGAAGTCGTGCTAGTTTTAGTTCCATCAAGAGACCTTCTAAAACAATGGGATCGAGAATTAAGAGAAACATTACTCGAAGATAAAATATGCTATCTGCTTTGCGGGGATAACAATAACGAATGGAAAAAGCCCAGCACCCTATCATCTTGGACAAGTGATGGTGGTTCAACACATCGAATTATCCTTGCAACTATGGATACAGCCTGTTCAGATGATTTTGTCAAAAATGTATCGCAAGGCAAGCATCTTTTTGTCGTGGCTGACGAAGTACATAGATTAGGAAGTCCCCGGAGATGTAATGCTTTGAATATAGATTCAGGTGCAAGATTGGGCTTATCTGCTACGCCACGCAGATATGGAGACCCTGAAGGAACAGCGGCACTCTTCGATTATTTTGGAGGTATCATACCACCACCTTATACATTGGATGACGCAATAAAAAGCGGCGTTTTAACAAAGTATTTTTATAACCCGCTGACCATTACTCTTACGCAAAAGGAACAGGAAGAATGGAATGATGTAACAAAACAGATAAGTCAGCTTATGGCTCGTATGAAATCTAACGGAAGTGTGGATACAAGTATTGCCTCCAATACGCGTTTGAAGCAATTATTGATTAACAGAGCGCATATTGTCAAGAACGCATCCGGTAAAGTCCCGCTGGCTATTAATCTCTTGCTTAGAGAATATGTGGGAGGTCAAAGTTGGATTATCTATTGCGACAATATTACGCAGCTGAAGAAGGTGTTAAACGGAGCGATTGATGCTGGCTTTGATGCATTTGAATACTATGCGGATATGGAAGGCGATCGAGATGAAACTCTACGCTATTTTTCAAAGAACGGCGGTGTCCTGGTTTCGATTAAATGCCTGGATGAAGGCGTTGATATTCCTTCTACCACACACGCACTGATTCTCGCTTCTTCACAGAATCCAAGAGAATTTATTCAGCGTAGAGGTAGAATCCTGAGAAACTCACCCGGTAAGCTCTTCGCTCATCTTTATGATGCTATTACTGTTCCAGTAGTCGAAACTGAAGAAATGCCAAAGTCTATGTCGATTATTATTGGTGAATTATCAAGAGCTATCGAGTTTGGTTTAGGTGCAGAAAACCCCGCCTGCGTTACTGATTTGAAAAACATAGCCGTTGATTACCACATCGACTATAACAGCTTACAAAACACCGGAATAGAGGAGGATGATGACAATGACTAACATCGAAATCAATGAACTGATTTCCGTATTGGAAAAAATCAGAGCCGAGCAGCATCCTGAAATACCTGCATCGTTGATTCAAGAGATCGTCAATGCGGAATTTTCATCTCAGGATGACAGGACAAAGGCAAGGCATGATACACAGAAAGTCATAGACGATTTTCTGGAAACGGTAACCGTTTGATAAGGAGGGCTGTTTGTTATGTTGAAATTTACAAGTATGACCATCAACAATTTTGGCCCATATGAAGGCGAGCAGACAATTGACTTCGGTGATGGTGATGGCGTTACCCTTATTTGGGGAGACAATGGGCATGGAAAAACCACTCTTTTGAACCTCTTCCGATATGCCTTGTTTGGAAGATTCCAGTACCGCCATGAAACGGTAGATGATATTCTGAAACTGGTCAACCGTGAAGGAATGAAAGCCGGGAAATACAACTTTAAGGTTGTATTGAAAATGCTCCACGATGGAAAGAAATATGAACTCACTCGTCAATATAGCGTTCGTGCCGGTGTATCAGTTCCGTCCAAAAACGATGATTATGTTCAGGATGTTTTTCTGAAGGTCGATGGGCATTTCCCTCCCAACAAAGAGCATGAACTTGCAATGATAATGCCAGAGGAAGTATCCCGTTTCTTCCTGTTTGACGGCGAATTGCTGCAAGAATACGAAGAGCTTGTAAAAGATGAGACCACTGTCGGTGAGAAGATTAAGAAATCCATTGAATCGATTTTAGGTGTTCCTATTCTGACAAATGCGGCAAACGATACTGATTTTGTGCTTGGTGAATACCGAAAAAAACAAACAAAAGCTGCTCAGGCAAATAATCAGACACAGAAATATGCTGCACAGATTGAATCGGAAACGGCCAAAAAGGACGAGCAAAGCAAAGAACTGGCACGACTTCAAGCAGAATATGAGGAGATGCAAAATCTCAGAGCAAAACTTGAAGACGAAGGAAAACAGAACGAGCATCTAAAAGCATTGATTCAGAATATGGAACACATAGAGCGCGATATTGCTGCGAAAGAAGCCACACGTGATGGCCTTTTGCAGTCAATTGTTGTCGCAACAAAAGATGTATGGAGATATGTGATTGGTAAGAAAACCTCTGAAATTCTGTCTCAGGTTAAGTCCGAACTGTTCACGCTTCAGCAAAAGCACAATACGCATGAGTCGGCTGCACGACTAATGAACTATATTCAGCACATCGTAGAAACGCATCATTGCGAATGCTGTGATCAGGATGTAGACGAAACCCATGTATCCGCACTAAAAAAGCGACTTGCAGAAGAGCCGGGAGAATTTGAAGGACTGTCTACCGAAGAAACCGAGCGCATGAAGGTTCTTCAGATTCGCCAGGCATCATTGGAAAGTATGCAGAGTACCACAGATACCCAAGTTCTCAAGGTATACGAAGACCAATTGGCTGATCTTTTGGTGCAGATTGATGACGCAAAAGGTCAACTCAAGGATTTGCGTGATGAGATAAGCCGTTACGGAAATATTAGCGATGTCACCGCTACCGCAAAAGAGAACGCACAGAATTTGGCCAAATGCTACTCCAAGATTGAAAATCTCAAGGAAGGCATTCAAGCAACCAAAGATAAAATTAGAGAAGCGGATATTGCCTTGTCAAGCCTTGAAGAAAAAGTGCGAAAAGCTGGCACCTCTGACGCAGATTTGAATCTGGCTGTAAAAAAGGTCGAAATCTGTGCAGCACTCCATCAGTTGTTTCATGATGGCATCGCCGCATATCGTGACAAACTGAAAACGGAGGTTGAACAAGATGCTACAGAGCTTTTCTGCAACATTAGCAGCGATCCTGACTATACCGCATTGAGGATTAACGATAACTATGGTCTATCCATCCAGCATCGTTCCGGCGAAATAATACCGTTCCGTTCCGCCGGCTTTGAGCATATTGTGGCTCTATCGTTGATTGGTGCTTTACATAAAAATGCGCCCTTAAGCGGTCCCATTATAATGGACTCTCCTTTTGGACGTCTCGATCCAACCCATAAGACAAACATAACGAAGGCACTGCCACTGATGTCCGACCAGATTATTCTTTTGGCATATACTGATGAGATTGATGGGCAGACTGCCAGACAAGTTTTAGGAAGCACCCTCAAAAAAGAGTATCGCCTGAGAAAGTATGGCTCTTTCCATACAGCAATAGAACTTCAATAACTGGAGATGACAGATATGAATGATATAACAAATTTCCGCTTATCAAAAGCCGCCAACGATGTAGCTGACAAGCTGGTCGCAACAGGGAAATTCGACCACGGAACTTCTGCCGCTAAGTTCGCGTTTGCATACGCAGTGAAGAATTTCTATGGAAAATTTGATCCTTCCACATATGCTGTCTCCGACAGTAATGGCAGCAATTACAGTGTCGGTTCGTTTGATGACCTTGCACCGTATGTGAAGGTTTTATATCCCGATACAGACACCCCCTACATTTATGTTAGAGCGTTGATTGTTTTTGGGCTGATTGAAATTGGCAAGGTAATAGATTCAGGTGGTATGCCGAAAATCTATTCTCTTTGCGAATAAAAGAACTGTACTGCATACAAAAGCAAACATAGTTAATAGTCAAGGGACTTCCGGCACAGTCGCTGGAAGTCCTTTTTCAGTACCACTGGTGGAACAAGAAATAATTTCAGAGTGCCATTCAGAGTGCCAGAAACTCTGAACCGGCACTCTGAATTATTGCCTCAAACCTTTATCCAAACCGATGCTCGATGTAGCATTTGTGGCAACAATACTTCCGTTTGCTGTCTCCGTATGCCCGGAATGCCTTTCCACAGTTCGGACACACGAAATCATAGTAGGCTTTTCGGTTAATCATATACGGATGTTCTTTCCACCAGTGATTGCGGCAGGCATCGCAGCAGAACATTTTCTTCTTGCGTTTTGGCTCCTGCTTGATTTTCGTGCCGCAGTTCTTGCAATACACATACTTGTATTTTGCGTCAGGGAGTCCCGCCAGCGTTTTGCCTTCGCCACGAAGACCGTGACGGCGGCAGAACGACTTGACAGTTTCAAGTTTTAGTCCCGTTCGCTCGGCTACCTTGACGTAACCCAACCCTTGCATCCTTAGTTTTCGAATCATCTCTTTTTCGTTATTTGTCATCATGATCTTCAATCCCTTTCGTTGGATAATATTTCGGCAAATGGGAGATGGTCTTTTTCCCATCCAGCCACCATATTTTCAGTTTCCTATCGGGCATTACTGTGATACGTTGGAGAACTATCGCCAGATCATACTCATCGGACAGCATCCTCCAGGCGTTCTTCTTTTGAAAGGCGCGTACCCATTGCCGCACATCTTCCGCTCTATCATCGCCGACAATCGCAAGAACGATATCAGCTACCGTTTGCGGAACACCTCTCTTAAAAGCGGCATCTCGTGCGGCATCGTGGATAATGAAATGAAGCAGCCTGTCATAAACATTGAGCGTAGGACATTTCGGGCCTTTCTTTGTCCGATTGCGACATTGCCACACAAGATTGTTATAGCTGGTCGAATGCCACGGTCGCGGCGTATACATAGAGCCGCATACACCGCATTCAAGCTTACTGCTCAAAACAGTAACTCCACTATAGCGCCCTGGGATATTACTTCGTTCCTTTAGCAGTTTCTGCACATAATCAAAAAGCCACGGGCTGATAATCGGCTCGTGGTCTTCTTGGACATAATATTGAGGAAGTTCTCCCTCATTTTTCTTTAGCTTTCTTGTCAGGAAATCTACGGTAAATTCCTTCTGCAACAGCGCATCCCCTTTGTACTTCTCGTTTTGCAGTATGCTTCGAATCGTCCGCGCATACCACACATCACATCCACATGGAGAAGGAATACCCTCATCAGTCAGTATCTTGGCCATGGAGTGTGCAGTGTAGCCCTGCAAAAACATGAAGAATATTCTGCGGACAATTACCGCCTGTTCCTCGTTGATGACCATCGTGTACTTTTCCGTACCTTTGTCGTATCCGAGAAAGCGGCTATAGGCGAGACTGGTCTTGCCATCGGCGAGGCGTTTGCGCTGCCCCCATGTGATATTTTCAGATATCGATCTTGACTCCTCTTGTGCGAGACTGCTTATAATGGTCACCAAAAATTCACCCTTGGAGTCCATAGTGTAAATATTCTCTTTCTCGAAATAGACGGCAATGCCTTTCTCTTTCAATTTTCTGATTGTAGATACAGAATCAACCGTATTTCGGGCAAATCTAGATATAGACTTTGTCAACACTAAATCGATGGCCCCAGCAAGGCAGTCTTCAACCATATGGTTGAATCCCTCCCTGCGTTCCGTCCGCAAGCCTGATATTCCATCATCCACGTAGATTTGAACGTACTGCCAGCCTGGATGTTCTGAAATGAGTTTCTTGTAGTATTCGGTCTGCGCCACAAGGCTCGACTGTTGATCTTCATGGTCTGTGGAAACCCTGGCATAAGCGGCCACGCGAAGGATAGTCTTGGTGGTATCCTGAAAAGTTGCGGGCTTTGGCAGCGCCGCAATCTGCGTGATGATTCTATCTTTCATCAACAGTCACCCCATCCCCGATAGTTTCTCCGATAAAATCGACCTCCAGGAATGGTGGTTGATAGTATTCGGCTATTTTCTCCCGAGCCTTCTGCATCTCGCTGTCGCTGATGATACCGTCCTTTAGCATTCCGGCTAGAATCCATTTCGCCAACCTGTACTCGACTTCAGTTTCAAACAACTGCAATTCCTCCTTTCGAGTTGTAGTATTCATACATCACTCTAAAAGACAGAAAAGTCAAGTCAAAATAGGCATATTCGATGCTATTGACAATTTGCACACCCTTATAACGAAGTATTTTGTCAATCGTTACGGGACAGAACTTTTCGTTATGTGCGTGTGCAAAATATATTGAACGCACGCCCCTCGGTAGCGGTAACGCAGACTGCATGACAATCTGAGGGCAAAAAATAAAACCCTCTGCACACCCCTCGGTGTCAGAAGGCAAGTAAAGACTTTGTTTTTGATACACCTTAACGGAGTGCCGAAAAGCACACCGTATCATTTACGCAACTGCTTCATCGAGAAACTTAAGCGAAGCAAGCTTTGACTGAAATTCTTTAAGCTTTTTTTCACGGACATTCACCTGCTTTGCCTCTTTGATAGCCGCAAATTCAGCACAAAGCTCGTCCATAAATAACGGGTCAATAACCTTGTGAATGTTTTCAATAGACGTGTAATGCATACCGCCCGAACGTCTTGTTTCGGGGTTTAATGTGCTTTCAAAAACCGCGCCAAAAATAGTCGGACTTATAAGACTCCAGTCGAAATCATCGCTTGCTTTGTTTATAAGCAGGTCGAGTATCTCCTCGTTGAAATTCGGGATTTCAATATCCTCGTCTTTGAACAATCCACCGTTTACATACGGGAACTGAGAAAGCATAGTTTCATCATAGGGGTCACGCTTGTCAACCGTAGTATCAAGAATTTTGAACAGATCTATAAGCCCCTTTCTCACATTTTTGGGGTCGAACTGTCTAAGATATTCGCCGAACATTCCGTGCCTGCTGAAAAGTCCTGCATCCTCTGCGTACAGGCAAAAAACTATCCGCACGCAAAGCTTGTTAAGGCTTTTTAAGGTTTCGGGAGAGTCGGGGTTTATATATTGCTTCAGAATGGCATTATACAGCTTACCCACAAGTTCGCCTGCCTGTAACGACACTTCCATTTCATTTTTGATATGCTCGTCGCCTATATTCACCAGAAACTGTAAACGATAATATTCTTTCGGCAGGTCTTTGAGGAAAATTTGCTCGGGTTCACTGTTTGGATTTTCCATATCGTAAACAAGAAACTCCGCAAAGTTACAGGTAATAATCCAACGGGGACGCTGTGAATAGGGAAGCTCCGCCGCGTAACGCTTTGCCTGCTGAAAAGGCGACAGAACAGAGCCGTCCGACTGCTTTATACCTTTGCGTAAATCCTTGCCCAAGCCCTTTTGCTCAATAAGAATATGTGTAGACGGGATAAAGCCGTCAATAAACGATGTATGGTCAAGCTTAACCTGATCCTCAAAACTGATAAAGCCTGCGATATCGGTAACTCCATAAACATTTGCAAGCAGGTCAATCCAGAATTTCTGTGACTCACCTTTTTCGTAACCTCTGTCTTTCCAGTATTCCGCAAACTTTTTTGCAGCGGATTTTTGTTCAGCAGCAGTCATACGTCAGCCCTCACTTTATTTTTTATCTGATTATTATTGTATCATATTCTGTCAAAAACTTCAATAGTCAGAATGAAATTTCGGACTGTCGGTAAAAACAGCTTGCGCGCGAAGTCCGATGTTGTCCTCGGTAAGCGTCAGAGTGCCGTCAGCCGTGCTGCCGATGTTCCGCTTGTGGTTGATCATAAGACGGATATCGTGCTCCACCGCGTTGACGTAGCCGCTGACGTGCAGGGCATTGTTTCTGATTTCAAGTTTCATGGTTCACCTCCTTTCAAAGCATAGAAAAAGCACCTTGCAAGGGAATTGCAAAGTGCTTATTATTATTATTCATCATCAACGATTTCGAGGGGTGGGAAGCGGCTTTCCGTGAAAAGCACCGCTTGGATTTCTTCAAAAGTTTTTCCTTTGTTCTCCTCGCATACGCGGATAAATTCATCGACCCAGCCGTTCGCTTCTGCCGCCAAACAAGCCACAACAACAGCGTTTGAGCGCTCGTTGGGAATAACATCAATACTTGTCTGCGGAAATTCATACAGCAAATCTCTCAAATGAATTAGTTTATCACTGACAGGATTATTCATGAGTACTCCCCCTCAATACAGCAATTTTTTCTTCGTTACCCTCTATCGGTGCTTTGAAGCTGAAACTGTAAGAGCCAAAATCCAAAACTGTAAATTGATATATGCAATTTCGATTTTCATAGAAATGCATTCGCCCATCGGCGGGCAAAAGCGGATAATCTGTTGCAATTTGGTGGCACAATCTGGTATACTCGGATTTTGTTATTCGCATTCTCCCACCGCCAAATGTCGGCACGCTCCCCGCAAACAGCCCCTTATCGCCCTTAACCCAGTTGTCTTTTTTGCGGGTTTCGTTGTCCGTTGGTTTTATTATAGCATAATTCAGCAGTTTGTCAAGCATTTTCAATTCGGCTGTGGTGTAATCCCCGATAAGCCGTGTTTCAAGCTTGGCATTATTGCCGCTTATTTCAGCGTGTATCTCAAATGTCATTTGCCGCCTCCCAGAATAGCTGCAAGCGGGTTTTCCTCTTTCTTCGCATTGTCCTTTGGAATGGCTCGCAGAGCCGCCTGCACCGTCATGCCGTTCTCTTTCTCAATATCGAACATCATCTTGCGCTTTTGCATAATAATCCCGTCCATTTTGTCAACCTTTCCCGCCATACTGTCGTAAGCCTTGGCGAATAAAACAATCTCCTCAGCGCCAGCGTCCGACTGCTCAAACTGTGCCTGAAGCTTATCCATCAGCGCACGGCGGTGAACTATCTCCTCTTTGTACCGCTCAACCTCTGCGAACAATTCGCAATACCTGTTGACAATTGCGGAATACAAAGCATCGTCCTTGCCTATGGCTTTCATCAAAGCTGTAAGCCGCTTGTATTCCTTATGCGCGATAGGGTTGTTCTTTACGCTCTCCCGCTCAAATGCGGGCTTTCCCGACAGCATATCCTGCTCCGCTGTCTGCCGTGCGGCAATTTCTGCCTTGGTGCGGTGTCCCGTGGTGGCTGCTGCCGCCTTGCTTCCTCTGGGCATTCTCTTACCTCCTTAAAAATGATATTGGGAATATTTTATTTATTTATACTGGCTGTCGGTGTCGGCAGACTGCCCCGAAACGGCTTGTGGGCAGGGGGGATATCCTCAGGCGCAAACTCCTGCCTTGCAAGCTTGCGCAGCTCCACTGCCTTAATTGTTCCATGCTCCGCCTGCTCATGGTGATATCTGCAAAGCGTGATTAGATTATCCTCGTCAAGCCGCTTGTCGTAATCCCTCGCTATTGGAATTATATGGTGAACCGACAAGTCCTCTGCGCAGATAATTCCCGCGTGCGCGCATACTCGGCAGCAGTGGTAATCCCGCGCGAGTATCTCAGCCGCCTTTCGCCGCCAGACCTGTGTATTGCGAAATTTATCTGCCTGCGAATTGCGCACGGCATTGCCATATCGCGGTCGCGTGCAGCGTCCCTCATGGATTTTATGGCAGATTGAACAGTAGCGTTTCATGTTCCCTCCAAAGTTCCAAAAAGAAAAGCACCGTGCAAGGAAATTGCAAAGTGCTTGTACTATATTTTGCCGCTTTATTCGTCCTCGTCATCGTCAACAAGTATCAGTTCGGGAGGATTGTCGAGGTCTATGCCCTCAATTTCTGTGAATACCCATTCAAGAATGTCTGATGTGTTCATATCTATGTGTTCTTTGAGATAATTAACGATATCATCAAACCTGTCGGGATAATCCCTTGCTACTGCCAGAATATCTACCACAAAACCATCATAACTATCTGGAACTTTCAAAGCCAGTTGTTTCAATTCGTCCATAATCAACCTCTTCTTTTACGAATAAATTCATAATCGCCAAAACTCTTATTTATAAACTCATAAGTGTAATATTCATCATGCCAAATTGAGGGGTGAACACAGTATTTCTTACCTGCATACTTACTGTAATTTGTGCTGATTTCGCTTGTAATCTTCTTGTATTCACCCTTAGCAAGCTTAACGCGCGAAGCATAAGGCACACTTCCCGCAAACAGTCCCTTATCCCCCTTAACCCAGTTGTCTTTCTTGCGAACTTCGCTGTCCGTTGGTTTTATTATAGCATAATTCAGCAGTTTGTCAAGCGTTTTCAATTCGACTGTGGTATAATCCCCGATAAGCCGTGTTTCAAACTTGGCATTGTTGCCGCTTATTTCAGCGCGTATCTCAAATGTCATATAAATGCCCCACTTGTATATTTCTCATGATACCATTATAGCACAGGTAAAGCGAACAAAACGGACAACTTTATCTTTCGCAGTTGAAAAATCGCGTGTAGATTTTGCGAACGCTCTCTGCCGTATTATATCCCCCAACCGCATAAGCGACCCTGCGCCAACTGTACAGCTTAACACAGCGATAATACACAATCTGCCGCGTTAAGCTGTCGGGAATGCTGTAAATATACTCAACGGCTCTGTCGCGCTGACGTTGGATTTCCTCGCGCTTTTCGGAGATAAGCTGTTCCAAGTCCGCGATACGGTTGCCGCGCTGTGCTACCTTGTCGGCAATACCGCTGCCATGAGATACTGACGGCAGAGGTGACTGTACAAGCGATTCGCCCCGCAAGCGTTCCAGCTCTGTTTCCAGTAGGCGCAGTTCGCGGCTGAGATAGTAGATTTGTTCAAGGTCGGTTTTGGTCACTCGTTCATCTCTCCTTCCTTTCTCCTTCCTTGTATTTAGCCATTACATCATGCATAGCGCCATCTATATCTATACTGCTATACATTGCGTCATTGGTGTTGGTAATGCCGTCCTGCGCCATCCATCGGGCAATTGCAGGATAATTAACCCCGCCTGTCCGTCCTTTTGACTGTTGCCAATCCAGATAGCGCTGTTCGTATTCTTCTACATTGGCTATGCCATAGCGCTCTACCAAATCCGCCCTTATGGCATTTTGGTTTGTGGGAGCGACAGGCGGCGCAGCCGCTGTGCTTTCCTTTACTTCACTTCCATTTATTTTACTTCCTTTACTTGCTTTACTTGTGCTTGAATTGCATACATTTTCGCCCGAATTGCATACATTTTCGCTTGAAATGTCAACATTGCCCGAATTTTGAGTACAGTTAAGCAGGACATATTCGGGTTTGTCAAAAATTTCTTTGCGGCGTTTTGCGACTTCCGCGAATCGCTTTTGGATTCCGTGTGAAGTCAATACGCCGAAATTTTTGAGCATTGCTGCGTCAAATATGCCCTCTCTTATTGCAGCGGAAACTACCTCCCGAACGACATCACCACCCACGCCCATCCTGTGCGCAAACAATAATGCAACCCGGTCATTCCATTCACAATAGTAACCATGCCCTCCGTAAATCCTTTGGAAAAGCTTAACGACTACTGCAAACCCTATCAATCCAAATTCCGCTTCTATGTAATCAAATTTCTCGTCAAGCTGACAGTCAAGCGGTACATAAGGTATCCCGCTTGCCATTACTTTTTGCCCTCCATATTTCTAAGGTCAATTGCCTTGATTATGTTTTCTGATGTTATCTTCCGTGTGTACCTGCCTGATTTCGTCCGCTTTTTCCGCATAGTGTGCGCAGACCGCGCCATCACTGCTTTGGTACTCGCAGTCGATACATTTTGTGACTATGCACCGCGACAAGCGCCAATCAAGCAACTGACCGCAATGACTACATATGGTTATGTTACGGGTGTTGCAGAAATTAACTTCAAACCAGCCGCAAGTCGGGCAAAATCCGCTTTGGCAGTCAATCCCGTTTGTTTCATAATTCTCCATCCGCTTGCCAATGCGATATCCGCAGGCTTTAAGCGCTTCCACAACCGCCGTTCCAACAGTCGCACCGCAGTGTTCAGCTATCGTGCCGAGGTTTTCGGTTAGTATGTTTTGGGCTTCTTTAGTAGTCATGTTGTACTCCTTTTATTCCACGCTTCTGTTGCTTTCGGTTCGTATTCCGCGCCGTAAAAGCAGACATCAGCGCCGCATTTGCCGCAAACAAACATTACGGTGTTCCTCAAAGGTGCAATAAATTTCTTCACAGCGCCGCCGCAAAACGGGCAGGGCTTCAATTTGGTTTCGTTCATGTCAATCCTCCTCGTCCCATATTGTGATATTAAGCTGTCTGCCAAGCCAGTCTAGCCCCTCACGAGTAAGCGAGTAAAAGAGATAATACTCACCTCTTCGTTTAGAAAAGAAACTTGATGGAAGTTTGTCGAGATATTTATTCCCGTCAAGTCCTTCCGCATAATAGTTGCGATATGGCTTATAATAGACATTTCCGTGTCTGTGATAAGGGTTGCGATAATCCAAACCGATAATATGCTTACAAAGGTCTGTTGCGTGCTTTAATTCCGCTTCGGTGAGCGTCATTTCAAGTCCCATATCCATACCCATATTTCCGAGATATGCGCAATATTCTTTATCACGCTTTTTAGCCCAGTTCCACGGGTGCTTGCAGCCACTCATTCCGTCAGCGTGTTCCATTCCGTATTTGCCCTCGCTTTCAGGACAAACATCATCTTCCGCTGTCGGACACAATGGGCAACTGTCACATCTCATTTTCTTGTTCCTCCTCAAAACGGGTAATCATCATCTGTCTGCGTAGCGGGTGGAGCAGTCGGTACGGGCGGCGCGTCAGCGGGGACGGTCGGCTGTGTGTTTTCGCTGTTGTCGGCGGCGGGCTTGTCGCCCATGAATTCCACCCTATCCGCAAGCAGCTCCCACGCTATGCGCTCGTTGCCGTACTTGTCAGTGTACTTGCGGCTCTGCATTTCGCCCGTTATGAGTATAAGCCTGCACTTACCAAAATAACGGCAGATAAAATCCGCTGTGCTGCGCCAAGCAATTACACGGAAGAAATCTGTCTGCTTCTCGCCGCCGCTTTTGTAGGCTCTGTCAACCGCAACGTTGAACTGCGTTACATTTATCCCGTTCGGCGTGGTTCTCAGTTCTGGGTCGGCTGTCAGCCGTCCTGTTATCGTTATGTTGTTCATCGTGTTACCTCCTCTATTGCTATCTCTGTGTAGCCGCCGTTATCGTATGCCGCCGCCAACTGCAAATCTATGCAAAAGAAGCTATCATCTGCGATTATTCCCGCGCGGACAAGTCCGTCCAAAATCATCTTTCCGCTGTAATTATCGGGGTCGCGGCGGCGCTTGTCCTTGAAGTGATACGTCAGCCTGACTGCTGCGTGCTGTATCGGCTTAGGCGGCTTTGGCAGACAGGTGAGCGCTATAAGCTGCGCCCATTCCTTTTTGATTTTCTGGTATTCCCAACGGTTTTCCCGCCCGATAAAGTGGTTGTTGCTCGGCGGGATACCGTTAAGCTTGTATCTGTACGTCATTCTTCTGCAAAGGGATAATCATCTTCAGGAGCTTCGGCGGCGGTTTCGGGTTCTTCGTTACTGATTTCGGTTGCTTCGTTATCGCTTTCGGGCGCAGCTTCGATTACTACATCTGCTGCGCCCGAAATAACACTATCCGCGGCAGATGTGTTTTCCTCTGCTTCAAATGCCGTTGCCATTTCCACCGACATATAGCCGTAATGCGACAGCAGATTTCTAAGCACCGTTTTAATTGCCATAGCGTCAAAATCCGATTTCCACACACTGTTGGACGCATTATAACTTTTGGAATACTTTTTTGCATGGGCAACCAGCTTTTCCTTGCTCCAATAGAGCGATTTTTTGAAGCCGTTGAGCGTTTCGATATAAGCAAAATATCCGATAATTGTATCAGATGTTTTTTCGCCGCTGATATCAATTTCACCTGTAAGCTTGTCCTCGCCCTTAAATTCACCCTCATACACCGCGCCCGCGTTTATGTATTTGTACGCGCCCGTGCGCATACAAAGCTGTATCATGCCTTTGTAGCCAAGCTGGAACTGCGCAGAATTGCCGTAAGGGATAACATAAGCAAAGCCTAGCTGCTTATTAATCGGCAATTTAAGCGACACCGCTTTCAAGCATTCTGCGAAAACCTGCTTAGGCTCACAGCGCTGCAAGCATCTATCGCTGTTGTACAGGTCAAGGACGCTTGCCGCAAACGCACCTGCGTTCTCCTTTAAGCTGTCTTGCAGCAGCTTCTTTGTAGCGTTGCTGTCGAGTATGCCGCGCATAATGTTAGCGGGGGACTGCGGCTTTGCGGGTGCAGTAGGCTTTGCGGCTGCTGCCGCTATCATTCCACTTGTGTTTGTTGTTTCCATAGTCTTATTTCCTTTTCCTTTCCGAAATTCTGAATACTTTTGAGGTGCTTGTTTTAGAGAATTGCTTGTAAATATCGGGGTAAGCCCCTTTGAGCGCTTTGCTGTCGATTGATGTTTTCGACTGCTCCCGCCAAGACAGCTTGTAGCTTTCGGTAAGCCCGTCCGTATTGCCGTCAAGCGCATTTATAAGCAGTTGTTTTAGCTCCTTTTCACGCGCTTCCAGTGCCTTAATTTGCGCCTTTACGGCAGTCAGTTCTGCGGCGGTTTGCTCCTGTGCAAACATGGTTATTGCATTGTCGCGCTGGTCTTTGTAGAGCGTTTCAAGCGTTTTTTGCGCGCTTTCACTGCCATCTGGTTCAGGGCGGCTGTCAGGGATAATGTGTTTGTTCCAATACTCAATTTCGGCATTAAGCAGCGCGGCGCATTCATCCTCATCGCGCTTGATTTCGTACCAATAAAACGCGCGCCCCATCACAAGCACGGCTAGGTACATTTTTTCGTACCCCATTACATTCATATAATGGCAACACTGACAGTAATAATATGGCGGGATTTCTCCGTTCTCAAAGTCGGACTTTGCGAACGCAGATGTCGTCTTGCACTCTAGCCCCGCGTTTTCGCCGATTATTTCGCGGTCGACATTTGCGGTTATGCAATCATATGTATCGTGCCGAAATATTGCGTTCCTGCGGCGCACGCGCTTTCCAGTCGCTTCGCAAAAGCGCTGTGCAACATATTCTTCAAGGTCGCGCCCAACGCGCATTGCTTCGTTGTCCTCATTTTCAGGCAGTCTGCCTGTTTTGTCCGCCCAAAGTTCGATTTTTGAGCGATAGGGGCTAAGCCCTACGATAGCCGCCGCATCTGAGCCGCCTATCCCTGTGCGGCGCAGTTCAAGCCACTTTTCACGCGGCATTTCAGATGTTTTTGCTAATATTCTGGGCATTGATTTTCCTCCTCGTCAAAAAAAGTAACTTGTGCGGGGTCGGCTGCTTGGTGTTCTAAGTCATATTTTTGCTTACAAACATGACCCATGCCATGCTTAAGACCGTAGTCCGACAGCAATATACCGCCGCAGCGCAGACAGCGCGTTGCCTTGACTGTAAATATTTCTGCCGCCGATAAGCTTTCGGCTGTACTATCGTATTTCATCTTCGTCCCCATCTCCTTCGTCCCCATCTCCATCGTAGCACGCGTCACAAAGTTCGCAACCAAAATCATAGTGGATATTCCCCGCGGGGATTTTCCGCCCGCACTCGTCACAGTACCAATACGGCACATTACGATACGGACAGCTTGACCCCATGCACCCAATTTCGGGCGGGCAGTCTACACATTCGTTCCGATATTCTACCACTTGACAAATCCTTTCTGCCTATGCTATAATAGGCACATAATCTATTTTCTTTGCCGCCTTGTGAGTGCCAGCTCACGGGCGGCGTTTTTCTTCGGGCTCGGGCGGTCGCTCGTCATGCTTTGAAAACGCGCCGCCGACAAACAAGCCTATCAGCGCAAGCAGCGCTCCGAAACCGCTCTGCATTAGGAAAGTATCCCGCCAAATCATGGCGTACTCCGCTTGTGCGCAAGCGTCAAATGTGACCGCTATGCCGATAATCACAAGCGCGGCGGCAATTTTACTGCACATGGTTGCCCTCCTCGCCAGCTATTTCCGCTAGGTAATCCACAGCAATCTTGTATGCCACTGTGATTATTTCTTCCAACGCTGTCTTAGGATTAGTATCCTTTTTGCGATATCTTTTGACTATTGTTGCGCCGGTCAGTGCCCATTCCATCACAAGCTCTTTCACTGTACCGCTTGTTTCTATGCTAAGACCTTCCTGCTTTTCTTTGACTGTAATCATGTGTTATGTCCTCCTCTTGGTGTGTATGATTTCTCCTGCCGCGCCCTGCGGCTTGTAAAACGGGCATTTGCGCGCGCCAAAATTGTTGTCGATTAAGATTACACATCTGCCGCTCTTGTGTGCAAAACAAGTGCTTGTGTTGCAGCGAGGGCAACTGGGGGTGGTTTTCTTTCGCATTATGTATCCTCCATAGTCACATCTTATTTGTTGCAAGACCGCGACAGTAATTCAAAAAGCCGTCTTTCGGTATCTTGACGCGTGAGCCCGCCATTATAACAGGGAAACCGAGCTTTGACGGGTCTTGCATAGCCTGACAGTTTATGGTGTACTGAGCGCATTTCAAGTAACCCGCAATCTGTCTTGGGAGCAGTATCGGACTGTCTATCTTCTCGATATCGTCAAGCGTTGCATAGTCAACATCGGGGCGCTCAACCTCTACCTCAATTTCATCACTTTTCATGATTTTACTGTCAGTCAACACCGCTAACGGTCTGCCGCTCTTGTTGCGTATCGTTATGCGCAATGCCTGTTTGTAACCTATTTCCATTGTGTTCACCTCACTGTAAATAATTACTGTAAATACTTGTTGACGAAATACGTCTGTCCCTTGCCCGTAACCTTGGTAGTCTTGGTAACTCTGATAGAGCCATCGGGGTTATTAACGGTGCTTTCCTTAACCTCGAACAGCCCCATTTCCATAGCGCGCTGCGTTGGCATATTGCGGCTCTGTCCGTCTTTCATTAAATAGCCCTCCTGTCGCAGCTGTTCAAACAAGCGTTTCTGTCCTGTCTGGATACCGTTCTGTTTGAGTATCTTTGCAAGGTCACCGATAAGGATTGACGTCTTTGCCGTTTCAACCGCCTGCGCAAACAGCACCTTTGGCTTGTCCTGCTCGACTTTAAGCTGAAGCTTCTGTACCTGTTTATTAGCGTATTCAAGTGCGCGCTTCATCACCATTTCGGGGCTGTTCCATGCTTCCTCAACCTTGATGAAGTACTGGCGAAACTGCTTGCCCTTGTCATTGCGTTGCAGCATACACAGTTCCTTTGCCATGGGGATTGTGATTTCGTGGTCGGTTAAACCTTTCCCCGGAAGTCCATCAGACCTATTTCTCAAAATTGAGCAATAGTCCTCGCCCTCGGTAAATCCGTACTCGCACATTCTGGGAAACCAGTCGGCGTACTTAGTGTTGATTTCCAGCGCCTTGTGCAGTTCCCGCCCGCTGACGGTGGGCTGTTCGGTGTTGTAGTTGATGTTAATAAGTTCGTTCATTAAAAATCCTCCTTATTTTTGATAGGTTCCAGTAACTGGTCTGTTGTGCAATGTAACGCTATTGCAAGCTTTTTCAGCGTTACAATATCGGGTTTCCTTGTTCCCGTTTCATATTGTGCTATGGTGCTTTGCGCAACATCGATTGCTTTTGCAAGTTTTTTTTGTGTCATAGCTTGCTTTTTGCGGTATTCGTACAGTGCGGTCAATTGGCTATCCCCTTTCAACTTGAAATCCAAAAATGTCGTTTTGTGATTATAATATTATCACAGTTTGACATTTTTGTCAATGCCATTTATGTCATTTTGTTATTTTGCACAATTTAACATCTTTTTTATTGACAATAATCACATATTGTGATAAAATAAATTCAGGGGGTGGTTAGATGTTCGCAAACAGCTTAAAGAGAATGAGGGAAAGAAACGGGATTAGCCAAGCTTACCTCGCAGAAAAATTACACGTTTCGCAAGGGACAATCGGTAATTGGGAAACTGGCAAACGCATCCCAGATGCAGATATGTTAATAAGAATAGCCAATTACTTTAATGCAACGGTTGATGAATTGTTAGGTAATGAAAGTGCCACAAACCAGCTCAAGGATATGTTTAACGATGAAGATATCTACCGAATCCAACGAATGAAGCAAATGAGCACTGGTGAGGAATGGAATAAGTTTATGCAAATAGCAAAAATCAGCTTTGAAAAATATTTTTCGGAAGATTATGTAGATGATGATACCGATGAATAATGTGCTGACCAATTGTGAAATAAAAGAAGCCGTTCTTTATGCTGTTAAAACATATTGCCAAGCCCACAACGCAAAAATAAGGTTGCCTATTCCAGTTAAAACCATTGCTAAATCTTTTGAGTTTATTCGTGTAATTCCATACAGCAGGCTGATAAAAGAATATAGCTTATCTCTCCATGAAATCATACAATTTGCTAAGACAGATGACGCGTATACTGATTACAGTGCAAAATCTGACACGTATATCATTTATTACAATGATATTACACGCTCAAAAACAGTAAGCAATAGGTATCGGTGGAACATTGCGCACGAATTAGGGCATATCCTATTAAATCATCACAAAAATTACAAAAACACTAGGCTATTCCGAACGGAGCTGTCCTCTGAAGAATACTCTTTGCTTGAAGAAGAAGCAGATAAATTTGCGGCTTATCTTCTTGTACCTCATTTTTTAATTGAATTATACAATGTACGTTCCGATGTATCGCTGATGGATATTTGCAAGATATCACGCCCAGCATCAAAAAGAAGATATAAGGAGCTTATGGCTTGGCGGCGACATTCAAAATCCGAACCGCTGACAGAATTTGAAATAACAATGTGGCAATTAGCTTCAGGGACGGTTAAATGCGTAGCTTGCAAAAGTATATATTACGGTGTAGAAAATCAACATTTCTGCAAAATTTGCGGAAATAAAGTTTTTTATTCGAAGGAGGATTATAACATGATTTATTCAAGAATTGAAATGGACGAAAGTAACAGACCGCTATTATGCCCAGTGTGCAGCAACGAACAGTATATAGAGGACGGCGAATACTGCCAGATATGTGGTACTCCGATATATAACGATTGTTGTGACCGTTTCCATATAAATTACCCTTGTGTAAAAGGCGCTCATTTAAGCGGTGACGCACGGTTTTGTCCTTATTGTGGAGAAAAGACAACTTTTAATACTAAAGGAATATTAAAACCTTATATAGAAGAACAAAACGAAGTTCAAAGCGACCCGTGCCCTTTTTGATTTTTACAAAAAATATCCCCTGCCCATGTTGAGTGGTTGTTGCAAAAAACGCAACACCCGCCCGAACGGACAGGGGAACGTTATAGAAAGGAGCACTTATGCCAATTAACAAAACAGGTGTAAAGAAAGACGGTCGGCAACAGTACCGCGTGCGCGTAAACTACACAGACGCTGCGGGAAAGGCTCACCAAATCGAGCGCACCGCCTACGGACTAGCCGAAGCCAACGCCTTGGAGCAGTCCCTAATTGCCGAATACAAGGACAAAAAGCAAGTAATATCGCGTATGACGGTAGGACAGCTTTTCACGGAATACGAGGTTTACCACAGCCACGAAACCCGCAAGACCTCACATGACAGCGTAATGCGTAAGCTCCGCTTACACGTTCTCCCTTTCTTGTCCGAATATAGGCTAGATAAGCTTACACAATCCGTACTTGCACAATGGCGAAACAATATAGCTGATATGGACTGTTCAATCAAACAGAAAAAGTGCATATATTCAGCGCTTAATGCAATGCTGAATTATGCCGTTAAGATGGAATACATTCTTAAAAATCCGCTTGCCGCTCTCGGCAATTTCAAAGCACCCGATATGATTGATAAACCCGCTGAAAAGCTGCACTATTACACCGCCGAGCAGTTCTGCGCATATATCGCACAGGCGCGCTCCAAAGCCGTCACAGTGACCGACTGGGGATATTATGTGTTCTTTTGCATTGCGTTCTTTACGGGCGCGAGAAAGGGCGAAATAAACGCGCTGAAATGGTCGGATATTGACGGGGAAACAATGCACATTCGCCGCAGCATTGCGCAAAAGCTTAAGGGTGATGATGTCGAAACACCGCCCAAAAACAAATCCAGCTACCGCGATTTGCAGATACCCGCGCCGCTCTTGGATATCCTAGCCGAGCATAAGGAGCGGCAACGCACCGCGTCAAAGCTTTTCAGCGAGGATTTCCGTGTGTGCGGGGGAGAGCACCCACTCCGTGATACGTCTATCGAAAATCACAACCGAGCCTTTGCCGAAGCCGCTGACCTACCGCATATCCGCATACATGATTTTCGGCACACCCACGCAAGTCTGCTTGTGAACGAGGGAATAAATATCCAAGAAATAGCAAGGCGGTTAGGACACAGCAACGTCCAAATGACATGGAATACTTATAGCCACCTTTATCCCCGCGAGGAAGAACGCGCAGTTGCTATCCTCAATAAAATTTCCCCGAAATAATTTTTTTGCGCGTTTTTCGGGGATTTTTCGGGGATAAAAAAATAAGAACCGCATTAGAATACGGTTCTACGGATATTTGGTCGGAGTGACAGGATTCGAACCTGCGGCATCGAAGTCCCAAACTTCGCGCGCTACCAACTGCGCCACACCCCGACAATTCTGAAACAGAACCGCGCAAAATCCCAAAAACATCTGCACGATACTGCCTTAATATTATACTACAAAACTTCCACTTTGTCAAGCGGGAACGGCATAAAATTTACACTCAACAATTTTAATAAAATAACAGGGCTTTGGTTATTGACAATTTGGCGATTTTGCTGTACAATATTGTAAGTGGGAATTTATTTCGGCGGCGGATTAAAAGGCAAGCGCCGCGGTATATTCCATTGGGCAGTGCAAAACAGCCGCGCCGCGGCTTGTTTCCGCTGCAATTCTGAAAGGAGTTTTAGATTATGGGTTTAATAAAGGCAGCGCTTAATGCGGTTTCGGGTACATTGGCAGACCAGTATAAGGAGTATATCTACTGTGACTCCCTCGCGTCTGACGTGCTTGTGGCAAGAGGATATAAGCGCGTTGGCAGCAAGGGAACCAACAAAGGCTCGGATAACATAATCACTGACGGTTCTGCAATAGCTGTAAACGAGGGTCAGTGCGCCCTTATCGTGGTTGACGGCAAGGTTGCCGAGGTTGCCGCTGAAGCGGGCGTGTTTGTGTTCAAGTCCGACGCTTCTCCCTCGGTATTTTCGGGAAATCTTGGCGACTCCCTGCTTAATACATTAAAAGACGTTGGCGGACGTATCGCATACGGCGGTGAAGCAGGTCGCGACCAGCGCGTTTATTATGTCAATATAAAGGAGATTATGGGCAACCGCTTCGGTACGGTAAATCCCATACCTTTCCGTGTTGTTGACCGCAATATAGGTCTTGATATTGATGTTTCCGTGCGCTGCAACGGCGAATATTCCTTCCGTATAACAAACCCCATACTGTTCTACACAAACGTATGCGCAAATGTGGCGGACACATATACCCGCGCAAATATGGACAGCATGCTTAAATCCGATATTCTCGGCGCTTTGCAGCCCGCATTCGGTAAAATTTCCGAGCAGGGCGTGCGTCCCAGTGCGCTTACCGCCCATACTATGGAGATTTGTGACGCGCTTAACGAGGTTCTTTCCACAAGATGGGGAGAAAAGCGCGGTATGCGTGTGGAGTCCTTCAACCTTAATTCCGTAACGCTTCCCAAGGAAGACCAGGATATGATTACCGAGCTTCAGCGCAAGGCGGTTATGCGCGACCCCGGCATGGCGGGCGCAACCCTTGTTGAAGCGCAGGCAGAGGCAATGAAAACCGCCGCTGGCAACGCAGGCGGCGCAATGGTAGGCTTTATGGGCATGAATATGGCTCAGCAGCAGGGCGGAATGAACGCGCAGAATTTCTATCAGATGAGCGCACAGCAGCAACAGCAGAATATGGCTCAGCAGCAGGCACAGGCAGCCGCTCCCGCTCCCGCGGCAAACACTTGGAAATGCAGCTGCGGTGCTGACAATACGGGCAAGTTCTGCCAGCAGTGCGGCAGTCCCAAGCCTGCGGATACTGGTTTCTGGACTTGCGGCTGCGGCGCGCAGAATAAGGGCAAGTTCTGTCAGGACTGCGGCAAGCCAAAGCCCGCAGGAGCGCCGCTTTACAAGTGCGACAAGTGCGGCTGGGAACCTGCCGACCCCAAAAATCCCCCGAAATTCTGCCCCGAATGTGGCGACCCCTTTGACGCAAACGATATAGTTTAAGGCAATTCTGCGGATTACAACGCAGTTGTTCCGCAATATTTGTGCGGTGTTGACTTAATAAAATCACCAAAGCCGAGATTTCCTGATTTCAGAAATCTCGGCTTTTCGTCAATTCTTTTCGGTATCTCAGCCATTATCTGCCGTCCAGATAGCCGCTTGTGCGCATTTTGTATTCCTCAAAACGCTGGCGCATTTCGGCGCGCAGGCTGCGGCTTATGCGCACGGTTGTGCCGTCGATAAGCGTGAAAACATCAGTAGGAATAAGCGCCACACAGCCAAGCGGAACCATAGCGTATCGGATAGGCTTGACAAAATCCGTGCCGTCAAGCTGGCTGCAAAGGTGCGAAAACCGCGTTGAGGTTTCAATATCGCCTTTGCGCGTATGAATAATGCTGTGGTGCTTATCCGCCTCAATCCACAGAATATCGGCAAGATAAATGCTTTCATTTATGCGGTTGCGATTGTAGCTGAGCGTGCGCAGCATGGTGTGAACCATAAAGAACCTGTCCAGAACCTTTTCAAGCCTGCCGCGCGACAACGGCTTCAGGAAATAATGCAGCGCCGAAACATCATAGCTTTCCACAGCATACTTATCGGTAGCGCTGCAAAAAACAACCCGTACACGGGGATTTCGCAGCATAAGCTGCTTTGCCGCTTCTATGCCGTCAATTCCATCGGGAAACAGCGTTTCCATAATAACCAGAGAAAGCTGTGAAACGTCACCGGCAAGCAGCTCGTCCGCCGAGGAAAACTCCAGCAGCCGCACGTTATAATCCTTGCGGTCAAGATAATCCGCCACAATGTCAGAAATCTGCGCCCTGTCCGCTTCCCCGCTGTCGCACACCGCAATTTTAAGCGTGTTGTTTGTAAGCATTTCACACCTCCCCTTTTAACAAACTGCTGACAACCACTTCAGTCGCCTTGCCTATTGGTTTGCCATACACATCGGCAGTAAATAACTGATAATTCAGTTAATGGATATAATAAGACATCTGCCGCGTTTTAGTCTGCTCCGCCCAAAGTTCCCCATTGAGCGTGCGGCGATACAAACCGCCACCGAAGCCTGATTTTATCAAGCCCTGCAGCGCTTTCATAAGTATATACGCGCAAAGCTGAAAAATGTAACACGCGCCAAACACACTGACTATGTTCTATTATACAGCAAACTCAAAATAAATTCAACCTGTTTTGAAAATATTTTGCGCCTTAGGATTGACGGCAGGCAGCCGCAAAATCCACGCAAAAAAAGGCGGCAAGACTAAGGCAACACCGCACAAAGACCGCCTTACGGCTTTGCGCACATCTTGCTTGCATCTTTTCTGTCATATTGCACGAAAACTCCTTGAAATACGCCAGTATTACTGCGTCGTTTTCATACAATCTGACAAAAAATCTGACTGCGCAATATGCACACAATCTTTGTGCAGTGTTGCCTTAAATTCCTGCCGCTTCTTTATATTCAATTATCCCCCGCTGGCTGCCGAGGTATCCGTTTCTGTCTGCTCGGGCTGCGCAACCGCGATAGTACCCGCGTT
This sequence comes from uncultured Ruminococcus sp., assembly GCA_964556595.1. Taxonomy (GTDB): domain Bacteria; phylum Bacillota; class Clostridia; order Oscillospirales; family Ruminococcaceae; genus CAG-115. The sequence continues at coordinate 54,073 of CAZKXB010000004.1, read as the reverse complement.
TACGGGGAAGCTGCCAGCGCCCACATAAACGGAATAAACCTTGGCAAACGGCAAATCTGTGCCGTTTATTTCCCTTGTGCTTTTCTTGGTGCTTAATACAGAGCCGTTTCGGCTGGTGGTGGCAGTGGTGTTCACCGTGGTTGTATTGAAGCCGATAAGCGTGCAGTTTGCGCCGTCCGTGCTGTACGCGGCATAATAAGCGCCGTTTGCAAACGTCTTGGTGTCTGCGCCGCTTGTGAAGCAGCGGAAGCCGTTTTTAAGACTGCAAGTGTAAATCTTTGACGTGGACTGCATAACAATACTCGGCGTGTCATTAAAGGAAAGATAATTCATGCCGTTGTCAAGCGCAATAGTAGCAATGCGCGACGCAGAGTCAGGACGCATCTCCCGCTTAAAAAGGCTTACCCATTTTTTCTTGTATTCTATCTTTTGCAGTTCAACACGGTTGTCATACAGCAGCAGAAGATACTTGCTGCCCGCCATCTCCTCCAGACTGAAGCCCAACAGACTTTCCTCGTCGCTGTTCTTATCTATGTCGATAGAACAGGTGGCAGAAGTTCCGTAGCTGCCTTTCTCGTTCTTGTCGGTATAGAACTTAAAGGTGTTTTCGTCCTCGCCATCGCTTTCTGTAAGCACAATGGACATATATTCGCCGCTTGAGCCGTTATAGCTGTCACAGATATTTGCAGTGCTGGAGTCCGTACCGCCGCCGACCCTTGACATATCGGTGGTATCGCCGCTGTGGCTTATCCTGTAAACCGCCGCATCAAAATCATCATCTTCACTATTCTCATCGGGAACTCTGATAAACGCCGCCCTAAAAAGACCGCCGTAATAATCCGAAACCGCAATATCATAGCATATAAAATCCCCGTCAACCGCCTTTTTTATAGTGGAGCACTGGTCGCCCGAAAGTGAAAAGGTGTTTTCAAGCGACATATTGGAAATGCTGACAAATGTACTGCCGATACACGCAATGCCTGTTCCCTCGCTGTCGATATCACAAGCCATGGAGGCGTTGCCGTTCTCCTTATTATAATAGCCATCAACAAGCACAGTGTAGCTTCCGCTGTTTTCATAATCATAAGTGGCAAGGCAATAATAGCCGCTTTGACCTGAGTCGGTTTTGGTGGATTTCGCGGTGTAATAGTACATGGTGGTTGTGGAACACAGCGCCATCAGATGAAACTCCTCAATCTCTGACTTAACGCACTTGGTTTCGTCCACATAAAAGGCGTCCTTGCCCGCAGGATAAGAGGCGGTGTTTGTAATCACATACTTGCCGCTGTCCGCACTGCCGCTGCCGCCAGAGCCGCCGCTTTCATCAGAGTCGCCAAGCTCAACAACGCCGACCCCCGCAATAATCGAATAGCAGCCGCTTAGCGTCAGCGTCATAACCAACGCCAGCACAGCCAATACACGACGAAACATAAAATATCACCTCACAAAATCCTCAGAACGCGCAGCCGCCCGCTTTTCCTCGGAAATAATCCGACAAAGCCAGTGCTGCCCTTAGCCACGCTGCACAACTTTTGCGGCATGACAGGTCAAGTTCTTATTGAACCAACGCGCAAGCGCTCTTATCTTATTTTAATGCCGCGCTTTTTCGTCACCACAAGATACACCGCGCCCGCCACTGCCAGCGCGCCCAGAATTGCCGCGCACAGCAGCAGTCCGTCAAACTGCTTAAGCGTTACAACAATGCGATAAGTCACCTCGTTGCCTGCGGAGTCTGTTGCGGTTACAACATAAATTCCGCTGCTTTTTATCAGATTTGTGCTGCCAAGCTTAACGCCGTTTCTTTTTATGACTATCTCACAATCGGCGGCGGAAGTAATTTCAACCGCCTCGTAAAATTCGGCGGCATTTGTGCCGTTGAAATAAAGCACGGGCGGCGTTGCGGCACGGACAAGCGTAACCGTGCGGCTGACCTCTCCCTCATAGCTTACCGAATACGCGCCGTCCGCCGTAAAACGGCAGCTTTCTGCGGTAAACGGATAACTCTCCCCGTCAAGCGTAACATTTGTTATAACGCAGCCGCGCGGCGGCATATATATTCCCACGCGGTTTGTCGCGCCCGTATAAACGCTGAAAGACAGGCGGCGCGTTTCAACGCTGCCGTCCGCATAAACGGCGGTAAGCCTCACGTCATACGCGCCATCGTCCGCGATAATTCCGTTTGCCGCAAGCGCGTAGCTGCTGCCATCACGCGTGATAACGCAGCTAAGACTGTCGTCCGCAAACAGCTTCACAGGGAAGCTTGCCGTTTCGCCGTCAACCACGTTGGTCTGTACGCTGCCAATCGCGCCAAAGGTATAACTGCGCATATCTCCGTCATCGGCGGTGGTGTCAAGCCTGCCCGTAATGTCGGGCGCTGCGGAATTTTCCACATCGTGTGAAACCGTAACGGCATAGCGCCATGACGCGCCCTCTCCGTTTTTGGGAGAATAGGAAATATCCACGGCGTAGGTTCCCGCTTCCGTAATAACAACCGTATCCTCCAAATCGACAACGCCTTCGCCGCCAATGACGGTTATAACGATATCGTCAGCGTCTGAGCCAATCCAGAATGACTGAACCTCAACCCCGCCCGAATGCAGCAGAGCATTGCTCCATATTTCGCTGTCCTCGTCCACGGAGTATTTGTAAAAGCCCGTTTCGCTGTCATATTCGCCAATCAGCGGTTCAACTCCGCTTTCCAAATCATCAACATTTGCGCCGTTTAGTTCCACATCTTGTGGAACTTCCACGCTCTGCAAGCCGCCGTCCTCTGCCGAAGCCGCGCCGCCGCTTTCCGAACCGTCAACCCCCGCGCCGTTTAGCTCCACATTTTGTGGAGTGTCCACATTCTGTGCAGCCGAAGCCGACACCTGCGGCGCTGCCGCAAGCAGAATGCAAAGCGCAAAAGCGGCTGCCATATTCCCCCAAGGAAACGAGAAGCCCGCCCGAAGGCTGCGGAAAATCTTACTTTTCAAGGCTGACCTCTTTTTGAAGCTCTCGGCTTGGCGCGGTCTTGGTAACCGCCACCTTTGCCATGCTTTCCTCGCGCAGAAGCTGAACATAGCTGATACGCTCGCGGAAAGGCTTAGCCTTTTCGGCAGTTTTTTCCACAGCAGGTTCTGCGGAATTTCCGCGCTGAACCGTGACAGGCTCGCCATTCATGCGCGCCTGCTTCTCCGCGCGAAGCTTTGAAAGCTCCTTTTCCCATTCAGCCCTGCGTTCGGGTTTGTCAAAATAACTCATTACATTCACTCCAAACTTTACAATCGGCACTGCCCGCTTTGTCATAGCAAACTGCCGCGCCGTGGGCAGTCAATCACTCGCCGTCCGTCATTTTCGCTATCGCCGCGTTCACCTCGGCGTACAGGTTGCTGCCGCTTTTAAGCGCCACGCGGTAATACACGCGGTCAAGCTCCGCAACAGCGCCGCATCTCAGCGCGCTGTTCTGCGAAATAATCTGAAAAGCGCTTTCCTCGGCGCAGAAATATGCGTCAATATCGCCATCAAGAAGCTGCTTAACCGCCGCGCTGCTATCCCCCGCCGCATTTATGTCGCAAGCGGAAGCTGTGGAAATGCTGTTAAGCATAACCGAGTCAAGCTGCGGGTCGGCACAAAGGCGCTTTCCGTTAAGCGCGGCAAGCGAGCCATACGGCTCATCTTTGCGCGTAACCGCGTAAATATAGCTGCCGCCGAACGGCATAGTCATCACGAAATTGCTGCCATAGCTTTGGTCGAAATACGCCACCGCAACGTCTGCCCTGCCCGCTTTAAGCAGTTCAAGCGCGCCCTGCCTGTCGGCGGCGGTGTGGTATTCCGCCTCAACGCCGATATCCTGCGCGATAAATTCGGCAAGCGAGAGCAATTCCTCGCCCTCGACCACCGCAATATGCACAACGCCGTCGCTATGCACCCGCGCACTGTCGCCCGTATCCTTGCAGCCGCAAAGCGCCGCCGAAAGCAAAACCGCCGCCATAGCAGCCAAAAATCGCTTCATAAAACCGCCCCGCGTCATTCTGAAAACAAATCCTGTATATCCTGCGTTGCGACAATGTCAACACAGGTTCGGCTCTGGGGAGAGGTAACAACAAATGCGCGTCCGCGCGGGTTGTTGATAATCTGATCCTGCTCCGCTTCGTTAATCTCGCCCGCCTTTTCGTACAGCTTGCACAGGTCGTGCATATCGTTGGGGGCAAGCGGGAAAATAAAGGAATACTGGCAGGCGTTGATAATCGCAGTGGATTTTCTTGCAAGCTCCTCAGTTCCCACAAAGTCCTTGATGTTCTGGGTTATGATAATCTGCATACCGTTGTATTTTCTGATACGCTTTGCAAGCTGATACATAAAGTCCAGCGCAATGGGGTACTTCTCGTCAATGAAAACGTGCGCTTCATCAATAACGATAACGATTTTGCGCGAGGTTTTGTGAAGCAGATTATAGTCACGGTTCTTGATAATTTCGTTATCCAGATATTTCAGCACAAGCATCATCTGCGCGTTTGCCACAACGCCGTTGCGGTTTGCAAGCAGCGACTGGAAGTTAAACACGATAAAGTTTTCCTTTGTGCTGATAGAGGACGGGCTGTTCCACAGGTGGGAGTTTCTTCCGCCCGTTGAGAATTTGGAGATATTATTCATCAGCACGCGCAGGTTTCTCTTTGTGTATTCGCTTGATGAAAGCTGGAAATCCGACAGAATTTTATCGTAAAGGTCGTCAAAAATGGGGTAATCCTCAGGCGTAAGCGCTGAAAGGTCGGTGTCCGCGTCAATGCCGCGCTCGGAATAAAGTCTGGGGAACAGATTGTTGAGGTACTCCAGCGCCTCGCTCTCAACTCCGGGGAGGATTTGTCTGAAAAACTCCTCAAGGAACTGCAAATGCGCGTTAAAGCTGTTGGAGCTGCCCTCGCCCTCCTCCTCGTCCGAGATAGCCGTGATAATCTGGAACGGGTTAAGATTACCCTCGGTAGCCTTGCCCACGTCAATCATCTTGCCGCCAAGGTTCTTGGCAAGCGCGCCGTACTCGTTCTCAGGGTCGAGAATAAATATCTTGCTGTTGTCCGCCGCAAGGTTGGAAAGAATAGTCTTTGTGGCAAAGGACTTACCTGAACCCGATTTACCGATAATCGCCATGTTGGAGTTTACGCGCTCGGTATCCCTCTGGAAGAAGTTTACGAATACAGGTGAGCCGCCCGAAGTGCCGAAGCACATTCCGTCCTTATCGCGAAGGTACGGGTAAACAAACGGGAACGCCGCCGCGATTGAGGAGGAATGTATGCCCCTGCTCTTTTTGGTGAACACGTCAAGCGCAGAAATATGCGAACTTGCATAGGCGTCAAAGGTCTGCATAAACAAATCCTGCGTTTTGAAGCCCGCTTCGGCAAGCGTGCGCTTTATGCGCTTTTTAAGCGAAACATACTGCGAGGAACTCTGGGAATGCGCCGCAGCGCCCTTTTCGGAATAGCGCTTGTAGCGCTCCGTCAACTCATAGTCATAAATGGTTACATAGGTGTTGGTATCGTAGAGCGTTTCGTTCTCGCTTTGCAGAGTGGAAAGCAACTCCGTCAGTGAGCCTAAATGCTCGTTTATTTCCATCAGGCGGGAAACCTTTCCCGTTGCGCCCGACTGTCCGCGCAGCTCCTCAATCGCCCTGTCTATACGCTTGATGGACTGGAAGCGGTCAACAGGCTTAAACTTCATAACCACCCTTGTATTGGGGATATTGAACAGGCGGTAGCCCCACGCATTTCCCACAATCATGGGATAGTCAAGGATTTTCAGCGTGTGGGTGATAAGTCCGTCGTACTTAATCTGGCGCGAACCAAACTCCACCTTTTCGGGCAAAATCCAGTCCATATATTCCTCCGGCTGAAGCTTATCCGCCTCGCGCTCGTCAAAAATCTGGGTGTACTGATACTTAAGGAACACCGCAAGCTGCGCGCCCTGAAGCTGGTGCGCCAGCAGACCCGCGCCGTGAAGCTGCGAAATAGCGCCCCTCGCCTGCTCCGCAAGAATAGGCTTCTTTTTGTCAAACAGCACCAGATAGTGAAACGGTCTGTAAACCTTATCCTCAAAGTCAATGCGCTTGATTTCCTCTATACGGTCATAGATTATGCCTACGCGCTCGGTAAGCTCCTCCTCGTTAATAAGGTCGTCAAGGAACGCCTGCTTAAGCTCCTCAATCTTGCGGTTCTCGGTTTCAAAATACTCGTCATAAATAACGGGACGGTCAAGCTTTACAAGCGCGCCCGTCTGGTCGCCCGTGATGGTGCGGATAACCGCGCCGAAATTGCGGTCGATAATGGTGTTCTGCTTCATTTCCGACATAAAACGGAACTCCACCGAGGGTATCTCGATAACCACCGCGTAATATTCGCCGTTGTAGCTGATATATTTATCCTCTATGCCCGTAAACGGCGTGATGTCATTCACGGTGACGGAGGAAAGCTTTTTGCGGTCGCCGCTGCTTTTGCCCGTAACGCATGACGGTCTTGCGAAATGCTGAAGCACATGGAACATCAGCATATACACCTTTTCATCGTCCATAGGCATAAGCAGAAATACAAACAGCGCCAGCACGCCAATAAGTATCCACCCGCTGTACGGAATATTAGAGGTAAGCAGCGCAACGCAGATAAGCACGCCGAACATACCGATAATAACGTCAAGCACGGAAACGCCCTTGAACAGCTCCGTTGTCACCTTGGTCTTTTTTGGAATTATTCTCATATTTCGTACCTCTTATCAGAATTGCGGCTTCCCGCATAATTTTCTTCATGCCTGAAATTTTACCGCGTGTGCGGAATTTCCAAGCGTTTATGGAATTTTGCCGCGCGCTTTGATTACCGCCGCGCGCGGACTAAATTACACCTGTATGCTGTTACATCTGGCGGCGATTATTGCTGTCTGCGCCGAAAATCTGTTCCTCAAGCGCCGCAATGTCCACCGCGTTGTTTCGGGGCTGCGGTGCAGCCTGCGGAGCGGTATTATCGCTGTAACTAACATCAACCAGATTTGATGTAAACTCCTTATAGAAAGCGGAGTTTTTACCTGCGCCGTAGTTGGGCAGGATATGCTGCACATCGCCTACCTTCATAATTTCGGGTACAACGGTGTAGCCACTGGGAACATTAAGCTTTACGCCGTTTACCTCGGTAAAGGAAGAATAGCCGCTGTCGCCGCTCGTAACCTTGGGTACGGAATATCCGCCGTTGTCGGCTTTCTTAAGCATTGCGTCATAATACGAGCCGAACTTGGGGTCGGCGTTCTGCTTCATGTTTTCAATACGGCTTTGAACCTTGTCGTTTCTGACAAGCTTAGGAAATGCGGTGTAGCCCTCAGGCATAGTGAACACTTTATTGCCTACCGCCATGCCTGTAACGCCCTTATGCTCATACCTTGTGTAATCGTCATGTACAAAGCTGTTAAGGTTGAGCGAGGACGGTTCTTCGTTAGGCTGCCCGTAATTGTCAAAGACTTCAACGCCGCTGAGAATATCCCGCATAGGCGGCGCTTCGGGCGGCTGACTGTAATCGCCAAAGACCTCAACACCGCTGAGAATATCCTGCAAATGCGGAGGTTCGGGCGGCTGACTGTAATCGTCAAAGACCTCAACACCGCTGAGAACGTCCTGCAAATGCGGAGGTTCGGGCGGCTGACTGTAATCGTCAAAGGTTTCAACACCGCTGAGGATATCCTGCAATGGCGGTGCTTCAGGCGGCTGCTCGTAATTGTCCATAATATGCGCCGACAAATCTTCGTCCAACTCATCAGCCATTTCGGGTACTTCAAACAGGTCGTTCATTTCCTTGTGCATATAAGGCACATCGTCCGTAAGCGTGCTTTCGTCAAACAACTTGTTCATATCCTCGCCGAAATCGTCATTGGCAGGATTTTCGTCGAACAGCCTGTGCATATCGTCACTGATATCGGGCATTTCGTCGCCGCCATCGTCCGCAGGATTTTCGCCAAACAGCCTGTGCATATCATCGCTGATATCGGGTGCGTCATCGGTAAGCGGGGTGTTGCCGAACAGGCTGTTCATGTCGCCGCTGATATCGGGCATATCATCGGTAAGCGAGGGCTTGCCCGCGCCAGCAAGCTTATACGCGCCCTCCCCAGGACCGCCGCCCTTGAATGCGCCGCCGCCTGCCGCCGCAGCAGCACCCGCAGCACCAGCAGCACCGGCAGCAGCGCCCGCGCCCGCCGCAGCACCTGCCGCGCCTGCGCCCTTAAACTTGCCGCCTATGCTTCTGCCAGCCTTCATGGCTGCGCCGCGTATTCTGCCGACTGCGCCGTCAAACGAGCGCTGTTCTTCCATACCTGCGGCGTGGTTTATAATAGAGGTAAGCATACCCGCGGACTTGAACACCGCATACATACCGCCCAGAATAAACAGCAGCTTAAGCACATATCCCGCAGTTGCGTTTACAATAGTGCTGTCAAAGAACTGAAGCTTATCGTCCATTATGATAGGCACTATCATAAGGAATAATCTCATGCCGATTGCCGAACCAAAGCCGAGTATTATTCTGCCGATAAACATACTGCGCCACTGGGCAAATTTTTTGCCATCGTCCAGTACCATTGAAGAAGCAAAATACGGCGAAACAATGTACAGCACCACAACGTCATAAATTCTTCTTATAAAGGTAAACAGGCAGGCAAGCATGATAATCGTGCAGAATATAAGCGAAGAATAACCGATAAGGTAGTCAATCTCGGATATATTCACCTTAAAAGCAAAACCGAGATAGTCGGTTGTTCCGTTCATCAGCTCCGCCCACGGGCTTGCTGTAAGCGAGAAATCCTTACCCGCCGCATTGCTTGACGCAATGGCAAGTATCGTCTTGCTGACGGAAACGCTCTGCCCTCCCTGAAGCGCCAGAGATGTCGCTTTAAGCAGGCTTCCCGCGAGATTAAGTCCCACCCAGCATATAGCGGGGATAAACAGGAACGTAAGCAGCGATTTCACCGTCATGCTTAAAACCCTGCCCACGGGGCGCTTGTTGTCGCCGTCAAGGTCAAACGAGGAATGAATTACCGAGTAAATCGAGAAAATAACCGTCAGCACCACCGCCACAAGCGTAACGGCGAGAAGCGCGTTTCTGGTTGTATCGTTGAAAAGTATATAATTCAGCAGTGTTGCGCTTTCGCCGTCGCCGTAGGTAATATCCTCCAGACCTATCAGCACATCAAAGCAGGATTGCAGACAGTCCAGAAGCGACAAAAGCGCACAGAAAAGCGTATAAATCCACCTGAACATGAAGTTGGCTATGTACACCAGTACATAATCCCACAGCAGCTTGAATACCTCCAGAAGGAAGCCCTCCAGAATATTTTCAAACACCCATGTAAACACATTGCCCAGTATCGTGGAAAGCCACGAAAGTACAGGAGAAAGAAGCTTATCGTATACCCAATTGAACACGCTGTCAAATATACCCAGTATTTGTATTGGCATAGCTTAATCCTCCTTTATTCGTTATTTGCCCCATCGTCCTCGGGGGCGCTTATATTGCTGCCGATATCCTGTGCAAAATCCTTTGCGGCGTCGCGTGCGACCTTTCCCAAGGGCGAGGAAGCCGATGATGATTTTTCGGATTTTTCAGATTTCGATGGTTTTTCGGAGTCTGACGGTTTCTTTGAGGAACCGCCGTCAGAACCAGAACCGCCGTCAGAACCAGAACCGCCGTCAGAACCAGAACCGCTGCCCGAACCGGAGCCGCCGTTAAAGCTGCCGCCGTCCGAACCGCTTGAAGCACTGCTTGCTCCACTCGAAGCACTGCTTGCTCCACTCGAAGCGCCACCTGCTCCACCAGAAGCACTGCCCGCTCCACCAGAAGCACCGCCCGCTCCACCAGAAGCGCCGCTTGCTCCACCAGAAGCACCGCTTGCTCCACCAGAAGCACCGCTTGCTCCACCAGAAGCACCGCTTGCTCCACCAGAAGCGCTGCTCGCTCCGCTCGAAGCACCACCTGCTCCACCAGAAGCGCCGCTTGCTCCGCCAGAAGCGCCACCTGCTCCACCAGAAGCACCACCTGCCGCGCCAGAAGCACCGCCCGCTGCTCCGCCTGTGCTAAGTCCACCGACTGCGCCACCTGCGCCGCCTGTAAATGCGCCGCCCGCAGCACCTGCTGCGCCGCCTGCTGCGCCAGCAGCACCCGCTGCACCCGCAGCACTGCCTGCCGCACCCGCTGCACCAGCAGCCGCGCCCGCAGCGCCTGCCGCCGCAGAAGCACCGCCCGTAGCCACAGCCGCGCCAGCCTTTACCGCCATAGAAGCCGCCTTTTTGCCCATTCCGAGAATAGCGCCCGTTGTCTGCCTTGCGGCATGGGCAACTTCGGGATTGAACGCTTCCAAAATAGTGTGCTGACACTTAAGCGAAGCGTAAAGGCTGCCAAGCGCGAATATTGTCTTGATAGTCGTATCCGTCATGGACTCGCCGACAAGCTGCACATCACCGCTGAAAATTATCGGAATAATCATCATCATAATGCGCATACTGAAAACCGTGCCGTAGCCCGAAATCAGCTTGCCGATAAACATCTCGCGCCATCTGCCGAATACCTCGCCGTCATCAAGCGGTATGGAGGAAACAAACAGCGGTGCGGTCACATACAATATCAGCACCTCAATCAGCCGCCGCACAAACAAGAACACTCCGCACACCATCACGATAATCACAAAAATGCTCTCCGCATAAACCAGCAGATAATTATATGTGCCGAGGTTAAGCTTCATAAAGTCATCTGTCTTTATCTGGTCTGCGCTGTCCTTTTGCATTATGCTTTCAAATCCCGAAAAATCAACCGTCATCATGTTGAATTTGGTTTTTGCGTCGGGGGTGAAATCCGCAATATTCTGGTCATATATGGACTTCTCGCCATCAAGGAACGGCTTCCTGTCGCCGTCACCATAGTTTGCATTTTCTGAGCCGTCAAAAGTTCCCGAAAGGAACAGCACCGTTGACATCTGCACGGAATTTGAACCGCCCATGGCAGAGGTAATCGCAAGGTCTGTTGTGGACAGAAGTCCCGTTGAAAGCGTAACGCCGAAATATGCGATAAGCGGCATCATAACAAACATCAGCGCGGATTTAAGCGCCTGCCGCAGAACATGACCAACAAGCTTCTTGTTCTCCAGCATAAACGTACCAACGGATTTCGCAACCGTGTACGCCGTAAACACAAAGCAGACTATAACGCCCACAATGGTGACAGCCGCGAAAGCATTTGAGATACCGTCGCTTCTGAAAAACAGGTCGATAAGCGTTGTTTCCTCGCTGTTGTAGTATACGGGCTGAAGTCCCGTAAAGATATCAAACACGCTTTCCATAAAATCGACCATCTTAAGCAGTATGTAAAGAAAGCTTCTCAGCGTATCCGAAATCAGCGTATAAAGCAGCGAGAAAAGCAGCGAGAAAACTACCTTTAATATCGCCAGAAAAGGCGTCATCAGTACATCGAAAGTCTTTTTCAGCACATCGGAAATTGTTGATGTTATCTCGGTTGACCAGCTTGCAAGAAACGTAGGCAGCATAAATCCGTTCACCCCCTGTCTGCCTTTATGTGATGCCGCGCAAAAGCCGCGTATACTAAAATCATCTTATAATAAACTTTCTTCTGCTTACTAAGAAGAACACCACGCCCGCTATCACAATTCCCACAAGGATAATAATAACAACAATTGCCATAGCGTCCATTCGGTATTCCAGTTCAAAGCTTTGCTGTGAAATATTGCCCGCCCTGTCATACACATAGACGGTATATTCACCCGGCTCGCTTACCGTCAGCTTCTGCTTTGCCATAAGCTCGCCGTCAAGGTAAATCTGGTATCCCGCGATATCGTCCGACTGGAGAATTACGGTCACTGTGCCGCCTGCGGCAACGCCGTCCTCAACGCGGTCAAACCCGAACTCTGGCGGGGTGTTGTCAAGCGTTATCGTGTCCGTGTAGGAATACTCGCCGAACTCCACCTTGAAGCTGTACGCGCCGTCGCTGCCAAGCTGCACCGAGGTTTTGCCCGCGCGTATGGGATTGCCCTCATACAGCGCGCTTGTAATTTCGCAGCCCTTGGGAACGGTGTATTCCTCAAGCTTGCTTATGTACTGCGAGGTTATCTCAAAATCAAACTGCGCGGGAGTTTCCGCGTCATAAATAAGCAGGGAATATTTTCCCTCGTTGGTGATTTTGGAAAGCTTCGGCTTTGAAAGCAGCTCGCCGTCCCTGTACAATTCATACTGAACATTGGAAACAACTGAAATCTTAACCGTATCCGAAGTTTTCGCGCCCGCGGGAACACTGGAATGTATCTGCGAGCCTGCCTCGGTAGTCACAAGTATGCAGTCCTCAAGACCCTCCTGAGTGATACCGCTGCTGCCTGTGCTTGCCGAGCCGCCGTCACCGCTTGCCGAACCGCTGTCACCGCTTGCCGAGCCATCGCCTGAGCCGCCGTTTCCCGTGCCGTCAGAACCGCTGTCTGCGGGTAAATCCACCGCGCTGTTGTCGGAGTTGTCCTCCGAGGTCAAGCCGTCATCGGTATAGTCTGAATTGTCATCAGAAACAGTAGAATTATCTCCCGCGTCAATAAAATTATCGCCCGAAGCGTCCGAACTGTCGTCCAAATTGTCAGCGTCGTCATAATTTCCCCATTCGGGGATTTCAATGCTTGTATCATCGTCAGCCGACTGCTCCATAATACGGAAGCGGAAAAGGCTGTAATAGCGGTCATTCTTAGCGCCGCCGAGAATATTTTCGCCTTTCGCGATAACGGTAAGCGAGTACGCGCCCACCTCGGAAATCTCCGCCTTGTTTGTAAAGGTCAACTCCTCGCCGTCACGGGTGAAAGTGGTTTCCAGTTCCGCGGGAAGCTCCACCACAACGGAGTCCGAAGTAACGCCGCCGTTTTCAATGTTTGTGTAAAACACAATCTGTCCGTACATCACCTGCTCATACAAGCCGTAGGAGGAGATATAGCTTTCCTCAAGGTCGGTGTGGATATAGTTAAGCTGCGCCTGCTGCGAAGCGGAGGTTTCCGCCGAAGCCGCGCCGCCCGCTACGGACGGGCTTGCATACGCCGAAAGCGACAGCGCCGCCGCCGTAAAGCACGCCATTGCGGCGCTGGCAAATTTTCTGTTCATGCCGCCGCTCCTTTCTTACTCGCCAAGCATAACCGCGTTTCTTTCGGAGATGTCATAGAACACCTCGTCAGGGAAAAACGCGTTGCTTCTTACCTCGGTAAGGTCCATAGTGCCCATCTGATAAAGGCTGCACTTATAGCTTGGCGTAAATTTTGTCTTAAGCGGGTAGTTGCCGAAGGTTACGATAATGGCGTTGCCCGTATCCGTCTTGTTGTTGATTTTCTGAAGTTCGGAGGGATAGATAAGCGGTCTTGTCTGAAGCTGCGAACTGTAACTTGCGTCGCCCTCCTTGCTGCCCATTTGGCGGGAAATGCTGGTTGTGGTAACGGTGCAGTTTCCGCACAGTTCCGAGAACTCCTTACAGGTGTCGATATCGTTTGAGCCTATGAACATCTTAAGACCGCAGTTGGACTTAACGATATCGCCGACCGTCTTACCGTAGACGTTTTCAAGCTGCGCATAGGACTGCACAACCATGTTGAACCAGATTTTTCTGCTTCGTCCTACAGTAATCATCTTGTCAAACTTGTCGATTTTCGGCATATTACCGAACTCATCAAGGATAAAGTAAACGTTTCTGGGCAGCGACAAATCCTCTCTTGTGGAAGCCTTTTTAATAAGTGCCTTATAAATACAAAGTATGAACGCCGCCGCGAGGGTGTGTCTTGTATCCTTTTCATCGGGGATTTTAAGGAACAGCGCGGTTTTTTCGTCCGCAAAAATCGCGGGGTCGATATCCGTTGCCGAAGTAAGCGAGCAGATACCCTCGTCATTGAATATGGAAAGCTTATCGAATGCGATCGACATATAGCTTGCCAGAGTATTTTCCGCAGCGGAAAGCACCTGCTTTGAAAGCGTAACCGCTCTTGAAAGCACGCTTCTTCCCGCGAAGTAATTCTTAAGCGGCTCGAAGTTGTTTTCGGAGTTTCCCACCGCCTTGTTTACGTTGAAGAAGTTGAACTTCTCCTTGGTCATGCCGAGGTCGGGGTTTTCGCTGTCCTCCAGCATTGCGAGGATAGTCGCCATGATAACGCTGCGCGCGCCCTTTTCCCACACGGGGTCGTCCTGGCTTTCGATAGGGCAGATAACGCTGACAAGGTCGTTCAAATCCTCGTAAACCTCGTCATAAATCTTCTGGCGCTGAAGCTTTATGGTGTTGATAAGTTCGCGGCGGACTGCGTATGCCTTGCCCTCGTACTCGTACCAGATATCCTCATACTGGGAGATATCGTTGACAAGCTCAAGACCGCTCTCCTGCGGGTTATCGTTGCGCTTGAAAATATCGTTGCCCGTGTTTGCGTAAAGCTGATAGCGGTCATAGATATCGCTAAGCGGATTCCATCTGAAAGAGGAATACGGGTCGCGCAAATCCAGTACCATTACCTTATAGCCGCGCTGCTGAAGCACCTTGCTGTGCATCTGGAAAAGTTCGCCCTTAGGGTCTGTTACAATCATGGATGAACCTGCCGCCGACTGCGCCAGAATCTGTATCATAGGATTGATAAAGGTTGTGGTTTTACCAGAACCCGTAGCACCTATTATAAGTCCATGCATAGGCGAAGCGAGGTTAATCTGAAGCTTGCCCTTTTTGTCCAGCACGGCTCTCACGGGAATACCGTCCTTGTTGCTTTCGCCAAGCTTTGTAAACTCATGCGGAGCGAAGTTGAAGTCGCGCTCCTTATCGGTCATAAAGCGGGAATTTTCCAGTGCAGAGTCCTCAACCGCCGCGTTCTTGCTGCCGCTCATGGATTTTTTAAGCCGCGAGAAGCTGTCGGGGCGGTTTACCGCATAAAGCAGCGTCACCACCAGAAACGCGATAAGTCCGTAAAGATAGTTTATAGGATTAAGCAGCACCGCAGGGTTGAAGAATACCGCCGCGTCATGCGCCTGAATTGCGGGTACAAGGTTTGTAAGCAGCGCGCCCATCAGATAGGACGCAAGCACCACGCCGCCTGCCGCAAATGCCAGAAATACAAGCTTCTTTTTCATTGTTTGTCAACCCCCTTGGCAGCGCCGCCGCCCGAATAGATTTGATATGTGATATCGCCGTTTTCCTCCCTGCGAAGAAGCAGATAGCGCGTGCAGAAATAAACCGCAGCGCCGCCGCCCACAAGGTAGATAATCTCCGCGGCAATACTGTCAAACAGGATATTGTATGCTTCCGTTCCGTTAAGCAGTATCATAGGCACGGAAACCAGATTATAGCAGCTATGCAGGATAATTGTGTAGCACAGGTTGCCGCTGCGCTCTCTCACCATGGTAAACACCAGACTGTTAAGCACCGCGACCGCAATCCACAGCGGATTTATATGCGGCAGCGCAAACGCGACAGAGGTAACTATAACCGAAACCGTAACCGAAAATCCCGAACGTATGCGGTGGAATATAAGCCCTCTGAACATCAGCTCCTCGCAAAGCGGCGCAAGCAGCGCGATGTACAGAATGCTGACCGCAAGGCTGTCCGTTTGCAACAGCGTCTGCGAACTGCTGCTGTACCCGCTGAGCCATTCTTCGGGAATGGGCAGCAGCGCCAGCAGCGAGCTTGAGGTAAGGTTAAGCGCCATGCCGAGCAGCACGCACACCGCCGCAGGCTTAGCCGAAATCTCGCGCGGGTGCAGCGGAATAATGTCGCCGAGCATTTCGCCCGTCTTGTCGCTGCGCTTTACATAGTAGCTCAGAACGCAGGCGAAATACACGAAAAATCCCATAACCGAAGCTAGGATTTTCACCGTGCCGCTGTTTTGCAGCGTGTCGCGCGAAAAGAAAAGGAAGAAAAACTCAGGGAAAACAAAATATCCTGCAAAAAGTCCCGCCGCGCCAAGCGCCGCCTTTATTCTGCGGAACAGCAGCGCGTTTTTCTGCACAATGCTGTTCTTCTCCGCAGCGCGCCTTTCGCGCTCCTGCGCCGCCGCTAAGGCTTCGTCCTCGGCTTCGCTTTCGGCGGATTTTGCTTTGGCTTCGGCGGACGCGGTTTCGTTCTCGGCGAACTCTGCCTTGTTCTCGGCAAGCTCTGCTTCATTGTTATCCTGCAAGGAAATTTCCCCCTTTCCCATAAAAATCGGGCTGCTGCCATCGAAAGCAGCAGCCCTTGGATTTCAGCGCAAAATTGTTACACTAAGGAAATACCGTATGGCTTATGTACGGTGTTGCCATAAATTCCTCAACGCTTAGGAATTAGATGTGGAAGTGGAATTGTTGCTTGTAAGGATACCGTCAGAAGTTGTGGACTGACCTGTTGTATCGGTGTACCACTCTGTCATAGCGGGCAGTGCAATGTTGATGCCTACCAGCAGAACAAAGATGATGAGGAAGCCGATGATAGCGTTCTTGAGGGAGTGCTTTGCCTTCTCTCTGTCCTGAGGCTCCTCAGCCTTTGCGTACTTAACACCGAGTACAATGCAGAATACCGAACCAAGTGCGCCTACGATAAGCAGCGCGGGAACGATAATCATGTTGAGCAGGTCGATGATGGGCTGCGCAATGTCCATAAAAACGTTTTCGGATAAGAATAAGGTTGTCATAATAAAATCTCCTTTTTTTACTGCCGTAGCAGATTTTGTTTTGGTTTTGTTTGGCTTGTGTTTGCCTTTCGTAAGTTTATACGCAGCAAACACGAATATGTAACAGATTTTTTTACGCCTTTTGAAAATTTTTTTTACACGGCGTCGCCGATAAGCTCTCTCAGCTTTTTCAGCACCCTGCCGTGGGAAACTCTGGCGTTTGCTTCGGTCATATCAAGCATCTCGCCGATTTCCTTAAAGCTTTTATCATAATAGTACCGCGCGATAACAATATCCCTGTCCCTTTCGGGGAGAGCGGCAAGCGCCTTTGCAAGCACAGCCGACTGCTCTTTCAGGATAGCGGTGTCAAGCGGGGCAGCGGTATCGTCGGCAATCTCCATCTCGGAGATATCCTCGCTTTCGCGGTATTTTCTGAAATGCGATATCACCATGTTCTTTGTTATGGTGAAAATCCATGTGGAATACGAAGCTTTCTCGCTGTCAAAGGTATCATACTTTTCTGCTACCTTTGCAAAAACGTCTGCGGCGATATCCTCCGCTTCCGCATGATTTTTCACGCGCAGGAAAATATAACCGTATACCTTTTTATAATAGCTGCGGTAAAGCTCGTCAACAGACAGACATTGCTGTGTCATCGTGATTTTCCCTTGTCCCTTTCGTTGGAAAGCTCACCTGCCGACTGTTTCGTGACTGTACGCACAGGCGAGGTATTTCCCTGAAGTTCGTCAAATGAAATAGGTGTGCGCTCAGCGCGCTTTGACATATAACGCTTCTCAAAACCGCCGATAAACTTCTGCATATCGGGGTCGGGGTCAAAGCGATTATAGTCCATAACATCTGCTATAAAACGCTCAAAAGCTTGCATAATTACGCTGCCTTTCCGCGGACAATCTGCCCGCACCAAGCAAAGGCAGCACCGCTGTTATTGTATATTTAGGAAATCAACAAAGCCCGTAATCTCAAAAACTTCCATGATGTTTTTGTTTACGTTGATAAGGTTGAACTGCTTGCCCTTCATTTTCTTCTGGACGGAAAGCAGCACCCTGAGTCCCGCTGAGGAAAGATACTGAAGCTCCGCAAAATCCAGCGTAAGCCCGGAGAGCCTTTCAAGCTCCGGCGTAATCGCCTCGTCAAGCTGCTTAGATGTATTGGTATCCAGTCTGCCCTCAAGCTTTACGGTAAGAACACCGTCCTGCTCATGCTTTGTTATTGTCATAGTTGCTATACCTCCGCAAAATAATGCAGAACCGCCGCGCGGAAAAGACCCGCGCCGTCCGCTATATGCAGGGCGTACAACCATCGGCGGAGGTAAACACCTCCATCTGTAAGGTTATACGCGCCACGCTGAAATTCGTAACAGTTTTTTTGAAAAAAATCTGACCGATAACAGATTTCGGTTTAATTAAGCTATACCGCTATATATTATATATGTAGCAGCGCCCCGATTTCTGTATCGCGAAATTATTCCACATATACTACATTATACAATTTTAACGCACCTGTTGTTGAATTTTGAGCCTGAAATGCTCGTTTTCGTCACGAAATGTCATTTATAAGTATTGTAATTTTCCACGCAAAGATGTATACTTTTAGATAAATGAACAAATACGCGGCGCAGAAGAACTGTGCCGCTACCAAAGAAAGGCAAAAATGTACCCTGATAACAGCAATTCACCCCAGATAAATTTCACCGCAGTGCGCAGCACAGAGGACTGTTTGCACGTCATACGCTGTCTGCGCTCGGCGTTTGGCGACAGTTACATAAAAAAGGAGCTTTACTCCCCCGAACAGACGCTGCAAATCATTCAAGGCGGCAGGCTCAGTCTGTACCTTGCCCGCGAGGAAAACGGCGAGGTTATGGGCTTAATCGGCTGGGAGCAGCTTGAGATGTTCCCCTCCACGGCGGAGCTTTGCACGCTTGTGGTGCTTCCGCAGTACAGACGGCTAGGTCTGGGCGCGGTACTTATTAAATACGTGTTCGATTTGGTAAAGCGGCTGGATATAACCTCCGTCTACGGCTACCCTATCGCAAGCCACATAAAGGCTCAGCGCAGCATAGAGCGGCTGTCGCCCGTGTGCTGTGGATTTCTGCCAAGCGTGTTTTCAACGCAGCGGTTCAGCAGCGGCGTAAGCGGTCACACAAATCCCAAGGACTCGCTTACCGTGGTTTGCTTTAATCTTAAAAAACAAAACGCGGGCGCGCTTCGGCTTAAATCGCGGTATCACAGCCTTGCGCAAAGCGTTTACGGCGGGCTTGGGGTTTTGTTTTCCGCGGAGGATTTTTCTGCCGCCCCAACGGCAAAGGATACCTTATATAAATACCGCTATGACGATACCCACTGCACGCTGTACATCAACATGGATACCGTGGGGGAGGATTTCGCGCAGCTTGTACAAACGCTGTGCGACCACCGCAGCGACCCCGATTTCACCGCGCAGGTCTGCCTTAATATGTGCGACCCCGCCGCCGTTTACGCCGCCGATATACTGGAGCGGGCGGGAATGTTGTTTTCGGGCTTTCACCCGCTTTGCGGCGAAAATGAATACTGCATATATCACTACCGCGGCGCAGTGCCGCTTGATATAGGCGACCTTGAATACACAGACGGGCAGAAAATTTTCGCAGACTGCCTCGACCGTCAGATAAAGGAACATAAATCATGAAAATAAAAGGAATAAAATACAAGGTTACAAGACTGGTGCTTATCATCTCGCTTTCGGCTATGCTGGTTGTTTCGGCGGTGTCGGCGGTGGGACTGCTCACCATAAGAAACCGCACCGCCACCATAAGCAGCAATCTCGGCACGCAGGCGGCGGACGGCAGCAAGGAAGCGCTTGAAACCCTCGCGCTTAACCAGCTTATTTCCCTCACGCAAAGCAAAACGATATATGCGGACGCAAAGCTTGACGCCGTAATGGAGCAGACGCTTGTGATATCAGATATGGCAGCCGATATCTACAACAATCCCGACAGCTACGGCGAAACGGAGGTTCAGCCGCCCTCAGCCGACAACGAAGGCAAAGTCACCGCCCAGCTTCTGTGGGCGGAGGACGCCGACCTTTCTGACGTGGGCAAAGTCGGCAATATAAGCAACGTGCTTAATTCCACCGCCACGCGAAACGGAGAAATATTCTGCACGGAGTTCGGCTCTGAAAACGGCTACCTTATCGTGTCGGATACCACCTCCGCTTCAAAGGCGGGCATGACCAGCTTTGACCCGCGCACCCGCTCATGGTACGCCGATGCAAAGCAGAACGGCTCGCTTACTTGGTCAGACCTTGTGGAGGACGGCTACGGCAGAGGTCTTGGCATAGTCTGCACAAATCCCGTGTATGATAAAGACGGTACATTCCGCGGAGTTGCGGGCATAAGCATGGTGCTGACGGAACTTTCCCAAACCATCACTAATGAGGAACTTGGCGAAACCTCCTACGCATTTGCAATCGACAGCAGCGGTTCAACGGTAATAATGCCGGAACTTGAAACCCTCAACGACAGGATAAACCTGCTTGAAGCAAAAGACCCCGCCCTGCGCGAAATGGCACAGAAAATGATAAACGGCGAAACAGGCGTTGCCCGCATAACCCTTTATGGCAAAGAGGTCTACGCCGCCTATGCCCCGCTTTCCTCTATAAACTGGAGCATTTGCACCGTAATCAGCGTGGACGAAATACTTCAGCCCGCCCTGCTTAACAACTCCGAGATAGAACATTATACCGAATACGCCGTAAAGCGCATAGACAGCGGCATGGTGGTTATAATCTCTATTCTGGCGGGAATTATCCTTATCGCGGCGGTGGCGCTTACCATAATCAGCGCGGTATTCGCAAAGCGCCTTACCAAGCCGATAGAGCAGCTTACCGCCTCCATAAGCAGCCTTGGAGGAAATGATGAGATAAAATACATATCGCAGATTAAAACCTCGGACGAAATACAGGTGCTTTCCGATACGTTTGAGGATATGACCGAGCGGCTTTCGGGATATATCGCGAACCTTACAAGCGTAACCGCCGAAAAGGAGCGTATCGGCGCGGAACTTGATATCGCGGCTAAAATACAGCTAAGCGAGCTGCCAAGGCAGTTCCCCGCGTTCCCCGATAATACGGAGTTTGATATTTACGCGCTTATGACCCCCGCCAAGGAGGTCGGCGGCGATTTCTATGACTACTTCCTTGTTGATGAAAACCATCTCGCCGTGGTAATCGCGGACGTATCGGGCAAGGGTATCCCCGCGGCAATGTTTATGATGATTGCAAAAACCCACATAAAAACCCACGCGGGCATAGGCAAATCCCCCGCCGATACCCTCGCCGCAGCAAACAACGCCCTTTGCGAAAACAATGACGCGGAGATGTTTGTTACCGCGTTTATGGGAATATTGGAAATCTCCACAGGCAAGTTTACCTACGCAAACGCGGGACATAATCCCCCGCTTCTGCGCAGAGCGGGCGGAAGCTTTGAATGGCTTAAGGTGCGCCCCGGCTTTGTGCTTGGCGGTATGCCCGATATACGCTACCGTCAGGAGGAGTTGTACCTCGGCAAGGGGGATATGTTCTTTATGTACACAGACGGCGTTACCGAGGCGACTGACAAATCCCTTGAGCTTTACGGCAACGAGCGCCTTGAACGCGCGCTTAACGCCCACGCAGACCTTGACCCGAAGCAGCTTGTGGAGGAAATCCTCTCGCAGCTTAACGAATTTTCAAAAGATACAGAACAGGCGGACGATATAACTATGACAGCATTACAGTACTTTTCACCCAAAAACCGCGAGCAGTATGAGATAAATCTTCCCGCGGAAAAATCCCAGCTTCAGGTTCTTCTTGACCATGTGGGAGAGCTTCTGGAGCAGCACAACTGCTCCCCCAAGGCGCAGTACCAGATAGAGGTGTGCATTGAGGAAATCTTTGTAAACATCGCAAGCTATGCCTACGGCGGAAAGAGCGGCCCTGCGCGCGTTATGTGCGAGTTCCGCCAGAATGAGGACGGCACCGAGCAGGCTGTGCTTACGTTCTATGATGATGGCGTGCCGTACAATCCTCTTAACCGCGAAACGCCCGATATCTCGCTTGGCGCAGACGACCGCGAAATAGGCGGTCTGGGAATTTTCATGACCATGAAGATGATGGACAAAACCGAGTACGAATACAAGGGCGAAAATATTTTCAGAATGTACAAGAATATCTAATTACACAGCGCTGCCCCCGTCCTTGCAACGGGGGCAGTTCTTATCTCACAAAACCCATGCGGATTTTTGTGGGTATTGCCGCTTCTGCGCCAAAAACGGCGCATGGGCTATGCGGTGCGCTCGGCGGCGTATTTGCGCTTGGTTGCCTGACCGCCGCGCAGGTGGCGCTCCTGTTTGTTGCGCTGAAGCACCTCGCGCACCTCGTCATAAAGATGCGCGTTCACCTGCTTAAGCTTCAGGGTTATATCCTGATGCACCGTGCTTTTGCTTATCCCGAATTGCTTCGCCGCGCTGCGCACGGTGGCGTTGTTTTCAACTATGTACTGTCCAAGGATTACGCAGCGCTCCTGTGTTCCCTCCCCGACTATGGCTGCTCTGGCTTTCAATTATTCTCCCCTCCATTATCTCTGTTGCACGTTTCCTTTTTTCTCAATTTATGCGTGAGCCTGACGGAATATGTGCCTTATTTCAAACGCGCACATAATAATTCCCGCCGCAAAAAAATTTTCCCGCGCAGTGTTACGAAATCCGACTTGCTGCGTATATAATTACAAACGGTTTAATGCAAAATCACACAAACCAATCAATCAACTAATCGAAGGAGGAATTTATCATGACAAACGCAGAAAGAAAAACTTTTGTAAATCTTGTACTCGCCGATGCGGCACAGAGAGTTATAGACGAACTTAATTCTGGCGAATATATCCGCCGCAGCCTGTTTATCCACGATAACACCATGCGCGAGATGAAGCCCGATGAAAGATTTCTCAACGATATAGTAACCAACACCAAAAGGCTTGAAAAAATCGGCGACGAGGAGGAAACAAACCTCGCTTATGCGCAGATTTTTGCGGAAACTGTTGCAAACAGCCTTGTGGTAACAGATATGTTCGACCAGCAGCTTGATGTTCTTTTTGAACACGGCAAGTACAAAGAGTATCTTGAGGACCTCGACCTTGAAGAAAAATACGGTCTGCGCGAGGAACTTAAGCACGATATCGCCCAAAAGCTCGCCGTAACTCCCGAAACCGAGGAGGGAAAACAGCTTGCGGGAGAGCTTTCCCAGATATTCAGAGAAGCAATAGCTGCCTCGTATGATGACGAATTTAGCGACAGACCCACCGCAAGAGCCGCATTCATGCGTGATGTAATGCTGCCCACGGAAATCATCACAGGAAATCAGCTTAACGGCAAGGCAGTTTTCACCGAGGATATCGCCCTCGCTTTTCAGAACGGTCAGCCCGCAACCAAGGCTGTTTCCGCCGCCCTGCGCGACCACGCACAGCAGCTTGGCACGGAAAGAAAGGTGTTTGAGCCTATCATTTCAAGAATAATCATCAATGACGCTACGGTAAGTCCCGCTGAATTTGTCGGACATTTCTCCGATTTTAACTCGCTTTCCGAGCATGAAAAGGACTGGGCAGACTGCGTTTTTGAGGGCGCAATGCGTGACGTAAGCATGGAAATAACAGGCGACAGCCCCAATCTTAAGCCCGATTTTGCAAACTTCAAGCTTAACGGCAAGATGATGTTCACCGGCGAGGAGATACTGGGCGCAGACCCCGATAAGCTTAAAACTCGCATTATCGGTCACATGATACTGGGCAATGAAGTCACCTACGCCGACCCCGAACGCGGCAAGGAAGTGCTGCTCTCCCCCGATTTTCAGCGCGCAGAGGAGCTTTCCTTCTTCCGCCGCCTTATGAACTTTATCCGAGAGCTTCTCGGCATGGAACCTGAGGACGAGTTGGAGTCCATGAGAGAGGAAGCAATGCAGCAGGAAGAAAAATTCATGAACAACGCAAACGCAAGGCGCGAAAAGGTATCATTCAATGAACTTGCAGGTCTGGACGCCGCAAACAAGGCGGTAACTCCCCGCGTAAATGAATTTTTTGAGCTTGAACACAATATTGAAAGAAACATTAAGTAACATCAATTTTTATACAGGAGGATTTTTTACTATGCTTACACCCGACCTTCAGCAGGAACTGCTTAACAACATTGCGGAAAACGTAAAGGAAACGCTTCGTGACCCGCGCTTTGAAGCGCAAACCGCCAATATGACATGGCTGACGTATGAGTTGGGCATGAAATTTCAAAAGCAGGACAGAACTCCCGAAGATATCAGGAACACACCTGCTCATCAAAACGAAATCAAGCTTACCAACGCAATGGCGTTTGAGATGTCCGTACTGAACAGCGTTATGCTTAAGGATATGTTCAACGAGGGCATTGACGATTTCTTTGACGACCCGCACACCGCCTCCATATTCGCCGATATGACCGCCGAGCAGAAAGAGCAAAGCCGCAGACAGCTTAAAAATATGGTTGCCGACAGACTGGACGTTACTCCCACCACCGAGCATGGCGCGCTTTTCAAAGCAACAATCGAAAACGAATACAGGAAAGAAGTAATCGCCAAAGACGGCGACAAAGCGGCTCTGCGCATGAACTTCGTGCAGGAAATGCTAAATCCTATCGACCGCACCATGAACTATATCCGCAACGTTACCCGCGACAATCTGCCCGAAGCGCTTCAAGTGCTTAAGCATCAGCACATGAAAGCGCCCCATTGCGCAAAAGCGTCTATGATAGGTCTTGCCGACCACACAGCCACGCTTGCTTCCGAATCTGGCGTAGTGCAGCGCACCGTAAAGAACGTAATTATTCCTGTTACCCGAAACGTAGTCCCCACAACATTTATCGAGCATTATAATAACGACGCCCTTACCGATGAGGAAATACAGTGGGCTGTCAGCGCGTTTGACAGCGCGCACAGGAACTCCGCTCCCGATTACGCAAGCTTCAAGAAAGGCGACCAGCCGCTGTTTAACGACGCGGAACTTCACATTGCCGAACTTAACCCCGCGCTTGCTGGCGGCTTAAAGGTAAAGGCGGTGGCAGAAGCGCTTTCGGGCAGCGATATTTCCGAGATAAACCCCACCAAGAATACCAGAGAGCTGTTCCACCCACATATTGTGGATAAGCGCCACGAAAACGCAAGTATCTTTGAAATTATTGTTGATTTCATAAAGGATTTGCTTGGTATAAACGCCAAGGAGAAGAAGCAAATCAGTGAAATGCAGCGCGCCGCAGACGCTAACCGTGCCGCATACCGCGGCACCGTATCCAAAGAAAACCGCGAGAAAATTTCGTTCAACGAGCTTTCAGCCGAAAATATGGTGGATAAGGTGACCAAGAACACCGAAAAGCAGGCTCCCTCCAAGCAGAAAAGCGCTCCCTCAAAGGGCAGATAAGCGTATAATCATCAAACGCGCGGCGCGGAAATTTCCCACCGCGCGTTTTTTATCCCCGACATACAGAAAGGCTTCCCCGTTTTGAGGAAGCCCTTATCCTGCTAAAATTTCATGAACCGCGTCAGTAGCCAAATACAAAGGTCGCCGCAAGCGCCGCCCACTCGCGCAGCCATGAGTTCATAAAATAGAAAATACTGGTGCTGCCCGAATAATGACCCGTTACCTCAAGCCCCGCGCGCTTTGCGTAAAGCGAAGCACGGTACTGGTGATAGTCGCTGGTGACAATCGCGACAT
Source organism: uncultured Ruminococcus sp. (assembly GCA_964556595.1). Lineage (GTDB taxonomy): Bacteria > Bacillota > Clostridia > Oscillospirales > Ruminococcaceae > CAG-115. The sequence continues at coordinate 28,677 of CAZKXB010000004.1, read as the reverse complement.
TGCCCGAAAGCCCCTCGCGCCGCATTATATCCAGCGAAAACGCGAAATTCTCCGCGGTTGAGGTGGATTTGTCCTCGGTGAAAACCCGCGCGTCCTCAATGCCGTATTCAGCCATAAGGCGGCGCATAGCCTCCGCTTCGGAGATGTCCTCCCCCTCACCCTGACCGCCCGCAACAATGCAGACCGCTTCGGGGTGTTCTTTCAGCACCTGCGCCGCGGTATAACACCGCGCCCGCAGCAGCGAGGAAGGCGTTTCCCCCCGCACACGGCAGCCAAGCACTATCACCACGTCCACCTTGTCAAGCGGCTTGTACATACACTGCGCCATGTTTACCGAGAAAAATCCCGCCGCAAACAAACCAAACGCCACCACAGCGCCAAGCGCAAGACGCTTCCACAGCCGCTTTGCAAGCTTCCACAGCGGCTTGCCAAACAGCGCGCATATCAGCACCGCGCCAAAAAGCACAATGCCGATAACCGAGCCTACCGAAAACCACAGGCAGCTCCATATTATACAGACAGCCGCAGCGGCGGCGATTACGGCGCGCAGCAGCGCGGAAATATATGTTTTCATCTGTATACCTCCCCAAATCTAAGACAATACCGCGCAAAGATTATGTGCGGCGCTGCCCTAATTCCCCAAAAGTGAAACGGCGCTGAGCATTAACAGCCCAACGCCGTACAGTCTGTTGAAAAAATCTATTTTGCCCGCGAAGCGGGCTTTTGAAATACATTTTTTGCCTCAGCTTTGCCGAGGCAAAAAATACTTCTATCCGCACAACTGTGCGCCAGCAACGGCTTCGCCTTATGCTTTCAGACAGCTTTGCTGTCTGTGAGTGCGGGCAGTGCGGATGTTTCGGCGGAAAACCCCGCTAGGGGTTTTTCGACGGTCTGAAACGGCGCTGAGCATTAACAGCCCAACGCCGTAAATATTTATGCGTTCTTGCCAAGCTCTATGGCTGCAATGTTCTTGTCGATAAGCTGTGCCTTTGCGGGAGGAATAATCTTCTCCAGCGCCTTGCGGATAACCTCGTCAGAGGCAATGCCCGTTTCCTTTACAAGCTTGCCGATAAGGATAATGTTTGCCATGCCCTTAAGTCCCTCGTCCTCAGCCATCTGTGTGGAGGGAACGTAGAAGCACTTGATATCGGTGCGCTCGCACTTCTGGGAAATCAGCGTGCTGTCGATAATTGCAATGCCGCCCGGCTTTACATCATTGATGAACTTGTCATAGCTGGGACCGTTCATAACGATAAGCACGTCAGGCTCTGTAACCAGAGGAGAACCAACCGCGTCATCACTTATGCATACCGAGCAGTTAGCCGTGCCGCCGCGCATTTCAGGGCCGTAGGAAGGAAGCCACGAAACCTCCTTATTGTCCATAAGACCAAAGTATGCAAGCATCTTGCCCGCAAACAGGATACCCTGTCCGCCAAAGCCTGCAAGGATAGTTTCTGTCATCATCTTATTGCGCCCTCCTTATAAACACCGAGAGGATAGTAGGGTATCATGTTGTCCTTCAGCCACTGGATAGCGTCTGCGGGAGATTTGCCCCAGTTTGTCGGGCAGGTAGACAGAACCTCGATAATGGAGAAGCCCTGCTTGTTCTTCTGGAACTCAAAGCCCTTTCTTATCGCAGCCTTTGCCTTGCGGATATTTGCGGGGTCTGCAACCGTAACGCGCTCTGCAAGCGCAACGCCGCTGAGGGTGGAAAGCATTTCGCACACTCTTATGGGGAAGCCCTCGGTATTTGTATTTCTGCCGTAGGGAGTTGTCTGCGTAACCTGACCGGGCAGAGTTGTGGGCGCCATCTGACCGCCCGTCATGCCGTAGGTGGTGTTGTTTACGAAGATAACCGTGATGTTCTCGCCCCTTGTTGCGGCGTGAACAATCTCGGCAGTACCGATAGCGGCAAGGTCGCCGTCACCCTGATATGTAAATACAAAGGTATCGGGATTTGCTCTCTTAACGCCTGTTGCAACGGCGGGAGCGCGTCCGTGCGCAGCCTCAATCATGTCGCACGCAAAGTAGTCATAAGCCATAACGGAGCAGCCAACGGGCGCAACGCCGACCGTCTGACCCTCTATTCCCATTTCGTCAATAACCTCGGCAACCAGACGGTGGATTATACCGTGGGTGCAGCCGGGGCAGTAATGCAGAGGTGCGTCTGTAAGCGCATGAGGTTTCTTAAATTCAGGCATTTACTTAGCTCCTTTCTGAGTAATTTCAGCAATTTTTGCAAGAATTTCAGCAGGCTTGGGGATAATACCGCCTGTTCTGCCGAAAAATTCAACATTCTTTTTGCATTCGAGTGCAAGCTTAACGTCCTCAACCATCTGACCCATGGACATCTCAACGCAAAGAACATTCTCCGCCTTTTCGCAAGCGGCTCTGAGTTCCTTTTCGGGGAACGGCCACAGCGTAATGGGACGGAACAGACCCGCCTTTATTCCCTGCTTTCTTGCAGCGTCAACGGCAGCCTTTGCAATTCTTGCAACAGAGCCGTAAGCGGTTATAACAATCTCAGCGTCCTCGGTGAGGTAGCTCTCGCCCTCGGTGTGCTTAGCCTTTATCTCGTCATATCTCTTGTAGCGCTCAACAATGCGGTCCTCAAGTTCATCGGGCTTAAGGTAGAGGGAGTTTGCGATATTATGCTCTCTCTTGTTCTGGTGACCGCAGGAAGCCCAAGGCTTGCCCGAAGCGTCGGAGAACTTAATCTCAGCGTCGTCAAAAGCGACAGGCTCCATCATCTGACCAAGCAGACCGTCCGCAAGGATAAGCGCGGGCATTCTGTACTGGTCGGCGAGGTCGAACGCCTTCTGTACTGTGTCAGCCATCTCCTGTACGGAGGAGGGAGCGAATACGAGAAGCTGGAAGTCGCCGTGACCGAGCGCCTTTGTTGCCTGCCAGTAGTCTGCCTGTGAGGGCTGAATACCGCCAAGACCGGGGCCGCCTCTCATTACGTTGATGATAACGCAGGGCAGGTCTGCACCCGCGATATAGGAAACACCCTCGCTCTTAAGAGAAATTCCGGGAGAGGAGGAGGAAGTCATGCAGCGGATACCCGAGCTTGCGCAGCCGTAAACCATGTTGATTGCGGAAACCTCGGACTCTGCCTGCAAAAATACGCCGCCGATTTTCGGCATACGCTTTGACATATATGCGGAAATCTCGGTCTGGGGTGTTATAGGATAGCCAAAGAAGCACTTGCAGCCCGCTCTTATAGCGGCTTCCGCCAGAGCCTCGTTACCTTTCATAAGCTTTCTTTCCATTACTTGTCACCTCCGCTGATAGTAATTGCGCAGTCAGGGCACATCATTGCGCACAGTGCGCAGCCCACGCAGGCGCTGTCGTCCACGCAAACGGCGGTGTTATAGCCCTTTTTGTTCAGCTTTTCATGCTGAATTTGAACAATCTTTTTCGGACAGGCAGTCACACACAGACCGCAGCCCTTGCAGACGTCAAATTCTACGTTCATCTTTGCCATAGTTCTGCTCCTTTTTTATATTTTAGAACCTGTTTTCATAAGTTCTGCGCCCAGATTTTCATGTGGAATTTCCCGCGCGCCGTACCAAAACTCCGCAAACGTGCCGCAGCACATCGGGAAGCTTTATAACGCGCAACAGGAAAAACGCACCGAAAAAACAAGCACAGCAGCTTGTAAATACCGATTCTTAGCGCCGCCGCGCAAGCGCCGTATCTGCGGCATTGTGCGGTATTGCATTAAGGTCGCCCTGACGGCGCAAGCCGTTTCGGGAAACGCTCCTTAATCTAAACTCATATCGGGCGAAAAGCCGAAGCCGCCGCCCCTGCCCCGTTTATTCAAGCCAGTAGGGGCGCACATACATATCCACGGGCATTGCATTAGGAACGCCAAGTTCCCTTTTCGCCGCCGTAAACGCCACGGGAATACCCGCTTCTTCGGCGCACGCAAGCGCATATTCTGCGGAATTTTCAACGTCCTGCACGGTGGTTTCCGCACCGAGGTTGGAATTATTGATTATCCCCGTCGCCTTAAGCGAGGAAACAAGCTCTATATCGCGAAGCAGTTCCACCGCCTCCCCCGCAGTCGAGGTAAGATAGCGGAAGCTGTTGACGACATACAGCATTTCATACCCAAAGTTCTTCAAAATCTGCGCGTACTGACCAAGCGCAATCGCGCCCGCGTCATCACCGCCCACGTCTACAACAACCCTGTCATAGCCGCGAAGCAACGCCGCCATATCAAATCCCAGTGACGGAATGTCGAGGTTTGTGTTTGCATACTGCGGCGCGACAAGCTCCACGCCGTTTTTCTCAAAAATATCGCCGAAATCGGCGGTGCGGAAATAGGGATTTACGATATCGAGGTCGATAACGCACACCCTCTCGCCGCGCTTTGCATAATCAAGCGCGAGGTTTACCGCTATATTGGTCTTTCCCGAGCCGTAGTGACCCGTGATAATAATTGCTTTACTTTGCATATTTTTTCTCCGAAAGCGCGCGGACTTCAGCCGTCACGCAAGAATAAAGGCGGCGACCACCAGCATCACCATGAAAAAGCCGAAATGTACAACCGGTGCGGCAATCAGCATGGCGCGCGCGAAATTTCTTCTCACTCTATTTCTGTCGTCCCGCGCCCAGATAATCAAAATAATATCGCTCACAATACCGAAGCATATGGAAACGGCAAGTATGCCGAGCCATTTGGCGGTTGTAAATTCGTCCTCCTGCTTGGTATCCTGCGCGGTGTACAGCGGAATATACTCGCCGCGGCTGTCCTCCGCCTGCGGCTTGTAAGGCGAAACGCTGTCATTTGCGCCGCTGTGCGTTTTATTCTGCGCAGTGTACAGCGGGATATACTCTCTGCCGGCGCGGTTATCCTCAGCCTGCGCGGCGCCTGCGGCTTCCTCAAAGCTGTCGCTATCGAAAATGCCGTCCGTATCCACATCAAGGCTTGACGAAACAACAAGCTTTTTATCCATCTCCGCACCGCAGAATGTGCAGTGCTTCACATTTCCGCTTACGAGAGAACCGCACCTATCACAGAAGCGTTCCAACAGCGCACCCCGTTTCCCAAAAACAATAAGAACACGCAGCCGCCCGCGGATTTCGCAAAGCCTTGCCCCGCGAAAACGCCTGCATACCCATATACTATAATATCACAATGCGCCTGTTTTGTCAATAATTTTTGATACTGCAAAGCGCAAAAATCGCCCGCCGAAACAGGTATAATTTTATTTAATAAGCCACTGGCTCATGCCCGCGCCAAGCAATTCATTAGGTCTGTCGCGGAAGCCGAACTGCCTGTAAAACGGCTCTCTGCCTGTTGCCGACATAAGGTACAGCGCTATCTTCTCGCCCTTTTCAAGCGTAGAATACATATAATCCATTGTGCGGTGCATAAGCTGCGTGCCTATTCCCCTGTGCTGATATTCGGGGATTACGATAACGTCCGTGATAAAGTTTGCGTAGCCGCCGTCCGACAGCACCCTTATCATGCCAACGCACCTGCCCTCATCTCTCACGCAGGTTATGTGATACGCATTGTTAAGCACATTTGAAGCTATCCTGTCGGACAGCACCATAAAATTAACCAGTCTGCGCATTTCCTTGTATTCTTCAAGGGTAGGCGCTTCGTCAATAAACTCAATTGCCATAAAATTACCTCCGCCCCATTCCGCAAAAAATCCGCCACGCCGCGTGACGGATTTTCTGTTGTGGGAATTTTGTGTGAGAACCTGTTATTCTTCCTCGCTTGTTCCGTCAGCCTGTTCGCCGTTTGTATCGGTGCGGGGGCTGATTTCGTCAGAACTATCCGCTTCGGTGAAAATATCCGTTTCGGCAGGAGCGATTACCGTGGAATTGCCGTCAACATCAATCTCGCCCGCCATCAGCTTATAAAAATCAGGGCCGTTAATCTTCTCATGGCGCATAAGATACTGCGCAACGCGCTCCAGCAGGTCGCCATGCTCCGTAAGGATTTCCTTTGCCTTTTCGTAGCCTGTTTCTATCAGCTCTCTGATTTCGCCGTCAATCTCTGCGGCAACATTCTCGGAGTAATTTCTGCCCTGCGAGTAATCTCTGCCAAGGAAAACCTCCTGATTTTCATGACCGTACAGGATAGGTCCAAGCTTCTCGGAGAAGCCGTAGCGCGTAACCATGTTTCTGGCAACGGAAGTAGCGCGCTCTATATCGTTGGAAGCGCCTGTTGAAATGTCATCAAGAATAAGCTTCTCCGCAACACGTCCGCCGAGCAGAACGATAATATTCTCCTCCATATAGGTCTTGCTGACAAAGCTCTTGTCCTTTTCGGGCAGGTGCATTGTAAAGCCGCCCGCGCTTCCTCTCGGAATAATGGAAACCTGATGAACCTTATCCTGCGACTTGCAGAAGTAGGTCGTAACAGCGTGACCCGCCTCGTGATAAGCGGTAAGGCGCTTTTCGTCCTCGGATACAACCTTGCTTTTCTTCTCAGGGCCTGCAACCACCTTGATGGTAGCTTCCTCGATATCCTTTTTGGTGATAGCCTTGCGATCCTCGCGCGCGGCAAGCAGTGCCGCCTCGTTTACGAGGTTTTCAAGGTCTGCGCCCGTAAAGCCCGCCGTGGTAGCCGCGATGGTCTTAAGGTCAACATCGGGGCCTACGTTCTTGTTTCTGGTGTGAACCTTGAGGATTTCCTCTCTGCCCTTGATGTCGGGATAGTTCACCAAAATCTGCCTGTCAAAACGTCCCGGTCTTAACAGCGCGGGGTCAAGTATATCGCGACGGTTTGTCGCCGCCATAACTATAATATTCTCGTTCTCGGTGAAGCCGTCCATCTCAACCAGAAGCTGGTTCAGGGTCTGCTCGCGCTCGTCGTGACCGCCGCCAAGACCCGCGCCGCGCTGTCTGCCCACCGCGTCAATCTCGTCTATAAAGATGATGGAGGGGGTGTGCTTTTTCGCCTGGTCGAACAGGTCGCGCACTCTGGAAGCGCCCACGCCGACAAACATCTCCACAAAATCCGAACCCGAAATAGAGAAGAACGGCGCGCCCGCTTCGCCCGCAACAGCCTTTGCAAGCAGCGTCTTACCCGTACCGGGAGGTCCTACAAGCAGCACGCCCTTGGGCACTCTTGCGCCTATGGCGCGGTATTTCATGGGATTTTTAAGGAAATCTACAATCTCGATAAGCTCCTGCTTTTCCTCGTCAGCGCCTGCAACATCAGTAAACAGCACCTTTTTGCCTGTGTGCTGACGGATATTCGCCTTGGAGAAGGCGTTCATCTTAGCTCCGCCGCCACCCGCAGAGCGCATGATAACAAACGTAAACACCACCATAATGCCGATAAGCAGCAGATACGGCAGTATGCTTGTAAGGAAAGTATTGTCCGCAACAGGGATATAATCCTCATACAGCGGCGCTTCGGGATTAGCCTCGTTGTAGCGCTGACGGTAGGTTGCCTGCTCACCCGCCTCGTTGTAGCCGAGGTTTATATCATTGTAGAATATGCTTACGCTCGGCACGGAGTATACATAAACCTTGCTGCTGTCGCTTTTCAGCACATACCTCAATTCGCCGCTGCCAAGGTCAAGCTGATATTCCGATACGTTAAGGTCGTCAAACTGCTTGATAACGTCGGAGTACGCCGTTCTTGTCGTCGTGCTGCCGCCAGACATATTGAGCAGCGACACCAGACCGAATATCAGCAGCGCGATAACCACAAAATAAATGATAGCTCCCTTAAATTTATTGTTTTGTTGCATTTAAGCCCCTTTCCGAAACATGGAAATTTCTGAAATAATTATATCCAATTAAAATAAAAATATAGCACCGCGCCTATGTATCAGGCGTAAACCTCAGGCTTCAGTATGCCGACATACGGCAGATTTCTGAAGCGTTCGTCATAATCCAGACCGTATCCGACAACAAAATTATCCTCTATGGCAAATCCCTCAAGGTCTGCCGAAAAACCCTTTACCACACGCCTTGACGGCTTGTCAAGCAGCGTGACTATCTTAAGCGAAGCGGGATTGCTTCTGAGCATTTCGTTTTTAACGGTGTAAAGAGTGCGCGCGGTATCGAGGATATCCTCAACCAGCACAACGTCCCTGCCCTCTATATGGACATGACCGCCGACCGTGAAATTAACCTTGCCGCCGCTTACCGTTCCGCTGCCGTAGCTTGACGCACGGATAAAATCAATCTCCGCAGGGCAGTGAAGCTCTCTTATAAGGTCGGCAAAAAATACCACCGAGCCTTTAAGCACACACAGAAACAGCGGATTTCTGCCGCGGTATTCTTCCGTCAGCGCTTCACCCATCTGCTTTACCTTTGCTTTTATTTCCTCCTCGGAAATAAGGATACTTTCTATTTCGTCGGGTATATACATGGTTTTGTACGCTCCTATCCTTTTATGATTTCAATACACAAAAATAATTATAGCATATCTTATGAGAAAATGCAAATACTTTTAGGTGAACATTATCTGAAAATTTTGCGCGCTGCGGTTGATAACTGTTATGCAAACGGCACAAAAGCTGTTACAGCCACAAGACAACGCGCCCGCAGACTGCGGACGCGCGTTCTGTGCTATTTATATGAGTTCTCCAGCATTGTCTGGCAGAATATCGCATATCCGCGCTGAGGGTCGTTGAGGAAAACGTGCGTTACCGCGCCCACCAGTCTGCCGTTTTGTATTATGGGACTGCCGCTCATGCCGCAGACAATTCCCCCTGTTTTTTCAAGCAGCGCAGGGTCTGTTATGCGGATTGTCATGCTTTTGCTGCTTTCGGCGTCATAAACGCTTATGCGCTCTATTTCTATATCGTACTCTGCGGGAGTATTGCCGTCCACCGTTGTCAGTATTGTCGCGGCGCCCGTGTGGACTTCGCTTCGGTACGCCATGGGGATAGCCTGCGCCGCAACAGGCGCGCCCGCCGCGCTGCCGAATATTCCGTACTGCGTGTTGCGCTCAATGCTGCCCGTTACGCTGTCCGCGATAAGCCTGCCGCACAGCTCCCCGGGAACGCCCGCCGCGCCTTTCACAATACCGTTTATTTCCGCCGCCGTAATCTCGCCGCTAAGCAGCGGCATAAGTTCACCCGTGGTTACATCGCTTACCGCGTGTCCAAGCCCGCCATAGCTTCCCTCTGCGGGATTGTAATAGGTCATAGTGCCGATACCCGCCGCGCTGTCGCGAACCCATACGCCTATCCTGTACACTCCGCCCTCGCAGTAGGGATTTATGCTAAGCATACGCTCGCTGTCGCCGCGGTGAATTATCACCTCGCTGCATTCGGGGCAAAGCTGTATCGCGGCGCTGATATCGCTGTTGCTGCATACCTTTTCGCCGTTTACGGATACTATAATATCCCCCTGCCGCAGCCCCGCCTTTTCTGCGGGAGAGCCTTTGGTAACGCCCACCGCAATCACGCCGTCCGTTTTAAGCTTTATGCCGAACGGCGTTCCGCAAGCCACAAGCATGGGACGCTGCGCCGCGCTTACCGCCGTAATTTCAGCCGCCGCGCCCGCATTCAGCCGCATACCGCCGAAAAGCGCCGCGCACCCCGCCGCGAAAATTATCGCCGCGCACAGCAGCCCAGAAAATTTCCTTGCCGTTTTTTCCATAATATTTCAATGCTCCCCTGCCGCCCGCTGACTTTTCCTTTGAAAAAAGCCGCCGTCAGAGCCGCACGGAAGCCCTGCCTTTCAGATTTCGTTTTTGTTACGCAAATACTATTTGGAACAGACCGTCGAAAAACCCCTTGCGGGGTTTTCCGCCGAAACATCCGCACTGCCCGCACTCACATACGGCGAAGCCGTCTGCGAGTACAGTTGTGCGGATAGAAGTGTTTTTTGCCTCGGCAAAGCTGAGGCAAAAAATGTATTTCAAATGCCCGCTGCGCAGGCAAATATAGAGTTTTTCAACAAGCTACACAAATACTATTTGCTGATTAACCGCAAATATAAAAGGAAATTTTCTGCGCCGCGCCGAATGTGGCTGTACAGACAGCTTCAGGCAAATTGCGGCAAAATAATTGCTTTTGCCGTACTTGACATTTTCCCGCGCAGGCTGTATAATATAAATAATTGTAACATGGTGCATTATTGCTTTTTCACGGACATAGGCAGGATATATTCCGTTGAACAGTATAGCCTGCATTGCATAATAAAAAATAAAAAATTAAGCGGCAGTACGCTGTGCCGCACAGTTTTTGTGCGCGCAAAAAACGCAGCAACACAGTGCTGCCAAAAGGCGGAAACGCATTCTTCGCGGTTGAATTTATCTGCCGCAAAGTATTGCCGCTGTATGGGAAATCTCCCAAGGAAAGGAATATTAAATGGGTTTACTCACCAACAACAAATTACTGACCGAAAAGGAAAACATTGCCCCGAAGCCTGCGGCAAAGCCCGCTCCCGCAAAGAGCAAGGCTGCGAAAGCGCCCGCAAAGCCTGCGGCAAAGAAACCCGCGCCCAAAGCGGCGAAAGCTCCCGCTAGAACTTATACAGAGCCTAAAGCTGCCGCCACCAAAACCGCCGCAAAGAAAAATTTATCCGTAAAGCGGTTCAGAAACAGCAGTTCTCCCGCGCATACGGGCAAGGCTTCCGCGCCCGTAAGATTTTTCGCGCTTGGCGGTCTTAACGAAATCGGCAAGAACCTCTACGTTTACGAGTGCGGCGAGGATATGCTTATCATAGACTGCGGACTTGCTTTCCCAGATGACGATATGCCAGGCGTTGACCTTGTTGTACCGGATTTCACATATCTCGAAAAGAATAAGGAGCGCCTGCGCGGCGCGGTAATCACCCACGGACACGAGGACCATATCGGCGCGCTTGCGTACCTGCTGAAAAAGATAAACGTCCCCATATACGGCACAAGGCTTACGCTGGGTCTTGTGGAGGGCAAGCTTAAGGAACATGGTCTGCTTTCGCAGGCTTCGCTTAACGTTGTCGCTCCGCGCCAGATGGTAAAGCTTGGCTGTATGTCGGCAGAGTTCATCAGGGTGAACCACTCTATCCCTGACGCCTGCGCCATTGCGATACACACGCCCGCGGGCGTTATTATCCACACGGGCGATTTCAAGGTGGACTATACTCCCATAGAGGGCGGAATTATAGACCTTGCGCGCTTTGGCGAACTTGGCAACAACGGCGTGCTTGCGCTGATGTCCGAAAGCACCAACGCCGAGCGCCCCGGCTACACAAAATCCGAGCGCAGCGTGGGCGAAAGCTTCAAGCGCCTGTTTGACTCCGCTGACGGCAAGCGTATAATTATCGCGACATTTTCCAGCAATATCCACCGCATACAGCAGATTATAGACCACGCCGTGCGCACCGACCGCAAGGTGGCGGTTTCGGGCAGAAGCATGGTGAACGTAATCGCAAAGGCGGTGGAGCTTAACTACATCAAAGTGCCCGACAACACGCTGATTGAGATTGAGGACGTGAACAAATATCCCCCCGAAAGAATTGTTGTCTGCACAACAGGTTCACAGGGCGAGCCGCTTTCGGCGCTTTCCCGAATGTCAAGCGGCGACCACAGGCAGGTTACAATCACACCCGACGACTTTATTATAATCTCCGCAAACCCTATCCCCGGCAACGAAAAGCTTGTCACAAAGGTTGTAAACGACCTTATGAAGCAGGGCGCCGAGGTTGTGTATGAGTCTATGTACGAGGTTCATGTATCGGGTCACGCCTGTCAGGACGAACTTAAAATGATGATTTCCCTGACAAAACCGAAGTTCTTTATCCCTATCCACGGCGAATACAAGCACCTTAAAAAGCACGCAAAGCTTGCGATAAGCATGGGCGTTCCCGAGGAGAATATATTTATCGCCGATATAGGTCAGGTTGTTGAAACAAACGGCGCGCAGATGAAATTTGCGGGAACTGTTCCCGCGGGCGCTGTGATGGTTGACGGCTATGGCGTGGGCGACGTCGGCAGCGTTGTGCTGCGCGACAGAAAACACCTCGCCGAGGACGGCGTAATGATTATCGTGGCAACGATAGAGCGCGAAAGCGGCAGAGTGATTGCGGGTCCCGATATAGTATCGCGCGGCTTTGTATATGTGCGCGAGAACGAACAGCTTATGGACGAGGCGCGCGCCATTATGAAGCGCGTGATGGATAATTGCAGCGAGCGCAATATCCGCGAATGGGGACATATAAAATCCGCAATGCGCGACGCTCTCAGCGAATATATCTACTCCAAAACCAAGCGCAGCCCCATGATTTTGCCAATAATAATGGAAGTGTAAATCACGGAAATCTGAAACAACCCATCGGAGGTATGCTTTGAGAAATTTCTATAAAAGCAATATTCTTCTAGCCCTTGTCGGCACGCTGATAGCCTGCCTGCTGGTACTGGACGGACTGCTGTTTGCAAACGAGCCGTATCTGTTCTGGCTGACGCTGCCCGTGCTGCTTCTGGTATCGGGGCTGTGCGTAGGAAAGCTTATACAGATACGCCGCAACGAATATTGCTATTTTGAGCAGCTTAATACCGCCATAGACAGCTCCAACCGCGTGGCGCTGTGCAGCTTTCCGCTGCCCGTGGCGCTGGTGAACGACAACCGCATTATAGTCTGGTGCAACGAAAGCTTCACTTCGTGCTTCTTCAAGCCCGATGAGGACGAAAACTCCCTCGACTTTGTGACGGACGAGCCGGTGGAAATGTTTATCGGCGAGGGCAGAGAAATAGAATATGAGGGCAGAATTTACCGCGTGTATGCGAGAATACCGCAGTTTACCCCCGATGAAAGCGAAAACGCCGATATCGGCGCAGAAGCGCCCGACAGCATAAACAGGATAACCATGCTGTTTTTTGAGGATATAACAGAGTTTAAGGGACTTCAGGAGGAGCATAGAATGTCCCGCGCCATGGCTATGATTGTCATGGTCGATAACTATGAGGAGCTGCTCAGCGGCAGCAAGGAAAGCGAAAAGGCATATGTAACAATCCAAATAGACCGCCTGCTTGAGGAGTATTTCAACGAGAAATACGCCGTGCTGCAAAAGCTTTCCTCAGACCGCTTCCTTGTGCTGATTGAGGAGCGCTATGTGCGCGAAATGATTTTCGACAAGATGAAAATTCTCGACCTCGCAAGGGAAATCAAGGTAACAGACCGCACAAACGTTACCCTCTCCATAGGCATAGGCAGAACCGCGCAGACTCTCGCCGAAAGCGAGAACTACGCGCGTCAGGCGCTTTCCATGGCGCTTGGACGCGGCGGCGACCAGGCGGCGATTAAAACGGAGTCGGGCTTCCACTTCTACGGCGCGGTAACGCAGGGTACGGGCAGATACAGCAGAGTAAAGACCCGTATCATGGCGGACGATATAAAAATGGTGGTTCGCACCGCCGACACTGTGTACATAATGGGACACAGCTACGGCGATTTTGACAGCGTTGGCTCGGCGATAGGTCTTGCCTGCGCTATACGCAAGCTGGGCGCACAGGCTTTCGCCGTTGTAAACAAGCAGATGACCGCTTCAAGGCAGCTTATAGACCGCTTTGCGGAATATGAACCCGCAGTTGTGATAGACCCCGAAGTGGCAAATCTCGGCTTTACGCAGAACTCCCTGCTGATAATTGTGGATACCCATATAATCAAAAAGCTTGACGATAAGGCGCTTTTTGAAAAGGCAAGCCCTGAGCAGATTGTAATTATCGACCACCACCGCCTTTCCACAGGCGCAATTGAGGACGCAGGCATAATGTGGCAGGACCCCAACGCTTCCTCGGCGGCGGAGCTTGTTACGGAACTTGTGCAGTATTTCGGCGTAAACCAGATACTTACCCCGCTTGAGGCGGAAGCGCTGCTGGCGGGTATCACCCTCGACACAAAGGACTTTGTAATGCGCGCGGGCGTTTCCACGTTTGAGGCGGCGGCGTTCCTTAAAAAGATGGGCGCGGATACCGTTTCCGTCAAAAATCTGTTCGCCACCACCATGCAAAGCAAGGCGAAAAAATCCGAGATTGTTTCCGCTGCGGAAATATATCGCGGCTGCGCGGTTTCGGTGGTTGACGAAACTTTCCCCGATATGCGCGTAACCTGCTCGCAGGCGGCGGACGAAATGCTGTATATCAGCGGCGTGGACGCTTCCTTTACCGTTTACCCGATAGAAAAGGGCGGCTGGGCGTTCAGTGCAAGGTCGCTGGGCAAAATCAACGTGCAGATAATTATGGAGAGCCTTGGCAACAAAAAGGACGACGGCGGCGGTCACCAGACCATGGCGGGCGCGCAGCTTTACGATATCTCCGATACCGAAGCGGTTCGCAGGCTGTATGAAGCCATAGACGCATACTTCGACAGCCTTTCACAGACTTAAGGCAAGTATTCAAACAGCAGACTTAACAACAGGAGGAATAAAAAATGAAAGTAATACTTTTACAGGACGTAAAGGGTACAGGCAAAAGGGGCGAGGTTCACGAGGTAAAGGACGGCTACGCCATCAACTGTCTTATCAAAAAGGGACTTGCGCAGGAGGCAACCGCTAAAAACATGAACCTGCTTCAGGGTCAGAAAGACCACGCGCAGCACGTTGTTGATGTTGACACCGCAAACGCCAAGGCAATAGCCGACAAGCTGCGCGACCAGAAAATCGTGGTAAAGGCAAAGGCGGGCGCAAACGGCAGACTTTTCGGCACAGTAACCGCCAAGGAAGTTTCCGCCGCAATAAAGCAGACCCTCGGCTGTGATGTGGACAAGAAGAAAATCAACATAAGCATGAAAATTGAGGGCTTTGGCGATTTTGCCGCAGAAGCAAGGCTGTATGCGGGCGTTTCGGCAAAGTTCACAGTCAGCGTAACAGAGGGCTGATATGGCTGAGTACGATATATCGGGCATAAATCTGCCCTATAATCTGGACGCGGAGCAGTCCGTTCTGGGCGCTGTGCTTATGGACGGCGACGCTATGGCGGAAATCGCCACCTCGCTTCAGCCGGAGCATTTTCACATCTCCATGCACAAGGACATCTACGCCGTGTTTTTGCAGATGTTTCTTGCGGGCGAGCGCATTGATATAGTCACCGCCCTTGAAAAGGTTATGCAGCAGGGTATTTTTGAAACCGCAGAGCAGGCCAAAGAATACCTTGTGCGCCTTACCACCGCCGCGCCAAGCGTTACCGCCGTAAAAAAATATGCCGATATCGTGTCGGAGCGGTACATGGTGCGCAGCCTTATCTTCGCGGCAAAGGATATAATTGACACCGCAAACGCGGGCGGCGAGGACGCAAATTCCCTTATCGACTACGCAGAGCAGCGCATATTCGATATACGCAGCGGCGCGGAGGTCAAGGGTCTTACCCACATCAGCGGAATTGTGCTTGACCGTATCAATATGCTTAATGAGCTTGCGCGCACCGCAAGCGAGGGCGGCATGGCAATGACGGGTCTTTCCACGCTGTTCACCGCGCTTGACAAGCGTATCCACGGTCTTAATAAGTCGGATTTGATAATTCTTGCGGCGCGCCCCGGTATGGGTAAAACCTCCTTCGCCATGAACATAGCCACAAACGTGGGCAAAAAATATCCCGATAAGGCAATAGCCGTGTTCAGTCTGGAAATGTCCAAGGAGCAGATTGTCGGACGTATGATAAGCAGCGAGGCTTCGCTAAGCTCCGACCAGATGCGCACGGGCGATATCTCGCATGAGAAATGGCGCGACGTGGGCAGGGCGGCGGATATCCTTTCGCGGCTGAATATCTACATTGACGATACCGCGGGCATGAACGTTGCGGGCATAAAATCCAAGCTGCGCCGCGTAAAAAACCTCGGTCTTGTCATTATCGACTATTTGCAGCTTATGAGTTCCACCAAGAATTTCGGCGGCAACCGTGTTGTGGAAATTTCCGATATCACCCGTAACCTTAAAATTATGGCAAAGGAGCTTGACGTTCCCGTAATCTGCCTGTCGCAGCTTGCCAGAGGTCCCGAACAGCGTCCCGACAAGCGCCCGCTGCTTTCCGACCTGCGTGAATCGGGCTCTATCGAGCAGGACGCGGATATCGTTATGTTCCTGTACAGAAACGCTTACTACGATAAAACCGACCCCAACGTAAACGCCTGCGAGTGCATTGTGCAGAAAAACCGCCACGGCGAAACGGGTACAATCCCCCTCGGCTGGGACGGCGAATATACAAGATTTACAAACGCGGAACTTGCCCGCACGGAGCAGTAAAATGGAACAGTTTCTGAAAAAGGTGGAAAAGGCAATTGCGGACTACGGCATGATTTGCGGCGGCGAGGTGGTTGCGGCGCTTTCGGGCGGCGCGGACAGCGTGTCGCTGCTTTATGCGCTTAAGCTGCTGAAGCCGCGACTGGGGTTTTCCCTTTCCGCCTGCCATGTAAATCACGGACTGCGCGGCGAGGAGTCGGACGGCGATATGCGCTTTTGTCAGCAGCTTTGCCAAAGGCTGGATATCCCGCTTGAAATACTTAACACCGATGTGCGCGCCTTTCAGCAAAAGCACGAAAGCCTTGAGGAAACCGCGCGCCGCGTGCGGTATGATTTCTTTGAAAAAGTATCGCAGGGGAAAATTCTCGCCACGGCGCACAGCAGCAATGACAGCGCGGAAACCGTGCTGCTTAACCTTATGCGCGGCACGGGGCTTAAAGGCTTATGCGGAATACCGCCAGTGCGCGGAAATATCATAAGACCGCTTATTTACTGCACGCGCAGCGAGGTGGAATGTTTCTGCGAAGCCGCACAGCTCCACTATGTCACGGATAAAACCAACCTTTCGAACGATTATACGCGCAACAAAATCCGTCACCTGATACTGCCCGAAATGCAGAAAATAAATCCCTCGCTGCTTGATACAATGTCGCGTATGCAGAAAAATCTGCGCGAGGACAGCGACTATCTGGAGCAGCTTGGTCTGGCGGCGCTTGAAGCCGCAAGGCTTCCCAACGGATACAGCACGGCGGCGCTTTCGGATAACCCCAAGCCTGTGCTTCGCCGCGCGATAAAGCGCCTGCTGACAGACGGCGGCATAGAGCCAAGCGCCCTGCGCATTGAAATGTCGGAGGAAATTATCCTTGCTGGCAAGGGAAAAATAAACCCGTGCAGAGGAAAATTCGTCACCGTGAAAAGGGGCGTTGTCTTTGTAGAGGAGCAGGAGCAGGTTTATAGGAAGCTGCTGCCGAAGCAGGAATGAAGATAAGTGCGAGGGTAGCACTGTAAAGAAATCCCGACTGAAGATAAGGTGCGAGGGTAACACCCTAAAGAAATCCCGATTGAAGAAGATGAAGCCCTGATGGTCGGACATCAGGGCTTTGTTGTCAGCAAAAACGCTCTACGCAATAAATAACACAAGGGACTGACATTTGCCAGTCCCCTTTTTATTATGCAGATTTGCCGATTACCGCGCTTCGGTAATCCAGACGCGCATCTGATTTTCGCCGCGATTTCCCCATGTATAATAGGGGATTGCGGTTGCGGTAATTTCTTTTTCGGCTAAGGGTTTGTCGGTGTAGAGCGTATCTATATCCTCGGAACGAACAGCCTCGGCAGTGATTTTGTACGCGCCGTCAAGCTGCGGCTCGCGCTGCTGCGATACCGTAAGCCTGCCGCCGCGCTTAAGCGAAAGCGGCAGAATATCGCCGTTGTCCGCGCCCTCAAAGCAGTATACAAGCGGCCCGCGCCAGATTGCCGTGCAGCCTGTAAGTTCGGGAACACGCGTGCTTGCGTATGCAAAATGCGGCTTGTCGTCAAGGGTAAGCGTTATGCTGTCGCCCGCTTCAACCGTGATATAGGCGTAGCCCTTTTCAAGCTTGACATCAAGCGGCGCGCCGTTTCTGCAAAGAGAATACTCCGCGCTCCATGCGGGAATACGCACCGCGAGCGTTCCGCTGCCCTGCGTTACCTTATATTCCACAGTAAAGCCGTAGGGATATTCCGTGCGGCAGGTAAGTCCTATACCGTTGTCGAATTTCACCTCGCCGTCCGCAAAAAGATGACAGAACGCGGTGGTTTCATTCTCGCCGTAAGCGTATTTTCCAAAAGAGGAAACCAGTCTTGCCGCATTGGGAGGACAGCAGGCGCAGGTATGCCAGCCCGGACGCTGTGTAAGCGCGTGCCAATGGGTAGCCGCAATATGCGAAATTCCCGGCACTATCTCAAGCGGATTTGTGTAGAAAAACTTCTTTCCGTCAAGCTGTATTCCCGCAAGCACCGTATTATAGAACGCACGCTCCATAACGTCCGCATATTCGCGGTCTGGGTCGGTTTCAAGCATACGCGAAGCAAACATCATAAGTCCTATGGAAGCGCAGGTTTCGTTGTAGGCGGTATCGTTTGGCAGGTCATAATCCACCGAAAAAGCTTCGCCGATAAGCGTTGAGCCTATGCCGCCCGTGATGTACATACGCCGTTTTGTTATGCTCTCCCAAAGTGTGCGGCAGGCAGAAAGCAGCTCGCTGTCGCCGTTTTCGGAGGCAAGGTCGGCAGCGCCCGTGTACAGATAAACCGCGCGCACCGCATGACCAACCGCGTCCTTCTGGTCTTTAAGGGGAGCGAAATTCTGCGCATAGAAGTGGTTTGTCGCGTCATTGTTCCATACCGTCCAGTCGCGCTTTGCCGCTTCCTTTTCATAGAAATGCGGGTCTGCGCCGCGCACGTTGATAAAATGCTGCGCAAGTTCCAGACAGTGCGCGTTGCCCGTAAGACGGTACAGTTTCATAAGCGCAAGTTCTATTTCGGGGTGACCGGGATAGCCCTCATGACCCTCGGTAATGAAGCGGTTGTAGATATGCTCCGCGTTTTTCTCCATCACCTTAAGCAGCTTGTCCTTGCCCGTTGCTTCGTAATAGGCGCACGCCGCCTCCATCATGTGACCGCTGCAATACAGCTCGTGTCCCTCCATAAGATTCTGCCAGCGCTTTTCCCTGTCCTTTATAGTGAAATAGGTGTTAAGGTAGCCGTCCTCGTCCTGCGCCGCAGCGATTATGTCGATTACGCTGTCCACAGTTTCCTCAAGCTTGCTGTCGGGATAGGATATCAGCGAAAACGCAGCCGCTTCAATCCACTTGGCGGCGTCGCTGTCCTGAAACACCATGCCGTAAAAGCCGTCACCAACGTCCTCGCCGCGAAGCGCCTTTGCCGCGTTTTTGAAATTCTCAATAACATGGCTTTTCTCTGCGCCCTCTGCGCGGTCGTTAAGCACCTCGTACTGATACGGGATTATAGTATCCTTTACAAGGCGCTGCCAGCGGTTTATAAATCCGCCCGAAATGTAGTTTTTTGAATTTATCTGCCTTTGAAGCTTCATAGAAATAATTCCTTTCTTGACAAGTGATTATATTTGTATTATAATCTTAATAAAGGCAAAAATAAATACATTATTATCGTTATTATATGGAGGATTATCTTGCACGAAATAATTTTATCAAACAGCACGCTTCCACAGCTTTGCGGGTGTGATTTTCTTGCTGCTTCCGAGCCGTTTATGCACGCGGACAGAACTGCGGATTTCAACGTGCTGATATATGTGACCGAGGGCGCGATTTATGTAACCGAGGACGGCACGGATTACACAGTGACTGCGGGAGAGCTTTTGCTGCTGAAAAGCGGTGTTCACCATTACGGCAGGCGCGAAATTCCGCGCGGAACAAAATGGTACTTTATACACTTCACGGTCGCCGATAATGCGGCTCTGCCGCCGTTTTCGCCCGACAGTGCGCCGATACCGCCATACAGCAGTATCGGGTGCAGCCTTGCCCTGCCCAAAAAGCTTTCGGGACTTTCGGGCAGCGTGTTTGAGCGCAGCCTTGCCGAATTTATCGGCTATTTCCACAGTGACGACCCGTTAAGGCGGTGGAATTTGAACCTGCGCCTGTTTTCGCTGCTAAGCAGCCTTTCGCAGGAGTTTTCGCAAAGCGCCGCGCCCACGCTTTCGGATAAAATCTGCGCCTATCTTGCCGAAAATATGCGCCAGCCGTTCTGCGCCGAGGAAATAAGCCGCAGCTTTTTTCTAAGCTACAAGCGCCTTGCGGCGGTGTTCAAGCAGCAAAAAGGAATGTCCATGCAGCAGTATCACACCGCCCTTAAAATAAACGAAGCGCGCAGGCTTCTGCGCTCAACGCTTAAATCGGTCGGGGAAATTTCCGCGGAGCTTGGCTTTTCGGATATGATGTATTTCAGCCGCCGCTTCCGCGAAATAACAGGCTACTCCCCCACCGAATACAGACGTCTGCCGCAGACCTACTAAAAACACGTTTCAGAAGCTTCCCGCCCGCATAACAGGACGACCCCGCCGAAAAACGGCGGGGTCTTTTGGGGTATATCAAAACAGCCGCTTTTTGCCTTTGGCTGTTCATGGACTGCCCGCCGCGGCGCGCTAAGTCACCATCGGCACGGCTGTGGATTTCCCCTGCTTTATTCTATGCCGTCAGGGGAATTTTGTGCGGCGCAATTCTGCGAGGGTACAACGCAGTTGTTCCGCAATCTTTGTGCGGTATTGCCTTATATCAGCGAAAGCTGCTGCGGCTGCGGAAATTCATGCAGATACTCAAAAAGCCGCTCGGCGCGGTATTCAAGTCCCGCCTTTTCGCAGGCGGCGGTAAATGCCGACCAAAGCGCGCCGCTGTCGGGCGAGGCTATCTCGTATCTGTTGCCGAAGCTGCGCTGATACCTCTGCCGCAGCGCGGGAAAATGCCTGTCAAGCGCGGCATAAAAATGCTGCCTGCTGCCATCGCGCAGGGTAAGCCCCATGCCGAATGCGATAATTCCCACACAGCCCGCCCGCGCGGCGTAATCAACAATGCCCAGAATATTTTCCTCGGTATCATTAAGATACGGCAGCAGCGGACACAGCCACACAACGGTGGGAATATCAGCCTGTTTCAACTCGCACAGAGTTTCAAATCAGCGCGAAGTAACGCATACATTCGGCTCGACAATGCGGCACAAGCTGTCGTCATATGTCGTCAGGGTCATCTGCACCACCGCCTTGGTGCTGCGGTTGATATCCGAAAGCAGGTCGATATCGCGCAGCACAAGGTCGGATTTCGTCTGCACCGCCACGCCGAAATCATACCGCCGTATAACCTCCAGACAGCGCCGCGTAAGCTTCAATTCCCTCTCCAACGGAATATAGGGGTCGCACATCGCGCCCGTGCCAATCATGCAGCGCCGCCGCTTTGAGCGCAGCGCCTTTTCCAGAAGTTCGGGCGCGTTGGTTTTTACCGCGATATCCTCAAAATCATGCTCAAAACCGTAGCAGTCGCTGCGGCTGTCGCAGTAAATACAGCCGTGAGTGCAGCCGCGGTACACGTTTATTCCGTTGTTTTGGGATAATATGGATTTCGCCTGTACGCTGTGCATTTTGTTCTCCTTTTAAGGCTTCACGCTGCTGCCGAATACCGTAATCTCTCCGTCCTCTATACTATACAGAATACCATGGTAGCTGCCGTCAGACTGCTGCTGCGCCGCTATCGGCGCTTCGCCATGGGAGAGCGCGAAATAATCCGTCAGCAGCATACCAAACCACACCGCAAACACCGCCGACAGCGCAAATACCGCAGTGACGGCAATTTTCTTTGCGCTTTTAAGCTTCTGCGCCCTTTTTTCCCTCTGCGCCGAGGAAATATCCTCCCGCGGCACGTCTGAGGAAAATCTTTGGGAAAGCCTTGTCAATCCCGCGGCACAAAGCCACTCCACCGCGATAAGCGCGCCAGTCACCGCCCACTGTTCCACCGAAAGCGGAACTATATAAAACAGCGCGGGAAGCAGGATACACGCGCCCGCAAACGCCGCCGCAAGCACCGCAAGCATTGCCGCCCTTAGCCTGTTGAACGGACGGCACACATTAAACAGCACGCCAAAGCACGCCGCCGCCGTAATAATAGTGGCAATGCAGGAAGTCTGCTCCTGCGGGATACCGAAAACGTTCTGCGCTATAAGCAGCAGAATAATTCCCACAACCACCGAAACGCCGCCTGGGAACGCTCTTTTAAGCACGTTCGCTATAAAGCTGCCCCGCACGCGGTTGTGATTAGGCTCAAGCGCAAGCAGAAAGGACGGCGCGCCGATTGTAAGCGCGCTTATCAGCGTCATTTGAATCGGCTGAAACGGATACGCCGAGGGAACTATCAAAAACACCACCGCCAGCAAAAACGAAAATATCGTCTTAACCAGAAACAGCGCCGCCGACCGCTGAATATTGTTGATGGCGCGTCTGCCCTCCTCCACCACAAGCGGCATACTGGCAAAGTCCGAGTTCATCAGCACAAGCTGCGATACGCTGCGTGCCGCGTCACTGCCCGACTGCATGGCAACGGAGCAGTCCGCTTCCTTCAGCGCCAGCACATCATTCACGCCGTCACCCGTCATTGCGACCTTGTGTCCGCCCGCTTTAAGCGCCTTTATCAGCGCAAGCTTCTGATATGGTGTAACCCTGCCGAAAACCGTGTATTTTTCCGCCGCCTCGGCAAGTTCTTCTTCCGTAAGCTGCGCCGCGTCCACATAGCTTTCCGCGCCGCAAAGCCCCGCTTTTTTAGCGACATTTGATACCGTAACGGGGTCGTCGCCCGAAATAACCTTAAGCATTACGCCCTGTTTTTTGAAATATTCAAGAGTCTGCGGCGCAGTTTCGCGTATTTTGTCCGAAAGCACCACCAGAGCCTTTGCCGAAATATCGGCGGGCAATCCGCTGTCAGCGGGCGCGGCTTCGCTGTGCGCAAGCACCAGAACCCTCATGCCCTTGGCGGAATAATTCTCGCACAGCGGCTTTACTTCGGCATATTTTTCGGCGGGAAGCACAAAGCTCGGTGCGCCTATCACAAACGCTCCCGCGCCCTCAAACACGGCGGCGCTCCATTTTCTCGCCGAGGAGAAAGGAACAGTACCCGCGCAGACAAGGCTTGTCCCCGCGCAGTATTTCCGCTTTATCGCGGCAAGAGTGGCGTTTGGGTCACAAAGCGCCGCAGAAAGCGCATTAAGCGCGCCCTCGCAGTCAAAGCCGTCATCAAGCGCTTCAAGCTGTGTAACCTCCATGCTGCCCTCGGTTATGGTTCCCGTTTTGTCAAGGCAAAGCACGTCCACGCGCGCCAGATGCTCAACACAGTATAAATCCTGACAAAGGGTCTGCTTTCCCGCAAGCCGTATGGAGCTTACCGCAAGCGCAATACTTGTCAGCAGCACAAGTCCCTCCGGTATCATGCCGATTATCGCGGCAACCGTGCTTATAATGCCGCGGCTGAAATCCTGCTGAGTTACAAAAATCGCCTTGAAAAAAAGCACCAGAGAAAACGGCACAATGCACACCGAAACAGTGCCGATTATTTTATTTATCGCGCGCAGCATTTCGCTGTTCTGCTTTTTGACGTATTTTGCGCCTCTTGTTATTTTGTTTGCGTATGCGTCCGCGCCTACGCGGATAACCTGCGCGCTGCCCGCTCCGCTTACAACAAAGCTGCCCGAAAGCAGCTCATCTCCCGCGCGCTTCGGTATGGGGTCGCTTTCGCCCGTGATAAGGCTTTCGTCAACCTCGCACTCGCCCTCGCGCAGCACGGCGTCCGCGCAAATCTGCCCCCCGCTTGAAAGCAGCATAATATCGTCAAGCACTATATCCTTAACGGCGCAGACTGTTTCCCTGCCGCCGCGCACAAGGCGCGCTTTCGGCGCGGATATCAGCGAAAGCCTGTCAATAGTGCGCTTTGCGCGTATCTCCTGAAAAATGCCTATGGCGATATTTGCGGCAATAACTCCCATAAACAGCATATTGCGATAGCTGCCCGTAAGCGCAACAAACACCGCCAGTATCACGTTGATAAGGTTGAACAGCGTGAATATATTCTCCCGCAAAATCTGAGGTACGCTTTTGGTTTTTACATCAAAGCTGCCGTTGGATTTTCCGCTTTTTCTTCTTAATTCAGCTTCCTTGGGTGAAAGACCCTCGGCAAGGTCGGTTAAATGCTGCATAACTCCTCCTGCGCGCGTGCGTAATAGATATCAATAGTATAACCCCAATCCGACCTTTTGTCAACACGAAACCCGAACAAAAAAAGCGGAAAAACTTATTGACAATCGGGGTTTGTGGTGATATAATAGCTATATCGGGCAGGCGAAAATACATAAATTGCCTATACCCGCGTATGAACAAAAGCGCTGCGGCAGATAACTCCGCAGCCGAAAAATGAAAAGGAGACTATCAACCATGGGTACAAAACAGAAATCTAACCTCATCAAGCTTTGCGTTGCCGCAATGTTTGCGGCGCTTATATGGGTGGGTACAATTGTTATCGCGATACCTACTCCGCTTGGGGGCTACATAAACTTCGGCGATTGCTTTATACTTATCGCCGCGTGGGTGCTTGGCCCGTTCTACGGCTTTGCGGCGGGCGGCATTGGCTCAATGCTTGCGGATATTTCCATAGGCTATTTTGCATACGCACCCGCAACCTTTGTCATTAAGGGACTTATCGCGCTTGTAGCGGGCGCGCTGGCAATCGTGCTGAAAAACAAGCGTTTCCGTTATGCGGGATATATAGTAAGCGCCGTTGCGGGCGAGCTTGTTATGGCTTTCGGATACTTCCTGTTTGAAGCTATATTTATGTACGGCTTTGAGGGCGCATGGCTCGGAATGCCCGGCAACCTGTTTCAGGGCGCAGCGGGCGTGGTTATCGGCTGCACGCTGATATGCGTTCTTGAGAAAACCGTGCTTAAAAAGCAGCTTTTAGGCTCAAAGCAGTAATATTTTCAGCAGAATAAATTTACAAAGCCCCGCGAACGTGGGGCTTTGGTATATCCAAAAGCCTCAGCCCCCGAAAGGAGTTTCAAAAAATGCAATACGTTGTAACAAACAGTCAGATGAAGCAGGCAGAGCGCCGCTGCGCGGAGGAATACCTCCCCTATATCCGACTTATGGAAAACGCGGGAACAGCCTGCGCCGAGGAGATTATAAAGCTTGCGCCAAAGGGCGCGTACATCACCGTGCTGTGCGGCAGCGGAAACAACGGCGGCGACGGCTTTGTGATATCCGCAGAGCTTGCAATGCACGGCATATCCTCCGCCGTGGTAACAGTAAACGGCGCGCCGCAGACCGACACCGCGCGGCACTGGTTCGACAGGCTGCATGACGCGAAAATTCTGGATTTTTCACAGCAGCGCGAAGTCTGCACCGAGCAGATACTTAAATCCTCCGTGGTAATCGACTGCATATACGGCACGGGTTTTCACGGCGCACTGCCCGAAATTGCGGCAGACGCGCTGCGCATTGCCAATCAATGCCCCGTGCGAATTGCGGTTGATGTGCCAAGCGGCATAAATTCCGACACGGGCGAAATGGATAAGGGCTGCTTTATGCCAACGCATACGCTGGTTCTGGGCGCAATGAAAAAGGGGCTGCTTAATCCGCCCTGCTGCGACCTTATCGGCGGGATAAAGCTGCTTGATATCGGCATTGACGATACCTGCTACGACGAGGATTATATCGCGCGGATAACCGACCCCAGCTTTGGCAGACCGTTCCCGCCGCGCGTGCGCTCCTCCCACAAGGGAAGCTACGGCAGGCTGCTTAATATCGCGGGAAGCCTGTGCTATAACGGCGCTGCCGTAATGAGTACAAGGGCGGCGCTTCGCACGGGCGTGGGACTTTGCACCCTTGCCGCGCCGATAAGCGCCATGAAAATCGCCGCAAGCTGCGTTCACGAGTGTACCTATATTCCCCTGCCAGAAACCGACAGCGGCTTTGTGGGCGGCAATGCGTTTGATAGCATAAGCGAAATCCTGCAAAAATCCACCGCCGTAAGCATAGGCTGCGGCATGGGAAAAAGCGAAAACACCCGAATACTGACGCAAGCCGTCATAAAAGCCGCCGCCTGTCCGATAATTATTGACGCGGACGGCATAAATTCCATTGCCGATAATATAGATATACTGAAAGAGCGGCGGGGGGAAATAATAATCACCCCTCATGTGGCGGAATTCAGCAGGATAAGCGGACTTTCCATACCCGAAATACAGCGCGACCGTATCGGCGCGGCAAAGGCTTTTTCCGCAAAATACGGAGTTACCGTTGTGCTTAAGGGCGCAAATACCGTAATCGCGGGCGCTGACGGCAGCCTTTTTGTCAACATCTGCGGAAACACAGGTCTTGCCAAGGGCGGCAGCGGAGATGTGCTTACGGGAATTATAGCTTCCATGGCGGCACAGGGAATTTCCCCCGTAAAGGCGGCGGCAAGCGGCGTGTATTGCCACGCCAAGGCGGCGGATATGCTTCTCGCGCGTTTCCCAGAGGAAAGTATGCTGCCGTGCGACATAATCGAGGCTCTGCCCATGGTCTACCGCTCTTAACTAACCGCCGCACAGCGGCAGTGAAAGAACGGAGGCTTTATGAAAAAAATAAGACTATTATCTGTTGTGGCGGCTTCTATGCTGCTTTGCGGGTGCAGCGGCGGCAGTCCGTTCGGCGGCACAAAGCCGAACTATGACAGCGCCTACACTGTTTCAGCCGAAATAAAATGCGGCAGCCTTGAAGCAGCCGCCGATATCACCAGAAACGGCACGGGCAGCTACATATTCAGCTTCAGCCAGCCGCAGTCGCTTGCGGGGATAAGCGTTTGCCTGTCGGACGGGGAATGTACCGCCGCGCTTGAAAACCTTTCCGTGACGGTTGACGACTGCTCCGCCTACTGCGCGCTTACCGACCTTATTGCGGAAAGCATAGACTCGCTTGCCGCTGTGGACTCCGCCAGCATAACCCGCACCGAGGACGCGCTTACCCTAACCACCCGCGCCGACGGCAGCAGGGTTGTTGTAACCACCGCCGCAGATGGCGCGCTGCTTACGCTGAAATGCCCCGCGCGCAGCCTTGCGGTTACTTTTTCGCAGCAGAGCGAAATTACACCAACAGAACCCGAAGAACCGCTTGATATTATAATCGAGAATTAGGGCAGCGTTTTTATTTAAGGCAGTACCGCACAAAGACCAGCTTTGCTTTGGGATTTTGTGCGGTGCTGCTTTTGTTTTGCGTATTGAATTATCACGCGAATTGTGTTATACTATTTTCAACATAGAAATTGAGGTGAAGCCTATGCCGCTTACAATAGCAATTTGCGACGACAACGAAAATCAGATAAAGGCGCTGCGCGGTCTGCTTGAGGAATGGTCAGCCTGCAAGCCGTTTGCAATTTCCATAGACGAATATATAAGCGCGGAGAATTTTCTGTTCAACTATCCCGATAAGCCATGCAGCCTGCTTCTGCTTGACATTGAAATGAAGCAGCTTAACGGTATGCAGCTTGCACAAAAGCTGCGTTCGGGCGGGGATATGCTTCCAATTGTGTTTATAACGGGCTATCCCGAATATATCGGTGACGGCTACGAGGTGGAAGCGCTGCATTATCTGCTGAAGCCTGTGGACAAGCACAAGCTGTTTAATGTGCTTGACCGATATATGCAGCGGCGCGCAAATTCCGAGGAAATTGTAATAAAATGCGAGGACAGAACGCTGCACCTCTCGCCCGATATGATAATCTGCTGCGAAGCTGTCGGCAAGAAAACGCATATTCACACAAAGGAACAAACGCTGATTTGCGAAACGGGTATCGGAAATTTAAGCGCCGCGCTTAATTCCGATTTTATTTTCTGCCACCGCTCATATGTCGTAAATCTGCGGTATGTGCGCAGTATCGGCAAAACGGAAATCACGCTGGACGGCGGGGAGAAAATTCCGCTTTCAAGGCGGTTGGCTAAAGCGGTAAACGAAAGGTTTATCAGCTTTTACACGAAAGGATAGGATATGAAAATCGCAATAATAATCGTTGCAGCAGTGCTGTTTGCAGCGCTTTGCACCAGGGGATTTTTTCTGCTGCGCCGTGCTGTATACAATATGATAGACAAGCGCATTGAACGCTTTCAGAGCGAGCTTATTGAAAAGCAGGTGCGCGAAATTCAGAATATGTACCGACAGGTTCGCGGCTGGCGGCATGATTACCGCAACCATATCAACAACATGAAAATTCAGCTTTCACAGGGGAATTATGACGGGGTTGCCGATTATCTTAACGGACTTGCGGACGACCTTGACACCGTTGATACCGTAATCAAGACGGGCAATGTCATGGCTGACGCTATTCTTAACAGCAAGCTGAGCGTTGCGGAAAAAATGAATGTTAAGCTTAACGTCAGGGCGAATGTTCCCCAAAGCCTGCCAATGAGCGATGTGGAGCTGTGTTCAATTCTGGGCAATATGCTGGATAATGCGGTGGAAGCCTGCGGAACGCTCCCCGAAAGCGAACGCTTTATGCGCGTTTACATAGGCAGGCTTAAGCAGCAGCTTTATATTTCGGTGCAAAATTCGGCGGGCAAAGTCCGCAAGGAAAAAGGCTCATATCTCTCCACCAAGGAGGACGCAGCGTCCTCGGCGAAGCTGCATGGCTACGGTCTGTTCCGCATTGACAGAATTGCGAAAAAATACGGCGGCTATGTCAACCGTCAGAATGAGGAGGGAATTTTTGCAACGGAGATTTTAATTCCGCTATCGGCAAAAACAGCTTGATTTTATATAAAAAAATCATTGATATTTTGCCGATAATGTGGTATAATAAACACAAGGTGTTTATTATACCCTTATTTCAATTGCCTTGCACATACGCAAATCAGAGATTTGCTCCGTGCAGATCGGCAAATTATACCATAGCCTTGCAGCTATGGTATAATACTGTATACAGGAGATGATGATATGAAATACTTATCCGTGGC
>CAZKXB010000003.1:0-100249 GCA_964556595.1 uncultured Ruminococcus sp. | reverse complement strand
CCCAAAGCCATCAAACTGGCTCTGGGAGCGGTTTTCCATCTGTATCTACCTTTTCAACGTCCCACTGGATAACCTGCATACCCATTCCGTTCAGGGTGGTTAGCAGAGAATCGTCATATTCGCCGTAGGGAGCGCGGTAAAGGGTTGGCGCTTCGCCTGTTATCATTTCGATTTTGCGGGAACATTCCTTTGTGTCCGAAATAAGGTCGTTCACATTTATTCCCTCAACGTGCGGGTGTTGGTCTGAGTGGTTCTGGATTTCGTGTCCCGCATTGTGGAATTTTTCAACGTCCTCGGGATAGCGGTCGCACCAGTCGCCTGTGATAAAGAAAGTTGCTTTCGCGTCATATTCGTCCAGTATTTTTATAAGCTCCTCGGTGTTGGAGTTTTCCCATGCCACATCAAAGGTCAGTGCGATTTTGTTGTCCCCTCTTTCTACGCTGTATATCGGCAGCAGCCTGCCCGCCGCCTGCGTTCCCACCGAAGTGACTATCGCCACCGCTCCCACCGCCACAGCCGCGGCAATCATTGAAGAAATTGCGGCTACCCTTTTTATCTTCTTTTTGGTAAATGTTATCATACGCATGGCATATCCTCCGTCAGCAGTATTATGGTTTTTGTAGCAATATATGCCGCCATGCGGACAAATATGACAGGCTTTAACGGTTATGGCAAAAAAGCGCGCAGGACTTGCTTTATCCTGCGCGCTTTATGTGTTTTAGGATTTTTTGCGCTGCTCCACAAGCTTTACAAACCACTCAACCGTGTTGGGGTCTGCGTGTGAGAAAAATACGCTTCTGCGCTTGTCAAGCGCTGAAATTGCCTGCATTTCTTCGCTTGTAAGCGAGAAATCAAATACATTAAAGTTTTCTTCCATTCTTTCATAATGTGTGGATTTCGGGATAACCACAATTCCGCGCTGAATATGGTGGCGCAGCATAACCTGTGCGGTGGATTTTCCGTGCTTTGCGGCGATTTCTTTAAGCGTTTCGTTTTCAAAAAGCCCCTCTCTGCCCTCACCGAAAGGTGCCCATGCTTCCGCCTGCAAGCCGTATTTCCTGTTCCATTCAACAGCTTCCTGCTGCTGATGGAATGGGTGAATTTCAATCTGGTTCACCATAGGTTTTATGCGCGAAAATACCGCAAGGTCAATCATTCTGTCGGGATAGAAATTGGATATGCCGATTGCTTTCAGCCTGCCCTCGTCATACAGTTCCTCAAGCGCTTTCCATGCGCCGTAGTAATCCGCAAACGGCTGGTGCAGCAGCATAAGGTCGATATAGTCCGTGCGCAGCTTTTCCATGGATTTAAGCACGGATTTTTTGCACTCCTCACAGCCGTAATGCTCAATCCACACTTTTGAGGTAAGGAATATTTCATTCCTCGCAACGTCGCTTTTCTCTATCGCACTGCCGACTTCCTCCTCGTTGAAGTATGACTGCGCCGTATCTATAAGGCGGTAGCCCGCTTTCAGCGCGTCCAGTACGCAGCGCTCACATTCTTCTTTTGAAACCTGATATACGCCGTAGCCTAAAATCGGCATTTTAACGCCGTTTGATAATGTGACAAATTCCATAAAAGCTCCTTATCAATAGCATTGCTTAAGAATTTCCAGAATTTCATCTGCGCCAAGCTGCTTGTAGCCGCCGCCGAGGATTGTGGATTTTGCTATCAGCGGAAGCATTTCTTCCGTTGCGCCAACTTCGCGCAGCGTTGTGGGGATACCCAGAGTGCCTATAAAATCCGCAAGACGGTCGATACCCGCAAGCGCTGCGGATTCCTTGGTCATGTCTGCGGTATCAACACCCCATACTCTTTTGGCGAAGCGTACAAATTTGTCAATGCCGTACTTGTAAATATACCTGTAATAGGGGACGGAAACGATAGCCAGTCCCACGCCGTGCGCGCAGTCGGTATAAGCGCCCACTTGATGTTCAATCATGTGAACCTCCCAGTCCTGCGTTTTGGAAAGTCCCGAAACGGTGTTGAGAGCAAGCGTTGCGCACCACATAATGTTGCTGCGCGCTTCGTAATCCGTGGGATTTTTCAGCGCCTTTTCCGTGGCAGAAATCAGCGAAGCCAGCAAGCCCTCTATAACAAAATCTGTTGTGTTTTCGTCGTCGCCGCTGAAATACTGCTCCATAAGGTGCGACATAATATCAAACACGCCGCTTGCCATCTGGTATTTGGGAACTGAAAAGGTATATTCGGGGTTAAGTATCGAGAATTTGGGATAAACCTCCGTGCCGAAAACTCTGCCGTTTTTCAGCAGCTTTTCCTCGTTGGTGATAACCGAGCCGCCGTTCATTTCCGAGCCTGTTCCCGCCATTGTAAGAATACTTGCCACGGGAACTATTCTGTTGCTGACAGCTTCGCCGTTTACCCAGTAGCGCTGCCACGGGTCGCCCTCGCAGTAGGCGGAAACCGAAATTCCCTTTGCGCAGTCTATAACCGAGCCGCCGCCGACAGCAAGGATAAGGTCGGCGCTGTTTTCGCGCACAAGGCGCGTGCCCTCAAGAAGCTGAGTATAGGTGGGGTTGGATTTTATGCCCGCAAGCTCAACCACCCTTTTGCCGCAGTCTTTAAGTATCTGCAAAACTTTGTCATAAAGACCGATTTTCTTGATGGAAGCCTTGCCGTATACCAACAGCACTGTTTCGCCGTAGTTTGCAAGCTCCCCCGAAAGGTGGTCGAGCGCGTTTTTGCCGAAGTATATTTTTGTGGGATTGTGGTATGTGAAATCAAAATTCATGACGCTTCTCCTTATGATATGCTTTTGCCCATTTCATAGGCTTGCTTCATTGCCTTTGTGCCGTTTATCTCGCCCTTTTCGTGCACGCCTGTGCCGTAGATAACGCCCATTTCCTTTGCGCCCTCCACACAGTCCGCATAACCGCGAAAGCAGGCAAGCGTTGTATCCATGGAACTTACCGCATTGTCTGCGGCGGTCATTATGTAGTAAAATTCCTTGTTCTTAACCTCTGTCCAGCGGCAGACCGTGCGGTCTATAACCGCCTTAAGCTGTGCGTCAATGGAATAGAAATAAACAGGGCTTGCAAGCACTATTACGTCAGCTTCAATCAGCTTCTGCATTATTTCGGGCATATCGTCCTTTATGGCGCATACGCCGTTGCCGCGACAGGCATAGCAGCCCATGCAGTATCCGATTTTCTTTTCGGCAACGCGGATTTTTTCAACCGTGCAGCCACTCTCCTTTGCTCCGCGCATAAATTCATCGCAGAGAATGTCGGAGTTTCCGCCCTTGCGGGGACTTCCCGATAAAATAAGCACTTTTTTATTCATGATAAACCTCCTATTGACATTTTCGGTGTTTTGGTGTAAGCTATACACATAATTATATAACTTAAACCCGACTTTAAGTCAAGAGCTTTTTCAAAAAACGGAGGTTTTTTATGAATTATTCAATAGGCGAAATGGCAAAGCTTATCGGTGTAGCGCCGTCTGCGCTGCGGTATTATGACAAGCAGGGGCTGCTTCCGTTTGTGGAGCGCTCTGAGGGCGGCATACGCATATTCAAGGAAAGTGATTATGAATGGCTGCGGCTGATAGAATGTCTGAAAAGGACGGGAATGAAGCTTAAGGATATTCGCCGCTTTGTGGCAATGGCGATGGAGGGCGACTCAACCATTGACTCCCGCCTTGAAATGATTGTAAAGCAGCGCGAAGCTGTGCAGCAGCAGATTGCGGATTTGCAGCAGACCTTATCCGTGCTGGATTACAAGAAATGGTACTATGAAACGGCGAAAAAACACGGCTCAACCGATATTCCTGCTACTGCGGCAGACAGCGAGCTTCCGCAGCAGCTTCGCGCCGCAAGGGAACTGCTGCGCGGGGAAACGGCAAAGCCGTAAACAACACAAAAGTCCCCGATTTTGATTTCGGGGACTTGGTGTTTGGGTTAAAATCAGTTCTTAAGGCTCTGCATAGGCGCGGGGATTCTTCCGCCGCGGCTTATGAACTTGGAGGAGGAGTAGCTGTTTATCTTCATTACAGGGCCGCTGCCGAACAGTCCGCCAAACTCCAGCATATCGCCTTCCTTCATGCCGATAGCGGGGATAACGCGCACTGCGGTGGTCTTGCTGTTTACCATGCCGATTGCCGCCTCGTCCGCGATAATTGCGGAGATGGTGTCAACAGGCGTGTCGCCGGGAATACAAATCATATCAAGACCTACCGAGCATACTGCGGTCATTGCTTCAAGCTTTTCAAGCGACAGCGAGCCGCATACGGCGGCGTCAATCATGCCCGCGTCCTCGGAAACAGGGATAAACGCGCCCGAAAGACCGCCAACGTGCGAGGAAGCCATTACGCCGCCCTTTTTAACCGCGTCATTAAGCAGCGCAAGGCAGGCGGTTGTGCCGTGTGTACCGCAACTTTCCAGACCGATTTCCTCCAGAATATGCGCTACGGAGTCGCCTACTGCGGGGGTGGGAGCAAGAGAGAGGTCTACTATGCCGAAAGGTACGCCAAGTCTGCGGCTAGCTTCCGTGCCGACAAGCTGTCCCATACGGGTGATTTTGAACGCGGTCTTTTTGATTATATCGGCGATTTCGGTCATGTTTGCTTCGGGGTGCTTTGCAATGGCAGCCCTTACAACGCCAGGGCCCGAAACGCCCACGTTGATTTCGGTATCATACTCGCCAACGCCGTGGAATGCGCCCGCCATAAAAGGGTTGTCCTCAGGGGCGTTGCAGAATACAACTATCTTTGCCGCGCCGAAGCAGGAGTTGTCCTTTGTCGCTTCGGAAGCGTCATATATTACCTTACCCATCATGGCAACGGCGTCCATGTTTATGCCCGCCTTTGTCGAGCCGATATTTACGGACGAGCAGACATTGGAGGTTTCCGCCATGGCTTCGGGGATAGAATTTATCAGTTCAAGGTCGCCTGCGGCATAGCCCTTATGCACAAGCGCGGAGTAGCCGCCTATGTAGTTTACGCCCGTACCCTCGGCAACGCGCTGAAGCGTTTTTGCGAACTTTACGGGGTTTTTGCTGCGGGTAGCAGCGGCAACTATGGAAATAGGTGTTACGGAAATTCTCTTGTTGATTATCGGGATACCGTATTCCTTTTCAATGTCCTCGCCTGTTTTTACAAGATGTTCCGCCTTGCGCATCATTTTTTCGTAAATTCTGTCGCAGGCGCGGTTTTCATCACTGTCGATACAGTCGATAAGCGAGATACCCATTGTAATTGTGCGGATATCGAGGTTCTCCTCCTGTATCATCTTTATGGTTTCAAGTATATCGCCTGTGTTAAGCATATTTCAATCTCCTTTGATTATCAGATACGGTGCATTGCGTTGAATATGTCCTCGTGCATAACGTGAACCTGAAGTCCCATCTCGCTGCCCGCCTTGGTCAGCTTGTCTGCAAAGGCGATATAGTCAATGGTGAGGTCTGATATTTCTATCATCATTGTCATTGCGAATAAATCCTGCATTATGGTCTGGGTAACGTCCATAACGTTTGCTCTGCATTCTGCGCAGATACCGCTGACCTTTGCCAGAATACCTACCGTGTCCTTACCGATAACAGCTACAACTGCTCTCATTTTGTCCTCCTTGCCTGCGGGCGGGGTAATCTTCATTGTATAAAATCACCGCCTGCACACCTTAATTTTAATATTTCTTATCTATTATACTAAAAAATTTGCAAAAAGTAAATGTATTCGTAGACAAAAATTAAAATTTGTGATAAAATAATAAAAAAACCGTCTGCGGAATAAGATTTATGTGTAAATTTTCAACTGCGGACACTAAGGACGAAGAAATTGGATACAGAAATCATATCGGCAGTTCCTGTTGACTGCCACATTCACTCCACATTATCCCCTGATGGCAATGACGCGCCGGAGGTTATGGCGCAGCGCGCGTTTAGTCTTGGGATAAAGCATTTTACCCTTACCGACCATATAGAGAACGAGAAGCTTGAAAGCTGGCATTACGCCGAGGCTATGCAGCGCTCCTGCGAGGTGTACAAGGCGCTTAAAGCCGAATATGACGGCAGAATGAACATATATTTCGGCGCGGAGCTTGGACAGGCGCTGTATGATCTGCCGCAGGCGGAAGCGATACTCGCGCGGTACGATTACGATTTTGTGCTTGGCTCGCAGCACCGCACGCGCAGCTATCCAAGGGTAGACCGCCTGCCCGATGATAAGGCGGTAAAATACGCCTACCTTGATGAGTATTTTGAGGAGGTGCTTGCCCTTGCCGAGTGGGGTAAGTTCTGCGCGCTGTCGCATCTTACGTTTCCGCTGCGGTTTATAAGCGGCGACGTAGGCGGCACGGAGCTTGATATAAGCAGGTATGACGCTGTTATCGACAGGATATTTGACGTTATCATAAAAAGCGATATTGCGCTGGAGGTAAATTCCTCCGGCATACGCAAGGGGCTTCATGTATCCATGCCAAGCGCGGAGTATATCAGCCGCTACCGTGAAAAGGGCGGCAGGCTGATAACCGTAGGCTCTGACGCGCACAGGGCGCAGGATATCGGCGCGGATATTCCGCAGTGTCTGCAAATGCTTAAGGATATCGGCTTTGCCGAGATTTGTGTTTTTGACAGGAAAAAGCCTGTTTTCATCAAAATATAAACGGAGGACAATACTATGAACAAGCTGCTGGATTTATTAAGACAGAACGCAAGGCTCTCCAATGCGGAGCTTGCCGCGATGCTGGGAATTACGGAAGCGGAGGTCGCCGCGCAGATTAAACAGCTTGAGGAC
Source organism: uncultured Ruminococcus sp. (assembly GCA_964556595.1). GTDB lineage: Bacteria > Bacillota > Clostridia > Oscillospirales > Ruminococcaceae > CAG-115. The sequence continues at coordinate 93,499 of CAZKXB010000003.1, read as the reverse complement.
GAGGGTATCCTTATGGGCTACTCCGCCATCATAAACGAGGAAAGCGCGGACGAAACCCGCGTCACCGCAATAATCGAGATAAAGGTAGCGCCCATGAAAGGCAAGGGCTTTGACGACCTCGCCCATACCATAATGGAGTATGACGAGGTTGACAGCGTATTTCTGTTAAGCGGCGCTTATGACCTTTCCGTAACCGTTACGGGAACTTCGCTGCGCAAGGTGGCGCTTTTCGTGTCCGAAAGGCTTTCCGCGCTGGACGGCGTTATTTCCACCGCAACGCACTTTATCCTCAAGAGATACAAGGAGAAAAACCATGTGTTCAGCGAGGATACAACAGATGAAAGGAGTCTGGTATCTCCGTGATGGATTATGACAAGATAATTCCCGATAAGATAAAGGGCATACAGCCGTCGGGAATAAGAAAGTTTTTTGATATTGCACAGCAGGTGGAGGGCGTTATTTCGCTGTCTGTTGGCGAGCCTGACTTCAAAACGCCGTGGGCAATCCGCAAGGAGGCTATCCGCGTACTGGAAAAGGGCAAGACCGCATACACCGCAAACAGCGGTCTTGCGGAGCTTCGCCGCGTTATATCGGAGTACCTGCTGACCACAATTCATACGCAGTATAATCCCGATAATGAGATTATCGTTACCGTAGGCGGCAGCGAGGCTATTGATATGTCGCTGCGCGCGCTGATTGCGGCGGGTGACGAGGTGCTTGTGCCGGAACCCAGCTTTGTGTGCTATTCTCCCATTGTTTCAATGTGCGGGGGAGTTCCCGTGCCGATAGTTACAAGGCGCGAGGATAATTTCCGACTGACAGCAGAGGCGCTTCGGGAAAAAATTACCCCCAGAACAAAGGCGCTTGTGCTGCCGTTCCCGAATAATCCCACGGGCGCGGTAATGCGCAGAGAGCATCTTGAAGCCATTGCGGAGGTTATAAAGGACACGAATATAATCGTGCTTTCGGACGAGATATATTCCGAGATGACCTACGGCGGCGAAAAGCACGTTTCTTTCGCTGAGCTGCCCGATATGCGGGAGCGCACAATTGTTATAAACGGCTTCTCCAAGGCGTATGCAATGACGGGCTGGCGGCTTGGCTACGCGGCAGGCCCGCAGCCGATTATGAAGCAGATGCTTAAGCTGCACCAGTATTGCATTATGTCAAGCCCGACAGTCAGCCAGTATGCGGCGATAACCGCAATGACCAAGTGCCGCGAGGAGGTTGACAAAATGGTGGAGGAGTATGATATGCGCCGCCGTCTGCTTGTCAAGGGCTTCAACGATATGGGACTGGACTGCTTTGAGCCGCAGGGCGCGTTTTATGTTTTCCCCTGTATAAAGTCCACGGGAATGACCTCGGCGGAGTTCTGCGAGCGGCTTATATATGACAAAAAGGTTGCGGTTGTTCCGGGCGACGCTTTCGGCAAAAGCGGCGAGGGCTTTGTGCGCGTTTCCTATGCGTACTCGGTTCAGCATCTGACAACGGCTCTCGGAAGAATAAGAGAGTTTCTTGAGGAAATAAAGAAGTGACTGTAATTGCCAATGCGAAGCTGAATTTGTATCTGGATATAGTCGGAACGCGCGCGGACGGATATCATCTGCTGGAAACGGTCATGCAGAGCGTTTCGCTGTCCGATATACTGGATATAGACATACTTGACGGCGAGGGAATAGAGCTTTGCTGCGACTGCCCCGATATCCCCGCTGATGAAACAAACATAGCGCACAAAGCGGCAAGGGTTTATCTTGAAGCTGCGGGAATACGGGCGAAAATCCGTATCTCGATACAAAAGCGCATACCGTTTGGCGCGGGAATGGGCGGCGGCAGTGCGGACGCGGCTGCGGTGCTTTCGGCGCTGGAGCGGCATTTCGGCGCGCTTGGCGAAAAGCGGCTGCACGAAGCTGCACTGTCCTGCGGCGCGGACGTTCCGTTTTGTCTAAAGGGCGGCACGGCGCTGTGCAGGGGCATAGGCGAGGATATATCCCCGCTTTGCGGCATAAGGGATTGCACGCTGCTTGTGGTTATGCCCGATTTTAACTGTCCCACGGGCGAAGCTTACAGGCGCTATGACAGCGCGCCCATAAAGGCGGCAAACGGCGCAGAAAGCTTTGCCGACAGCGTTTGCGGCAGCTTTGCCGATAAGATGTACAATGTGTTTGAGGTGTTGTATTCGGACAGGCGCATTGACGAAATAAAATCGCGGCTTATTGCGGCAGGCGCGGACGGCGCAATGCTTACGGGCAGCGGCGCGGCGGTGTTCGGCGTGTTTGAAAGCGGCGAAGCCGCACAGCGGGCGGCGGGGCAGCTTCCGCAGTATTTCACATCGGTTTGCAAGCCTATGGATAAAGGCATAATATTTGTATAAAAACGCGCTGATACGCTTTGCACGGCGCGGAATATCAGGCAGGGAGGTAGCTATGATAAGAGTAAAAAATCATCTTGGCGAGATTACCGTTTCACAGGAATATTTCATGTCCCTAATCAGCAATACGGTGACAAGCTGCTTTGGCGTTGTTCAGATGAACATAGGCAGCGCAAAGCAGACGCTTGCCGCGTTTGTACCGTTCAAAAAGAACAAAAAGCCCGTAACGGGCATTGATGTAAGAGCGGGCAAGGATAAGCTTGTGGTTGAGCTTCATATTACGGTTATGTATGGCGTTAATGTGGGCGCGGTGGTAAAAAGCATTATGAACAAGGTTCGCTATGCCGTGGAGGAAAGCACAGGCATTTCGGTTGAGCGCGTCAACGTGTATGTTGACGGAATAAGAACGTAATTATAGCATTGCCGCACGAAATCCAAAAGATGGTCTTTGCGCGGTGCTGCCTAAAGGCAACACAGCACAAAGATTGTGCGCGGATTGCGCCATCAGATTTTTCGTCAGATTGTATAAATTGAGCGCAGGCGGGCTTGCGCCCGTCAAGCGAAATTTGTGCAATATGGCGGAAAAGATGCAAGCAAGACGCGTGCAAAATCCAAAAGATGGTCTTTGTGCGGTGTTGCCTAAAGTATAAGGAAGGAATCAGTCGTTAAAATGAATATTACAGGAAAGCTTTTTCGGGACGCTGTTATCTCGGGAGCTAACAACATTCAAAATCAAAAACAGGCGGTGGACGAGCTTAACGTGTTCCCCGTACCCGATGGAGATACGGGTACAAATATGTCCATGACGATAGGCGCGGCGCTTGCCGAAATGAAGAACCTCAGCGCCGAGATAACCGCGGGCGAAGCGGCGAAAACCGCGGCTTCGGCAATGCTGCGCGGCGCAAGAGGAAATTCCGGCGTTATTCTGTCGCTTATTTTCAGAGGACTTTCAAAGGGACTTGCGGGTAAAGCGGAAGCAGACGCAAAGGCGCTTTCGGAAGCGTTCAAGCTTGGCGTGGACGCGGCGTATAAATCCGTTATGAAGCCAACCGAGGGAACTATCCTCACGGTTGCAAGAGAAGCTTATGAGAACACGGCTTCTCTTGGCGTTGAGGGCGGCGATGCGGCAGAATTTCTTGCGGCATATATTGCAGAAGCCGAAAAGACGCTTGCAAAAACTCCCGAAATGCTCCCCGCGCTGAAAAAAGCAGGCGTTGTGGACGCGGGCGGACGCGGACTTATTGTAATCCTTGAGGGCATGATGCAGGTGATAGGCGGCGGACAGATAATAGAATCCGAAAGCGGCGTAAAGCCTGCTGCGCCTGCCGCTGTTGCGGCTTCGGGCGCGGTTAATGAGGAAATCACCTTTGCATACTGCACCGAGTTTATAGTAAACAAAAAGCAGAGCGCCAAGGATGCAACCGCGCTGCGCGCATACCTTGAAACCATAGGCGACTGCGTTGTGGTGGTTGACGATGATGATATCATAAAGGTTCACGTCCATTCCAACCACCCCGGAAAGGCTATCGAGGCGGGCATTAAATTCGGCGAGCTTACCAAGATGAAGATTGAAAATATGCGCGAGCAGCACAATAATATCATCAAGGCGGACGAAGCGCAGCAGGTAAACCGCAAGGCTCCCGTTGCTCCCGAAAAGGATATGGGCTTTGTTGCGGTTGCGGCGGGTGCGGGACTTGAAGCGCTGTTCCACGACCTTGGCGTTGACAGCGTGGTTCGCGGCGGTCAGACAATGAACCCCTCCACCGAGGATATTCTTGAAGCCATCGGACAGACCCCTGCGCACAATGTATTTGTGCTGCCGAATAATAAGAATATAATCATGGCGGCAGAACAGGCAGTGGGACTTGCCGACAGAAACGTATGCGTGCTTCAGTCCAGAACTATCCCGCAGGGAATTACCGCTATGATGGCGTTTGACCCCGACGCGGATTTTGTCACAAACAGAAGCGGCATGACGGAAGCGCTGGGCAATGTGCAGAGCGGACAGATAACCTTTGCCGTGCGCGACAGCGAGTATGACGGACACAAAATAAAGCAGGGCGATATTCTCGCCATGGATAACGGCAAAATTGTATTTACGGAAGCGGACGTTACAAAGGCGCTTATAAAGCTTACCAAGCGGCTTACAGCTTCCTCCAGCAGCTATATCACGGTGATTTACGGCTCAGATGTCAGTGATGCGGACGCCGAAGCCGCTTATGAAAAGCTTCGCGCAAAGATAAGCGATGATATTGATATCGTGCTTGTAAACGGCGGTCAGCCTGTGTATTACTATATAATTTCCGTGGAGTAATTACGGTATTTTTTATGGAGATAACATATCTTAAAGGCGTAGGTCCCAAGCGGGCGGAGTTATACAAAAAACTGGGCGTGGAAACGGCGGAGCAGCTTGCAGAGCTGTATCCCCGCGATTATGTGGATTTTACCGCGCCCCGTCCCATTGCGCAGGTGCAGCCCGGAGAGGTCTGCGCCTTTCGCGCGTTTGTAACCAAAAAGCTGTCGCCTTTCAGCCAATACGCAAAAATGGCGATATACAAGGCGGTGCTTTCCGATGGAACGGGCAGCGTTACGGCAGTGTTTTTCAACACGAAATACGCCTTTGAAAAGCTTCAGGAAAACGCGGAATACCTGTTTTACGGAAAGATAACGGGCGACCTTGTGGGGCTTCAGATATCCTCGCCTATGTTTGTCGGAGTTGACGAGGGCGGGCTTGTTCCCAAATATCCGCTTACCGCGGGGCTTACCAACAATATTGTATCCAAAAATGTAAAAACCGCGCTTTCTGTGATAAAGCAGCGTGATATACTGTCCGAGGATATCAGAAGCGCCTATTCGCTTTTGACGAGGGCAGAGGCTGTGCGGAAAATCCACTTTCCCCAGAACCGAGAGGAATACACCGCGGCAAGGCGCGCGCTTGTTTTTGAGGAGCTGCTTACGCTTAAGCTGGGACTGGCTTTAATGCGCAGCAGGGGCAGAACGCTAAGCGGCGCGGTCATGGCGGAAAAAAGCCTTGCGCCGTTTTACAACGCGCTGCCGTTTGAGCCTACCAATGCGCAGCTTCGCGCAATATCCGACTGCATAGCGGATATGAAGCGGATTTACCCCATGAACAGGCTGCTTCAGGGCGATGTCGGCAGCGGCAAAACTCTGGTGGCAGCGGCAGCGGCATATTTTTGTTATCTCAACGGTTTTCAGACATTGGTGATGGCGCCAACCGAGGTGCTTGCAAGGCAGCATTACAGCACGTTCAGCGAAATGCTCACGCCGCTTGGCGTTAATGTGCGGCTGCTTTCGGGCAGCCTTTCCGCCAAGGAAAAAAGCGCGGCGCGGCAGGCTGCCGCCGATGGAAGCGCTGACGTGCTGATAGGCACTTCCGCGCTTATACAAAAATCCTCGCTGCCAAAAAGGACGGGTCTTGTTATAGTGGACGAACAGCACCGCTTCGGGGTGGCGCAGCGTTCGGCGCTTGCGGAAAAAGGCGCTGCGCCGCATATCCTTGCCATGTCCGCAACGCCTATCCCAAGAACGCTTGCGCTGATAGTATACGGCGACCTTGACGTATCTGTCATAAACGAAATGCCAAAGGGCAGAATACCTATTAAGACCTACGCCGTGGACACTTCGTTCAGAACGCGTATATACAATTTCATCAAAAAGCATATCGCCGAGGGCAGACAGGCTTATATTGTATGTCCGCTTGTGGAGGAAAGTGAAAATTCCCGCAGCGAAAAGGCAAGCGCGATAGAATATTACAACAGGCTTTGCCAGAATGAGTTTTCCAATATCCCCGCAGGACTGCTCTACGGAAAAATGAAGCAGGCGGATAAGGACGAGGTAATGCGCGCTTTCCGCGATAATCAGCTTAAGCTGCTTGTGTCAACCACGGTTATCGAGGTGGGCATAGACGTGCCGAACGCCAATGTAATGCTTATCGAAAATGCGGAGCAGTTTGGATTGTCGCAGCTTCATCAGCTTCGCGGCAGAGTTGGCAGGGGCAGCGCGCAAAGCTACTGCGTTCTCATGACGGATAGCCGCAGCGAGTACACAAAGGCGCGCACGGAAGCCATGGTGAAAACAACGGACGGCTTTGAGATAGCGCGGCAGGATTTGGCGCTGCGCGGTCCGGGAAACTTTTTCGGGCGGCAGCAGCACGGACTTCCGCCGCTTAAAATTGCCGATATCGCGGACGATGCGGAGGTTCTGTATCAGGTTGAGGAACTGTCGCAGCGGCTTCTCGGCGCAGACCCGCTGCTTAGTCAGCCGCAGAACGCGGGGCTTAAAGCGGGTGTAGAGCGGCTTTTCGGTCAGAACGAACTGTACGGGTGGAATTGACGGCAGAACTATATACGAAATTAACGGATAAAGGGGAATAAAAATGTCACAGCAGGAGCTTGAAATAAAAATGGAACGCTGGCGTTATCCGCGCTTTTTCACGGATAACATTTCGGAAACGGCGGCGGTGCTGTCAGAGGAGGACTCAAAGCACGCGCGTCAGGTGCTTCGCATGAGAGAAGGCGACTATGCCGTTATCTGTGACGGACAGGGCACGGATTATCTCGGCAGGCTTTCGGAATGTGGCGGCGAGTGCGTTTTCGACCTTATTGAAAAAACGCCCAACGAAGCCGAACCGAGCGTTCGCCTGCGGCTGTTTCAGGCAATGCCGAAAAGCGACAAGATGGAGTTTATTGTGCAAAAGGCGGTGGAGTGCGGCGCGTGCGAGATTATTCCGTTTTTCTCAAAACGCTGCGTTTCGCGCCCCGATAAAAAGCAACTTGAAAAAAAGACCGAGCGCTATCGCAGAATTGCTTATGAAGCGGCAAAGCAGTGCGGCAGAGGAATAATCCCAACAGTGCGCGAAGCGGTAGAATTTTCCGCGCTGTTTGATATGCTTGAAAAAGAAAATACGGGCATACTATTCTATGAATGCGCCGAAATTCCGCTTAGCAAAGCTGTTTCGGAGCTTTCGCGGAATATTGATATCGTAATCGGCAGCGAGGGCGGTTTTGAGCAAAGCGAGGCTGCGGCGCTTGCGGAGCATGGATTTATCCCCGTGTCGCTGGGAAAGCGTATACTGAGGTGCGAAACTGCGCCGATAGCGGCGATTTCGGTTTTGATGAATATGACAGGAAATATGTAGTTTTTTTATGAAAAACAGACAAAATTTGTGATGGCGTATTGCAAAAATTCGTAAAAAGGTATATACTATATGTCATAGATTTGGTCTAAAATTTTATCTATGTCAGGAGGATAATATTATGGCAAAAGGATTTGGAATTGCATTGGCAGGTCTGCTTGCTGTTGCGGGCGGCGTTGCTGCTGCGGCATATCTTACAAAGAAGAAGCTGGATAAGGACAATGACGCTGATTACTACGACGAGTGGGACGATGCAGAGTGGCTGGACGATGAGGATTTCGATTTTGACGACGCTGACGAGTGCATTTCCGACACCGCTTGCGAGGCTGCTGCCGCTGTTGCGGAAGTAAACAAGCAGAACGATGAGCTTATTGAGGAGGACGAAGCTGCCGCCGAGGATACCGAAGCGCAGCTTTAAGGCACTGCCGTTAGAAAAAGGCGTAAAACGGGGCGTGCGCAGCATTGCCCTGTTTTCATGTGTTTGGAGGATTTTTTATGCTTAATTCCGCTAAGGTAAAAATGGTTTGCGCCGCGCTTGGCTGCTGCCTGCTGATGAGCGGCTGTGCGGGCGGCGAAAGCGGTTCGCAGAATGAAAGCTCCGCTCCCGCAGAAGTAACCTCGCAGACGGAGAGCAGCTCTGCGCCCGATGAAAACAGCGTTCCCGCGGGAGAAGCCACCACGGCTTCCACGGCGCAGACAACGCAGTCCGAAGCCGCTGAAAGCAAGACGGACGAAAGCGATGTAGTTATAGAGCTTGACGATACCTACGCCGAGATGGTTATGGACTACGGCAATTCCTATCTGGGGTTGCCGCGCATGGATAAGATTTATGTATTTCAAAGTACGGGCGAAAGCGCCGAAATCGGCGGCAGCAAGTGCTACGCTGTAAGCTGCTATGACGAAAACGAAGGCACGCTGTACTATATGTGCGATTTCTACATAACCGAGGACGGCTCGGCGGTTTATCGCTATTATCTTTCCGATGATAAATATGTGCTGCTGCCCGAAAGCAAGGAATTTGTGCAGATGAATCCCACAACCCAGACGGCAGAGGAAATTTTCGCCGCCGCAAACGAGCTTTACGGCTATTTCGACATGGCGGCACTGGACGGCGACAGCGAATGTAGGATTGAGGCTGAGGTAAATGGTTCAACATGGGTATACCAAAGGGTTATAGATGAGCGTCTTAACACAAAGGCGAAGCTTTTGAACGCGCTTAGCTGTTATTTTTCGGCAGATATAATAAATTCGCTGATGGATACTTCGATGTACCGCGAGGGCGAGGACGGTATGCTTTATTCCACAGGCGGCGCAAGGGGCGCAAATATTTATTATCAGTACTCTGTGTATGAACTTGTCGAGCTTACCGAGGACACCGCAGTGTTCAAGTGCTATGCCACCTACGGCGATGAGGAGCTGGACGGCGAGAACACAAGAACAGATGAATACACCTACAACGCTGCCAAGCAGGACGGCAGATGGGTGTTTACAAACTTTGAACTTCCTTATTGATTTGATTGCTTTGCGGCGGGAATTATTCCTGCCGCAATTTTGCTGTGCAATATATACGCAAACTGATTTTTGGCAATTTTGTACATTGACAGCGGGATATTTTGGGTGTAAAATAATCACAGCGAAGCCCATAATCAACAACGAGGAGAGGAAAATATGAAGAAAAATCTGGCACTTATTCTTGCGGCGATTATGCTGACAAGCACGCTTTCCGCCTGCGGTTCGGGGGAAAGTTCTGCAGATACGGGTTCTGACGCTTCCAAGTCGGACGCGCTGAATGAAAACTCAACCGATTTGACGTCTGAAAACAGCACTCCCGATGAGAACTCAACCAATTCGGAAACCGATAGCGGCACTTCCGATGATAACACAGCCGATTTTACTATTGAGAACGGCACTCTTGTCAAATATAATGGCAGCGGCGGAGATGTGGTTATCCCCGATGGCGTTACCGCAATTGGTGTCAGCGCTTTTTCGGACTGCGAGTCCTTGGCGAGCGTAACAATTCCCGACAGTGTTACTGAAATCGGATATAGCGCTTTTTCTAACTGTAACTCATTAGCAAGCATAACAATTCCTGACAGCGTTGCCAATATTGGCTATTATGCTTTCGGCACTACTCCGTGGCTGGCAAACCAGACCGATGAATTTGTTGTGGTTGGCGCAGATGTGCTGATTAAGTATAATGGCGATGGCGGCGATGTAACAATTCCCGATGGTGTTGCTTCTATCGGCGGCGGTGCTTTTGAATACTGCGATTCTCTGGCAAGCGTAATAATTCCCGATGGCGTTACCGAAATCGGCAATTCCGCTTTCGGTGAATGCGTTTCACTGACGAGCGTAGCCATCCCTGACAGCGTTACCAAAATCGGCAATTCCGCTTTCAACAGCTGTGGCTCATTGACAAGTGTGACACTTCCCGATGGCGTAACTTCTGTTGGCGCGCGTGCTTTTAGGTATTGCACTTCCTTGGCAAACATGACGCTTCCTAATGGTGTTACTGAAATTGGCGATTCTACTTTCGCGGAATGTACCTCATTGGCAAACGTGACAATCCCTGACAGCGTTACTGAAATCGGTGATGGCGCTTTCCGATGCTGCACTGCATTGACAAGCATAGCAATCCCCAACGGCGTTACTGAAATCGGCGACAGCGCTTTTAGGGACTGCACTTCTCTCACAAGCATGACAATTCCCGATGGCGTTACCATAATCGGTGACGGCGCTTTCCGCTTCTGCACTTCATTGACCGGTGTGACAATTCCCGACAGCGTTACTGAAATTGGCGCTTATGCTTTCGAGAACTGCCACGCATTGACAAGTGTAACAATTCCCGATAGTGTTACTGAAATCGGCTTCAATGCATTCCTTTTATGCAAATCCCTGATATCTGTTACTTACAAGGGCGAAACCTATACCCTTGACAATGTAGATGAACTCTACACCTACACCATCATGAACGGCTAATCACAACCAAATAAAAGTATTTCGGCAGGGCAAACCCCTGCCGATTTTTTTGTAAATTTTTTCGAAAAATTCTAAAAAGCTATTGACAACAACTGTACTAAGTGATATAATACAACTGTACCAACACAAATAGTACAGTTGATACAGCTACTACAAAGGAGGTCATAGCGTGCTGGATATAAGGCTTGAGGGCAAAGCGCCCATTTATGAGCAGCTTTTTGACGGCGTGGCGGGGCTTATTTCCGCAGGGAAATTAAAGCCCGATGAGCGTTTGCCTGCCGTGCGCGAGGTGGCGAAACAGCTTGGCATAAATCCCAATACGGTGCAAAAGGCATACGGATTGCTTGAGCAGGCGGGATTTATATATTCCATGCCCGCAAAGGGCAGTTATGTTTCGCCGCACACCGAGGCGGCTGAGGCGGTGAAGCTGCAAGCGCTGCGGCGGCTGGAGGGGGAGCTTCTTGCCGCAAAAAAGGCGGGCATTACGCGCGAGAACGCCATTGGTTCGGTGGAAAAAATATGGTCAGATGACAGAAATGAGGGGGATTTATGATTGAGATAAAAGATGTGGTTATGCGCTTTGACGAGCGCAACGCGCTTGACGGTATCAGTCTTGAGATACCGCAGGGCTGCGCATACGGTTTGCTTGGCAGCAACGGCGCAGGAAAATCCACGCTGCTTAGAATGCTTGCGGGAATTTACCGTCCTAATAGCGGCGAAGTTCTGATTGACGGACAGCCTGCATACAACAATGTGCCGATTAAGGAGCGGGTGTTTTTTATCAACGATGAAACGGTGCAGTTCAACGATATGACGCTTGCGGATATGAAGGGTTACTACAAGCGCTTTTATTCAAGCTTTGACGAGGAGTTGTTTCAAAAGCTTCACGGCGCGGTGGAGCTGCCCATGAAAAAGCGCCTTAGCACCTTTTCCAAGGGCATGAAGCGGCAGGCGGCGGTTATCTGCGGTATATCCTGCAAAACGCCCTACCTGTTTCTGGACGAGGCTTTTGATGGACTTGACCCCACCATGCGCATAATAGTGAAGCAAATGCTGATTGACGCCATGCTTGACAACAGCCTTACGGTTATTTTTTCCTCACATAATCTTGGGGAGATTGACGAGTTCTGCGACCGCGTGGGACTGCTTCACGCGGGAAAGGTGGTATTTGACCGCGAGCTTGATAACGTAAAGGGCAGCGTTGTAAAAATCCAGACGGCGTTTGACCGCCCCGTTTCGCGCGAGGATTTCAGCGGCTTTGAGGTGCTGCATATCGAAAACACGGGCAGCGTTACGCATATAATCGCAAAGGGCGACCGTGAAGCGATAAGAAACGGAATTAACGCGCTTTCGCCTAAATTGTATGACGAAGTTCCGTTGAGTCTTGAGGAGATATTTATTTACGAAATGGAGGTGCTTGGCTATGACAGCTCTAAGCTTGAAAGGTAATTTTTCCAAATTCGGGACGTATTATAGCTACAAGCTGCGCACATTGCGCCCCATGATTATACTCAACAGCATTTTTTCGCTGCTTTCCTATCCGCTGATATTTGGCATAATGCTGCCAACCTTAAACGCACAGGTGGAACTGGAACGATATCGTGAACAGCATGGCTATGGCACAGCAGCATATCAGCGCCTCAGCGCGCAGAGCGCTTCGTGGAGTTCGCTGCTGATGGCGGCGGTTGTAATCGGCGCTATCATGCTTGTGGCGGTATTCGTTATGAATTATGTCGTTACAATAAAATCCTTCCGCTGGCTGTATAAAAAGTCGGTTGTGGATATGGATTATTCGCTGCCCGTGTCCGAGGATACGCGCTTTTGCGGCGACCTGCTTGCGGTTCTTACAACCTGCCTTGTGCCGCATATTATCGCGATAATTGCGGGCATTGTGCTTTGCAATGGCTTGACCGTTTTCGGGGAATATCTCGCTGATATCGAAATGCTGCTTAACATTGTTCCCCAGCTTATGTTTACGGGCTTTGCCGCAAGCGTTATGCTTATCGCGCTTACACTGTTTGTTATGTCGCTTTGCGGACGCGGCGCTGAAGCAAGACTGTATCCCGCGGTTATCAATGTGATAATCCCGATAATAGTTGCGGTGTGCATAAATATCGTTATCAGCAATGTTTACGGTATGTCCAATTTGTCGGGAAGCATGAGCAGTTATACGGCTGTGGCGTTTACCTCGCCGCTTGGTCTGCTTGCATATACCTTGTTCTATGCGCTGGATTCGACTGTGTCTTTGTTTGGCGGCGGGGATACGATATTTGTCGCTCCGATTACCAAGGCAGGGGTGCTTGTGCCGCTTATCCTGATAACCCTTGCGCTGCTTGCTGGTGCATATCTGCTTATCCGCAGACGCCGTGCGGAGCGCGTAGGAAGCCCGTTTGTTTACGGCGCAATGAAGCTTGTTATTCCCGCGCTTGTTATTTTTGCGATTACCACCGTATTTTCGGTCTATATAATGGACGGTCTGTTTGGCAATGTCGACTATTCTTACAGCTATACCGAAAACGCGGGCGGATATATAGTGGCGCTGATTATCCTTACCTTTGTGCTTTATATCATTATGGAGCTTATCAGCGGCAAGGGCTTTAAGAAATTCCACATAACCCTGCTTAAATATGTCGTAACTCTTGCGGGCAGCTTTCTTATCTGCATGGGCTTGTATTTCTCCAACGGTATGGGCATGGCTTATTATGTTCCCGATGCGTCACAGGTCGTTTCGGCGGAGGTATATCTCAGCGGCGGCAGCCTATGGATAGGCGGAGAAATCAAACAGGCAGAGAACATCAAGGCACTGACGGAAGTCCATTCAGATATCCCGAAAGACGGCGATGAAACGTCAGACTGGCATAGTCGCCACATTGAAATTGAATATACGTTTAAGGACGGAACAACGACTGCGCGCCACTATTATTTGACAGAGCAGCGTTATAATGACGCCTGCGAGCGCTTGTTCAGCAGCGAGCTTTACCTTTCCTCAGAGGCGAGACTGCTGCTTGACAAATGCGCGGTGGAGAACAGTTTTGTGTCGCAAGTTCGTGTAAACTCAAATTTGCGCGTGGAATGTAATATTCCTGCGGAGCAGCTCAGCGCCGCACTGGAGAGCGACTCCAAACGCGTAACCCCCGAGATGATGTATAATGCTTCGGCACGCGGCAAATCGGTTTCCGTTGGCTTTGGCATTTCAAAGGTGGTTTCAGACCATATCGCAGATTGGAATTTTGAATACATTTCGGTTTATCCGTGGTATACCGATACGCTGGCGCTGCTTGCGGATAACGGAGTGCCGGATCTGTTTTCTCTGGATTTGTCGGATTATAGCTGTGCCTATCTGCTTGAAATGAACTCAGACTATGCGCAGTTTGATGTTGATATGGGTCTGTTTTATCTTCTCACGCTTGACAATCCGCAGGCAGAGGACTATATCCGTGCGGGATATTCCTATGACTATGAACAAATGGGAAGCGAAGCGCTGGAGGAGATGGAGTACAACTATTTCCAAGGCAGCGGCGGAGTGGTGCTTCTGCCGCAGGATAAGCAGCTTATAGATGCGCTGTATGATAACAGCACCAGCGCTTTTGACAGCGACTATCCGCTTGATATGACATACCGTCTGGTGCTGTGCGCCGCCCCATGCGAATATGAGGGAGCGGTATCCTACTACATCAGCGCGGATTATGCCGAGCAGGCGGCAGAGATTTACAATGCCTGCCAATAACTAAGCCAACCACACTCCCTCAATATTACGGAAAGGCACGGTTCTACCAAAAAGAGCCGTGCCTTTCTGCTGTTCCAATATGAGGAAACGTGTCGCCGCATTTGTGCAATGTAAACGTATTCAGCACTAATAATTGGCAATAATTCACGAATTTTTGTGTGACTTTCATAAAAATTCACCTTAATTTTTTATGTTTTACTACGCCGTTTTTTTGCAAAAATGGTGTGAAAATCATTGCAAAATCTCTCTTGATGGTGTATAATTATAATACGAATGACTATGTAGGGTCATAGGTCTTGGATTTTTATGTACTTATTTATAAGGGGAATTTGATATGGCACTATTCGATACCACCGCGTTCCGCATACTTGAGCAGGGAATGAGCGTTCTTTGGCAGAAGCAGCAGGTTATTTCCCAGAATATCGCCAACGCGGACACGCCCGACTATAACTGCAAGTATCTTGAGTTCAGCGGCGTTCTGCGCGACAAGCTGCGCGCCAACGGCACAATAAAGAAAGAGCTGAATTTGACTGAACACCTTGTTGTTGACACCTACACAAGAGATCAGATAGACGGAAACAACGTTGACAACGATACACAGATGGCGGAGCTGACCAATGCGCAGCTTCAGTATGACGCGCTGATAAACTCCATGAACGGAAACTTCACAAGAATAAGAAGCGCGATGGTGACAAAGTAACGGAGGTAGCATATGGCATTTTTAAGCTCGCTTAATATTCCTCTTTCGGGCATGACCGCGGAGAGGCTGAGAATGGATATAATTTCGCAGAACGTTGCCAACGCTGATAATGTTGCAGGTTCGGCGGAGGACGCCTACAAGCGCCAGATGGTGGTTTTCGGCGAGGACAAAAGCTTCAAAAGCCTGCTTTGGACAAAGCTTGGCACGGGCGAGGCTCACTATCACAAATACATAAAGTACAGGGGCGTGGAGGTTACCCGCATTGTTGAGGACGAAACTCCCGCAGAGCCTGTTTACGACCCGACTCACCCGCTTGCGGACGAGCTTGGATATGTTTACGAGTCCAACGTAGACGTTGCAACCGAGCAGCTTGACGCGGTTGAAGCTTCCAATATGTATGACGCAAATCTTGCGGTGTACGAGGTTGTAAAGAGCATGGCGCAGAAAGCGCTTAACATAGGCAAAGGCTGATAAGCCGTAAAGAAAGAAGGAGAGGATATATCCCATGATAGATTTTACACCTATTTCCACTATAAATTCTATGCAGCCCATGACGCAGATGGATACGCAGAACGGAACGCTTGCCGTAAATGCGGAGAATGCTTCCTTTATAGACGTGTTCAGAGGTCTTGTGGATAACGTTGTTGAAACAAACGAGCAGGTTGACAGGGACGCTATTGACATCATGCTTGGCAATATAGACGATATTGCGCAGGTTCAGGCAAACATAGAAAAGGCAAATACGGCGGTTGACCTGCTTGTATCGGTTAAAAATGAGGCGCTCAGCGCTTACAGCACAATAATCAATATGCAGGTTTGATAAGCAAAGGCTTTGAACCGGCTCTGGAGGTCACTTTTTAATGAACGAAAAGCTTAAGAACACGGTGACTACCGTTAAAGAAAAGTGGGGCGGCTTATCAAAGGTTGCAAAGATTTTGCTGGTAACCGTTCCCGTAGCGATAATCGCCATAATCATAGTTATAGTTATACTGCTTAACCAGAAAGGTCACGCCGTTCTGTTCTCTGGCGTAAATAGCTCTGAAGCGGGCGAAATTGCCACAGCGATAGTGAACCTTGGCGTAACGGACGTTAAGGTCGAGAGCGATGGCGACATCATAGTGCCTGAGGATCAGGTGGATTACCTGCGAATGCAGATGTATATGCAGGGTTATCCCACTTCCTCTACGGATTATGAGATATGGAACACGGGTGTTGACCTGTGGTCTACCGACGCGGATAAGCGTGAGGTTAAGCGCCAGCAGCTTGAAACCCGCATAGGCGCGGCGCTTGCAACGCTTGACGATGTGCGCGAGGCAACGGTTACTTTGGTGCTTCCCGAAACTTCGGATTACGTTATAAACACAAGCGAGAAAGAGTCGTCCTGCTCCGTAATTCTGCGCCTTAAGGACGGCGCGGTGCTGAGCAATGCGGAGGTTCGCGCGATATATCAGGCGGTTAAGACAAGCGCCGAAAATCTCACGAATGACAACATCTCAATCCTTGATACCACGGGCAAGATGTACACTTGGGTAGACCCTGAGGACGACACTCTGGCTGCTGAGGACGCTTCCGGCGTTGACATAGCTCAGCGCAGATTTCAGTTCCAGCAGGAGTTTGAGGACAAGCTTTCCGAGGGACTTGGCAAGATGTTCGACAAGGTTTACGGCGAGAAGAACTACGCTTTCAATGTCACAGCGATACTAAACTATGACCAGAAAACCGTGGACGAGGAGCAGTATATTCCCGATGGCGATACCCACGCGGGCGTAATAAACCATGAGAAGGACGTTGTGGAGGGCGGTCGCCTTGATTCTGAGGACGGACTTGTCGGAGTTACTCCCAATGCGGACAGTTCCCCCGATTATCCCGAAATTCTGGAGCTTGAGGACGGACAGAGCTATTATTACAGCAGTTCCGAAACGCAGTACAGTGTTTCCAACATAAAGACGTCGCTCATTAAGGACGGTTACAGCATAGAAAAGCTTAGTGTTGCGCTGATGATTAACGAAACCAGCATGACCGAAGCGGAGCGCGAGGCGCTTTGCGATATCGTAGCAAAGGCTTCGGGAACGGACGTTTCAAACGTTGCGGTTTACAACACACCGTTTGCACTTTCGGGCAGCAACGGCGGAACAACGATAGGCTCTGATGACGGACTGAGGGTAATAACTCCTGAGGATACATATCGCGATATGCTGTTGTTTATAGTTATCGGTCTGGGCGTGCTGCTGATAGTGCTGCTTATCGTATCGCTGTTTATGAGCAGTTCCAGAAAGAAGAAGATACGCCGCAGACAGGAAGCAGCGCTTGCCGCTGCGGGCAGCCAGTATGAAGCCATGGGCAGCGCACAGACTCCCGAACCCATCGAGGAAGTGGACATCAATATCGCGAGCCTTACGGAAGAAGCAGGCAAGGATACAAGAGAAACTATCCTCAAGCGCGAAATCAGCGAGTTTGCGAAAACAAACCCCGAAATTGTCGCTTCCATTATCAAAAATCTGCTCAGGGAAGAATAATAACCCATCGGAGGGATATAAATGGCAAGAGAAAATACAAAAGAGCTTTCCGCTTCGCAGCGCATTGCGCTGGTAATAGCCTCTATGGGCGCGGAGAATGCGTCCAGTATATACAAGCACCTTTCCGATGAGGAGGTCGAGGCTGTTTCCGTAGAACTAGCAAGGCTTGACTATCAGCCGATAGAGGTGGTTGAGGAAGTCCTCAACGAGTTCTATGAGCTTTGCCTTACGCAAAAGGTTGTTACGGAGGGCGGCGTTGATTACGCCAGAGAAATTCTGGAAAAAGCATTCGGTCAAGAGGCAGCTACAAATCTGCTTGCGCGCATAACAAAGCAGCTTAAAACAAAGTCCTTTGACTTTGTGCGCAAGGCGGACTATAAAAACCTTCAGGCTATCGTGCAGAATGAGCACCCGCAGACCATTGCGCTGATTTTGTCCTACGCAAGAAGCGACCAGGCTTCCGCAATCCTTACAGAGCTTCCCAAGGAGAAGCGCGTGGAGGTTGTAGAGCGTATAGCCCGCATGGACAGAGCCTCCCCAGAGGTTGTCAAGTCCATAGAGCAGGCGCTGGAAAAGAAGTTCGCAAGCCTTGTTACAATGGATTCTATGGAGGTTGGCGGTATCAATTACGTTGCTGAGATAATGAACAACGTTGACCGCGCGACCGAGAAGTTTATATTTGACGAGTTGTCTGTACGCGACCAGAAGCTTGCCGAACTTATCAAGCAGAAGATGTTTGTGTTCGAGGATATCGTAAATCTGGACGCGCTGTCTATACAGGCATTCACAAAGGAAATCGACCCCAAGGACCTTGCGGTTGCAATCAAAGGCTCTACACAGGAGGTTGCCGAGTGCATCTTTGCAAACATTTCCACCCGTGCAAGAGAGAGCCTTCAGGCGGATATCGAGTATCTGCACAATGTGCGTATGCGTGATGTTGAGGAGGCTCAGCAGCGTATCGTGTCCGTTATCAGACGTCTGGAGCAGGAGGGTACAGTTACCATTTCTCACGGCTCTGGCGGCGATGAGATTATTGCATAATCCGTTATTTCGGAGGGATTTTAGTTGGCAGTATTGAAAAGAAGCTCCGTGTTCTGCGGCGGCGGCGTGGATATATCCAACAGGGTTGTTATAAGCCGCCCTGCCGCAGCGCAGGAGATAGTTCCTCAAAGCGAGGCGCAGCCGCCTGTGCAGCAGCTTGCAGCAGAGCCGCAGGAAGATAATACCGCAGCGGAGCTTGAGCTTCGTATGCAGCTTCTGGAGGAGCGCGAGGCACAGATTAACGCGCAGCAGCAGGAACTTGCGGCGCTTAAGGAGCAATACATAGAGCAGGGCAAGGACGTTATACTTGAAGCAAAGCGCCGAGCTGAGGGCATTGTCGCCGAGGCAAACGAAAGCGCCGCGCAGATAACCGCCGATGCCGAAGCGCAGCGCGATGATGTGTTCATAAAAGCGCGTGCAGAGGGCTTTGAGCAGGGCAAGAAGGACGGCATTGAAGCCTGCATTGCTTCCCAGCGCGAGATACTTGACAGCGCGAAAGCATACGCGGAATTGATAAACTCCGAAAAAGAGGGGCTGTTCCGCTTTTATGAGAGAGATATTTACGACACCGTGATGGAAATAGCGAAAAAGGTTACGCTTGACAGCCTTACCGCTAAGGACGGCACGGCGGTTAAAAAGCTGATAAAAAAGGCGGCAAAGGATTTCCGCAACACCGACCGCGTTCGCATTACGCTGGACAAAAACGGCGTTACGGAGGAGCTTGCAGCCGATTATGAGTATCTTAAGGAGCTTTGCGGCGGCGTTCAGCACGTTGAGGTAGAGCTTCTGCCCGATGCGGAGCGCGGCACTGTGATTGTGGAAAGCGGCGGTGAAATTACCGACGCAGGCGTCCAGACGCAGCTTCGCATGATACAGGAGTTGGGCGAGGGCAAGTTCAAGCTTGCTCCCAAGCGCAGAGCAAAATCCGCGCAGACGGAGCAGGACGAGGAATAATCATACGGTACGCGGAGGGTTCGGTTTGGATTTCGCAGAATTTCGGGACGACATAACTAAATACGATACTTTCCGTTACATGGGCAAGATTGAGAAGATTGTCGGCATGACGATTGAGGCAAGCGGCCCTACCTGTAATATAGGCGATGTGTGCCGCATATACTCAAAGGATATGGCGTCATACATCAATGCGGAGGTTGTCGGCTTCAATAAGGAGAATATCCTGCTTATGCCGTACACCGACATAGAGGGCATAGGCCCCGGAAGCATTGTTGACAACACGGGCGACAAGCTTGTGCTGAAAGCGGGCAGCGGGCTTATCGGCAGAATTGTTGACGCAATGGGAAATCCGCTTGACGGCGGCGCTGCTCCCGAATGTCCCGATACTATTTCCATTACGGGAATACCCGTAAATCCCTTTACAAGACCGCCTATCAAGGATACGATAGAGCTTGGCGTAAAAGCGATTGACGGTATGCTTACCATGGGTAAGGGACAAAGAATGGGCATTTTCGCAGGCTCAGGCGTTGGTAAATCCACGCTTATGGGTATGATTGCCCGAAAGGTTAAGGCGGACGTAAACGTAATCGCCCTTGTCGGCGAGCGTGGACGCGAGGTGCGCGAGTTTATTGAGCGCGACCTTGGCGAGGAGGGCATGGCGCGCTCCGTTCTGGTTGTGGCAACGTCAGACCAGCCCGCAATGATGCGAAGCAAATGCCCGCTTACCGCAACCGCGATAGCCGAGTATTTTATGAAGCAGGGCAAGGACGTTCTGCTGATGATGGACAGCCTTACACGTTACGCCATGGCGCTGCGCGAGGTTGGTCTTTCGGTTGGAGAGCCGCCCATAGCGCGCGGCTATACTCCGTCCATATACAGCAATATGCCCAAGCTGCTGGAGCGCGCGGGAAATTTCCCCGAAGGCTCTATCACGGGCATTTACACCGTGCTTGTCGAGGGCGATGACACCAACGAGCCTATCGCAGATACGGTGCGTGGTATTATAGACGGTCATATAATTCTTTCGCGAAAAATCGCGGCGCAGAACCACTATCCCGCGATTGACATATTGCAGAGCGTAAGCCGACTGATGTCGGAGATTGTTCCTGATGAGCATAAAAATGCCGCGGGAAAGCTGCGCAACCTGCTGTCGCTTTACAACAGCAACGCCGACCTTATCTCCATAGGCGCATACAAGCACGGCACAAATCCCGCGCTTGACGAGGCTATAAGAAAGATAGACAGAATTAACGAGTTTCTTATGCAAAAGGTTGACGAGTCGTACAGCCTTGAGCAGTCTGTGGAACTGCTGCTCAGCGCGGTAAGCGATGATAAAATCTGATTTTCCGATATCACAAGGGTGATGTAAATGAAAAAATTTCAGTTCTCGCTTCAAAAGCTTAAGGATTTCCGCGAGCAGGAGCTTGACCGTCAGAAGAATATCCTCAGCATAATGCAGGGCGAGCTTCGCACCATAGAGGAAAGTGCAGAGCAGCTTCGCCGCCGCGTTGCCGCCGAAAGCGAGGCGCTTGACGTGGTTTGCGCGCAGGGTATTCCCGCTTATGAAATTTCGCTGAGAAAGCGTTATATCGTCACGCTTCAGCAGGAAATCCACGCAAAGGAAGCGCAGGCTGTAAAGAAAAAAGCTGAGATTGAAGCCCAGCTTGGCGTGGTGGTTGAAGCCACCAAGGACGTTAAAACCCTTGAAAAGCTTGAAGAAAAGCAGCTTGAAGAATATAAGGC
Source organism: uncultured Ruminococcus sp. (assembly GCA_964556595.1). Taxonomy (GTDB): domain Bacteria; phylum Bacillota; class Clostridia; order Oscillospirales; family Ruminococcaceae; genus CAG-115. The sequence continues at coordinate 72,316 of CAZKXB010000003.1, read as the reverse complement.
GATGGAAACCAAGGAGAACGAGCAGTTTATCGAGGAGTTTGTATCAAACGCCGCGGTGAGAAGCTCAGGTTGATTTGATATCACGGCGCAACGCCTTGATATATGATTACGATACAAGGAGGTGAAACAGAAAATGGCAGTATCAATGAATGCGGGATTTATGCGCAGCGACTACATGATTTCCGATGCCGCTTTGCCAATCCGCATGGAAGAGCTTGAGCAGACCGAGAAGTTTTCCAAAATACTTGGGGAGCTTGGCAGTGCGCCTGAGCAGGTGGAAATGAGCGAAACGCCCGATTTTCAGCCAACGGCGCAGCAGGATTTTTCTGCGGCAGAACAGCAGACAGCGCCTGTATTGTCGGATAAGACGGACGTTAAATCGCTTGCCAAGGCGGTTGTGCGCGGGGAGATTAAGCTTGACGAAATCCCTGAGGAGTTTGTCAGCGATGTCCTTTTGCAAACCATTGCGGCTATGATGGCGGAAACACCACAGCAGGACGTTGCGGTGACTGAGGAGTGTTTTACCGAGGTTGTCCCGATAAACGCGGATATGGTGCAGCAAACGGCGGTCAATGAAGCGGTCGAGCAGGAAAGCGTACAGCTTCCCGTTCAGACGGAGCAGGAGGTTACTCCCGAAGTCCCTGTTGAAGTCAAGCAGACTGAAGAACAGTCTGAGAAGCAGACAAATGTCGCGTATACGGCAAACGAAGCCGCTCAAGAAGTGACGCAGGCAGCAAATACGGCAGAGCATATTCAGCGCGATACCGATAAGCAGCAAGCGCCGAAAACCGAGCCGATAAAGGCGGCAGCATCCGCAGAAGCGGCAGCACCGCAGCAGATTGTAAGCCGTACCGATTTGTCATCACAGCAGGACGGCGCACAGCAGCAAGATGTAATGCAGAATACGTCGGCAAAGGCGGCGGATATCCCAAAGCCAATTAAGACCGATGATTTCGGCGAGGAGTTCAGCCAGCTTAAAAAGGCGATTACCGATTACAGCGTGAAAAACACCGCCCCAGAAAAGCAGCAGAATTATGATGTTCAGCAGCTTTCGGTTAATGACGGCACAGCAAAAGGCAGAGTGGTTTCAAAATCAGATGAGCTTATGCTGCTTAAAAATTCGGCAAAGTCTGCGGAGGACGCTGAAATTGCGCCGCAGCCTACAGGTCTTGAACCGCCCGCAGAACAGCCCGTGATTGTGTTTGCAAGGGCAGACGGCACGGAGGTTGAGGTAAAGCCCGAGGAGGTTGTGCATCAGGTTGCCGAGGACATAATCACGCAGGCGCCCGCAGCCGAGGACGGCGGCACTGAGTATAGTGTTACGCTTAATCCGGAGGATTTGGGAAGCATAACCGTAAAGCTTACCAAGGCGGTTGACGGCTCGCTGTCAGTCAGCATTATGGCGGATAACGCGAAAACCCAGCGCATTATTGAGCAGAACGGCGCAGCTATTCAGCAGGAACTCAGAAGCAACGGCATAGAGCTTGCAGAGTGGCAGACGGTCGGCGAATCTCAGCACGAAAACCGTGCGGAGGACTACAACGGCAGCAGCAAAAATCCCTACTATCGCGGCGAGGATAATTCCGACAGCGGCGATGATGAGGACAACAGCTTTGCAGAACTGATTTCGGCAATGTAAGGCAAAATTTTATGAAAGGAGCAGAGCAATGGCAGATACAACGATAAACCAGTATCTTACCAGTTATGAGCAAATTCAGGCGAACCACGAAAAGTACGCGGACAGATTTACTGACTCCAATGACGAGCTTGTAAATTCTGACACATTTCTTAGCCTGTTGGTTTCTGAAATGACCAACCAAGACCCGCTTGAACCTACTTCAAACACCGAGTTTGTTTCGCAGATGGCACAGTTTACGCAGCTTTCGTATGCGCAGGATTCCAGTACATACGCAAAGGCAAATTACGCGGCTTCGCTTGTGGGCAAGATAGCCACCGCTTCAAAGGCAGACGGCGCAACGCAGGTGACTAAGACGGGTGTTGTTGAAAGCGTTGTCAAGAGCGGAAAATCCTACCTCGTCAATATCGACGGCGAAAGCTTTGATATCTCAAAGGTTACAAGCGTGCAGGATAACACATCTGACAGCACAGACGGCACAAGCGGCATTATATCCACAGGTTCAACCCTCGGCGATATGATTTCCAGAGCGTCTATGATGATTGGTATGTACGCAACCGTTAATGCAAAGACGGACGCGGGTTCGGTTTTTGACGCGGGTGTGATTGATTCCATTCAGGTAAAGGACGGCGAGCTTTACGCGGTTATCGGCGATATTTCTTACAAGCTTTCCGATATTGTTGAGGTGAGATATCCCGATTATTCCACAGAGCAGCCCGAACAGGACGAGAACAGCGGCGTTGACAGCACCGAGAAAATCGACGGCACACAGAGCGCCGAAAGTACGCTTACCGAAGCGGAACAGGCAGTTTCTGACGCTATTGACGAGATGGTGGAGGAAATGCTGGAGGAACTTAAGGCTGACGCAGAGCAGCAGAATGACCTTGATGACCTTGAGGATATCGGGGACATTGACAACATCTGACAGGAAGTATAACAACCGATAAAGCACGGAGGCTTGATTTTATGCTGATAAGCGAGTATTTAGCGCTTCGCAGTCAAATCAGCGTTACCACGGGAACAACGGTCGGCACAGGCGGCACGGCTTCCACCCAGCCCACAGCGGACGGGCAGGAGGGTTCGTTTGCGGCAGCCTTGCAGGAAAAGCTTGCCGAAAAGCAGTACAACGGCGGCGTGGAGTTTTCAAAGCACGCAATGCAGCGCCTAGAGCAAAGAAGCATAGATATCGCGGCAGGCGATACGCTTGAACGGCTTAACAGGGGCGTTGAGATAGCCGCTGACAAGGGCAGCAGCGAAACACTGGTTCTTGTGGACAAAACAGCGTTTGTTGTAAGCGTTAAGAACAACAAGGTAATTACAACTCTCTCAAACGAGGATTTGAGGGGCAATATTTTCACAAACATAGATTCAACCGTTATCATGTAAACGGACCTTGACAGGAATTTACGCCCGCGCTCCGATTGAGCAAGGGCAGACGGTTAATCTGCAACTACACTATGGAGGTCAGACACTATGGTAAAATCACTTTATTCGGGCGTAACGGGTCTTAAGACTCACCAGCAGAGAATGGACGTTATCGGCAACAACATTGCCAACGTAAACACCACAGGTTTTAAGACAAGCGTTACAACCTTCTCCACCGTATACTATCAGACCAAAAAGGCGGCAAGCGGCACTACCGCTACCCTTGGCGGCACAAACCCCAGACAGGTAGGCTACGGCGTTAAGATGAACACAACCACCCCCAACATGACCCAGTCGGGCTTCACATTCTCCGACAGCATTTATGATATGGCGATTGACGGCGAGGGCTTCTTCCAGCTGATGGACGGCGCGGGAAATGTGTACTATTCAAGAGCGGGTATATTCAACGTTGATGAATACGGCTACCTTGTTGATGCAAACGGTTATCATGTTCTCGGTGTTTCGGGCGACTCCACAAGCCAGCCTGGTTCGTCCGAGATAATTAGAATTACCGTTCCCGAAACGGAAGCAAAATGCTCCTCCGCCACAAAGAAAGTAAACGGCACAAATGTTACAATTTCCGTATCCGCTCCCTCGGACAATACGGATATGTCCGTAACCTTTACAAATGCGGAGTACCCTTACGCAACCTACTCCAACGGCATACTCAACATCTTCTTTGATATGACTCAGCAGTATGAGTCTGACGACGCGTTTGAGGCGGCAATACAGACAGCTATCAAGGCGGGCGGTATCACGCTTCCCGATGATGTTGAACTGAAGTTTGAGTTTGAAACAATTCCCGATGACCCCGAAGCAAAAATCGCAAGCAACTCGGTTGACGCGTGGAATTATAAGACAACCTCTGCTTCCGGTGAAAGCTACTGGTCATATACCTACACAAACCCTACCAGTCAGGCAACCGAAACCAAGACCGCACAGCTTGCGTTTGACACCGATGACCTCACACAGAACGGCAAGACTGTTAAGATTGAGTGGAACAGCACTGATCCAGACGAGCCAACTAAGGTTGCGTATGATGGCAGTGACTGGACGATAACGCTTAGCAATCAGTCGTCAATGGATAAGATAAACAAGGAGATTGAAGCGTATATCGCCGCACAGGCTGCCGCAAATCCCAGCGTAACTGTTCCTTCGCTCACCTGCACAAAGTTCATCATGCCCTCTGACGGCGATAACAGGGACGCCGCAATTACAGCAATGGCTACAAATCCCATAAAGCTTCAGGGTACTGACGCAGGTTCGCTTGGCGTTAAGATTGAGGCAACAGAAGCAGGCGAGTACGCAAACAACTACAAAATAGTGTTCGCTTATTCCGCAAGCTATGATAACACAAAGGCTGTCTGGGACGAAAATACGCTCACCATTACGGTTTGCAACAATACAACGCTTAAGGATATCAACGATATGGTTGAAAAGGTTGCAAACGGCGATAATAAGAAGATACTCAAGTTCTCTGGAATGTCAGAGCTTGACGATATGAACGCTGCGGCAAGAGAGGCGCTGTTCGGCGGAAATCCCTCGCTGTCGCTTGGCGATGGTAAGGACAGCTTCTATACCGAGGTTGCAAAGTATCTTACAACATTTGGTCTTACAGACGGACGTTCCGGTTCGGAGCAGAGCTATAAGGACCTCGAAAGCGTTACCGTACAGACTGACGGAACAATCATTGGTCTGCACAGCGTTCACGGCTACATAACCCTCGGACGTATTGATATCGCAACCTTTGATAACCCCAACGGTCTTGACCAGATGGGCGGCACAATGTTTGCGGAAACGGTAGCTTCGGGTTCGGCAAAGATTGAGGTTGCAGGCACAAACGGCGCGGGCGAGCTTGTTTCGGGCGCACTGGAAATGTCCAACGTTGACCTTGCACAGGAGTTTACAGACATGATAACCACACAGCGCGGCTATCAGGCTAACTCCAGAGTTATCACCACCTCCGATACCATGCTTGAGGAGCTTCTCAGCCTTAAGAGATAATTTTAGGGCGGCAATAATTATTGATTAACGGCAAATCCCCCGTCTTTCGGGGCGGGGGAGCTTGCTTGGGGTGTATTATTATGATATTTCTTACAAAGCTTGACGGCAAGGAGTTTATGCTGAATGAGCAGCTTATTGAAACCGTAACCGAAACTCCCGATACGGTTATAGTTCTTTCAAACGGGCATAGCTACATTGTGCGCGAAAACATGAGAGAGCTTCAGACAAAAATTATCGAATACAACAGGAATCAGCGGCGGCACATTCTGAGAAGAAGCGAAGCGTCGGACGCAGAGCCTTTGACATAATGCGGACAAGCGCACAGCTTTCTGCATAATCTGAACTCAATTAAAGAAAAGCGAGGGATATATTTTGAATATTTCACTTATTATCGGCTGGGTAATTTCATTTGGTCTGGTTGTCTTCGGTATCTATGACGGCGGTCAGATAGGTTGGTTTATCGACCCCGCTTCGGTTGCTATTACCTGCGGCGGTACGGTCGGCTGCCTTATCGCTTCGTTCCCCATGTCCTATCTTGCGGGCGTGCCTAAAAAGCTTGGTCTGGCGCTTATGCCCAAGAAGCATAAGCCCGAAAAGTACATAGACGAGATTGTAGAGTATGCAAAAATCGCTAGAGGTCGCGGTCTGCTGGCGCTTGAAGAAAGCGCAAACAGCTGCCAGGACCAGTTTATGAAGTCCGCGCTTATGCTGATTGTTGACGCAAATGACGCCGACAAGGTTCGCGGAATGTTGGACGACGCCATCAGCTTTATGTGTGAGCGCCATGACAGCGGTCGCGCGTTCTTTGAAAAGGGCGTTGGTATCTTCCCTGCGTTCGGTATGCTGGGTACGCTGGTAGGTCTTGTAAACATGCTTAATACCATGAACGAAAACCCTGACGGTCTGGCGCAAGGTATGGCGACAGCGCTTATCACAACGTTCTACGGCTCGCTTTTCGCAAACGTGCTTTTCGCCCCTGTTGCTTCGGCGCTGAAAAACAGCCATGACGAGGAGCTTCTGTGTATGCAGATTATCGAGGAGGGCGTACTTGCCATTGCTGCAGGTTCAAACCCCAGATATATCCAAGAAAAGCTTGAATTTATGCTGCCCAAGAGCAAAAAGAGGTCAGATAAAGCCTGATGTCGCATTTTTTTCAAAAAAAATTAAAAAAATGCGCTAAAATGTTTGCAAAATCCGCAATTATGTGGTACAATACTATAATAGGTGCGGCGTGTATGTCTGCCCTGTTTGAAGAAAGGAAGGTTGCGTTATGGCAAAGATAGAAAAAAAGCCACAGGAAAACCATGATAATGACTGGCTTAATACTTATGCCGACATGGTTACGCTTCTTCTTACATTCTTTGTTATGCTGTACGCGTCTTCAAGTGTTGACGACCAGAAATGGCAGTATATATATCAGGCGTTCCAGTCAAGAGGAAAATACCTGAACGAGTATGTTGACTCTCCCGAACATACCACTGAGGAGGGCAACTTCATAAAAGACGAATTATCCGAGGGCGCGCAGGGTTCGGGCGAGCTTCCGCAAAGCTTCGACCAGCTTTATGTCTACCTTTCGGAGTATGTCGAGGACAAGCAGCTTTCAGACGCGATGTCTGTTTCCAAGGACTCCGCGCACATCTACATAAGATTTGACAGCAGCGTGTTCTTTGACGGCAACAGCGCTGAACTGAGGGACGAGGGCAAGAGGATAATAGATGGTATTCTGCCTGGTCTTAAGGCGGTGAAGCAGGCTATACAGCTTGTCACCGTAAGCGGTCACACGGCAGAGGGTATTTCCCCCGTAAACGATTGGGAACTTTCCTCCGACCGCGCGGTAAGCGTTGTAAAATATATGGATTATAAAGCTGTTCTGGATAGTTCACAGTTCAGAACAAAGGGCGTTGGTCCGTATGAGCCTGTTGCGGATAATTCCACCGCAGAGGGCAGGGCGGAGAACCGCCGCGTGGAGTTGGTTATACTCAAGAATGATTTTGATATAACAGACCCTCAGGTTATGTTCGATATACTCAAGTATGATTACGGACTTGGCTCTGATACCACAGACCCCGACGCTCCCATTGTTGATGAGGGCAAGCTTCCGAGCGGTTCGGCACAGGGCATTATCAACACGATTGAAAGCCTGTTCCCAAGCGGGGCGACTGTCAGCCCGTCCGACAGCGGCATTTCGGGTCCGTATATGTATGACGAGTTTGAAAGCTTTATCAAAACAGCAGAAGAAGCAGATTCGTCGGCAGGTGATGTTGATGAGTCTGCCGCAGAGTAATAAAATTTATCAATCCGAGGGGGGATTTTGATGGCTGACGTTCTGACGCAGGCACAGATTGATGAAATGCTGAAAAACGTCGCATCGGGAGCTGCGCCTTTGGTAACTCAAAAGGAAGAGTCGAGGATTAAGGAATACGATTTCCGCGCCCCTAAGAAGTTTACCAAGGAACAGATCAAGGTGCTGGACAGCATTTTTGAGAACTACGCGCGTCTGATGTCCTCATATCTCACAGGTCTGCTAAGACTATACAGCCGCGTTACGCTGGTCAATATAGAGGAGCAGCGATACAGCGAGTTTAACAACGCGCTTCCCGACTATGTTATGATGGGCATGGTTGATATGGGTATAGTAGATGACGAGATAAGCGAAACAAACGTCATTGTGCAGGTTTCCAACGCCATTACATACACCATGATAGACCGTCTGCTTGGCGGTAAGGGTGAATACCGCGATGTAAACCGTGATTTTACCGAGATTGAAATTACAATAATGAACGATGTTATGGCGTCCATCGCCGCGCTTTTGCAAGAGCCGTGGTCAATGCACATAGAGCTTAATCCAAAGCTTATCGGCATAGAAACAAATTCGCGAGTGGTGCAGACAATCGGACATGAGGATACGGTAATAATCGTTGCGCTTGAGGTTGAGATAAACGGCGTCAAGTCGATAATCTCCGTTTGTATACCCGCGATAAACCTTGATGAAATTATGGGTAAGTTTATACCCCGTTATACGTCCTCCAGACGCCGCACCGACGCAAACCGCGAGGCAGAGCGCCGCGAGAGTATTATGGAGGGCATAAGCACTACCGAGCTTGACATTACCGCAGTGCTTGGCGAGATAAATCTTGACCTTTACGAGGTGCTTACGCTTCAGGTCAATGACGTTATACCGCTTGGCAAGAGCATTGACACCAATATCGAGGTGCGAGTGGGCGGCAAGCCGTGGTGCGATGGCAAGATGGGCACCTATAATAACAAAAAGGCTATTATGATAGATAATTTTATTCAGAATTGAGGTATGATAACTGATGGCTAACGAATTGGATACAAACGTTGAGTTCAGCTCCTACGAGATAGACGCAGTCGGTGAGATACTTAACATCAGTATGGGCGCTGCTGCTACCGCTGTTTCGGAGCTTCTGAACGCTAAGGTCTGGATCACAACTCCCGAGGTCAGCGTAACAAAGGTTGAGGACTTGAACTATACAAGGCTTGAACCGGCTATATGCGTTAAAATCGTGTATGTCGCCGGTATCACAGGCGTTAATATGATGGTTCTCAAGCAGGACGATGTTCAGCTGATACTCAACCAGCTTATGGGCAACCCGCTGACAATCTCGCCCGATTTTGAGTTTGACGAACTTAATATCAGCGCGGTGTCCGAGGTTATGAACCAGATGATGGGCGCTTCCGCAACGGCACTTTCCGACCTTCTCGGAACGTCTGTGGATATCTCAACGCCCACGCCCTACATAATTGAGCAGACAAATTTCTGCGAGCTTTCGGAACTTAGCCCCGAGGAAACGGTGGTTACAGTAAACTTCACGCTTAACGTTGACGGCGTTATGAACAGCGAGTTTATGTCGATTATGTCGGTTGACCTTGCAAAGACGCTGTCCGGCAAGATGGTGAACAGCTTCGCTTCCGAGGAGGAAGCAGCGGCCGACAGCGCTCCTGCCCCTGCTCCCGCTCCCGCGGCAGCGCCTGCACCGCAGCCAGCAGCTCCCGTACAGCAGCCTGTGGCAGCCGCAGCAGCACCAATGCCTGTGCAGCAGCCGATGTATGCGGCGCCGCCTCAGCAGCCTTATCCGCCTCAGGCAGGTTATGGCTACCCCCCGCAGTATGCGGCATACGGCGCTTATCCGCCGCCCGTTCCGCCTGTTAATATCCAGAATGCACAACTGCATCAGTTTGACAATGTAGACTTCGGACTTCAGAGCGACCAGCAGGACAACCTGAAGCTTCTGATGGGCGTTCCGCTTGAAATCTCCGTTGAGATTGGCACGGCGAAGCGCAAGGTAAAGGATATACTTGATTTCACGCAGGGAACAATTATCGAGCTTGAGCGTCAGGCGGGCGCACCCGTTGACGTGGTTGTAAACGGCAACCTTATCGCGCGCGGCGATGTGGTTGTTATCGATGATAACTTCGCGGTGAGAATTACCGAGATTGTGAAGTCAAAATTCATGGATAGTCTTGGCAAAGAATAAATTATATCATATCACTATATTCAAGGAGATACAGTAATGGACAAGAAGATATTATTAGTTGACGACGCGGCTTTCATGAGAATGCTTATCAAGGACACGCTGACAAAGAATGGCTACACCAACATTCTTGAGGCTGCCGATGGCGCTATCGCTTGTGAAGTATACGGCGCAGAAAAGCCCGACCTTGTTATCATGGATATCACCATGCCTAACAAAACAGGTATTGAGGCGCTTAAGGACATCAAGGGCAGCGACCCTATGGCTAAGGTTGTTATGTGCTCCGCAATGGGTCAGGAAGCAATGGTTGTCGAAGCTATCAAGCTTGGCGCGCTGGATTTCATTGTTAAGCCCTTTAAGCCTGATAGAATTTTGCAGACCGTAAAGAAGGTTCTCGGCTGATTTTGTAAATACATCTAAGGCGGGGACGTATTATCCCGCCTTTTGGTTTTCCGCGGCAGGCAAAAATATCCGCCGCGCAGTCCGTATTTCCCGTGAGAGGAGGTTTGTGCGGTGGAGTATTTCCAGATGATTATGGCGCTTGTGGGCGTTTTGGCGCTGGTGTTTTTGATGTTCTGGCTGATGAAGAAATTCAACAGGCGCGTGAGCGTGTCGGATAGCCGCAGCATGAAAGTGCTTGAGCGCATAAACCTCGGACCCGATAAAATGCTTCTGCTTGTCAGTATATGCGGCAAGTGCATGGTGCTTGGCGTTACAAGCAGCCACACCGAGAAGCTGTGCGACCTTGAGCAGACGGAGGAGGAGCTTACCCGCCGCGATGAAAGCGGAAATCCCTCCTTTGGCGAAAGCTTTAAGACCGTGTTGGGAAATATGTTGAATAAGGATAAGAAAAAATAGGAGGAGCGGATTTGATTAAACGTTTGTTTCAATCAGATAAAAAACTCGTGGCGAGATTTGTCATATCGCTGCTCCTGTGTGTGGCGTTGGCGGTTACGTTTTTCAGCGTGTCCGCACTGGCGGAAACGGCAGAGGCGGCAGAAACCGTTGACTCGGGACTTCAGGCGGGGGATTATCTGGATACAGACCCTGTGGAGGTAGGCGATGACGCAGGCTCGTCCGTGCTTCAGGAGCTTATCGGCGTGGACGCTTCACAGCCGCTGGAAATTATACTGCTGCTGACGCTGCTTGCACTTGCGCCGTCGCTGCTGATAATGATGACCAGCTTTACAAGGATTGTAATTGTGCTGAGCTTCCTGCGCAGCGCAATGCAGACCCAGAGCACGCCGCCCAATATGGTTATCACGGGCATGGCGCTGTTTCTGACAATGTTTATCATGGCTCCCGTTTTCAGCGAGATAAACGAGGTCGCGTATCAGCCCTATGTAAACGAGGAAATAACAACGGAGCAGGCGCTTGAAGCTGCCACTGGTCCGATTAAGAATTTTATGCTTAAGCAGACCTCGCAGGACGACCTTGACTTCTTTATAGACCTTGCAAATATCGAAGCGCCTGAGGGCGGCTTTACCGAGGAGTATGTTCAGAACGAACTGAGCCTTACCGTTATAGTACCCTCGTTTATGATAAGCGAGCTTAAAAGGGCGTTCCAGATGGGCTTTATGCTGTTTATACCGTTCCTGATTATAGATATCGTTGTCGGCAGTACGCTGATGTCGATGGGTATGATGATGCTGCCGCCCGCTATGATTTCAATGCCGTTCAAGATACTGATATTCGTTCTTGCGGACGGCTGGAATTTGCTGATAGGCTCGGTTGTTTCAAGCTATAATTTGTAGCTGCGCAGAGCAGTTTTGAATTTCCGCGAAAGGAGATGGAATTTTGACGCAGGATATCGTTATGGCGATTTTTCAGGAAGCGCTTATGCTTGCCTTTAAGCTGGTGCTGCCGCTGCTGTTGGTGGCGACAATAGTGGGCTTGGTTATCGCTATATTACAGGCGGCAACGCAGGTGCATGAGCAGACGCTTTCCTTTGCGCCAAAGGCAGTTGCTGTGGGTCTTACGCTGTTTTTTATGGGACCGTGGATGACCTCCGAGTGCATTGACTTTGTAAATTTCATCTTTGAAAAAATGGCGGAGATACCGATAACGTGAGGATACTGCCGTGTCAGAAGTTTGGGAGATAGTTCAGACAAATTCCATTATCGTTATAATGGCGCTGGCAAGGCTCAGCGGAATTTTCACGTTTAACCCTATATTTTCGCGCAACAACATTCCCACCTACATAAAAGCGGGAATGACGTTTATACTCTCCATTGTAATGGCGGTAGGCGGCGGGATAGAGTACACGCTGCCATCGGGAGTTTTCCCTTTCCTGTTTGATTTGGGCAAGGAGCTTCTGGTGGGCGCGGTGCTTGGCTTTTTCGTCAATGTAATGCTTCAGGTGTTCTCGCTTGCGGGCGAGGTTATTGATATGCAGATTGGTCTGTCCATGGCGAAAAGCTATGACCCCACCTTTGGCAACGCGGGCATTATGACCCAGCTTTACAGCTATTGGTTTCTGCTGTATTTCTTTGCGGTCGGCGGACACCTTTCGTATATTGAGCTTTTCTCTGTTTCCTATGAAACCATACCGATGGGTTTTGATAATTTCAACATAAATGTGATGTATCTGGTTGTCAAGTATTTTCAAGTCGTGCTTACGCTTGGATTAAAGCTTGCCATGCCGGTTGTAGCGGCGTCCCTTGTCACCGAGTTCTGTATCGGCGTTATGATGAAGGCTGTGCCGACTATCCACGTTTTTGTTATAAATATACAGGTCAAGCTGTTGGTCGGCTTTGTGGTGCTTGCGGCAAGTTGCGGCGTTGTATCGGAGTTTATGGGCGATATAATGGAGCTGATGTTTGCAAACCTTGATGGGCTGTTGGGACAGATGACCGTTGTTTAGGCGCTGGTCGATTTTGTTTGTGACGGTTTCAGCGCTCTGCGGCTTATATTTCCTGCGTGAAAGGGCGGTGGCGTGATGGCAGGCGAAGAAAAAACCGAAAAAGCCACGCCGAAGAAGCGCCGCGATTCCCGAAAAGAGGGAGAGGTGCTTCAAAGCAAGGAGATAGTAACTGCGGCTTCTGTGCTTGGAATTTTTGCGTCAATGCGCCTTTTTATAAGCTTTATGGCGGAAACCGTGCTTGCATACACGGGCAACGTGTTTGAAAATATCGGTTCAACCGTGGTAAATCAGGATAATATCACCGCGATATGGGTAAACGTGGCAACGGTTATCGTTATGGCTGTGGGACCTATAAGCGCGGTTGCTATACTGCTTGGCATAATCCCCACCATTGCGCAGACCAGAGGTCTGTTTACAATGAAATCGCTGCGCCCTAAGTTTTCTAGGCTGAACCCGCTGTCGGGCATTAAAAAGATGTTCTCGCTTCAAGCGGTGGTTGGCATTGTCAAAGGGCTTATAGAGGTAATTGTAATAGGCTATGTGGTGATAAGCGAGGTTTACGCCCGCCTGCCAAGGTTTATAGCGCTTACAAGCGCGGGGGTAATGCAGGGCATAACCTACGCGTTCTCAAGCATTTTTGATTTGGTAATGCTTATTTGTATCCTTCTGGTATTTGTTGCGGCGGGAGATTTCCTGTTTCAGTGGTGGCAGTTTGAGAAAAAGCTTAAAATGTCCAAGCAGGAGGTCAAGGAGGAGTACAAGCAGACCGAGGGCGACCCGCAGGTCAAAAGCAAGATAAAACAAAAGCAGCAGCAGATGGCAATGTCCCGCATGATGCAGGAAGTTCCGTCATCTGATGTGGTAATCCGTAACCCTACCCACTTTGCGGTTGCGCTGCGGTATGACCAGGATAAAAACCGCGCGCCGCAGGTTGTGGCAAAGGGCAAGGATTATCTGGCGCTGCGTATTGTTAAGCTGGCAGAGGAAAATGATGTGTATATCACAGAGGACCCTCCGCTTGCGCGACTGCTGTACAGCACGGTTGATGTAGGGCGGGAAATCCCCGTGGAACTTTACAACGCCGTTGCGGAAATCCTTACAGTGGTCTATAAGGCTAAAAACAAGTCGCTTCATGCGTAAATTCATATACAAATCGTTAAATTTCGACAAAATATTACCGAAAGGGGAGTGGAAAACATAGTACGCAAGATATTGAGCAATTCACTGGTATTATTCGTTATATTTGTTGTACTTGCAATTATTATCCCGCTCCCGACGTGGCTGCTGGATTTCATGATACTTCTCAACATAGCGCTCAGCCTTGTCATTCTGGTAATGACTATGTTTATAAAAGAGGCGCTGGAGTTCTCGGTATTCCCCACCGTGCTGCTGATTACGACTGTTCTGCGATTGTCGCTTAACATTTCAACCACGCGAGGAATACTTTCATCGGGCTACGCGGGCGAGGTTATCGAGGCGTTTGGTAACTTCGTAATGGGCGGTGACGCTATCGTAGGTTTCTTGATATTCATTATCATAGTATTGGTAAACTTCATAGTTATCACCAAAGGTTCAGAGCGTGTATCTGAGGTTGCTGCCCGCTTTACGCTGGACGCTATGCCCGGTAAGCAGATGGCAATAGACGCCGACCTTAACTCCGGTCTTATCAATGAGGAGCAGGCTAAGCTGCGCCGCTCAAACGTGCAGCGCGAGGCGGATTTCTACGGCTCTATGGACGGTGCTACCAAGTTTGTAAAGGGCGACGCGATAATGTCCATTATCACCACCCTTGTAAACTTAATAGGCGGCGTTATTATTGGTATGGTGCGTGACGGCGGCGATTTCGGCACAATCCTCAACACCTATTCGCTGGCGACAGTGGGCGATGGTCTTTGCTCGCAAATTCCCGCGCTGATAATCTCGGTTGCAACGGGTATGATTGTTACCCGCGCCGCAAGCCAGGACAGCCTTATGAACGATGTAAAATCACAGTTCACCGCACAGCCGTTCGTGTTGCTTATTGCGGGTATCGTCATGATTGTCATGATGCTGATACCGGGCTTTCCTACCCTCGTGTGCCTTATACTTGGCGTGCTGCTTATCGTGGCGGCGGTTATGCTGGACAAAAACAAGAAGAAAATGGCGCAGCTTGAGCTTGCCCAAAGGGCAAAGGAGGAGCAGCGCGAACTTGAAAAGGCAAGCAACGCGGATAACGACTACTTCCGCGATATCGACAATGTGTTCAAGCTGCTTAATGTAGAGCCGATTGAGATGGAGTTTGGTTACAGCCTGCTTCGCCTTGTTGATGAAAAAAGCGGCGGCAACTTTATAGAGCGTGTTGTTATCTTCCGTAAGCAGTTTGCTATGGATATGGGCATGGTAATTCCCTCGGTGAGAATGACCGATAACCCCGAAATCAACCCCAATCAGTACATAATCAAGATAAAGGGCGAGGAGGTCGCACGCGGCGAAATTCTGGTTGACCACTATCTTGCGCTTGACAGCGGCGATATCACCGCGCAGGTTGAGGGTATCGACACTGTTGAGCCTGCGTTTGGTCTGCCCGCTAAGTGGATTTCTGAGGATAAGAAGATTATGGCGGACGTTGCGGGCTACACGCTTATCGACCCCGTTTCCGTAATGATTACCCACTGGTCTGAGATTATGAAGCGCTACGCGCACGAAATTCTCTCCCGTCAAGATGTCAACACAATGGTCGAAAATATCAAGAAAACAAACCCGATTATTGTCGATGATTTAATACCCAAGGTAATTTCTATCGGATATTTACAGAAAGTATTGTCGAATTTGCTGCGCGAGGGTATCCCGATACGCGATTTGGAAACAATTCTGGAAACCCTCGGCGACCACGCAAACGTGCTTAAGGACATGGATATCGTGACGGAGTATGTAAGGCAGGCGCTTAAGCGTACCATCACAAGGCGCTTTGCGGAGGCAAACTCGCTGCGCGTTATCACCCTTGATACGCAGATAGAGGATATGATAGTAAGCTCCGTTAAAAAGTCGGAGCAGGGCAGCTATCTTGCAATGCCGCCCGACATAATTCAACAGATAGTTAATTCCACCAACCGTGAGATTGATAAAATCAAAGATGTTATACCCACGGTTATAATTCTTACCTCGCCTGTTGTGCGTATCTACTTCAAAAAGCTCACTGACCAGTTTATACCAAATCTGACGGTGCTTTCGTACAGCGAGATAGACGCTACGGCGCAGATACAGGCAATAGGCAATATTTCTCTTAATCCCGTAACAGCTTAAAAATCCGGCGGCAAAGGGGGTGCGCACAATGGAAAGCAGTACGGCGGCGCTTATTCAGGACTATATGTACAGCCGTGACGAAGCCGTGCGCAACGAAATTGTGCTGAAAAATCTGGGGCTTGTGCGCAGCTGCGCGATGGCGCTCAGAAATACCTATATAAAGTACGGCGATGTCGATGATGTTGTAAACGAGGGCGTAATAGCGCTGATGGAGGCTATCGAAACCTATGACCCCGACAAGGGCGCAAAGTTTGAAACCTACGCCACTCTGCGCATACGCGGCGCGATAATAGACTATGTGCGCAGTCAGGACAGAATACCCCGCAGCGTAAGGAAATTTGCGCGCGACCTTGACAACGCGAACAGCTTGTTGTATAATCAATATAGCAGAATGCCTACAACGGCAGAACTTTCTCAATATATGGAAATGTCGGAGGATAAGCTGCTTAAGCTGATGGCGGAAGCTTCCTCGGCGGTGACATTGTCTTTCGAGGAGCTGCTGTATGAGGATAATTTTGAGGAAACTACCGCCAGCCGCGGTGACGCGACAGACGCAGCCGTTCTGCGGGAGGAGTGCCGCAGAGTTGTGGCGCAGGCGATTGATTCCCTGAAAGAAAAGGAAAAGCAGGTAATTACGCTTTACTACTACAAAAGCATGAAATATTCGGATATAGCAAAGGCGCTTGGCATTTCCGAGTCGAGGGTTTGCCAGATTAACACAAAGGCAATCCTTACGCTTAAGGTGCTGTTAGAGCCATACATAAAAGGAGGTAAGCAGCCATGAACAGAGGCTACTACTTAGCCGCCAACGGCATGATTATGAACCAGCGCAAGCTGGACTGCATAGGCAATAACCTTACAAATATGTCAACATCGGGTTACAAGGCGGACACTATTCTTACGCAGAGGTTTAACGAGGCTATGGTTCTTGTAAAGCACCGCGAGGAAGCTTCGGGCACGTTCGGCACGACCTATGTGGATACCTCCTACACAAATCTTGAGCAGGGAACGTTTGAAAGCACCGACAGCCCGTTTGACGTGGCTATTCAGGGCAACGTTTATTTCAATGTTGCTGCGTACAACGGTCAGACCATGCTTACCAGAAACGGTCAGTGGGAGCTTGACAGCGAGGGCTATTTGTGCCTTTCCACTTCGGGACGTATCCTCGGTGAAAACGGCGAGATTTACCTTGGAAACAAGGATTTCGTTATCGACAATGACGGTACGATTTATCAGAACGGCGAGGTTGTTGACAGGCTTCTGCTGTCCTACATCAACCCTGAGGGCAATATAGACAAGTTCGGCGCAAACCTTTTCACCTCGGTTGAGGCTACCTACGATATCCCTGAGGGCGAGCGCTTCGACATTATACAGGGCGCTTATGAGCGTTCCAATATCGACCTTAACTACGAGATGACCATGATGATGAACGCTAACCGTCTTTATGAGGCTTCAAGCTCCATACTTCAGCTTATAGACGGAATAAATCAGAAGTCAAACCAGATTTGCAAGCTTGGATAACGGAAAAGGAGTAACACATGAATATAGCTTTCCACACGGGCAAAACCGCCATGATTGCGCAGGCACAGGCGCTTGATGTATACGGAAACAACATATCCAACATAAATACTGTCGGCTACCAGACCATGCGTCCAAGCTTTGCGGACTGCCTTTATTCCACCCAGAGGGCAACCGAGGAGGACTGGCAGACAGGTCACGGCGCATATATCCAGAAAACCGATATAATGTTCAGCGAAAGTTCTCTTTATGAAACGGACAGAATGTTGGACTTCGCGCTGCCTAATGAGGGCTTCTTTGCCTTGCAGGATCGCTACGGCGATATCAACTATACCCGCGACGGCTCTTTCTCCATGACGCAGGCGGAAACGGGCGAGTGGTATCTTGTCAGCGGCAGCGGCGAGTATGTTATGGATTATGACATGAACCGTATCGTAGTACCGTTTAATGAGGACGGCACTACCGCCGATTACGGTGCGCTTGCGGATATGATAGGCGTGTTTGAGTTTGAAAACCCCTACGGCATTGAGGCAATGGGCAACAACCGCTACCTTGCCACCGAGAGAAGCGGCGAGGTTACGGCGAACACAAATCTTGACAAGCTTCAGGGCGTGCTTACCACGTCAAATGTAGAGCTTTCCGAGCAGATGGTAAAGCTTATAGAAACGCAGCGCGGCTATCAGATAAGCTCAAGGGTGGTAACAACGGCTGACGAGTTTACAAGGATAGCAAATAATCTTAGGTAATATCTTACATTGATAAATTATGGCAGGGAGGCATGATACTATGCTGAAAAATTATGACGAGCTTTCGCCCGTTGCTATGGACTGTTTGCGCGAGATAGGAAATATCGGTTCAGGCAGCGCCGCTAATGCGCTTTCCACAATGCTTGGAAAGAATGTTATCATGCGCGTTCCCGATGTCAGCGTTATGGATTATCAAGAGGTCATCGACCGCATGGGCGGCCCCGAAAAGGTGATTACGGGCATACTGGTTCACCTTGAGGGCGATATCAGCGGAATGATAATGTTCCTGCTGGAGGACAGCTTTGCAAAGGTTGTGCTTAGTACGTTCCTGCAAAGCGAAAACGTATCGGTTATGACGCTTGACGAAACTCAGCTTTCCGTTATACGCGAGATGGGAAATATAATGGCGGGAAGCTATCTCAGCGCGCTTTCCCAGCTTACGGGTCTTACGATAGACATGACCGTGCCGTCCATGACGGTGGATATGCTGGGCGCGATAATGAGCGTGCCTATTATAGAGTTTGCCGAGGTCGGCGACAAGGTTCTGTTTATAGATGACGGCTTTGTTATTGACGGCGTTGACATAAAATCCAATATAATACTTATACCGGAGATGGCTTCTCTGGCAACTTTAATGACGAAGCTTGGAGTAATGTAAATGGCTAGTTTTACAGTGGGAATTTCCGACCTTAAGGTGTGCAGAGCGCCTGATACGCTGGTTACTTATGCTCTTGGCTCATGTATTGGTATCTGCATGGTTGACGAGGGTACGGGCATAGGCGGCTTGTCGCACATAATGCTGCCTGACAGCACACAGTCCATGAACGGCAAGGATATGCCTATGCGTTTCGCGGACACCGCTATACCTATGCTGATAGAAAAGCTTGTGGCAATGGGCGCAAGCCGTGCCAAGCTGAGGGCAAAGATTGCAGGCGGCGCGCTGATGTTTGCCGCAACGGGCGACAGATTCAATATCGGCGAGCGCAATATAGAGGCGGTAACTGCCGCACTTCGCAAGGAGAATATACCGGTAATCGCAAAGGACATTGGTCTTAATTATGGCAGAACCGTGTATTTTTATCCCGAAACAGGGATTATGGAGGTTAAGTCCGCCGCAAAGGGTACAATACAGCTTTAGACTGCTCGCCGTTCGGCGGGCATTTTCTTTTTGCTTTGACAGTGCGCCGATTGGGGAAAGCACTAGCTCCATTCTTGCCTTTAGCCAAACTGCCCATATTTCTTAAGCTTAAATTGTCAAATAATTCTCATAAAAATTCGGTTTGCCTATTTACAAAATCAAAGAAGTGTGGTACAATATAAGGTGCAAAATAGAAATACTATGTCCGCGCTGATACGCAGATGTGGGATTTTCTTATATTTTAAGGAGGATAAAACCAATGGCTAGACAAAAGCTTACGATGGACGGTAACAACGCCGCAGGTCACGTTTCCTATGCGTTTACAGACCTCGCCGCAATTTACCCCATCACCCCCTCGTCCGTAATGGCAGAGGTTACTGATTCCTGGGCTACCGCAGGACGCAAGAACATCTTCGGTGAAACCGTAAAGGTGGTTGAAATGCAGTCCGAGGCAGGTGCCGCTGGCGCTGTTCACGGCTCGCTGTCCGCAGGCGCTCTTACTACTACCTATACCGCTTCTCAGGGTCTGCTCCTGATGATACCCAATATGTACAAGATTGCAGGTGAGCTGCTTCCCTCTGTTATCCATGTTTCCGCTCGTGCAGTTGCTTCTCATGCACTGTCCATCTTCGGCGACCACAGTGATATCTACGCTTGCCGTCAGACAGGCTATGCAATGCTCTGCTCCACCAACCCCCAGGAGGTTATGGACCTCGGTGCAGTTGCTCATATGTCCACACTTAAGGGCAGAGTTCCTTTCCTGCACTTCTTCGATGGCTTCCGTACTTCTCACGAAATTCAGAAGATTGAGGTTTGGGATAACGAAACTCTCGCTAAGATGGTTGACTGGGATTCCATTCAGGCATTCCGCGACAGAGCGCTCAACCCCGAGAACCCTGTTCTCCACGGCACAGCGCAGAACCCCGATATCTTCTTCCAGGCTCGCGAGGCTTGCAATAAGTACTACAACGCTATCCCCGAGGTAGTTACCGAGTACATGAACAAGGTAAATGCTGAAATCGGCACAGATTACAAACTGTTCAACTACTACGGCGCTCCCGACGCAGAGGAAGTTATCATCGCAATGGGTTCTGTCTGCGATACAATCGAGGAAACAATCGACTTTATGCTTTCTCAGGGTCGCAAGGTTGGTCTTGTTAAGGTTAGACTTTACAGACCTTTCTGCTCCGCTGCATTTGTTGACGCTATCCCCGCAACAGTTAAGAAGATTTCTGTTCTTGACAGAACTAAGGAGCCTGGTTCTCTCGGCGAACCTCTTTACCTTGACGTTGTTGCTGCTCTCAAGAAGGAAAACAAGTTCCAGAATATTCCCGTATTTACAGGACGTTACGGACTTGGTTCTAAGGACTGCAACCCCGCACAGATTATCGCTGTTTACAACAACAAGGATAAGGAAGTATTCACCATCGGTATCGAGGACGATGTTACAAATCTGTCCCTGCCCATCACAGAGAATCCCAACACCACTCCCGAGGGTACAACCTGCTGTAAGTTCTGGGGTCTTGGCTCTGACGGTACTGTTGGTGCAAACAAGAACTCCATCAAGATTATCGGTGACCATACCGATATGTATGCACAGGCTTACTTTGCATATGACTCCAAGAAGTCTGGCGGCGTAACCATCTCCCACCTGAGATTTGGTAAGAGCCCCATTAAGTCCACCTACTTTGTAAACAAGGCAAACTTTGTTGCCTGCCACAACCCCTCCTATATCGACAAGTACGATATGGTTCAGGACGTTGTTCCCGGCGGCACATTCCTGCTTAACTGCCAGTGGACAGTGGACGAGCTTGACGAGAAGCTTCCCGCTCCCGTTAAGGCTTATATCGCTAAGAACAACATCAACTTCTATATCATCAACGCTATCAAGGTAGCAAAGGAAATCGGTCTGGGCAACAAGACAAACACCGTTCTCCAGTCCGCATTCTTCTCTCTCGCAAACATTATCCCCGCTGCTGAAGCTGTTGACTATATGAAGAAGGCTGCTTACAAGTCCTTCGCTAAGAAGGGCGACGAGATTGTCAACATGAACTATGCCGCTATCGACAGAGGTGCAGGCGAGGTTGTAAAGGTTGACGTTCCCGCAGCTTGGGTAAATGCAGAGGGCGCTATGCCCGTTGCTAAGGCAGAGGGCAATGATAAGAAGCTTGTTGACTTTGTAAACAACATTCTTATCCCCGTAAACGCACAGCGCGGCGACAAGCTGCCCGTATCCACATTCGTTGATATGGCTGACGGCACATTCCCGCAGGGTGCTGCTGCTTATGAAAAGCGCGGTATCGCTGTTGACGTTCCCGAGTGGATTCCTGAGAACTGTATTCAGTGCAACCAGTGCTCGTTTGTATGTCCTCACGCTGTAATCCGTCCTATCATCATGAATGACGCCGAGGTAGCTGCTGCTCCCGCAGGCGCACAGGTTAAGGACGCAACAGGTCTGCCCGGACTTAAGTATACAATGGCTATCTCCACACTGGACTGCACAGGCTGCGGCGCGTGTGTACAGGCTTGCCCCGCAAAGACAAAGGCTCTCGCTATGAAGCCTATTGAGGAAATGCTGGACAAGAAGCAGCAGGAAGTATTCGACTATGCTGTTAAGGAAGTTGCAGACAAGCCCGAGGTATTTGCTAAGTTCGCTGATACCACTGTTAAGGGTTCGCAGTTCAAGCAGCCCCTGCTTGAATTCTCCGGCGCTTGCGCAGGCTGCGGCGAAACACCTTACGCTAAGCTGATTACACAGGTTTGCGGCGAGAGAATGTATATCGCCAATGCAACAGGCTGCTCCTCCATTTGGGCAGGTTCTGCTCCCTCTACTCCTTACACCAAGAATAAGGAAGGCAAGGGTCCCGCTTGGGGCAACTCCCTCTTTGAGGATAACGCAGAATTTGGTCTTGGTATGTTCCTTGCACAGGATACACTGAGAACAAGAGCAATGAAGCAGGTTGAGGCTCTCAGAGAGAACGCTAAGCCCGAAACACAGGCTATCATTGACGAGTACCTTTCCACAAAGGACGACGCTAAGGCTAACGCAGCAGCTACAAAGGCGCTTGTAAACGCACTTTCCGCTTGCGACTGCGATGGCGCTAAGGAAATCCTCAAGGCTAAGAACTACCTCTCCAAGAAGAGCCAGTGGATTCTCGGCGGCGACGGTTGGGCTTACGATATCGGTTACGGCGGACTTGACCACGTTATCGCTTCCCACAAGAATGTAAACATCTTCGTATTCGATACCGAAGTTTACTCCAACACAGGCGGACAGGCTTCCAAGGCTACCAATGTCGGCGCAGTTGCACAGTTCGCAGCAGGCGGTAAGGACGTTAAGAAGAAGGACCTTGCAGGCATCGCTATGAGCTATGGCTACGTTTACGTTGCACAGATTGCTATGGGCGCAGACAAGAACCAGTGCCTTAAGGCTATCGCAGAAGCAGAAGCTTATGACGGACCTTCCCTTATCATCGCATACGCTCCCTGCATCAACCACGGTATCAAGGGCGGTCTTACCATCGCTCAGCAGGTTGAGAAGGAAGCTGTTGAGGCAGGTTACTGGCATCTGTTCCGCTTCAATCCCGCGCTTGCAGCACAGGGCAAGACTCCGTTCTCCCTCGACAGCAAGGCTCCCACAGGCGATTACAAGGCATTCATGATGAGAGAGGTTCGTTACAACTCTCTGATGCGTGCTAACCCCGAAAGAGCGACAGCTCTGTTCGATATCGCTGAGCAGAACGCTAAGGATAAGTACAAGCACCTTGTTGAAATGGACAAGATGTACAAGGCTGAGTTTGAGGGCTAATCCCACAGCTTGACCCCATAAAGCATACCCCCGACGTTTCAGCGTCGGGGGTTGTTGTGTATATGCCGTAAGGCGGCACTTTTTAAGACCGTCTTACGGATTTTGCAGGGTGCTGTTTTAATCGGTTTTCGCAAAATTCCTTATAGAATACGGTCTGAAATAAGCGTAAAGCGTTTATCTTATCTCAATTGCCTTGCACATACGCAAATCAAAGATTTGCTCCGTGCGAGGATTTTTAATCGAGTCTGAATACCGAATCGTGTAAATACCCAAAGAACGTCTGAATTTTAATTTGCAGAAATCTTCATCTCGACATTGTGAGTCGGTAAATAAACTTCATCACATTATACGGCTTCGCTGTTTATCAGTTCAATCCAGTTGCAGATACTGTCAAGAACCAGCTTTCCGTTACCAACATTGCAGTGATTTTGTGCGTCCTCCTTGTCCGTGAAAAGTCGGAACGTCAGGCTTTTTACGTTTGCAAGCATATTTATTTCACGTCCCACCATGCGATAATCAATGAAATGATCTTGATTTGCGCCGACTATCAGTATATCCTGCGTTATTCTATCTGCAATTGGCTCAATATCGTAAAGCTTGAGCTTTTTTGCGTAGTCGTAGGCGTCCTTTGCCTCGTAGGCGTACATTCCGTGCTTTAAACCCCAGTCGATCCCTGGCATTTTCTTTGCCAATGACCCGAACACCATATTTATCAGCGGTCTTGCGTGAAGTGCCATAATTATGCGAAACAGCCTTTGCACAGAGGGCTTTTCCGTTCCTATGATAACGTCTTGAAAACACGGAAATACCGACCATGCTACTATCCTTTTTATCCGCTTGTCGAATGCGGCTGCTCTCGGTGCGAGATATCCTCCGAGAGAGATTCCAATTATAGTCACATCGTCAAGCCCGAAATAATCAAGCATGGATTTAACAGGTTTCTCCCATTCGTGGGTGAAGTGCATACCCTGAACGCGGACTACACCGCCCTGTCCCGGACCTTCAAACATATAGACCTCAAAACCCTTTTCGCGAAGATAAAGTATGGTAAAGAGGAACTCCTCAAAGTAGCTGTCATTGCCGCCGTGGATAAGTATAACGCCCTTGCTTTCCGCTTCGGGAACGGTGTGCATAACAGGAAGTTTCACTCCCTCAAAGGGCACTTCAAATTTTTCTATAATAGGATTTTCGCCTTCGAAATAATCTGCGTAATACTGATAGAAAAGCTCGGTGGCTTTAAGGTAGTATTTTTTCTTATCGGGGTCGCCATCGTACATAAAAAACTCGCTCATGCGGTAGTAGGCTATTGCGTTTTCCGTGCGTTCCTCTTGCATTGCATTGTCGCCAAGGGCAATCAACTCACGCTTCCAGTCGGCACTCACTTTTATTTTTGCGGCAACGGGGGCAACGTCCTCAATTCTGCCGCCGTCCCAATTTATTACTCGGTTCAGCTGAAAATTGAAATTGCTCTCGCTGTTGAGGTCGTATACGCCCTTTTTCAGCGTTATGGGTTGTGAGATATCATATTTTTTCATCGTGAAATCCTCCCTGTTTTGTTATAAGGCTTCACTACGCAAAGATTGTGTGCGGCGGAGCCTTGAGTTAGCCTTGCCTAACTTATTATACTACTTTTTATATGCTTTGTCAATACAAAATTCGGGCTTTCTTACTCTTTCATGTAAGTGCGATAAGATTCTAATGTGAAGTGTCAAGCATTATACAACATCACAAGCCGCGTTTCAAATTAACCGTATCTGTGATTTTTAAGAACAGCAAAAATCCGCAGAAAGCACTGCACTTGCTTCCTGCGGATTTTTTAGGTCTGTATGCAAATCCCGATTTGGCAATCGTAAAGCTTTGCGAAAAGTCGGGCGCGGCAGATTTTATACTAATAACCGTTTAAACGAAGGAAAAGATTTGCTGGATTTCTGCAAAGATTTCCTGAAGTTAAATGGTTATTAGTATTTATTATTGCTGAACCACCTGCACGTTTCCACTTGTGAGGGAAAGATTAAGCTTGTGGCGGTTCTCGCCGCCAAGCGCGCCCGAAGTGCCCTTGCCAAGGTTCATAAGCTGTCCCTTTTCCATGCCGATATCCGTGCGCAGCGAACCCGACACGCCGTCAAACTTTACGTCAATGCCCGCGTTATCGGGCAGCGCAATATTTATTTTGCCGCTTATCGCGCTGATGTCAAGGTCGGCGTTCCACTCGTCATAGGTAACGTCAATATTGCCTGAGGTTACGGAGATTTTGCCCTTGCCCGAAATACCGTTGCAGCATTGTTTGCCCGATACGGAGTGCAGGCTGTATTCCTCTGACCTGTAATGTGAGATTTCGGCTTTTCCCGATACCGTGCATACCGAAAGGCTCTTTGCGGTGGTTGTTTCGGGCGCTGTCAGCTTAACGCTGCCCGAAGCGGACTGTATACGCACGCTGTCAAATGCCGCGTTT
Organism: uncultured Ruminococcus sp.; assembly: GCA_964556595.1. Lineage (GTDB taxonomy): Bacteria > Bacillota > Clostridia > Oscillospirales > Ruminococcaceae > CAG-115. The sequence goes on along the minus strand of CAZKXB010000003.1, from coordinate 46,948 downwards.
ATCTCGATACTGCCCGAAGCGGTGCTAAGTTCAAATTCCTCCGCAGTTACCTCGCTGATATCCGCGCCGCCGCTTGTCGTGCTGATTTTAAGCTTGGCAAGCTTTCTTTTCGGCACAAACACCTCTATGGCGTAGTCCTCCTTGGGCTTGGGGCAGAACAGGCTGAAGGACAGCTTTTCCTTAAACGAAAGCGTTGTACCGTTAAGCACTGCGCAAAATTCGGGGGAGTCCTTGGGGTTGCTGTACTCGGCTCTAAATTCATCGGTTTCGTTGGCTTTGAGGATTATTTTCGCGCCAAGCGAGCTTACCTCCAGCGCGTCAATCTCATTTGTGAACTTGTAAATTTGCTTTTCCATGGTGATACTCCTTTCAGAAAATGACTTTTAAGTCAAAATATGGCTGTTGATTTGTGCAATCGCGGTCAGGACTTAAATTCCCCATGGGGGTAAGTCCTGACGCGATATGCAAGGGGGTTGGGTTAATCAACTTTAACTTTAATTGGGTCGATTTTAATTGGGTCAACAACAATCGGCTCTAAGCCGTTGCTGCCGTCAACACTGGTGGGGTACATTGATGTATCTGCGGTGTCTTCCTCTGAGTAGGCTGAGGGAATTTCGGGGACATCGGGCGCTTTCTTTTTCTTGACATTACCGGTGATATCAACGCCGCCCGCGGAAACATTCACATAGATGGTATGGTAATCGTCAATACTAATGCCATTAGCAAAGCCACATATGTTATTAGGTGTGACATTGTTCATCGAGACGCGAGTGCCATTGTAGTTCACTTCAACTCCACCACCCGATATATCGCACTCTATTTCAGCAGAAACGATCTCTGGCAGGCTAAGTTCCAGAGCGCCCGCGCTGAGGTCGATATTTATATCGCCGTTAAGCTCTGCCATGTTGATGTTGCCGCTGCCTGCGGAAACGTCAATATCGCCCGTTCCCGTAAGACCGTAGACATCAATGCTGCCCGCGCTCATGCTGATATCGAAACTCTGAGTATCGGCGTTGTATATGGTGCAGCTTCCCGCGCTGACGGAAACATCAATCTGCTTTGCCGTCTGGTCTTCTGGCTGAGCATAAATAAGACTTCCCGCGGTCAGGTCAAGGTCGACATATTTTGCCGCAACGTCATTTACTTCGGTGCTGCCTGCTGTTGAGGTGACATTGATGGTTTCATACACGCGGCGCGGAACATACACCTTTACGCACTCTCCAGTAGAGCCGTTGAACGCGGATTTCAAAAATCCGAAAAAGTCAGAGAAAATATAGCTTGTAGGGTCAAGTTTTATAACAAGCGTGCTGTTGTCGATTTCGGCGCTTACAAATTTCCTCATGTTGTTTGTGATGAAAATGCTTGTATAATCGTTGTCGCAGGGATATACGCTTATGCTTGCGGTGCTGGTGTATATTTCGATATCGGAGTAGCTGCCCTCAAGCTTGTTATAACTGCTAAGCAGCGGCGTATCCGTTGATTGGTTCTGCGTGCCGAGAACCGCCACCGAGATACCGAAAGCTATAAAACAGAAAACGCTGAGCGAAAGAAAAAATGATATAAAATGCTTCATTTAAGTACCTCCTTCAATAAGGGGCTTGCCCCGTCATTTAACGTGGCTAAGGGCGTATCGAACAAGTTCGACACTGGCTTCGCCAACCTGCCATTCAGTAGGGGATTGTATAGCGTTGAACTTGTTCAATGCGCCTACTGAATGGTAAATGGAACCCTGCCGCCGAGTTGAACTTTGTTCAACGCTAGGCAGGGGGACATCTTGCCTAAGTTATAAATTGTAAATAGCCTTGACATGACCGATAACGGCGGCTCTTATGATGCGGTAGAAGCCCTTGACCATCTTAATCCAGAGCAGACCCAGAACGCACCCAAGCGACAGCAGACCGCCGCACAGGAAAATTCTGCTGAGGAAATGGAACGGCGTGCCGCCGCCAAGCTGCGAAATGGCAAAGCTGCAAATTCCCGCCACAATAACGGTAAGGAAATGCCATATCAGCCACGCAAGCGCAGGCAGCGCCCACGACAGCACAAAAAGGTCTATGCAAAGCTGACCGATAAGCTTGCCGATATTCACGTCTGGCTCTCTGCCCTTTATGTCGCTCCACTTGAAGCCGCCTTTGCCGTTATCGTTGTCCACAAAGGGGATTTTCGCCTTGTGTTCGTCTGTGTTTTGCTGCTGCGGCTGTTCCTGCGGCACGGTGTAGGCGGTATGGTCGCTCTGCTCAGGCTGGGGCGCGGCGCTGATAACGCTGTCGCTCTGCGCGGGAGCAGCTTGGGGCGTGGAAATCGGCTGTTCCGCTGCAATATGCTGCGGGGTTATCTCCCTGTCGGGTGTGGGATTTTCGGGAATAACAGCGGCAACGCCTGTCACTGCGGGCGCAGGCTGCTCTGCTGCGATATGTTCGGGCGTTATTTCGTGGAGCGCCTGCGGCTGCTCGGTGATGATAACGGTTTCGGGCGCTGCCTGTTGTTCCTGCGGCGCGGCATTTTCAGCGGAAATCGGTGCTGAAACGGGAACAGAGCGGTTCGGCTTTTTAAGGCTTACATGGGGTCTGCTGTCCTCTATCGCGTTTGCCACAATGCTGTTGATTTTGCTGCTGTCTATGTCGATATAGCTTCTTGCTATCTCCTTTACATCGCCAAGCTTTGCGCAGGTTTCCTCCTCGGAAAAGCCCTGTTCCGCGCTTGCACGGAAATGCTCCTCAAAATCGGCGAAGATATCCTCGCTGTCGTCAACGCCTATCCTGTGCAGCTCATTGTGGAGATTAAATAAAAAATCGTCCTTATTCTTGGCTGTCATTTTCCTTGTCCCCTTTCAGCAGGCGGTTTACACTGCCTGTAAATTCAAACCATTCTTTTGTCAGTCTTTCAAGCTCTGCCTTGCCTGTTTCGGTGATTTTGTAGTATTTTCTCGGCGGACCTTCGGTGGATTCCACTATATACGAGTCGATGGCGGCGGACTCCTTAAGCCGCTTCATCAGCGGGTATACAGTGCCCTCCGTGACCTCCATACATTCCGAGATTTTGTTCACCAGTTCATAGCCGTAACAGTCGCCGCTGTCGAGTATACACAGCACGCAAAGCTCAAGCGTTCCTCGTTTAAGCTGGGAGTTCATTTATTCCCTCCTGTTTTGATTTCTCTGCGCCGCACAGTATTTTGCGCCGCAAGGTAGCTGTTGCCTAAAAAAGCGGAACTTTGTTCCTTGCTACTATTTTACCACAAGGTATTTTGTTTTGCAAGGTACTGAATAAACAAAATACCCGCAAATAAATCACGGATTATTGTATAAAATTCACAATATCGCTTATCCCCGCGGGAGGTTGACTCCATCGCTATTGGGATACCGTACTCGTCAGATGGTTGGAAAGTGTGGGTTTCGTTTTGGGTGTAGGATTTGGTTTCTTTTCTTAGGAAGTTGTTGTTTTCATCATAGATATAGTAGTAGACGGGGGTTTTGTTGTCCTCGATTTGGGTGGTTAGGACGGCTATACCTCCATATTGGGCGGCTGTTTTGGCTGCTAAAGCTATGGCGTCTGCGCCAGTGCCTTTAATTCCGTAGCTTAAGCTTGCTCCTATTGAGCCTGCAACGGGTACTCCGCAATAGGTCTTTTTCTCATAACCCTCGTGAGTGTCATAGCATACTGTTGCGGAATGATTGAGAAGAATAGAACCGTATTCTGATAAGAGTTGCCCATGATTTCCCCAATCGACTTCACAAGTTGTGCCTGTGCCTGTCTCAGGGTCTCCGTGTGATCTTGTAATCTTGCCGAGGATATCTGTTACTTGGCTGATAAGTTCTTTAAAAGCGTCATCAAGTGTTGTTAACTTATCATCTTTTGAAAACAGCTTGCGAGTAGATTCATTGTATTTTGCTGTTTCATAAGCGTCAAGCAATAAAACCTGTGATGGGTCTGTTTCATTCTGTACTATGCAGCTTAAAAAGCAAGTGTGTAACTGATCATCATATACTCGCGCGAACCACAAAGCACCTGGCATAAGGGTTCTGCGCTCTACTAAAGGTTCTACCACACAGCACCATTCTACTACGCAATCATCATTGGTGGGGAGCAAAATGGATAATGCGTCCGCATAGGTTATTTCATTTTTTTCAGCTTTTTCAAGATATTTGTCAAGTTTGTCACCTGCATTTGTACCTGTCTTGCAAGCTCCAACTGAAAGTACTTTTTTATAAATGTAATCGAAGTTACCAGAAGAACCGCCTAGGCATTCGTTCATATCCTCGATTACTCTCTGCGTGAAATCTTCATCACCACTAGGAGCATTTGTGTATGCTCCATAAATGGGTAACCATTCTGACATTGTAGCACCACTCATAACAAATGTTTTTTCTCCGCCATACTTTGTTACGTCAGAACCCGAGATATATGTATCGTCAGATTTGATTTTTGATAAATTAGAAATTTCTGTATCAAGGTTTACACTACGTGTATCGGTATTTGCCACTAATTGTACAAACACATCGGAATTTGGAGTTACACTAAAAATATTGTTATAGAATATAGTACCGACTTTTCCCAGACCTGTTCCACTAATGCTGTCCTTATCGGGATCTATTTTACCATCATCAGAAGTGGACACATATAGCGTTACCCTCCATGAATTGATAGCATAGGTGTCATCAAGACCATAAGTAAAATCGCCCGCACTTGCAGGTGACTGTATTACGCCATCTCCTGCACCTGTATACACAGCTGCTAAAGCATTGGTGGGTAGGGCAGTTATAGCGGTGGTTATGGCTAGGAAAAAGGCTGTTATCCGCTGTTTAAGCTTAGGTTTGAATTTCATTTTGTATAAAATATCTCCTTTCATTAGAAATGAGAATGCCCTCAGCTATTGCTGAGGGCAATATAATTTTTACTTATTGTCAAGTACTTTATTATTAATGTCTAAAAGACAGAATGTCATTAGCCTGCTCTTCCGTGATAACGGCATCTTTACCACCGGTAGGACCATTTTCGTTGATGTCATCTATACGGGCTTGGCGTTCGGCATATGCATCGATTTCGTATTGAGAATGGTGATAATCGCCATCTGGAGAGTAATAGCCATTATCACGGTTTCTATCCGCATATGGTATACTTTCGGGGTTACGGTTGCACCATGTGTTACCTGCTGGGTCTGTAAAAGCGTTGGGGTATCCCACGCTCGGCGTCCAATAGCAGCCATCAGGCAGAACAGTTGTTTCCGCTGTGTCGGGGTCGCCTGTGAACTCTAGCTGTGCACCCTCGGGCAGCTTGTAGTTGGCTGTGGGCTTGGCGGGTTCTGTTAAATCACCGTTGGTGGTCAGCGGAATGCCGTCCGTTGTGTATGCAGAGGTATCGTCTGCTAAATCTTGTCTGTCTTTTCTGTCCTGCTCGATCTGTGCCACCTGCTCGTCAGTCGCAATGGGTATGCTGTCCTCGCGCTCCTGTGCGATTTGGTCGGCGATGGGGTCGGTGGGAAGTTCTGGAGCAGCTTCGGGTATTTCCTCAACCGCTTCCGAAGCTGTTGTTTCAGCAGCAGTAGTTGTTGTGGCTGCTGTTGTAGTCGCGGGAGTTGTGGTCGCGCTTGTTGCTGATGTAGTCGCTGATGTAGTCACGGAGGTAGATTGTGCCGTTGTGGAAGATGTAGTTGAAGCCGCACTCTCGCTGCTTACCACACTCTCCCCCGAATTTGCACAGCCACAAAGCGAAGCGGCGGACAAAATAGCAATGGTTATCAAAAGCTTTTTCATAGCGGTTCTCCTTTTTTATTTCTGGTAACATTATAGCACTTGTTTTCAGATTTGTAAAGCGCTAAAAACATTAAAAATCGCGTTTGCACGAAAACAAGGTAAAAAAATAATAAGAATTTTCGCGTTTTTTGCGCGAAAAACACAGTTTTTTTAATCACGCACAGTATACTCAATAAAATCGTTCCACGATTTTATTGAGTATAGAGGTAAATCAGAGTTTTGCAAATTTTGCGGGTTATTTTTTAACATGAGTTTTCGGCAAAAATCCCCCCAAAAAACGATATTAAAGCCATGCGCGGAATTGATTTCTTAGGGCAACACCGCACAAAGATTGTGCGCGAATTGCGCCGTCAGATTTTTCGTCAGATTGTACAAATTGAGCGCAGGCGGGCTGGCGCCCGTCAAGCGAAAGTTGTGCAATATGGCGGAAAAGATGCAAGCAAGGCGCGTACAAAATCCAAAAGATGGTCTTTGTGCGGTGTTGCCCTTAGGGAATTTTGCAAAATCCCTTGTATAATATCGGGTTTTATGGTACAATAATAATGTATTTTAATGAACAATCGGAGCTGAAATTACAGTATGAAAAAATGGATTTGCCCGCCTGTTTCGGCGGCAGCCGAAGAAATGCGCGCGGAGTTTGGCGATTTTCTCGGCAGTCTGCTGACCAGCCGCGGCGTTCGCGATATGCAGCGCGCGAGGGAGTTTTTCGCGTGCGACAGCCTTTCCGACCCGTATCTTCTGCGCGATATGGACAAGGCGGTGGAGCTTGTGCGCACCGCGCTTGACGAGGGAAAGAAAATAACGGTCTACGGCGACTATGACTGCGACGGCGTAACGGCAACGGTAATGCTTTACGGCTATCTTGAAGCCATGGGCGCTGAGGTGGATTTTTACATACCCGACCGCGCCGAGGGCTACGGAATGAACGCTGCCGCGCTTAAAAAGATAATCGCGGGCGGAACGCAGCTTGTTGTCACGGTTGATAACGGCATATCCGCCATAGAGGAAGCGCAGCTTCTTGCGGACGCGGGCGTGGAACTGGTTATTACCGACCACCATCAGCCCTCGCAGGATATTCCGATTTGCGGCGCGTGCGTTGACCCTCACAGGGCGGACGATAATTCCCCCTGCAAGGAGCTTTGCGGCGCGGGCGTTGTGCTTAAGCTGCTGTGTGCGCTTGAGGAGGACGAGGAATTTGTAATGGAGCAGTACGCGGAGCTTGCCGCAATCGGCACGATAGGCGATGTTATGCCGCTTACGGGCGAGAACCGCTACATAGTGCGCAGGGGACTGGAAAATATACAAAGCTGCCAGAATATCGGACTGGAGCGTCTTATAAGAACGGCGGGAGTATCTGCGGAGAGTATAACCTCCTCTGCGGTGGCGTACTCTGTTTGCCCGCGCATAAATGCCGCGGGAAGAATGGCGCACGCGGATACGGCGGTAAGGCTGCTGCTCGCGGATAATCCCGAAACCGCTTCGGTGCTTGCGGAGGAGCTTGAGCAGCTTAATTCTCAGCGCCGCGCCGCAGAAGCGCAGGTTATAGATGAGGTTGAAGCGAAAATCGCCGCCGACCCTACTCTGCTGTCGCAGCGGGTTCTGGTTATTTCGGGCGAGGGCTGGCATCACGGCATAATCGGTATTGTCGGCGCAAGGCTTCTTGAAAAATACGGCAAGCCCGTGTTTATAATCGGCATTGAAAACGGCGAGGGCAGAGGTTCGGCAAGAGGTATAGACGGCTTTTCCATATACAAGCTGTTGCAGCATTGCGGCGGTCTGCTGACAAAATACGGTGGTCACCCCAAGGCAGGAGGATTTTCGCTGCCCGCCGATAAAATTGAAGATTTCCGCGCAATGGTTTATGACTATTGCCGCGAATGTTATCCGCAAATGCCTGTTTATACCGTAAGTGCCGATATCGAAACCGACTGCCGCGCGCTTACTATTGACAATATCGCGCTGCTGTCGCGGCTTGAACCGTTCGGCGAGGGCAACAGGCAGCCTGTATTTCTGCTGAAAGGCTGCACTGTCCGCTCCAAAAGGGCGCTTAAGGACGGCAGGTATACAAGCTTTGAGGTGCAGTCGGGCGGCGCGGTGCTTAAGGCGCTCAGCTTTAAGATACCGTTCGCGGAGTTTTATCCCGAAATCGGCAGCAGTGTTGACATTATGGCAACTGCCGAGATAAACGAATATAACGGCACTCAGTCGGTAAATCTCAAGGTGCAGGAGGTGCGCCCGTCAGATTTCAACGAGGACAGATTTTTCGCCGCAAGGCGCGTGTACGAGGCGCTTATAAGGGGAGAGGGCTGCGACAGCCGCCTTGCCCCAAGAGTTATCCCCGACCGCGAAGCGCTTAAGGGCATTTACGATATGGCAAGGAAAAACGGCGGCAATATGTCGGCGGAGGAAATGTGCGTTTACGGTGGCGGAATAAACTACTGTATGCTGCGCATTGCGCTTGACGCCTTTGCCGAGGCGGGAATGATAACGCTTGCGCCCGACGCTGCGCGCTGCACGGTTATTCCCGTAAAGGAAAAGCGCGACTTGTTCGCACAGGGCATACTCGCAAGGCTTACAGCGCAGCTTTCACAGCGGTAAATCAATAGCAAAAATTCAGGCTTTCAACGCCGCAAAAGGAGGACGTTCACAGTGTCATGCAAGACGATAGAGGAGCTTGTTGAACGTATAAAAGCAGTCGATAAGCAGTATGATGTTGATAAAATTATGCAGGCATACAGGTTGGCAGACGAGGCGCACAAGGGACAAATGCGCTCGTCGGGCGACCCGTATATTTCCCACCCGCTGGCGGTGGCTTCAATTCTTGTGGATTACTGCATGGATACCGATACCATAGTATCCGCGCTGCTTCATGACGTGGTGGAGGATACCGAAATAACGCTTGAGGAAATAAAAAAGAAATTCGGCGACGATGTTGCGCTGATGGTGGACGGCGTTACCAAAATCGGTCTTGTTCCGCTTAATACAAAAGAGGAGCAGCAGGCGGAGAATATACGCAAAATTCTTATGGCAATGTCAAAGGATATCCGCGTTATAATTATAAAGCTTGCCGACAGGCTGCACAATATGCGCACGCTTGATGCAAGACCTCCCCACAAGCAGCGCAAAACCTCGCTTGAAACAATGAATTTCTATGCGCCGATAGCCCACCGCCTTGGTATGAGCGATGTAAAGGAGGAGATGGAGGATATCGCTATCCACTATCTTGACCCATACGGCTGCAAGGAGATAGAGCGCCAGCTTGACCTGCACAAGGAGGAGCGCGACAGCTTTATCGACAGCATAAAGCGCCGCATAAGAGAGCGCATTACCGATATAAAGCCCGAACCGATTATAGAGGGCAGGGTAAAATCCACATATAGCATATACAAAAAGGTCTATGTAAAAAACAAGCCGTTTGACGAAATATATGATATATACGCGGTAAGGGTTATTGTGCAGTCGGTTATAGAGTGCTACAATGTTCTCGGCGTAATACATGATATGTTCCGTCCCATTCCGTATCGCTTTAAGGACTACATAGCAACGCCCAAGCCCAACCGCTATCAGTCCCTGCACACCACGGTTATGGGCAGAGAGGGCATACCGTTTGAGGTACAGATACGCACCGTTGAAATGCACAACACCGCGCAGTACGGCATTGCGGCGCACTGGAAATACAAGGCGGGCATAAATAAATCCACCGCGGGCGAGCAGCGCTTTGACTGGATAAGGCAGCTTCTGGAGCGCCAGCAGGAGGCTGATGATGTCGAGCAGATAGCTGACGCCATAAAAACCGACCTCGCCCCCGATGATGTTTATGTATTTACGCCAAAGGGAGATGTAATTTCGCTGCCGCTTGGCGCTACCGTTATAGATTTTGCCTATGCAATTCACACGCAGGTGGGCAATAAAATGACGGGCGCAAAGGTCGGCGGAAGAATGGTAAGCTTTGATTATGTGGTTAAAACGGGCGATATCGTGGAGATACTCACCACAGGCTCGGCAAACTACGGTCCAAACCGCAACTGGCTTGAAATTGCCAAAACCTCCGAGGCAAAGGGCAAGATACGCTCATGGTTCAAAAAGGAGCGCCGCGAGGAGAATATAGAGCGCGGCAGAACCGACCTTGAGCATGAGTTCAGGCGCAACGGAATTATTCCCGAAGCGGATATGCTTAAAACCATTGCGCAGCGTCAGCGCTTTGATACCGTGGACGACCTTTACGCGGCGGTAGGCTATGGCGGCGTTTCGCTTTCCAAGATGATACAGCGCATAAAGGAGGAGCAGCTTCGCCAGCAGAAGGAGCAGGCGGCGCTTGCGCCCAAGTCCTTCGGCGATATTGACGCAAACAACAGTCGCAGCCGCCGCAAGGGTATTATAATCGAGGGCATAGACAACTGCCTTGTAAAATTCGCGCAGTGCTGCAACCCGCTTCCGGGCGACCCTGTTATCGGCTTTGTAACCCGCGGCTTCGGCGTATCGGTTCACAAGCTTGACTGCATAAACGTTATCAACAACATGGACAGCGCGGAGAATAAGGAGCGCTGGATAAAGGCAAGCTGGGCGGGCGTTGACGACTCCACCTACCGCGCAACTATTGATATTATAACCGAGGACAGAACGGCGATGCTTGCAGATGTCACGGTGGCGATTGCCTCCTACCATATTCCGATACATGAGATGAACGCGCACCAGCTTAAAAACGGCAACGCAAGCCTAGTGGTGACGGTTGAGGTTGCGGGTATGGAGCAGCTTACCAATCTTATGTCAAAGGTAAAGAAAATCCCCGGCGTTATTTCGGTGGAGAGAACAGGCAAGCAGTAATGGAGCGTACTCAGCTATGGCTTTACGCGCTGCTTGCGGCGCTTGTGCTTTTGTGGCTTTTTGTGCATAACGGCAGAAAGGCTTCTGCGGCGCGGCTTCGCAGGCGCATACGCGGCGGGCGTTTTATACATTATACCGATTTTGAGGAAAACTGGCGCATACGCTCGCAGGACGGCGGCAAGCTTGGCTATAAATACAATGATTTTTCGGGCTGCTATGTGATAATGATTTTTGAGAAAAAGGTGCATTTCCGGCGCTTCAGAAATTATGATAACATATATATCGGGCAGTCGGTAAACGTATGCCAGCGTGTGCATAATCATTTCAGCGGCAAAGGCAAGGGCGATGTCTACGCTGATATAAAGTACGGTATGCAGGCGTATGTGCGCATAATTCCGTGCAGGGTTAAGAAGCTGAATGATATGGAAAAGAAGCTGATAGACGCATTCCATGCCACAAATTCCTATAACAGAACCCGCGGCGGGGCAAAGGTTACAAAAATCAAAAAGGAGAAGCCATGAATATATATCAATTTCCGCTGGGCGCGCTTCAGACAAACTGCTATGTGGTTGAGGGCGCGGACAGCAAGGCGGTGGTTATCGACCCCGCTTCCTCCGATGAGGTAATCAGATTTCTTAACGGCAGGGGGCTTTCGCTTGGCGCGATAGTGCTTACGCACGGGCATTTTGACCACTTCGCGGGCGTGCCTGAGTTGAAAAGGCAGACGGGCTGCGAGGTTATCGGCACAAAGCTTGACGAGGAAATGTTTTTAAGCGCGCAGAAAAGCTGGGCGGATTTTATGCCGTATGTTCCGTTTGAGCCTGTCGCGCTTGACAGAAGCTTTTCGGACGGCGAGGAGTTCACCGCCTGCGGGATTACTTTCCGCGTGATGGCAACTCCCGGTCACACAGCGGGAAGCTGCCTGCTTTTCTGCGGCGATGTTATATTTGCGGGGGATACGGTTTTCTGCGGCTCTATCGGCAGAACGGACGGCTATTCCGCCAGCGGCGCGGATATGCGGCGCTCGCTTGAAAAAATATCCGCGATTGAGGGCGATTACCGCATTTACTGCGGACACGGCGAGCCTACCACGCTTTCCTTTGAGAAAGAGAACAACCCGTTTATGTAATCGGGAAATATCGCATTGTACGAGGAAATCATGACGCTTATTTTTGACAACCACAGCTTTCAGTATGAGATAGAGCGCTTGTTTCGCGCGTTTTTTCCACCCGTAAAAATTGCGCTGTCGCACGATATCGCAGACGCAGCGGGGGATTACTGCCTTACCTTGCGCGGGTTTGACGGCGGGGAAGCCGTGCTTTCGGTGAGATTGTGCGCGGGCGGCTGCGATATATCTCTCGGCGAACGTGTACCGCTTGATACCCCTGAAAAGGAGCAGGAGCGCGTTATGTCAGTGCTGCTGTACAAGGCGCTCAGCGAGTATACGGGTACGGAAATTCCGTGGGGAATACTTACGGGCGTGCGCCCTGTAAAGCTGCTTGGCGGCTTCTCTGACGAGTACGCGCGCGAAAAGCTGCTTGTATCGGATAAAAAGCTTGCCCTTGCAAGGAGAATTGACGCGGTTCAGAAGCCGATAATTGCAGATATTCCAGATAATTCGTACAGCCTTTATGTTTCCATACCGTTCTGCCCTACAAGGTGCAGCTATTGCAGCTTTGTTTCGCACTCCGTAGACAAGGCGGCGGCGCGCATGGACGAATATGTGCAGCGGCTTACCGAGGAAATGCGGCAGACCGCCGATGTGGCACAACAGCTTAATCTGCGCCTTGATACAGTTTATTTCGGCGGCGGAACGCCAACAACGCTCTCTGCGGAGCAGCTTAAGCGTCTTTTCTGCGCACTTGAAATGTTTGACTTAACCCATGTGCGGGAGTTTACGGTTGAAGCGGGCAGACCCGACACCATCACGCGCGAAAAGCTTGCCGCGATAAAGCAGGCGGGCGCTGACAGAATATCCGTAAATCCGCAGACCATGCGTGACAGCGTGCTTGAAGCCATAGGCAGGCGGCACACCGCGGCGCAGACGGTAAGGGCATATCAGCTTGCGCGGGAGATTGGGTTTGACTGCATAAATATGGATTTGATTGCGGGACTTCCCACAGATGACGCGGACGGCTTCAGATACAGCCTTGACAGCGTGATACAGCTTGCGCCAGAAAATATCACGGTGCATAGCCTTTCGCTTAAACGCGCGGCGGCGCTGTTTCATGAGCAGGACAGAAAAATGCGCGGCGGCGCGGCTGAAATGATTGACTACACGCATGAGCGGCTTGCCAATGCGGGATATTCGCCGTATTATCTTTACAGGCAGAAGAACACCGCCGACAACCAAGAGAACACAGGTTATGCCAAGCGCGGCACGGAAAGCCTTTACAATATGTTTATCATGGAGGAGCTTCAGACAATTCTTGCGGTGGGCGCGGGCGCTTCCACAAAACTGGTCGATACCAAGCGCGGCAGAATAAAACGCTTGTGCAATTGTAAATTCCCATATGAGTATTTGGATAGATTTAATGATGTTAAATCCAAAAATGCGGAGATTTTTGACTTTTTCGTATAATTTACTCAAAAAGGGTTTGCTGATGGTTGACAAAAGGGGAATTTTGTTATATCATATCATTATGGCGGCTGTGCCGCAGATTATTGTTTTATGGAGGATTTTGTTATGGATTCTAATGATAAGCTTTATGGAATTCTTGCCTATCTGGGACTTCTGGTGCTTGTACCTACCTTTGCGGGCAAGACAGAGTTTGCGCGCTACCATGCTAATCAGGGCTGGGCGCTGTTCATTTGCGAGTTAATTCTCGGCGTGGTTGTCGGCATTGTCGGCGGTATTATCACGGCTATCATTCCGTTTATCGGCGGTATTATTCTCGGCGTGCTTGAGGGTATAATCGGTCTTGTTTCGCTGATTATGATGATTCTCGGCATTATTAATGTTGCAAACGGTGAGATGAAGCCTCTGCCCGTTATCGGCGGCATTAAAATTCTTAAGTAATTTTACATGGTCAAATACAAAAGGCGCTCGCAATGAGCGCCTTTTTGTTTGATAGAGATTGATTTGTTCCATGCGGTTTTTATTCCGCGTCCTGCGGCTTTTTCTTGTAGGACAGGATAAATACCACGGTGGAAATTATAAACAGCACTATGCTGATAAGCTGCGAGGTTGAAAGCCCGAACAGCCGTCCTCGGTATTCGTCACCGCGCCAGAATTCAAGAATAAATCTGCCCACGGGATAGACGAACAAATAGATGTTAAGCAGCCTGCCGCTGAATTTCCCTTTGGCAAGCAAACGCCACAGCACAAAGAAAAGCGCGAATTCAAACGCGGATTCGTAAAGCTGTACGGGAACTCTGGGGACGCCGTTGGCTTCCTCCGAAAGCGAGTTTGTAAACACAATTCCGTATTCGCTTTCCACGCCGTAGCAGCAGCCGCCAAGGAAGCAGCCTATTCTTCCAAAACCGTGGAAAAGCGCAATGGCGGGCGCGGCGCAGTCGCAGGTAAGCCCGATATCCATTTTCGCTTTTTTTATGTATATCCACCCTGCCAACATTCCTCCGAGCAAACCGCCGTAGAATACAGAGCCGCCCACCAGCGTGCCGAGGATTTCTATAAAGTTTAAAAAGTCCGTTGCCTGCGCAAGCAGACCAAAATTGGGGATATTTGTAATGGCGTACAGAATGTGCATACCGAAAAACGCACCCACCGCGGCAACCAGAAACATAAGTATCATATCCGCGTCAGCTTTGCACTTTTTCTTGTAATAGTATACCGCAAACGGAACTGCAAGAAAAGCGCCCACCAGCGAAACAAGCATATAGCTGCCGAAAAATCTGTCGCCTATATAAAAACCGGGAAACATAAAATTCTCTCCTGATAAAATAACCCTGCCCCGAAACGGGCAGGGTTTTGTTGGTTTAAGTTGTATTTTGCCGAGAAGCTTCGCCCGATTACATATAAGCGGAAGCGCGAGCAAGCGCGTCTGCCCACTGAGCGCAGCCGCCTGCGGCACAGGCAATACGGCAGTAGCAGGTTCCGCAGAAGAATACGGGGATACCGATTATGAGGAATACAATTCCGATAATGAGGGTGGCGATAGACATACCGTTTGCAGTGCCATCAGCCTTCTTAAGTGTAAGCGCGCCTGCGATTATAGCGAAAAGCGACAAAATCGGCGCAATAAACGAAAAGACGAACAGCACAGGAATCATACCGAGAATTGTGAAAAGAATACCTACGCAGCCAACGATAAGACCAATAAGGGATAATTTGCTCTTGTCCATAATAAAAACCTCCAAAGCAGACGAAATTATGTATGTAAAACATACTAACCATATTATACCGCTCAATGAACGTTTTGTCAATAGGCATTTTTATATAAATCGTCAATTATCGTCTTTGTGTGCATTTTTTCTCGACCTTGTGCGACAGGTGAGAAATAAATATTTGTGAAAGTTGCAAGGAAATTTATTAAAAATGCTTGACAAGTTAATAATTTTGTGGTACGATTATTACATGAGAGGAAGTGATGGCTTGAATAAAAGTATTTACAGCCTTGTCCTGTCGGACAGCGTGGTTGAGGCTGTTGACGCGCTGGCGCAGGCAGAGGGGCTTAGCCGTTCCGCAATGATAAACCAGATACTGGCACAGCGCGTTGCGTATACCACGCCCGAAATGCGCATGAAAGAGATTATTTCGTCGCTTCAGCGCTCTATAAACGATGGCTTTTATTATCTTGAACAGCCATCGGTGGGTACGCTTTCCTGCCGCACGGCGCTTAAATACCGCTATAAGCCCACGGTGCGCTATTCGGTGGAGATTTTCACAAGGGGCGGCAAAAGGGCGGGAGAACTTAAGGTTTCCTTCCGCACGCAGAATTTGCAGCTTACAGCCGACCTTACGGGTTTTTTCAGAATATGGACGGCGCTGGAGCAGGGGTATATCGCGGGCAAGCTTACACAGGATATAATCTATACCATAGATAATGGTAAATTCACCCGCACGCTTAATATGCCCGACGCGGATATATCAGACGAAGCCTTGGGTGAGGTTGTGGCGGAGTATATGACCACGTTTGACGCGGCGATGAAGCACTATTTTTCCGCCCTGCCCGATGAAAGCGCAGCCGCTGCGCTTGCTGAAAAAAGCTATGCGGAAAATATCCGCAGGCAGAGTTTTATTATCTGACAGTTAGAAATGCTGTAAAGGAGGACTGATTTTATGAATCCCAATAAATTTACACAAAAATCGCTTGAAGCTATCCAATCCGCACAGGATATGTCTGTAAGCTATCAGAACAACTGTGTGGAGCAGGAACATTTGCTGTATGCGCTGCTTTCGCAGGAGGGCGGTCTTGTGCCGCAGATACTCACCCGCATGAATATTGACGCAAACGCTGCCCAGCAGGCTGCGCTTAAGTTTGTGGAGGGTATGCCGCGCGTTACGGGCAGCGGCAGAGAGGCGGGAAAAATCTTTGTATCCCCCGACCTTGACAAGGCTCTTACCGAAGCCGAAGCGCAGGCAGAGCGCATGAAAGACGAGTATGTTTCGGTTGAGCATTTGTTTATCGCGCTGATTGAAAAAGCGGACAGCGGCGTAAAGGGAATATGCAAAAGCTTTGGCATTGACAAAAACAAGCTGCTTAAAGCGCTTTCGGATATACGCGGCAGTGCGCGCGTAACCTCACAAAATCCTGAGGATACCTATGATGTGCTGAAAAAATACGGTCAGGATTTGGTGGAGCTTGCGCGCCAGAACAAGCTTGACCCCGTTATCGGTCGCGACAGCGAGATAAGGAACGTTATCCGCATTCTTTCCAGAAAAAGCAAGAACAATCCCTGCCTTATCGGCGAACCCGGCGTTGGCAAAACCGCCATTGCGGAGGGTCTGGCGCTGCGTATTGTGCGCGGTGATGTCCCTGTAAATCTGCGCGATGTAAAGCTGTTCTCGCTGGATATGGGCAGCCTTATCGCGGGCGCAAAGTACCGCGGCGAGTTTGAGGAGCGCCTTAAAGCTGTTTTGCAGGAGGTTAAAAAGAGCGAGGGCAAAATCCTGCTGTTTATTGACGAGCTGCACCTTATTGTCGGCGCGGGAAAGACGGACGGCGCAATGGACGCGGGCAATATCCTCAAGCCAATGCTTGCGCGCGGTGAGCTTCACTGTATCGGCGCGACAACGCTTGACGAGTACTCCAAATATATCGAAAAGGACGCCGCGCTTGAACGCCGTTTCCAGACGGTTATGGTGGACGAGCCTACGGTTGAGGACACTATATCCATACTGCGCGGACTTAAGGAGCGGTACGAGGTATTCCACGGCGTTAAAATTCACGACAGCGCGATAATCGCGGCGGCAACGCTCTCCAATCGCTATATCACAGACCGTTTTCTGCCCGATAAGGCTATCGACCTTATTGACGAAGCGTGCGCAATGATACGCACCGAAATGGACAGTATGCCCACCGAACTTGACGAAATAAGCCGCAGCATAATGCAGCATGAGATTGAAGAAGCCGCGCTGAAAAAGGAAACCGACAAGCTTTCACAGGAACATCTTGAGGATATTCGCAAGGAGCTTGCGGAGCTGCGCGAAAAATTCTCCGCCATGAAAGCAAAGTGGGAAAACGAGAAATCCGCTATAACCAAGGTTCAGGATTTGCGCAAGGAGATTGAGCAGACCAACGCCGATATCGAAAAGGCAAAGCGCGAATATAATCTTAATAAGGCTGCGGAACTTCAGTACGGCAGGCTGCCCCAGCTTCAAAGCGAATTGGAAAAGGAGGAGCAGCTTGCGGAGGAAGCAAAGACGGATTCCCTGCTGCGCGACAAGGTAAGCGACGAGGAAATAGCGCGCATTGTGGGCAGATGGACGGGAATACCCGTGCAGAAGCTTGTTGAGGGCGAACGGCAGAAGATACTTTCGCTTGGCGATACTCTGCACAAGCGCGTTATAGGTCAGAATGAAGCGGTAGACCGCGTAACGGAGGCAATTATGCGTTCCCGCGCGGGCATAAACGACCCAAGAAAGCCGCTTGGCTCGTTCCTGTTTCTGGGTCCCACGGGCGTGGGCAAGACGGAACTTGCCAAAGCGCTTGCCGAAGCGCTGTTTGATGACGAACACAACATCATTCGTCTTGACATGAGCGAATATATGGAGAAGCACTGCGTTTCCAGACTGATTGGCGCGCCTCCCGGATATGTCGGCTATGAGGAGGGCGGTCAGCTTACCGAGGCGGTGCGCAGAAAGCCCTACTCCGTAGTTTTGTTTGACGAGGTGGAAAAGGCTCACCCCGATGTGTTCAACGTTCTGCTGCAAGTGCTTGATGATGGCAGAGTTACCGACAGCCAGGGCAGAGTTGTGGATTTCAAGAACACCATTATCATTCTTACGTCAAACCTAGGCTCGCAGTATATTCTTGAGGGAATAAACGACAGGGGCGAGATTTCGGAAGAAGCGCGCGGTAATGTGGAAGCGCTGCTTAAGCGCAGCTTCCGTCCCGAATTTCTCAACCGTTTGGACGAAACTATATTCTACAAGCCGCTTACCAAGGACGAGATTTTCGGCATTATAGATTTGCAGACCGTATCGCTTAAAAAGCGCCTGAAAGAAAAGCAGCTTGACCTTGTGCTGAGCGATGAGGCAAAGAGCTTTATTGTGGAAGCAAGCTACGACCCGATTTACGGCGCAAGACCGCTTAAGCGCTATATGCAGCGCCATCTTGAAACGCTTATTGCAAAGGAAATACTTGCGGACAAGGTTCGGCAGGGAGATACTATTACGGTCGGCGTAAAGGACGATACGCTTTCAGTCTGCCGATAAACCGCCATCTGCGTCGTCAGCAGCACCGCGGCAGGCACTAAGCCTAGCCGCGGCACTGCTTCCTAGCATCTGACGATTTCTCGCCAGACTGCGGGAGGGGGTTGCCGATAAACCGCCATCTGCGGTGTCGGCAGCTGACGATTTTTCGTCAGACGGCAAATGGATTTTTTTACAATTGGCAACGGGCGACCCCAATCGCCCGTTTGCTTTGTGGCAGGGGTGGATTTTGGAAAGGCGCAAAGCGGCGCGTTTTTCTTGACAAACACCTGCGCAGATGATATAATTAAAGATGTTGCATGAAAGCGCAGTTTTTGGCGTTTGAAGTTGTTTTTGCGCAATATTTTGTTTGGCAAAGGAAGATTTGATTGAATAATGCTGATTTATCTGCGCCTGTCAGAATAGCGCAGGTTCTTGGAAATATGGACGGCGGCGGGGTCGAGCAGGTGGTTATGAACTACTATCGGCATATCGACCGCCAAAAGGTGCAGTTTGATTTTTTTGTTTTTGATACCTCGAAACGCATTCCCGAAAGCGAGATAGAAAGCCTTGGCGGGCGGATATATCGCCTGTGCCATATAAAAAACACTCCGCGCTATATAAAAACTCTGTCCGCTCTGCTTAAGCAGAACGGCTATAAGATTGTGCATTGCCACCTTGGCACGCTGTCTGCGCCCGCGCTGAGGGCGGCGAAAAAAGCGGGAGTTCCCGTCAGAATAATCCACAACCACAGCACTTCGGGCGGCAAAAGGGAGCTTGTAAGAAATTTTGCAAAGTCCGTGCTTAAGCATTTCTGCGGCATTGGCGCTACTCACAGGCTGGCTTGCTCGCAATATGCCGCGCACTGGCTTTACGGCAATGCGCCCGTATATGATTTGCTTGATGAAAGCGCGCCGTGCGGCGGCGTCCGTATTCTGCGCAACGCGGTGGACGGAGAGGTTTTCGCGCGGGATAATGCAAAGCGCGTTTCGCTTCGCGCGGAGCTTGGTATTTCCCCCGAAGCGTTGGTATTCGGGCATATAGGACGTTTTTGTCCGCAGAAAAATCACGACTTTTTGGTTGAAATCTTTCGCGAAATATGTAAGCTTCACCCCAACAGCTATCTGCTTATGGCGGGAATGGGCGCGGATATGCAGCGTATCCGCGATAAAGTGGACGAGATGAAGCTTGCGGACAGGGTGATGTTTCTGGGTCAGCGCAGTGATACCGACAGGCTTTACAACGCATTTGACTGCTTCATTCTGCCCTCAAATTACGAGGGTTTGTGCGTTGTGGGAATTGAGGCTCAGGCGGTGGGCGTAAGCTGCCTTTTTTCGGATAAAATCACCGCAGAGGTTAAAATTTCCGACAGCGTGGATTTTATGCCGTTAAAGGCTGAGCCGCAGGAGTGGGCAAAGGCGGCAATTTCCGCTGCGCAAAGGACTGCCGACTGCGCTGATTTGACGGCGCAAGGATATGAAATCCATACCGAAGCGCAAAGGCTTGCGCAATATTATTTAAGGGAAATCTGCCGCTGAAAGTGCGGCGAAAGGAATTATAATGATAAAAGAAAACCAGAAGCTGTTTAACAGGCTTAATGTTATCAGTGACGCTTTGCTTGCCATTGCCGCAGTGGCGCTGGCTTACGCCATAGTGTTCTGTATGCTGGATTTTGAAAAGAGCTTTAATTTTATAGACTATATAAGGCTCGCGTGCGTTTTTGTTCCGATACAGCTTATAACCTACGGCTGTCTGGGACTGTATGACAGCTATCGCACCGGCACGCTTGGCAAGGAGCTTGCAAGGCTTGTGCAGGCTTTTCTGATAGACGGACTTATAATCGTTGCAATGCTTTATGTCGTAAAGCTTATCCATTTCTCGCGCTGGGCGCTGGTGATATTTCTGGTGCTTGACCTTGTTATGATTTCGGCAAAGCGCATTGTGCTGCGAAAGGTGCTGCGAAGCTTCCGAAAAAAGGGGTACAACCGCAAGAATATACTCATAATAGGCGGCGGGCAGACTGCGGCGCATTTTCTTGAAACCATCAGAGAGGAGAAGCAAATCGGCTTTCACTGCACGGGTTATATATCCGACAGCGACAGCCTTGACGCAAAGCTTGCGGGCGGTTTTGGGGATATGCGGGCGGTGCTTGACAGTTTCCACTATGATGAAGCAGTGGTGGCGCTGGACGCAGACGAAATGCACAATCTGCAAAGCGCTGTTGAAGCCTGCGAAATAACGGGAACAAAGATATCGGTTATTCCGTCAATATACAAATATATGTCCGCAACGCCCGAAATTGACATGGTGGGCAGTATTCCTGTAATGAATATTAGGCGCATTCCGCTGGATAACATAGGCAATGCGTTTATGAAAAGGGCTATGGATATAGTGGGAAGTGCTGTTATGCTTGTGCTATGTTCGCCGCTTATGCTTGTGTGCGCAATTGTAATTAAGGCAACCATGGGCGGAAAGGTTATATTCCGTCAGCAACGCATAGGCTACAACAAAAAGCCGTTTGTGATGTACAAGTTCAAATCCATGCGCGACAGCGACAAATCCGACACCGCATGGAGTACCGATAACGACCCGCGCCGAACGCGCTTTGGCGCGCTTATTCGCAAGCTTTCCATTGACGAGCTGCCGCAGCTTGTAAACGTGCTTAAGGGCGAAATGAGCCTTGTAGGTCCGCGCCCCGAAATACCGTACTATGTGGAAACGTTCAAGCACGAAGTGCCTATGTACATGATAAAGCATCAGGTGAAGCCTGGCATGACAGGGCTTGCGCAGATTAACGGTCTGCGCGGCGATACCTCAATAAAGCGCAGGATTGAGTTAGATGTTCGGTACATAGAAAGCTGGAACATATTTCTTGATATATCTATTCTTTTCAAAACCGTATTCCGCGCCGCAAATAAGGAAAAGCTGAAAAGCGGCAAGGCTGGCGCTGTACAAGAAATAACCCAAGAAAAAATAAATCAACAGGAGCATACAGATGATACAGAAAAATCAGAAATCAACGTTTGACTACACGGCGCTTGCCATATTTTTTCCCGCTGTGATAGCGCTTGCGATAATTCCAACGCTTATGCGGGTAACTCTTATCGCCTCGGACAGCACATTGCTTAATCGCTTGTTCCACGGATCGCAGTCCGAAACCGAGGGCGTTTATTACTACATTGACGCGTTTTCGCAGGTTAAGGCATTTGCCGTTGCAATCGCTGCGATTGCGATGCTTGTGGTGGCGCTTTTCTGCTGCGTTTATCTGTTCCGCCGTGCCGAGAAAATAAGCCTTGTCTATGTCGGCGCTTCGGTTTTGTATGTGGCGATGACGCTTGCTTCCGCTATCGGCTCAAAGTATGGGGAATTTGCATTTAACGGTATGTATGACCGTGCAGAGGGATTTTTCACCATTGCGTGCTATTTCGTGATGTTTTTGTTTACCATGTTCGCCTTCAAGAAATCGCAGAACTTCAGCTTTATTGTGCTGGCGCTGATGATTTGCACGGGGGTAAACTTTGTTATAGGACTTTTCCAGTATTTCGGCAATGACCTGCTTAATTATGAGTGGTTCAAGGATATTGTTATTGATGCAAAATACAGAGATACGATAGGCATGAATGAGGTTATCCTTACTGAAAAGCAGAAGATGTACGGCGCGCTGTATCACTACAACTACATGGGCAGCTTTGCGGGAATGATTGTTCCGCTGTTCACTGTGCTTGCCTTTACAAGCAGGAAGCTTGTATACAGAATTATCACCGCCGTATTTGCGCTTATTTCGATATTTATGCTGCTTGCGGGCGAGGCAAGAAGCGGCTTTGTGGCAGTGGCAGCCGCAGCCGTTGTGGGAATTATAGTGTTTGCGCGGGTGCTGATACGCCGCTGGAAAATCACGGTTTCCGTGGTGGCTGCCGCAGTTGTGGCGGTTGTGGGAGTAAATATAGCCACGGATAACGCGCTTTTCGCCCGCGTTCCCACACTGGTGGAGGATATAGCGGCGCTTTTCGTGCCAGCGGAGCAGACCGATATGCTTGCGGAACTGCCTGTGCGCGAGGTTACTCACAACAAGGACGGCAGCGTTTCGTTCACTTCTCAGACCGATGTGCTTACCATATCCTTTGATGCGGAAAATCATGAGTATGTTTTCACCGACTCCGCGGGGGAAGTTGTTCCCACGGCTGAAAGCCAGTACGGCATTGTAATGGCAGACGAGGATTTCAAGGGAATTAACTTCGAGTTCGCCGCAACAAGTGATGAGCTTGAATACAACGATGGTATATTTATGTGGTTTGACGGCAGGGACGACCAGGCTTTGCTGTTCCGCCTGTTCAATGAGAAGCAGATACACATGATTGACCTTGAAACAGGCGAGAGGGTAACGCCGATAAACGCGGAAGCAATCGGCTTTAAGGGCAAGGAGAAGCTTGGCTCGTCCAGAGGATATATCTGGTCAAGAACTATCCCGCTGCTTGATGAATGTATGATTACGGGCTACGGACCTGATACGTTCGCGCTGATATTTCCGCAGAACGATTATCTTGCAAAGTACAGCGCCTATGGCGAGGGCTTCTATATTACTGTGGATAAGCCGCATAATTTGTATCTGCAAATTTTCTTCAGCAGCGGACTTATAGCGCTGATAGCTTTTCTGGCTATATGTGTATTCTATATTGTGGATTGCTTCAGATTGTACGCGCTTAAAAAAAGCTACCGTCAGGAGCAGTATTTCGGCATTGCGGTTATGCTGGCGATAATCGGCTATCTTGCGGCGGGAATGTTCAACGACTCCGTTGTATCCGTTGCGCCTGTGTTCTGGATACTTCTGGGAACAGGCGCCGCTCTCAATACCATAAATCGCCGTGCGGATAAGGGTGAATGTGCCGAGCCTGCGGCTGAAAAGCCAAAGCCCGCAGCGCAGAAAGAAATTCAGAAAGAACAGGAGCTTAACGACAAGGCGCAGCAGCTTGTGGAAAAGCTGAGAGCCGAAAGAACTCCCGCGCCTGCGCCTAAGCCTGCCGAGCGTGAGCTATCCCAAGCGGAAAAGCTTGCAATGATGAAGCTGGCGTTTGAAAAGGTGCAGGAAAAGCACGGCAAAATGACAAAGCCCATGCCCACTGATGAGCAGCTTATCGCCATGATGGATATTGCCCTGCGCAAGCCAAACGGCGCAGGCAATGCAAAACCAAGCGGCGGCGAAATGCCCGAAAATTCCGATACCTTGCAGGATAAAACAGCAGCGGACGAAAGCGCCGACAATTCTCAGACGGATTAAAAAGTATTAGTAGAAGAAGCGGCAATCCGCTTAGAGCAGACGGATACGAGCGCAGTTTTTATCAGAAACAATAAAAATCGGCAGCAGTGCTGACCTTGGTTTGGTCGGCACTGCTGCCGCTGCATTTACAGGTGTATTTTTCTTATTTTGCAAAATGTGCAATGCTCATTTTGCAAAGAAATATCAGCCATTAAAGTATTTATCTGCAATTGTATTCAGTTGACTTTTAATCTCCGAGAAATCGCAGTTCAAATCGAGAGTTTTCACGCTGATTTTGTTTCCGCTCATCATGTAGGTGTTATCAGGCTGAACAGCTTCGTCAGTCTGCGCGTACAACAGCAGACCCGAAACCTCGTGCGGCTTATCGCCAAATTCAGCGTCTTTGTTTTTGACATAAGTGAAAATCTGATAGAGATTGTTGGAGTGCAGCGTATGTCTGTCATACTGAACCTGCGTAGTATGGGAATAGTATTTTGCGTCAATAATCAGAACCTTGCCGCCATAGCTGAGCGTAATATCGCTCTGCATAATCGGCAGCATTGTGCCAACTCCATCATCTAACGCCCACGGAATTTGTGACGCACGCACATCTATCGCAGGATACTCCCTGCTGAAGTATTCAAGAATGAATTTTTCGTATAGCCTGCACATACGCTGCTCGTCAACAAAGGACGACATTTTGTATTCGCCTTTGTCGGTGGTAAGCAGCATACCCTCCAGAATAAACTGACACAGGCTGATTAGCATTCGGTAGCTTTGATTGCTCCGCTGAAAACGGATAGCTGACCATTTTATTGAGGTCGGCTCAATAGTATCCACAGCCGAAAAGAACAGCATTTCCTTTTTCAAATCGCTCTTGTATTGCGTATCAACCTTTGCGTGGCAAATCAGCAGCATAACGGTTGTTTTGAGGATTTGGTTAAGCAGAGTGTTTTCGGACAGCTCATCATACTCACAGGTAAGCGACTGCTTTCGGGCAAGCTTGTTTTTTATAGTTCCCTGCATATCAATTTTCCCGCGCAGAGCGGGCATATCCTCTTTGCGGTTAAGATATTCCCGATACAGCCCCTGCTTTAATTGCCGACCGATACCCTTTGCGAGAATAGCCGCAAAAAGATTATGTATGTTGTCAAATTCCTCCGCCGCTATTTCATCATCTTGGGCTGGCGTTAAGGCTGTGAAAGCATAGGACAGCATATAGTAAATATTCTTGATGAATATACTTTTATCCTTAATCATTGAAACACACCATGCAGAATATTCTCCCAGCGCTGCAATTTATTCATATCGTCAAACCAATACTCGCTGAGCATTGGCAGAATGTCATAATCCACAATTGCCCGCAGCCACTCCTCGGTGCATTCGGTTTGTCCGCAGAAATAGCTGTGACCAATGCAGAAGCCTTTGCCAAGGGATTTATCCAGAGCAATCTCACGATTTAGCTCCTTTACCTTTGAAACCAACTCATTCAGCGTTTCGTTATTGAGCGAATTTTGATATTTTATAAATCCATCAGAATCAAATCCCGGCTCTACCTCGAAGAAACTGAAACGGCGGCGCAGCGCATAGTCAATCATTGCAAGGCTGCGGTCTGCGGTATTCATCATGCCGATGATATATAGATTTTTCGGCACGGAGAATGTCATGCCGTTGTATGCAAGCGTTGCTTTAGTTTCCCTGTAATCCCGCTCAATCAGCATAAGCAGCTCGCCGAAAATCTTGCTCATGTTGCCGCGGTTGATTTCATCAATGATAAAGAAAAAGTCCTTGTCGGGTTGGTTTGCCGCTTTTTGACAGAAGCGATAGAAAATGCCGTACTTCAATTCAAATCCGTCATTCACGGGTTTATATCCCATCATGAAATCCTCATAAGAATAATTCTGATGAAACTGTACAAATTCTATGCGGCTTTCGTCCTGCTCACCCATAACGGAGTATGCCAGCCGCTTTGCGGCAAAGGTTTTTCCAACACCGGGAGCGCCTTGCAGAATGATATTCTTCTTGTTTTTCAGCACAGCAACAAGGGTATCGTACTTACCCTCGGTCATGTAGACCTCATTAAGAAATTCCGCCTTGCCGTAGGCTTTGTTTTCGTCCGCAATGGCAGTTGGATTTTCCTCGCCCGTTGCCGCCAATTCCTCTGCACTGACGGCGGTATAGTCTATCGGCTGCAATTCCTCGGCAGTGGGAGCGTTATTGGCGGCGCTGTAATACCTGCTGATATAGAAGCCGACATCAATGGTTAAGGTGCAAAGCTCCGCGTCGGGATAGCAATTCTCTGTAAGCTGACTTTTCATGAGATTAACCAAGCCGCTGTCGTTTTTCAATTCAGCACGGATTTCATCATAAAGCGCAAAGAAATTGCGCAGATTATCGGCATAAGCGCCCTTTTTGAATCGGTAGCCGCTGCCCAGTTCATCAGCGACAGCTTTCACCTCGCCATATCTGTACATATAGTATTTATCGGGATAGCGCAGCCAAAGATAGGTGCTGACGGCGTTTTCGTACTGGTAATGCTGTCCTGCGCCGTTTCCGTACTTTTCAAGCAAGGTTGAGGAATTATCCTTGAACTCCAGAATACGGGATACAACATCTTCACTTTCATCAAACAGCGCAATGTACATAGCGCGGACTTCTTCGGGCGCGACCCTTGCAAATCCCTCAATCATCTTTGCAGGGAAATTGTTCATGGAAGCAAGCAGATTATATGTCTTTGCCAGCGAGCGGGTCAGCATATCCGCAAAATCGGGCGCGTTTACGTTCCAGTTGTCTTGAAAACACTTCACCGCTTCCCATTTGTATTTTTCGCTGTCCCACAGTTGAGATACAAAAACCTCTTTGTACTTCGCCAAGACCTCTTTTAGTCTGAATATATCGAACATCTTATCACCCTTTCTTATGTATTAAGCAGGCGCTTACGGATTTCGTCAGCATTATCAGCTTTCATTGATCATCATTTTGTAATGCTGCTCCTGCTCCATAGCCTTGAAAATCAATGCGAACACAGTCTTGTGGCACTCGCCGTTTAGACATTCATCATCAACAAGCATCTCATCGCCGATGTCAGACTGATTTCCCGCATAACGAAGCAGCGCGGACGCCAGCCGATACCTGTCATAATTCAGCTTGCCGTCCTCCTCGGTGACAAAAAGGCTCTTGTTTGTCTGCAAAACAATACGGCGAATATCAGCGCCATCAAATCCGCAAAGCCTTTGAAAATAATAATTCAAAATTCTGCGCGATACATTATTGATTGCAATGGAGGAATGTTCCTGTTTGTACAGCTTTTTCAACTCGTCCCACAGCGCGGCGTAAGAATTCTGCACAGGGTTGTAGTTTTCCTGTTCGCCCACAATTTGGCTTGGACGCACGCACGGAACAACGGTGGATTTGTTGTCTGTTTTTCTTATAACAAAAAATGACGTGCTGCTGTAACGCGCCGCTTGCTTCTGAGTGATTTCATTATGGAAATAAGCATTGTGCGTAAGAATGAAAATCTGCTTGATATAATCGTCTTTTACATCGGGATTTCTGTATTCAGTGTTGTTAGAGCAGACGTCAATCATGCCGCGCACGATAGAGCTGACAATAAAAAGCGCATTGCCGTCCATACCCGACACAGGGTCATCAATAACGATAATCTTTTCTTTCAGTTCTTCGCTGTTCATACTTCCGAGAACTCTGTGGTAAAAATACAGGAATGCAATAAAATTGCGTTCACCTTCGCTAAGGTTTTCTGCGACATCGCCATTTCCACGCACGATTTCATAAACATTCTCAATACCTCGCTTGGCGCGAATACTAAATCCTTGGAAATCGGAATCACCCAGAATTTTGTTAATGCTGTCGATGGCTGCTTCGGTATTTACATTATGTTTGTTCAGGTCTGCGATTTCCCTTGTAATATCGCCAATTTCTTTCTTCAGCGCCGTTTCTCGCTTAGCTGCCTGTGCAATATCCTTTTCCAACTGAGCAATCTCAGCCAGATAATTTTTTACTTCAGGAGCAAGCGCAAACGCAAGATGCTGCAAGATTTCAGTTTTGCATTTTGCCTTACTGCTCTTTTTGGCAGCAATGACATCGTTATTAGCTTTAATCAATTTATTGATGTCATCAATAATTGCACCGATATCAAGAAGCAATGTGTCGGTATCCTCCAATGAAATCATTTTTGAAGGCTCTTTTACTTTTTCGGCAATACGCTGTCGGTTGACTTCAAATTTACTTTCCAACAGCGAGATTTTTTCTTGATACGACTGTAAATCAACAGACGGCATTGCAGCAACAACATTAGATTGCAGCACACGCACGATGT
Source organism: uncultured Ruminococcus sp. (assembly GCA_964556595.1). GTDB lineage: Bacteria > Bacillota > Clostridia > Oscillospirales > Ruminococcaceae > CAG-115. The sequence continues at coordinate 18,968 of CAZKXB010000003.1, read as the reverse complement.
CTGCTGTTTCTCTGTTGTATGCGGCTTGGAATTGTCCCAAGTCCCGTATATCCTGCTGATACTGTGCGTCAAACGTGGCGGCAATTTCATCTTCAAAATTTGTCGGGAGTTTCTGTTGGCAGTAGGGGCATTTTTCACCGCAAACACCCGAAAAACGTGTATGTCCATCACGAACCCAATCGGAAGCTGTGCTGCCCAAAGCTTTCAGAAAACGGGCAAACGGGGTATCACCGCTGCTGATGATGGGCTTATCCAGCAGGTCTTTTCCAGAAAGGCTGCCATATGTAGTGGCTCTGGCTTTCTTAAACTCGCTATAAGTTATAGCGGTATCATCGAAAGCTATATTATAAAGCCGTTCCAACTCCGATAAATCATACTCTTTTGGGGATTTTTCTTGGAGGATAGCATCTGCAAAGCCCCTTTTCTGCTTTTTGCCGTCCATACACTTTTCAAAGCGCTTGCGGATATCGGCGGTTTTAGAAAAACAGGTATCTTGAAATTGAATAAGTGCCGCATCAACACTTGCTTTTTTCTTTTTATATTCATCACCTGCGGCTGTCTTTTCGTCGGCTTTCTGTTTCTTTTCATCAGTTAATACGGCAATTTTATTCTTTGCTTCAATATCTTCCTCACCGAAGATGAATACACCTCTTAAATCACCGTAATTTTCAAAGTTGTTATTTATATAATCCTGGTTATAGACAAGGACATCATAGTCGGCTGCTGTCTTTCCGTCTGCCCAGACAACACCATCATCTTCTTCAATCGCATGACCAATTGATGATTTGCCCGCGCCATTATTGCCATAAAAGAAATTAACAAATGTAAGACCATCAACCTTAACATCTGTAAAGGTTGCTCTATTGAGTTTAATTTGCGTTATTGCGGAAGGAACTTTGTGCTGCATTTATTTCACCATCTCATCTTTCTTATTCACTGATTTTTCCGTTGCGAACCCATTTATCTGCTTCGGAAATTGTAAACTTATATCGTTCTCCGACCCGATAAACGGGGAGTTTATGCCCTTCGATTTGTTGTAAAATCGCTGCCAAAAAGATTTCCTCAAAACACGGGATAAATAAAAAAATCCGCTGAACCTATGTCGGAATAGGTCCAGCGGGACGCTGGTGGAGTCGAGGGGAATTGAACCCCTGTCCGAAAATCCGTCCACACAACTTTCTCCGAGTGCAGTCTATCTTTTGAAATTCCCGTGCCGCAGCGCCGATAAACAGGCTATGCGGTTTGGTAGCCTTTAGTACACTTCAAGCTGCAAGGCTACTCGCGTGAAGCGTTCACCACTAGTCGACGCCGATATCAGAACCGTGGTACTTTCTGAAACGACGGCAGCGCGCCTAGGCAGCTGCTAAAACGGGACGATTGTCTGCGTTTAAATTTAAGTTTGCGACGATTAAAGTGATTTCGCCCTCACTACTCGCTTATCGTGCATCAAAATCCCCGTCGAAGCCTTTACGACCCCATAACAGTACTTTGGTACATATATATTTTATCATGCTTTGGGCGCTTTGTCAAGTGGAATATTACGGCTTGCCGCGCCTTTTTTCACGGCTGAAATAGAAATCTCCGCCCAATTGGCATTATTGCCTTAAAATCGCGAAAATTCTTATTATTCTTTGTGCTTTACAAATTCAAGAACAGGCTGAATCAATTGCAGAGCCTGTCTGCGCCAGTTCCATTTTTAGCATCTGATTAGCTGATAGTCAAAAAATGTGCGGCTGATGATATTGACAGAACCCGAAAAACTGCATTTTGCTATTGACAATTACAATAATATATGTTATACTAATTGCTGTTTGAATATATGTCATCGGAGGACTGCCCGCCGCAGCGGAACAGTCGAAAAGATGTCGAGTGCGCTCGGAAATTGGTTTTGAAAGAACTGTTTTGGGGCGCTTTTATTATGTGTAAGGAGTGATAAAATGCAGGAAATAAAACTTTCCGACAAATTCACCTACAAAAAGCTGATACGCTTTGTAATACCGTCTGTTATTATGATGATATTTACCTCCGTATATGGCGTGGTTGACGGACTTTGCGTGTCGAATTTTGTAGGAAAAACGCCCTTTGCTGCGCTTAATATCATCATGCCGTTTATTATGATGCTTGGCGCGGTTGGCTTTATGCTTGGCGCGGGTGGCTCGGCGCTTGTTTCCAAAACTCTGGGCGAGCATGATAATGACCGCGCAAACCGCTATTTTTCCATGATTATAATACTTGATATAGTTGCGGGTATTATACTTGCCGTGGCGGGAATTATATTTATAGAGCCTGTGGCAAGGCTGCTGCGCGCAACTGAAGCGATGATTCCGTATTGTGTATCTTATGGCAGAATAGTGCTTATAGGCACTCCCGCGTTTATGCTGCAAAACGCATTTCAAAGCTTCCTTATTACTGCGGAAAAACCGAAGCTTGGTCTTTATGTTACGGTGGCTGCGGGCGTGATGAATATTGTGCTTGACATTCTGTTTGTCGGCGTGTTTGGCTGGAAAATCGAGGGCGCGGCAATTGCTACTGTTATCAGCCAGTGCGTTGGCGGATTTTTGCCGTTCGTCTATTTCGCAAGAAAAAATTCGAGCATTTTAAGATTTCATTGGACGCGGCTTGAGGTAATGCCGCTGCTTAAAGCAAGCGCCAACGGCTCGTCAGAGCTTATGAGCAATATTTCCTCCTCGCTTGTAAGTATGCTGTACAACTCTCAGCTTATGACGTATGCGGGAGAGGACGGCGTATCTGCATACGGCATAATTATGTATGTCAACTTTATTTTCATTGCGGCGTTTATCGGGTATTCGATAGGCTCTGCGCCGATAGTGGGATATCATTACGGCGCGGATAACCGAGATGAGCTTAAAAGTCTGCTGCGCAAAAGCCTTGTTATTATCGGCACGGCGGGCATTATTATGACTGCGCTTGCCGAGTTGTTGGCATATCCGCTGACAATGCTTTTTGCAAGCTATGATAAGGATTTGTTCGACCTTACGCTGCGCGGATTTATGATATTCTCCATCTCATTCCTGCTGTGCGGATTTAACATTTACGGCTCGGCGTTCTTTACGGCGCTTAATAACGGCGCGGTTTCGGCGATAATTTCGTTTTTGAGAACGCTTGTGTTCCAGATTGCCGCATTGTTCCTGATGCCGCTTATATGGGACGTGGACGGAATTTTTGCTTCCATAATCGTCGCCGAAATAATGGCGCTTGTGCTTACTGTGATATTCCTTATTGCCAAGCGCAAGAAATACGGCTACTTCTGATTTCAGCCAAAGCCGCTCAAAGGCGCTTGGCTGTGAGAAATACGCAAAACAAAACGGCTTCACTGATTTGGTGAAGCCGTAATTTTATTTTCGCAAAATCACATATTATCAAGCGCGGTTCTCATCTGTTCGATAAATTCCGCAATGTAGGGAGCGGCTTTTTCGCCGTGCTTGGTTACAAGCTCCACAGCGGCGCTTTCAACGATAACGCCGTCCGCTATCTCGGCAACGCGCTTAGCTTCCTTTGGCGTATGGATACCAAACCACACCGCCATGGGCAGGTCGGTATATTTTCTCGCCTCGTCAATAACGCATTTAAGCTCCGCCTTGCTTTCCTCGGTAAGACCCTCGTCGCTGATTGCGCTTGCGACGTATACATAGCCGTCACCGTTGGCGCTTTCCGCGATTGCCTTTATGCGCGCGGGTTCTGCGGGCGCAACAAGCGGAATTATGCAAATGCCGTGCTTTTCGGCATACTCGGCAGCCTCAGGGCGCTCCTCATACGGCATATCGGGTACGAAAATTCCGTCCACGCCGCTGTCTGCGCACTCCTTAAAAAATCTGTCATAGCCGTACTTGAATACGGGATTAAGATATGTGATAAGGCAAATGGGCGTGCTGATTTTCTCGCGCACACGTCTTACAAGCTGAAATGCCTTGTCGGTGGTCATTCCGTTTTTCAGCGCGCGTATATTTGCCTGCTGGATAATAGCGCCCTCTGCTATCGGGTCGGAGAAGGGAATACCTATCTCTATAATATCCGCGCCGCCCTCCGCAAGCGCAAGAACATTCTGCACGCTTGCTTCAAATGTGGGGTCGCCTGCGGTCATAAAGCCGATAACGGTCTTGTTGTTTTTGGTGAACGCTTCTCTTAACTTATTCATGCAAATCAACTCCTCTGTATCTTGCGATTGCGGCAACGTCCTTATCTCCTCTGCCAGACAGACAGCATATAATGATGTCGTCCTTGCTGAGGGTGGGCGCAAGCTTCATGATATGCGCAACGGCGTGCGCGCTTTCTATGGCGCAAATTATGCCCTCTGTGCGGGCAATATACTCAAAAGCGTCAACTGCTTCGTCATCGGTTACGGGGACGTATTCCGCCCTGCCGGAGGTATAAAGATGCGCGTGTTCGGGGCCTATGCCGGGGTAGTCAAGTCCCGCAGAAATGGAATATACGGGCGCAATCTGACCAAACTCATTCTGGCAGAACAGCGACTTCATACCGTGGAACACGCCCTGCGAGCCTGTCGCAATTGTTGCGGCGGTTTCGCCTGTGTGAACGCCCCTGCCTGCGGCTTCACAGCCGATAAGGCGAACATCTTTATCGTTTACAAAGCAGGAGAACATACCGATAGAGTTGCTTCCGCCGCCAACGCAAGCCATTACTGCGGTTGGAAGCCTGCCCTCAGCTTCAAGTATCTGCGCCCTTGCTTCGCGGCTGATAACGCTCTGAAAATCGCGCACTATCATGGGGAACGGGTGCGGTCCTACTGCCGAGCCAAGCACATAAAGCGTATCGTGGGTGCGCTTGCACCAGTCGGACATAGCCTCGTTTACGGCGTCCTTAAGGGTTTTTGTGCCGCTTGTTACGGCGTTTACCTTTGCGCCCAGAAGCTTCATGCGGTAGACGTTAAGCGCCTGACGGATTGTATCCTCCTCGCCCATAAACACCTCGCACTCAAGTCCCAGCAGCGCCGCTGCGGTAGCGGAAGCCACGCCGTGCTGACCTGCGCCTGTTTCAGCGATAATGCGGGTCTTGCCCATTTTCTTTGCAAGCAGCGCCTGACCAAGCACGTTGTTGATTTTGTGCGAACCTGTGTGGTTCAAATCCTCGCGCTTAAAGTAAATTTTCGCGCCGCCGAGGTCTTTTGTCATTTTCTCCGCATAGTACAGCAGAGAGGGTCTGCCCGCATACTCGTTGAAAAGCTGTGTAAGCTCCCTGTTGAAGTCGGGGTCGTTCTTGTAGAACTCATAAGCCTTTTCAAGGTTGATAAGTTCTGTCATAAGCGTTTCGGGAACATACTGTCCGCCGAACTCGCCATAGCGTCCGTTTGACATTTTTTTAATTCCTTTCGTGTACTTATGCGCTTTTCTGCGCGTTGGAGATAAACTCCACAAAATCCTTTTCGGGGATAGGCTTTGAGAAGTAGTATCCCTGTATAAAATCGCAGTTTATCGCGGAGAATTTATCCGCCATATCGGCGGTTTCAACGCCCTCAACCACAATTTCCATATCCATATCCTTTATCATCTTTACGGTGTTTTCAAGCACGCACCACATTTTGGGGTTAGCCTGTTCGTCCACAAAGGATTTGTCAAGCTTGATGATTTTAAGGGGAAGCTGCACAACGCGGCGCATATTTGAGTAGCCCGTGCCGTAATCGTCCAGCGAGAAGCTTATGCCCGCTGTTGAGAGCTTTTCAAGGTTGTTTCTCATTACGTTCTGCGCGTAGCTTGCGGCGGTTTCGGTTATCTCAAGGTTTATCTGGTCGCTGCGCACACCGTGCTTTTTAAGCGTTTCAAGCACCTTGTCCGCAAGGTCGCCGTGCATACACTGCGCCACGGACAGGTTTATTTCTATGTAGTCCAGACCAAGCTTTTTGTAGCTGTCGCTTGCGATAAAGCGGCAAACCTCGTCCAGAACAAAGTCGCCTATGCGGTGGATTGCGCCGCTTTTCTCGGCTGCCGTTATAAATACATCGGGCGGAATAAAGCCGTACTCGTCATCTATAAGCCGCAGCAGCGCTTCGGCTGTTGTGAACCTTTGCTTTTCCACTGAGAATATCGGCTGGTAGTACACCTTAAAGCTGTGATTATTAAGCGCCTTTTCAATGATTTCGTCAATGTTGCTCATAAGGTCCATGCGCTGGTTGCTCATAATCTCGCTTGCCCTCAGCACGGTTGCCCTTACCTTAACATTTTCGTGGAAGCTTGCGCCGAACGTGGACAGCAGCTTGAAGTCCGCAGTATCCTCTGGGCAGTGAACTATGCACACATGGGCGATTATCGTAAGCGAAAGCTCGTTTTCCGCAATAGCGCGGCTGAACGCGCTGTTGATTAACTCCGCAAACGACTCCGCTTTAACGCGGTTTTTGCCCTGAAGAATTACGCGGAAACGTCCGCTGTCAAGAAAGTACAAGTCGGCGCGGCTTTTAAGCATCCTGTCGATTTTGTCAAGCCTGCTCGCGGTGCGCTTAAGCAGCGACTGAATTAAATCGTAGCCTATCATCGACTGGATAGAGCTTATATTGCCTATGTTAATCATTATTATGGTAAAATTCTTTTCGTTATCCAGATTGCGCTTCAGCGCGTTGGAGTAAGCATTGAAGTTGCCAAGCTTTGTAACGGGGTCTATGTGGTCCTCTGGGCGCTGTGTTGTCATGCTGATAAAAAGCACGGATAGCGCGCAGGCAAACATTTCCACGGTGATGTTGCTGTAAAAAAGCTGGACGCCCAGCGCCGCCAGATTAAGCGGGATTATTGCAATGATAGCGGCAACATGGGAATTGCGAAGCAGCCGTTTGTATTTAATCAGGTATATAATTCCCAGTATCATGTAGTATACTGCGACTATGTACAGCATTACAAACGCGCCCTCATGCTGATAAGCGCCGTCTGTTACGGAGAATATAGGGCAGCCGATAAGGCGGTTTATGCAAAGCGCTGTGATAATGCAGGTTATCGGCACAAAAAACGCAAGCTTCTGGATAATGCTTTCCCTGAATTTGTGCCACGAATCCGTAAGGCTGATTACATAAGAAAGGTAGACGGGCGTTGTCACGTCCCTGAAGATAAGGTATCCCAAATGCGCCATGTATGTAATGCCCGCGCCCGCGTTTACGTTGTCCATGTGTATTGCCCAAATATCAAACAGCGTGGTTATAATCAGTGTGACAAGCGTAAGCAGATAGCATTTGTTTGAAATACCCTTTGTCATTCTTCGCAGTATGACTGAACCCAGCAGGATAATCAGCAGCATAAGCGCTGCAAAGTCGAAGGATAACATTTTTGTCAAGATTCTGCACCCCCTGTTTTCATATTGTGTTCTTGATGTATAGTTGACATCTTGTTCATGATGACGCCTCCGTGTGCTGTGCCGCGCCCCGCAGCACCCTGTCATTTTATTCGCTAATCGTACATAATCAGTATAACACAAAGGGCGCAGCTTGTCAAGAAAGTAACAAAAATATGCTGTTTTTTGTGGGATATTACATTTTATTTAGGATTTGTGCAGAAAATATTGGCGTTTGCCGCGATTATTTTTGCAAAAGCACTTGACAATTCGGAGAAAAAGTGATAAAGTAATAATTAGCACTCAGGGATAAAGAGTGCTAAAACCATTAAAGAAAAATAAACTGCATTATTTTGAAGGAGGAACCTGACAATGACAATCAGACCATTAGCAGACCGCGTAGTTATAAAGTCGGTCGAGGCGGAAGAAACCACCAAGAGCGGAATTATTCTTACAGCCAAGGCACAGGAGAAGCCCTCTGTTGCAGAGGTTGTTGCGGTAGGTCCTGGCGGAAACGTTGACGGCAAGGATATCGTTATGAGCGTTAAGGTAGGCGACAAGGTGCTTATCAGCAAGTACGCAGGCAATGAGGTTAAGGTTGACGGCGTGGAGTATTCCATAGTTAAGCAGGGCGACATTCTGGCAGTAGTTGAATAATTGCTCACGCTATTTTTACAAGGAGGAGATTTATCATGGCAAAGGATATTATTTACGGCGAGGAAGCGCGCAAGGCGCTTCAGGCAGGTATCGACAAGCTTGCGGATACCGTTAAGATAACGATAGGCCCTAAGGGCAGAAATGTGGTTCTGTCCAAGAAGTTCGGCTCTCCGCTTATCACAAACGATGGCGTTACAATCGCAAAGGAGATTGAGCTGGAGGACGCATTTGAGAATATGGGCGCTGCTCTTGTAAAAGAGGTTGCCACCAAGACAAATGACGCTGCGGGCGATGGCACAACCACCGCAACCCTGCTTGCACAGGCACTGGTTCGCGAGGGTATGAAGAATATCGCTGCGGGCGCTAATCCCATGGTTGTTAAAAAGGGTATGCAGAAAGCCGTTGACGCCGCTGTTGCAGAGATTAAGAAGAACTCTCAGGCAATTAACGGCAGCAAGGATATTGAGCGTGTTGCAACAGTTTCCGCAGGCGACGAATCCGTAGGCAAGCTGATTGCCGAGGCTATGGAAAAGGTTACGGCAGACGGCGTTATCACTCTTGAGGAGGGCAAGACCGCAGAAACCTACTCCGAGGTTGTAGAGGGTATGCAGTTTGACCGCGGCTATATTTCTCCCTACATGGTAACAGATACCGATAAGATGGAAGCTGTTATTGATGACGCGTTTGTGCTGATTACAGACAAGAAGATTTCCTCTATTCAGGACATTCTTCCCCTGCTGGAGCAGATTGTTCAGGCTGGCAAGAAGCTTGTTATTATCGCAGAGGACGTTGAGGGCGACGCGCTTACCAACATCATTCTCAACAAGCTGCGCGGCGTGTTTGTATGCGTTGCGGTAAAGGCTCCCGGCTTTGGCGACAGACGCAAGGAAATGCTTAAGGATATCGCAATTCTTACAGGCGGCGAGGTTATTACCGAGGAACTTGGTCTTGACATCAAGGAAACCCAGATTACTCAGCTTGGTCGTGCTAAGCAGGTTAAGGTTACAAAGGAAAACACCATTATCGTTGACGGCTGCGGCAATGCAGAGGACATTAAGGCTCGTGTAAACGAGATTAAGAACGCTATTGAGGCTACCTCCTCCGAGTTTGACAAGGAGAAGCTTCAGGAGCGCCTTGCAAAGCTTTCGGGCGGCGTTGGCGTAATCAAGGTAGGCGCTGCTACCGAGGTTGAGATGAAGGAAAAGAAGCTGCGCATTGAGGATGCTCTTGCCGCAACAAAGGCTGCCGTTGAGGAGGGTATTGTTGCAGGCGGCGGTACTGCTCTTATCAACGCTATGCCCGCTGTAAAGGCTCTTATAGACAGCCTTGACGGTGATGAAAAGACGGGCGCTAAGATTGTTCTGCGCGCACTTGAAGAACCTGTTCGCCAGATTGCGCTTAACGCAGGTCTTGAGGGCAGCGTAATAATCGACACCATCAACCGCGAGAATACAGTAGGCTACGGCTTTGACGCTTACAACGAGGTTTACGGCGATATGATTAAGGCAGGCATTGTTGACCCCGCAAAGGTTACACGTTCTGCGCTTCAGAATGCGGCTTCCGTTGCTGCAATGGTTCTTACAACAGAGAGCCTTGTTGCAGATAAGCCTGAGGAAAATCCCGCACCCGCAATGCCCGCAGGCGGCATGGGCGGTATGTATTGATAAACCCCGAAATCCGCAAATAAATCAACTCCCGCAGTTTTTAGCTGCGGGAGTTTTGTATATTCACAAAAAATATTACAGACTATATTTAAGTATTTCCTCGCCGCTTTCAAGCTGCTTTATCGTGAAAACGCTGTTTTCGTATATCATATAGCTGCGCGGGTTGTTTTCCTTTGGCAGGGATACAGAGCCGTCGTTAAGGCAGTGTATGCCGTCCTTTTCAAAGGCTTTAAGTACATGAGTGTGACCGTTAATCAGCACATCGCCGTTTTTAAGCGGCGGCAGCGCTTCGGGATTGTGGTGGTGTCCGTGTGAAAGGAAAAACGTTCTTCCGTCCACAAACAGCACCGCATAATCCGCAAGCACGGGAAACTCCAGCACCATCTGGTCAACCTCGGTGTCGCAGTTACCGCGCACGCAAAGCAGCTCGTTTTTGACCTCGTTCAGCATTGCGATAACCTTTTTGGGCGCGTGACCGTCAGGCAGGTCGTTCCTTGGACCGTGGTAGAGTATATCCCCAAGCAGGCACAGCTTCTGCGCCCCCTCGCGCCGATAGGCTTCAAGCATTTTTTCGCAGTACAGCGCAGAACCGTGGATATCAGACGCAAACATAAGCTTCATAAAAAAATCTCCTTTAACAGGCGGCTTGCCTTACGCAATGCCGCAAAGTCCCGCTATAAAATTTGCGGCATAGGCAGCGGCACAGGCGCTTAGCGCTACCGTAAGCAGTCCGCGCTCAAAATATGCCAGCAGAAGCGCTGCCGCAAAGCCCACGATGGAGCTTATAACCGCCGCGCCCGTAAGCGCCGCGCCGTCCGCACAGGCGGTAAACACGGCGGGTATTGTCATCGCGGAAAGCACCGCATACGGCACATAATACAGAAAATCCAGCGCAAGGCGCGATTTTATTTTCTTGCGGAATACCGCAAGCGGCAACATTCTTATAAGATATGTCACAAGCGCCATAACCGCAATGCTTGTGACGATATAGGCAGTTCCGTTATTCATTGGCGCTCACCTCCTCTGGCTTTCTGGGAAGCAGCAGCGCGCCGAGTCCTGCGGCGATAACGGTGCAGATTATTACGGAAATTCCCGAACTTAAGCCCGAAAACAGCGGCACATATTCCACAACGCAGCTAAGCGCCGCCGCGACAAGCGAAACCACCATAATTCCGCGGCTTTTCTTTGCGGGAGGAACTACAATTGCGATAAACATTCCGTATATGGCAATGCCGAGCGCCGCCTGTAAGCTTTGCGGAAGTATCGCGCCAAGCAGTGCGCCTGCGGCTGTTCCTGCCGCCCAGAAAATATACGGCAGGGTGATAAGCCCGTACATATAGCGCGGGGGGATTTCCTCGGTCTGACCGCTTGCCACCGCGAAGATTTCGTCTGTTATGCCGAAGCTGCTGATTATCCTGTGCGGCAGGGTGTATTTGTGCGAAAGCTTCTGGGAGAGGGAAATTCCCATAAGCGCATAGCGCAGGTTGATTATAAGCTGCGCAAGCGCCATTTCTATATAGCCGCCGCAGGCGGAAATTATCCTTATGCCCTGAACCTGTCCTGCAGAGGTAAGGTTTGTCATTGAAATAAGAATAGCGGCAAGCGGGGGAATACCCATTCCTACCGCAGTTATGCCAAAGGTGAACGATACCGAAAGGTATCCCAGCGCTATCGGAAGCCCGTCCTTTACGCCGCGTTTGTATGTAAGAGCCGACATTTTTATATTACCTTTTTCTTTTGTTCTTTGTGCGGAGTTTGCGCCGCGCCAGACTATTGTACCACAAATGCGGATTTTTTTCAATAGCTTGGCGTTATTTCTGCTTTTCGTGCAGAAAATTTGATTTTTGCGCGGTAATTGTTGACAGCGGGGCGTTGGGTTGTTATAATTGTGACAGGCTGTGAAAAACGGTCACAAAATCAAGAAATAAGGAGATTTTTTATTATGAAGAAAATTCTGGCGATTGTTATGGTCGCAATTATCGCGGTAATGTGTACCGCCTGCGGTGGCTTGGATATGAAGAAGGTTAAGGGCGAGTGGACATTAAGCACCATCAACGGTCAGCCCTATGCTGAGTATGCGGCTTCTATGGGTCTGGATCCTTCCGTGGCTGCCATGAATTGGACGATTAACGACAAGAACCTTGTTTCGTCAGGCGTAAGTGGAACTGACACCATTGATTTCAATGTAAAGAGCAACGGTTTGGAATTGCTGACGAAGGACGGCAAGGTATGGGCAGGTGTCATATATGATGAAAAGGCTGATACCTTCTCCTACTCCGTAAAGTCTGGCGATGTCACCTATGACTATGTTCTCGTAAGAGGTACAACCAGTCTTACCCCCGCAGCACCCGCAGAGGACGGCGGTGATGCTTCCGTTGATAACGGCGGTGAGGATTACGTTGACGAGGGCGGCGATTACGCTGACGATGGTGATTATGCCGAGGACTACGCCGAGGACGGTTACGAGGAAGAATAATCAGCTTACTTTTCAACTTACCTTTCATACATAGTGCACCGGAAAACGCTCTCGCGGCATTGCTGCGGGGGCTTTTCCATTTGTGACTGCGGCTGAAAATGCAGTTATGAGAATTGCTTTTGCTTTGGGGCATAATTTGAATTTCGTGCAGAAAATTTGATTTTTGCGCAGTAATTGTTGACAGTGGGGCGTTGGGTTGTTATAATTGTGACAGGCTGTGAAAAACAGTTATAAAATCAAGAAATAAGGAGATATTTTTATTATGAAGAAAATTCTGGCGATTGTTATGGTCGCAATTATCGCGGTTATGTGTACTGCCTGCGGTGGCTTGGATATGAAGAAGGTTAAGGGTGAGTGGACATTAAGCACCATCAATGGTCAGTCTTATGCCGATTATGCGGCTTCTATCGGTTTGGAAGCTTATATGTGTGCCATGAATTGGACAATTAATGACAAAAACATTGTTTCGACAAATGTAGATGGTACTTCAATCGTTGAATCAATTGTTGAATTTAATGTAAAGAGCAATGGTCTTGAGATGCTTTCAAATGGTAAGCTTTGGGCAGATGCTTTATATGATGAAAAGGCTGATACATTCTCTTTCTCTGTAAAGGCTGGCGATGTCACCTATGACTATGTTCTTGTAAGAGGCACAAGCAGTCTTACTCCCTCTGGCACAGTACCCGCAGATGAGGGCGGCGATGCTTCCGTTGATAACGGCGGTGAGGATTACGTTGATGAGGGCGGCGACTACGCTGAAGATGTCGGTTATGCCGAAGATGGCGGCGAGGATTACGCCGAGGACGGGTACGAGGAAGAATAATCAACTAACGCTTTTTACTTACCTTTCATACTTAGTGCAATGGAAAAGGCTCTCGCGGCATTGCTGCGGGGGCTTTTTCCATATATGCGGGGATTTTCGGCAAAAGCTTTATCGGAAATTTTTGCCGAAAATATACACAAGCGGGGCGGCGGTTTTCTGTGGGGTATGCCAAAAAGACGATAAAAACGCGGAATTTGTTGAAATAAAGCGCGGAAAGTGTTATAATATTGTCATAGTAGCAGATTGGTTAAATTCGGGAGAAAAAATGATATATACGGTTACATTAAATCCCGCGATAGATTATGTTGTGCGCTGCGGAAATTTCACGCAGGGTGCGGTAAACCGCTCACAAAGCGAGGATATATTTATCGGGGGAAAGGGCATAAATGTTTCGCTTGTGCTGGCGCAGCTTGGAGTTAAATCCTGTGCGCTTGGCTTTACGGCAGGCTTCACGGGCGAGGCGATAGAAAACGGTCTTTGCGGTGCGGGTATTGTCACTGATTTTATCCGCGCGGCAAATGGATTTTCGCGGATAAACGTCAAGCTTAAGGCGGGCGAGGAAACCGAGATAAACGGGCAGGGTCCCGAAATATCGGCGGGGGAACTTAATGCGCTGTTTGACAAGCTTTCGGGGCTTCAAAGCGGCGACACGCTGGTGCTTGCGGGAAGCGTTCCAAAATCTCTGCCCGATGACATATACCAGCAGATTATGGCGCGGCTTTCGGGCAAGGGCATACGCATTGTGGCTGACGCTTCGGGCAGGCTGCTGACAAATCTGCTGCAATATCGCCCGTATCTTATAAAGCCAAATCATATCGAGCTTGCGGAGCTGTTCGGCGGCAAGCCGCTTTCTGATGATGAGATTGTGGAGTGCTGCTTAAAGCTTCAGCGGCAGGGCGCTGTGAACGTGCTTGTTTCCATGGCGGAGCGCGGCTGTATTCTGGTAACGGAGGACGGTAAGGTGCTGCGGCAGCGTGCCTGCACGGGCGCGGTTAAAAATTCCGTGGGCGCGGGCGACTCCATGGTGGCGGGATTTATTGCGGGGCTTGAAAAGGGGTATGAACACGCGCTGCGGCTTGGCACAGCCTGCGGGGCGGCAACGGCTTTCTCAGACGGTCTTGGCAGAAAAGAGGATATAGAGCGGCTGCTTGTGCAGCTTCAGTGATTTCACCGCAAAGGGGGCGTAATTATGAAGATACTTCAGGGCAAGGGCGTTTCGGAAGGTATCGCATTTGGGCGCGTAAGATTTTTCAGACGTGACGAGATAAGCGTTAAGCGCGGACGTATTGATGACGCCGACGCGGAGCTTGTGCGCTATCTTAATGCAAAGCGCGCTGCGCTTTCGCAGCTTGACGAGCTTTACAGGCGCACCCTGGACGAATGCGGCGATGAGGAGGCGCAGATTTTCTCCGTACACCGCATGATGATAGAGGACCCCGATTTCAACAATTCTGTTGAGCGCATAATACGCCGCCAGAGCATAAATGCGGAGTATGCCGTTGCAATGACCGCGCGCAATTTTGCGGAGATGTTCTCGATAATTGAGGACGAATATATGCGCGAGCGCGTTGCCGATGTTCAAGATGTTTCCAACCGCCTTGTGCGCTGCCTTATGAAAAAGACCGTTTCGCCGCAGGAGCATAAGAGCAAAAGCGTTGTGTGCGCAGATGATTTTGCCCCCTCCGAAACGGCGCAGATGGACAGAAGCAACGTTGTTGCCCTGTGTACATCAAGAGGGTCTGCGACTTCGCATACGGCTATTCTTGCGCGCACGCTGGGTATTCCTGCGGTTGTGGGACTGCATGACGAGTTTTATGAGATATGTGACGGCGATGAAATTATCGTTGACGGCGGAAGCGGCAAGCTTTACATAAAGCCCGATGAGGAAACCCGCAACGAAATGCTGCGCCGCCAGAACGAACAGAAGCTTAACAGTGTGCGTTTGCGCGGACTTTACGGCAAGGAAAACGTTACCCGCGACGGTTACAGGGTTGAACTTAATGCCAATGTTGGCAGCCTTGAGGATATCAATGCGGCGGTTGCAAACGACTGCGAGGGCATAGGACTGCTGCGCAGCGAATTTCTGTATCTTGACAGCGTTACTCCTCCCGATGAGGACTACCAGTACAGCGTGTACAGCGAGGCTATAAGCCGAATGGAGGGAAAGCGCGTGATAATCCGCACGCTTGATATCGGTGCGGACAAGCAGGCGGGCTGCTTTATTCTGCCGCGCGAGGAAAATCCCGCGCTTGGCACACGCGGAATACGTTTCTGCTTTGCAAATCCCGATGTATTCAGAACCCAGATAAGGGCGCTGCTGCGCGCTTCGGTTCACGGAAAGCTGGGGATAATGTTCCCCATGATTACCGCTGTTGAAGAAGTACGCGAGGCAAAGCGTATGATTGAGGAGGAAAAGGAGAAGCTTCGCCATGACGGAGTGCCGTTCTCGGAGGATATCGAAATCGGCGTGATGATTGAAACGCCCGCAGCCGTTGTAATAAGCGACCTGCTTGCGGAGGAAGCTGACTTTTTCAGCGTAGGCTCAAATGACCTTACGCAGTATACCCTTGCAGTTGACAGGCAGAACCCCTGCCTTGAAAGATACCAGAACTCGCGCCACACCGCGCTGTTGAGAATGATACGCTACGCTGCGCGCAGCATACACGAAAAGGGCGGCTGGATTGGAATTTGCGGCGAGCTTGGCGCAGACGCGGAGCTTACGGAGGCGTTCCTTGCCATGGGCGTGGACGAGCTTTCGGTTACGCCGTCGGCGATACTTAAGCTGCGGCAGAAGATACGCTCCCTTGACCTTTCGCGCCGCGAGCAAATTCTTGAAGCCATTGGCGGTATCTGATAAATTTTCTGAATAACAGAGCCTGCGAAAATAAATTCGCAGGCTTAATTTGTTGAAAAATATCGCTTTGGCGCTGTGTTACGCTTCCAGTCTTTTTGTGATATATTCGGTTACGGTGTTTTCGGGGATATCCAGCACAAACGCAAACTCGCGGTTAAGAAGCTGTTCTGCCGTGCGCATTGCGCGCTCATCAGTGGCAAGCATTTTCTTGCCCATCTCGGTGCGCTTTTGCTTTTCCAGATACAGCGAGTGCAGCAGGCTGATTATCAGCTTGTAATCCCCGCTTGAAAGCACCTGATTTATGCGCCCTTTGCGGTTTGGGTCGCTTTCGCCCCAGTCGGGCATATCGCCCTTCATGCTGTCAATCAGGGCAAGCACCTCATCGCGGTTAAGCAGGCGGCGCAGCTTTGAGTCTGCACAATCCATCGGCACATAATATTTTGAGCCGTGCGAATCCAACGGCACAAGCAGGCAGTACCTGCGCGGCGCGCTGCCGTCAAAGCTTTTGTCCTCAAAGCCATCTATACGGCAGATTTCGCTTGAGCGATAAATAACATAGTTTCCGATTTCAAGCTGCATAAGTTCCTCCGTTTCTGCTTAGAATCTGTAACCTCTGAACGCTATATATTTATTGTACCATAAAAGCGATTTTTTTTCAAAGGTAATAATCCACAAGATTTCTTTAGCATAATATAGGGAAACTGACAATAGCCTTACATCTGATTTTTTGAATTAAAATCCTTTTCAGAGAAGAAATAGCCTGATGGTTTTGCGGTATGTATCAGTGCGCCGTAGCTGCCAAGCTTTTTTCTGATATTGCTTATGTAAACTGCCAAAGTTCTTCGGTTGATTTTGGCGTTTCCCCATACGCGCGAGGTAAGCACCTCATATTCAAGTATATGGTTTTTTCGGGACATAAGCAGATAAAGCAGCTTCATTTCTTTGTGGGTAAGCTCAAGCTTCTTGCCATTAAGGGCTGCAATGCCACGGTCGATATCTACATAAAGTCCGCAGCACCTGCATACAGGATGCGGGGTCAGAAACTGTGGCGGGCGGGGGATTTTAAGCTGACGGCAGATTGCCTCAAACAGTGTTTCAATGCTCATAGGGCGGGTGACAACCTCGTTTGCGCCCTGCTGCAACAGCATTTGCTCGCTGTATCGCGAAACCCGCGAGCGTATTGCTATAACCGGGGTATTCCTTTTTCCGCGAAGCATGGCGATGGGCGCTTCAATCCCATTGTCGAATTGTTCGCAGCATATTACTATCACGTCCGCAATGCACGCGGCTTCTTGTGCAAGGCTGTCCGCCTGTGCAAACGCAAGCACCTCAACACCCACGGACTCCAGATAATCTGATATCAGCCACCGCATTCTATCAAATCTTTCAATAAGAACTATTTTTTCGTATGCCATAGCTTTATACCCTTGTGCCGTACATATCGTCCTGCGGTATTTCCATCGCCAATGTGATATCCGCAGCGATAAGATATACAATAAGCGCCGTCGCTGCCGCCGCAATCAGCAAACCCAATATAATCAGCAGCACGTCTGTTCCGCTGCCCTTTTTTCTGTAAAGATTTTTTGCGCCCGTGCCAAGCATGACAATTCCCGCAAGACCGCCCACGGCGATAACCGCTATAAAAATCCAGAAAACAAATGTGCCTAATATTATATCCATGCCGTACCTCCGTTAAAAAAACCGCCGCATACTTGCAATGCGGCGGCTCAGCTTGTTGAAAAGTCTATTTTGCCCGCGCAGCGGGCTTTTGAAATGCATTTTTTGCCTCGGCTTTGCCGAGGCAAAAAACACTTCTATCCGCACGAAGTGTGCGAACTGACGGCTTCGCCGTCAGCGAGTGCGCGCAGGGCGGATGTTTCGGCGGAAAAGCCCCAACGGGGCTTTTTCGACGGTCTGAACCGCCGCATACTTGCAATGCGGCGGCTTTTGTTCTGAAATTTTATCAGCCGAGGATTACTTCAACCTCATGCGCGCCCTCGCCAAAGACGGGGATAATATTTCCGTCAACAGCCTTGCCGTCAACAGTCATGCTCTTAACGCCTGCGCAAACGTGGTTGGGGTTCTTTACAGTGATGTTGTAGGTTGCGCCTCTGAACAGTCTGGAAGCCTTGAAGCCGTCCCATGCAGCGGGAATGGAGGGGTTGATTTCAAGACCGTTGTACTGCGGCTTAACGCCGAGAATGTACTGGGATACCGCAACAAAGTTCCAAGCGGCAGTACCTGTCAGCCAGCTATTCTTAGCTTCGCCGTGACGTGCGGCATCCTTGCCTGCTATCATCTGCGCGTAAACATACGGCTCGGTGCGGTGCAGGTCGGACTTATCCTCGCGGAACGCGGGAGCAATCTTGCTGTAATACTCGAATGCCTTGTCGCCGTGACCTACAAACGCTTCTGCACAGATTATCCATGCGTTGTTGTGGCAGAATACGCCTGCGTTCTCCTTATAACCGCCGGGATATGTGGAAATCTCGCCGTACTCAATCTTGTATGTTGTAAATGCGGGGTTATTAAGCACCATGCCGTGGTCGGAGTTGAGGTACTTGTCAATGCTTTCAAGGGTCTTGATGTCATAGCCCTTGTCCTTGCCAAGACCTGCAAGTACACACCAGCCCTGCGGCTCAATGAATATCTTGCCCTCCTCGCATTCGTGCGAGCCGACCTTGTTGCCGTTGTGGTCATATGCTCTGAGATACCATTCGCCGTCATAGCCGTACTTTTCGGTAAGCTCGCGCATTTTTGCGATTTCTGCATTGGCTCTCTTGGCTTCTTCCTCGTCACCCTTAAGACGGCACATAGCTGCATATTCGGGCGCGATAAAGCAGAACATACCCGCAATCATAACGGACTCTGCAATCTGGCTGTAATAAGGCGGCTCTGTAAACATCTCCTTATTATTGTAAGTCTGGAAGCTCTCGCCCGGCTTGTCGGAGAAGCAGGAGAGGTTAAGGCAGTCGTTCCAGTCGGCACGTCCGCTGAGGGGCAGACCGTGAGGACCTACCTTCTTAACCACATGGTAGAACGCTCTCTTAACGTGGTCGAGCATGGTGTCGGCAAGCTCTGCCTTGTTCTCATAAGGAACCATCTCGTCCAGAATGGAAACATCGCCTGTTTCCTTGATGTATGCGGAAACCGCAAGAATCATCCACAGCGGGTCATCGTTGAAGTTAGAGCCAAGCTCATGGTTGC
>CAZKXB010000002.1:0-106147 GCA_964556595.1 uncultured Ruminococcus sp. | reverse complement strand
ATGGACTATATCACACTTGACAAGGAACTTAATTCCCTCAGCTATCACGGCAGAGGAATTGTAATCGGCAAGTCCGCTGACGGAAAAAAGGCTGTCACTGCCTATTTCATCATGGGTAGAAGCGAGAACAGCCGCAACCGCGTTTTTGTTGAGGACGGCGAGGGTATCCGCACACAGGCGTTTGACCCGTCAAAAATGGTTGACCCGCACCTTATTATTTACGCGCCCGTTCGCGTTTTGGGCAACAAGACAATTGTCACAAATGGCGACCAGACGGACACGATTTATGACGGCATGGACAAGCAGATGACCTTTGAGCAGAGCCTGCGCAGCCGCGAGTTTGAGGACGACAAGCCCAACTGGACTCCCCGCATTTCTGGCATAATCCACCACGAAAACGGCGCGATGAATTACGCTATGTCAATTCTTAAAAGCGCTGACGGTGACGGTTCTTCCTGCCGCAGATATACATATGCATACAGCAACCCCATGAACGGCAAGGGCAGCTTTATTCACACCTATGCGGGTGATGAAGCAAACGGCAGACTGCCCAGCTTTGAGGGCGAGCCTAAGAATGTTATTATTCCCGATATGGATATTGACGCATTTACTGCTTTTGTTTGGGAAAACCTCAACAAGGACAACAAGGTTTCGCTGTTCACAAGATATATCGACCTTGAAACAGGCGAGTACGAAAGCCGAATTGTAAACAAGAATGTGTAAAAGGAGTGCAAAATTATGAACGAACTTGAACTGAAATACGGCTGCAACCCTAATCAGAAGCCCTCGCGCATTTTCATGGCAAACGGCGCAGACCTGCCTATCGAGGCACTTAACGGCAGACCCGGTTACATCAATTTTATGGACGCTTTCAACGGCTGGCAGCTTGTAAAGGAACTTAAGGCTGCGACAGGCTATCCCGCGGCGACAAGCTTCAAGCACGTTTCGCCCGCAGGCGCGGCTATCGGTCTGCCGCTGACGGACACGCTTGCTAAGATTTACTGGGTTGACGATTTGGGCGAGCTTTCTCCGCTTGCCTGTGCGTATGCAAGAGCGCGCGGAGCTGACAGAATGAGCAGCTACGGCGACTTTATCGCGCTGTCTGATGTGTGCGATGTTCCCACAGCAAGA
Source organism: uncultured Ruminococcus sp. (assembly GCA_964556595.1). Classification (GTDB taxonomy): domain Bacteria; phylum Bacillota; class Clostridia; order Oscillospirales; family Ruminococcaceae; genus CAG-115. Next base: position 105,016 of record CAZKXB010000002.1, on the reverse strand, counting down.
ATAATTCAGCGCGAAGTATCTGACGGCGTTATCGCGCCTGGATACGAGCCTGAGGCGCTTGAGATTCTTAAATCCAAGAGAAAAGGCACATACAATATCATCAAGATTGACGAGAACTATATGCCCGAACCTATCGAGCGCAAGCAGGTTTACGGCATTACCTTTGAGCAGGGAAGAAACGAGCTTGTTATAAATGACGAGCTGTTTGCGAATATTCCCACCGAAAACAAAAATCTCCCCGAAAGCGCAAAGCATGACCTTGCAATCGCGCTTATCACGCTGAAATACACCCAGTCCAACTCCGTGGCATACGCTTGCGGCGGTCAGGCTATCGGTATCGGCGCGGGACAGCAGAGCCGTATTCACTGCACACGCCTTGCGGGTACAAAGGCGGATAACTGGTATCTGCGCCAGAGCCCGCAGGTAATGGGACTTCAGTTTGTGGACGATATCCGCCGCGCCGACCGCGACAACACAATCGACCTGTACATCGGCGAGGATTACATGGACGTTCTCGCAGAGGGCGAGTGGCAGAAGTGGTTTAAGGTTAAGCCCGCGGTATTTACCCGCGAGGAAAAGCGCGCATGGCTTGACACAATGAAGGGCGTTTCGCTTGGTTCTGACGCATTCTTCCCGTTCGGCGACAATATCGAGCGCGCACATAAGAGCGGCGTAGAATACATCGCGCAGCCTGGCGGCTCAATCCGCGATGATAACGTTATTGAAACCTGCAACAAGTACAACATTGCAATGGCGTTTACGGGAATAAGACTGTTCCACCATTGATTTTCCGCTGCGGGCGCAGCATTTAAGCAAATAATTATTACAGCACCGTATAAAATTATCTTTTGGATTTTGTGCGGTGCTGTTTTGGCTGTGTTTAACTGTGAAAACTCAAAATAACAATTAACCCGTATTTTGCCGAAAATTCCGTATTACCTCTATACTCAATAAAATCGTGGAACGATTTTATTGAGTATACTGTGCGTGATTAAAAAAACTGTGTTTTTCGCGCAAAAAACGCGAAAATTCTTATTATTTTTTTACCTTGTTTTCGTGCAAACGCGATTTTTAATGTTTTTAGCGCTTTACAAATCTGAAAACAAGTGCTATAATGTTACCAGAAATAAAAAAGGAGAACCGCTATGAAAAAGCTTTTGATAACCATTGCGATTTTATCTTGCGCTTCGCTTTGCGGCTGTGCAAATTCGGGGGAGAGTGCGGTAAGCAGCGAGAGCGCGGCTTCAACTACATCTGCCACAACGGCGCAATCTACCTCCGCGACTACATCAGCGACTACAAGTGCGACTACAACTCCCGCTACAACAGCAGCCACAACAACCGTAACCACCGCTGAAACAACAGTCTCGGAAGCGGTTGAGGAAATCCCCGAAGCTGCTCCAGAACTTCCCACCGACCCCATCGCCGACCAAATCGCCCAGGAACGCGAGGACAGCATACCCATTGCGACTGACGAGCAGGTGGCACAGATCGAGCAGGACAGAAAAGACCGACAGGATATGGCAGATAACACCTCTGCATACACAACGGACGGCATTCCGCTGACAACTAACGGTGATTTAACAGAACCCGCCAAGCCCACTGCCAACTACAAGCTGCCCGAGGGCGCGCAGTTGGAGTTCACAGGCGACCCCGACACAGCTATCTACACAGAACTTCCCGATGGCTGCTACTGGCGACCCACAGGCAGTTACCCAAATGCATTCATGGATCCAGCAGGAAACCTTTGGATGAACAGCTATTCATCCATTACTTCTGGAAACTATGGTGAAGGATATCTCACCCCCGATGGGGATGAACATCCATCTCAAAATGAAATAGACCGTGCTAAAGCATTCAACGATGAAATGGACGAAGCCCACCACAACGGCCCTACCAACAGCTGGAATCTTTCAGATGAGGAGAAAGATGATCTAATAGCCGCTCTTGGTTGGTAATCATTATCAATATTATATTGCCCCTAGTTTTAACTAGGGGCATAACTATTTAATAGTATCCTAAATGAAAGGAGAAAATTATACAATGAATTTATACAAACCAAAATTCAAATCCAAACTCAGACCGCCCAAGCTACTCAAAAAGCTAACCGCATTTTTCCTCGCCGCAGTCACTGCCATCACTGCGCTACCCATCACAGCTTTAGCAGAACAATTTGTATTTGGCGGTAACTCTAACAGCTCTGCTGAATACCACTATGGCAAAGGGTATACTTACGGCTTTTTTAGTGGTTATGGACAGTATGTATCATGGAGAATAAGCTTATATGTTTCAACATCAGACGACGGTACAATAGATCCCGCTAGGGACAGTATAGTAGGACAAAATGGTCTAGGCTATGTCGGCTGTATTTTCTATGATAATTTCACAACATATCTTGGGACTGATATATATGTACAGTCAAATTACACAGCAAACACACGCATGACAACACTGTACAACGCACCTAATGGTAAGAGCGTAAAATCCTTTCCGTATCTGACCAAATTGGTATACTCCGACCCTTATTTATTAGGTTCTAACTACACAGAAAATCTTAATAACGGTTATGGACAGTCCGCTGGCACTAATATGCTAACTCCCGATGGCAACCCTATCTATCACATGACTGATGTCCCAGCTGGCTTGCCTTATCTCGGCAGTCAGTGTAATGGCAAGGTTATTGAGAATGTAGTAAGCACTCACGAGTTCGCCGAACATATAATCGAAGATATGAATGACTGCCTCGGCGGTTCTGAGGGTAATTTCTACCCTTTGTATGAAAAAGTCATAGGCAAAGGTTTAGGTTCAGAGCCCAAGAAAAAACTGAATGCCGCAGGAGATCTTGATCTGCTTCTCCCCACCAACGACGATTGTGTAGTCGAATGGTGTTTAGTAGTCGAGCCAGTTGGCGAGTACACTACATACGACAGTGATTCATTTTGGGATTGTATGTTGTATGAGGACTTTAACGGAGATCCAGAACTTAGTTGGTATACACCAGCCTTTATCGGACTTGGCGTTCAAACAACAATAGGCTTAGACGCTTATGCCGTTGCACAATACAACGAGAAATCCAAAGAACAATATACTTTTGATGAGTTTGTTAAAGTAATAAGAAAGAATATCCCTGATTTTGAACCCATAGGACATTTATCAGGCAAGGCAAATTATACCGAAGTGGGCAAGCTTATAGCAGAGTATCATGCCGATAACATTAAACCAGCCGCTACTATGAACTATGACTGCCACACCGAGTATGCTGTCAACGCTTCAGGCGATCACATCTATTGCGGAGTTCCAGTCGCAGGCAGTGCCGCAGGCTTTTCATACAGCACTAACCCACAATACACCGCAACCTATGGCGGTATCTCCGTTTACACCACGGACAAAGACCAGCAAACAACCCCCGTCTACTACTATATCTATGACGAAAACAACAATTTCCTAAGAAAAGAAACCAAATCCTACACTCAAAACGAAACCCACACTTTCCAACCATCTGACGAGTACGGTATCCCAATAGCGATGGAGTCAACCTCCCGCGGGGATAAGCCTGAGGATAAGTGCTTTGATGAATTTGAACCATGCCGCGCAAAGGCTGCGTTGTGAATTTTGTGCGGTATTGGCTTAAAAATTTTGCTTTCCCCTCTTGAAATTTATCGACTGTTGTGCTATACTGTATTTGTATTGTTATGTGCAGAATATCACAGATAAAGTTTTTTGACAGGAGGAAATTTCCATGGCAGATATACAGAAAATGTATGACCTCTGGCTTGAAAAGGCAGTGGCTGACCCCGATTTGAAAGCAGAGCTTCAAAGCGTAGCCAACGATGAGGAAGCCAAAAACGACCGCTTCTACCGCGACCTTGAGTTCGGCACGGGCGGACTGCGCGGCGTCATCGGCGCAGGCACAAACAGAATGAATATCTACACCGTAAATAAGGCTACGCAGGGTCTTGCGGAGTATATCCTTGAAAACGGCGTTGCAAAGCGCGTTGCGCTTTCCTATGACAGCCGTATCAAGTCGGATTATTTCGCAAAAAGCACCGCTGCGGTTCTCGCCGCAAACGGTATAGAGGTATATATTTACAGCGAGCTTATGCCCACTCCCATGCTTTCTTGGGCGGTAAGGGCGCTTAAGTGCGGCGCGGGCGTAATGGTTACGGCTTCGCATAATCCCGCAAAGTACAACGGCTACAAGGTTTACGGCGCAGACGGCTGTCAGGTTACGCTTGAAGCGGCTGAAATTATTCTCGGCAAGATAAACAATATCGACATCTTCGGCGGCGTTAAGACCATGGATTTTGACAAGGCTGTGGCAGACGGCATGGTGAAGTATATAGAGGACGGCGTTATTGACGAGTACATCGCAAGGGTAAAGGCGCAGGGGCTGCATACCGACCTTGTTGCGGACAGTGGTCTTAAGGTTGTCTATACTCCCCTTAACGGCACGGGCAACAAGCCTGTACGCCGCGTTCTTAAGGAAATCGGCATAAAGGACGTTGTTGTAGTTCCCGAACAGGAGAATCCCGACGGAAACTTCCCCACCTGCCCGTTCCCAAATCCCGAAATACGCGAGGCGCTTCAGTACGGACTTGACCTCTGCGAAAAGGAGAAGCCCGACCTGCTGCTTGCAACCGACCCCGACTGCGACCGCGTTGGAATTGCCGTTCCCGATGGCGACCGCTACGAGCTGTTTACGGGCAACGAGGTAGGCGCGCTGCTGCTGGAATATATCTGCAAGGAGCGTATCGCGCTCGGCACAATGCCCGAAAATCCCATTGCGGTTAAAACGATAGTAACCACCGATATCACCAAGGCAATCTGCGCAAAGTACGGCGTGGAGCTGCGCGAGGTGCTTACAGGCTTTAAGTTTATCGGCGAGCAGATAGGCTGGCTTGAGGAAAAGGGCGAGGAGAACCGCTACATCTTCGGCTTTGAGGAAAGCTACGGCTACCTTGCGGGCGGCTATGTAAGGGATAAGGACGCGGTTGTCGCTTCCATGCTTATATGCGAGATGGCGGCATTCTACCGCACAAAGGGCATTTCCCTTATCGAGGCAAGAAAGAGAATGTACGATGAGTACGGCGTTTATTTCAACAAGCTTGAAAACTTTACCTGCGAGGGCGCAAGCGGAATGCAGCGCATGAAGGAGATTATGACCTCTCTGCGTGAGAACGCTCCCAAGACTATCGGCGGTATGCAGGTGCTTGCGGTTGCGGATTATGCGGCTTCTACAAAGACCTGTGCAAAGACGGGCGATGTTGAAAAGCTTACTCTGCCAAAGTCCGATGTTATCACGTTCTATCTTGAGGACGACGCAAGCGTAATCATCAGACCCTCTGGTACAGAGCCGAAAATCAAGGTTTATTATACCACCAAGGGCGCTGATAAGGCTGCCGCTTCCGCGCTTCAAGAGGCGCTTTCAAAGGATTTCACAAAAATCCTCGGTTTTTGATAAAAAATTTGAAAAACCTATTGCATTTTTCTGAAAAGTGTGATATAATCTTAACTTGTAATGATTAAATATACGGATTGAGGTGACATACATGAAGGAAGGTATCCATCCCGCATACGAAGCTGCTACAATCAGATGCGCCTGCGGTAACGAGATCGAAACACGCTCCACTAAGGGTGATATCAGAGTAGAAATCTGCTCCAAGTGCCACCCCTTCTTCACCGGCAAGCAGAAGCTTGTTGATACAGGCGGACGTGTTGACAGATTCAAGAAGCGTTACAACATGGGCAAGTAAAATCAATTTTGCAGTATAACCGAAACTCACGCATAAGAAATTTGTGCGTGAGTTTTTGCGTTACTGACTGCTGACTGTACACGCAGCCGCCCACGGCAGGAAAAATCCCGCCTGAGGACGGCTTGCTTGCGTTGGTGTATTTGGCGGCTTAATTCGGCTTAGCGCATATTTTGGGAAAGGGAGGTATCCCATGGAATATAAAACCATCGCTGCGCCTTGCGAAGCGAAATTTATCGAAAAAAAGAGTGAATTCATAGGCTACCTCTGTCCCGTGCAGACCGAGGAGCAGGCGATAGCTTTTGTTGAGCAGATACGCGCCATGCACCGCAAGGCTACCCATAATTGCTACGCCTATATCCTGCGTGAGAACAACACCGCCCGCCACAGTGACGACGGCGAGCCGAGCGGCACGGCGGGAGTGCCGATTTACGAGGTTCTGCGCAAGGAGGGGCTGACCGATGTCTGCTGCGTGGTTACGCGGTATTTCGGCGGCGTGCTGCTTGGCGCGGGCGGGCTTGTCAGAGCCTACACCAAGGGCGCAAAGGACGCGGTGGACGCGGCGGTAATCAAGCAGATGGCTATGGCGGCGCAGTTGGAAATTACCGTGGATTACGGACTTTACGGTCGGCTGGCGCAGATTTTTGCGGATTTCGGCGCGCAGGTTGGCGGCGAGGAATTTGCGGATAATGTCAGAATTACCGTTTATATCCGCGAGGAAAATGCTGATAAGCTTTGTGAAAAGCTTGTGGATAGCTGCAACGGTAATGTTATTGTGAAAACGGTACAAAATCTAAGCTACGATTTTGCGCAGAATTAACAAAGTTGAGCTGCGAAAAAAGGTTTATACAGGTCGAAATCTGTATATATTATCAGAGGGGTGAATAGGCATGGATATATGGGAAAAAATGTATAACGCTGCGAAAAGCGTTCAGAATGACCGTACAATCTCTCCTTTTGTGGACGCGGGCGGCGTTGCTGCGGCGATACTTACAAAGGCGGGGAATATCTATGTCGGCGTGTGCATTGACACCTGTTCATCTTTGGGTATGTGCGCCGAAAGAAACGCCATGGCGAATATGATTACAAACGGCGAGTACGAAATCGACAAGGTGGTCGCTATTGTCCCCGATGGCAGGGTGGGTTCGCCCTGCGGCGCGTGCAGAGAATTTATGATGCAGCTTTCCGAGGACAGCGGCGAGATTGAAATTCTGACGGATTATGAGAGCCGTACCACTGTGCGGCTTAAAGAACTTGTTCCCGACTGGTGGGGACGTGAGCGGTTTGAGTCGGCGCCGCATAAAGACGGTGCGCAGCGGAATTAAGGACTGACTTGCGGAGGTGGTCTGTGTGCTTCCCAGAGAGCGGATAATGGAAAACGAGCGCCTTACGCTTAGCGCGTTTGCGTGCAAGGCTGCCGACAGCCGCGGCAGAGAGGTTTACGAGAAGCCGTGTGATTTCCGCACGGATTTTCAGCGCGACCGCGACAGGATAATTCACTGCAACGCGTTCCGCAGATTAAAGCACAAAACGCAGGTGTTTTTAATTCCACATTCCGACCACTATCGCACGCGGCTTACCCATACGCTGGAGGTAAGCCAGATTTCCCGCACGGTTGCCTGTGCGCTTGGACTTAACGAGGATTTAACCGAGGCTATCGCGCTTGGGCATGACCTTGGGCATACCCCGTTCGGTCATGACGGCGAGAGGACGCTTGACGCGCTGCTGCCGAACGGCTTTTCCCATAATCTTCAGGGAAAGCGCGTGGTGCAGCTTATTGAAAAAGAGGGCAGGGGGCTTAATCTCACCGCCGAGGTGATTGACGGAATTGTGGGGCATACCACTTCCGGCAGCGCGCCCCGACCGTACACCAGAGAGGGCATGGTTGTGCGCTATTGCGACAAAATTGCATACATCAACCATGATATAGAGGACGCGATACGCGGCGGCGTTATCCGCGACAGCGATTTGCCCGAAATGCCCGTAAGGGTGCTTGGCGCGACAAAATCCGCGCGCATTTCCACGCTTGTGGGTGCGCTTGTAAGCCACGGCGCGGAAAATATCGGCATGGAAGCGGAGATACAAAAAGCGCATGACGAGCTGCGCCAATTTATGTTTGAGCGTGTTTACCGCGCCGCCCCGACCATTTCGGAGATGGGTAAGGCGCATCATATTGTTGAATTTCTGTTCGGCTATTTCATGAAAAACAGCGGGAAAATGCCGCCGCTGTATCTGCGCCTTGCGGAGCAGTACGGTCTTGAAACAGCCGTGGGTGATTTTATCAGCGGCATGACGGACGATTACGCCGTCAGCCAGTTTAAGGAGATTTGTATACCGAACGGCTGGCTTGGCTTAAGATAGGCGGGGCGCGGCGGTTCTTGTTTCCCTGAAAGAAAGGGCGGTGTTTTCTGTGGCTTTGCCTGACGGCTTTCTGCGCGATTTGCGCGACAATAACGATATAGTATCCGTGGTGCAGGGCTATGTGGAACTTAAGCGCGCGGGAAGCACTTATTCCTGCCGCTGCCCGTTTCATTCGGAGAGAACGCCCTCGTTCCATGTTTACCCCGATACGCAGAGTTATTATTGCTTTGGCTGCGGCGCGGGCGGAGATGTGGTTACGTTTATAAAAAGCATTGAAAATCTTGATTATATGGAGGCTGTGCGCTTTCTTGCGCAGCGCGCGGGCATGGCTATGCCTGAGGATAGGGACGACGGCAGCACACGGCTGCGGCAGCGCCTTTATGAGATGAACCGCACCGCGGGACGCTTCTTTCATCAGCAGCTTTTCTCTCCCGAAGGCAAGGAGGGACTTGAATATATCCGCAGGCGCGGTCTTTCCGACCACACCATAAAGCGCTTTGGCATAGGCTACGCGGCGGACGATTACCACAAGCTGCATTATTATATGAAAAGCTGCGGCTTTACCGAGGACGAGCTTCAGCAGGGCGCGCTGCTTGTGCGCAATAACAACAAGGTTTACGATAAATTCCGACACCGCGTGATGTTTCCTATTTTTGATACGCGCGGAAATGTGATAGCTTTCGGAGGGCGCGCGCTTTCGGCTGACGCTCCCGCAAAATACCTTAACAGCGATGAAACCTTTGTCTTTCAGAAGCGGGAAACGCTGTTCGCTCTTAACTACGCCAAAAACAGCAAGGCGAACTATTTTATCCTGTGCGAGGGATATATGGACGTAATCGCCATGCATCAGGCGGGATTTGACAGCGCGGTTGCCACTCTAGGCACAGCGATTACTCCCAGTCAGGCGCGGCTTATAGGGCGCATGGGCAAGTCTGAGGTTATACTGTCCTACGATTCCGACGGTCCTGGGCAGAAAGCAGCCTCCCGCGGGATTAACCTGCTTACGGAGGCGGGCGTAAAGACCCGCGTGCTGAAAATGCAGGGCGCAAAAGACCCCGATGAGTTTATACAGAAGTTCGGCGCGGAGGCGTTCGGACACCTTATAGACAGTTCGGGCGGCGCTATTGATTATGAGCTTTCCAAGCTTCAGAACGGTCTTGACCTTGTAAATAAGGACGAGGACCGCTCGGCATATCTCAAAAGGGCGGTAGTGTTTCTGGCGCAGATTACAAATCCGCTCGACAGGGGTGTTTACATCTCGCGCACGGCGCAGACGGCGGGCATTCCCGCAGAAACGGTTAAATTTGCCGTAGACAGCGAGATAAACCGCATGAAAAAGCGCGGCAAGCGCGATGAAATGCGCAGCCTTGTCACGCCGAGAAACACCGACAAGATAAACCCCCAGTCCGCAAAGCTTCCCCGCGAGGAAAAGGCGGAGCGCGGCGTGCTGTGCTTTCTGTTCAGCAATCCGGACAAGCTGGATTATATAGAAAAACGGCTTACGGGCGGTTTTGTCACAGATTTCAACCGCCGCGTGTTTGAGTATATGAAAAACATAATAAGACAAAATTTCCCCCTTGAAATGACAGGCTTCAACGAGGAATTTGACAGTGCGCAGATGGGCAGAATAACAGGTATGCTTAACGATTTTGCCGCATTTAAGCACGATATGCAGGCTCTTGACGATTATATAAAGATACTTAACGAGTACGCCGAGAGCGGCGCAGCCACCCCTGCGGGCAGTATGTCCGCGGACGAGCTGCTTGCATTCGCACAAAAGCAAAAGGAGAAAAAAACCAGATGACAGAAAACACCACAAATTCAACGGCGCTTCGTGAGCTGCTGAACCACGGTAAAAAAACAGGAAGTCTTACCACAAAGCAGATTACCGATGTGCTGGAGGAACTTAACTTCGACGCCGAGCAGATTAACGGCTTGTATGAGGAGCTGGACAACCTTAACATCAAAATAGTTGACGATTATACGGCTGACCTTGACATAGAAACCATTCTGGAATTCGCCGAAAGCGAGGAGTATGACGACAGCTATGATACCGATGGTATGCTTGCGGACGACTCCGTAAAGCTTTACCTTAAGGAAATAGGACGTATTCCGCTGCTTACCGCCGAGGAGGAAATAAAGCTTGCCGAGCGCATGGCAACGGGCGACCCCGCCGCCAAAAAGCGTCTTAGCGAGGCAAACCTCAGACTGGTTGTAAGTATCGCAAAGAAATATGTAAGGCGCGGTATGCAGTTCCTTGACCTTATTCAGGAGGGAAACCTGGGTCTTATCAAGGCGGTGGATAAGTTTGATTATACAAAGGGCTTTAAGTTTTCTACCTACGCCACGTGGTGGATAAGGCAGTCCATAACCAGAGCAATCGCCGACCAGGCGCGCACAATCCGCATACCCGTACACATGGTGGAAACCATAACAAAGGTAAAGAAGATGCAAAGCCAGCTTCTCCACGAAAACGGCTGCGAGCCTACCGAGGACGAAATTGCCGAGCAGCTTGGAATGTCAACCGATAAGGTGCGCGAGATTATCCGCATTGCGCAGGACCCTGTTTCTCTTGAAACCCCGATAGGCGAGGAGGAGGACAGCCACCTTGGCGACTTTATCCCCGACGATGAAGCGCCCGCGCCCGCGGACGAGGCTTGCAACAGCGTGCTGAAGCAGATGCTTGGCGAGGTGCTTGACACGCTGACGGAAAGGGAAAAGCGAGTTATTATACTGCGCTTTGGTCTTATTGACGGCAGACAGCGCACACTGGAGGAAGTGGGGCAGGAGTTTGACGTTACAAGGGAGCGCATAAGGCAGATTGAAACAAAGGCGCTGCGAAAGCTTCGCCACCCCACAAGAAGCCGAAAGCTTAAGGATTTTCTTGAATAAAGCATAGGATACGTTACATAGGCTATGGATACGAAAGGATAGATTATGGCTAACAATGCAAAATCAGTGCTTGCCGGACTTCTGGAGCAGGGCAAACGCAGCGGCAAGCTTACCACCAAGCAGATAACCGACGCACTTGAAGAGCTTGATTTTGACGTTGAGCAGATTAACAAGCTTTACGATGACCTGGAGCATAACAATATCGAAATTGTAGACGACTACAATATTGATAACGACCTTTCCAACGCGCTTGATTTTACGGACGATGATGATTATAGCTCTGATGGAATTGCGGTGGACGACCCCGTTAAAATCCACCTTAAGGAGATAGGACGTATTCCCCTGCTTACAACCGAGGAGGAGATACAGCTTGCCGAGAAAATAAGCAGCGGTGACGATAACGCGCGCGAGCGCCTTATAGAAGCCAATCTGCGCCTTGTTGTAAGCATAGCAAAGCACTATGTCGGCAGAGGAATGCCGTTTCTCGACCTTATTCAAGAGGGCTATATTGGTCTTATCAAGGCGGTGGAGAAGTTTGACCACACCAAAGGCTACAAATTTTCAACCTATGCCACATGGTGGATAAGACAGTCCATAAGCCGCGCCATTGCCGACCAGGCAAGAACTATCCGTATCCCTGTACACATGGTGGAAACAATAACAAAGGTTAAAAAGGCGCAGAGCCTGCTGCTTCACAAAAACGGACACGAGCCGACGATAGAGGAGGTAGCAAAGGAGCTTAATATGCAGCCTGAGCGCGTGCGCGAGATTGTCCGCATTGCGCAGGACCCTGTTTCACTTGAAGCGCCCGTTGGCGAGGAGGAGGACAGCTACCTTGGCGACTTTATCCCCGATGAGGACGCACCCGCGCCTATCGACAGCGCAATGCAGGCGGTTTTCAGGGACGAACTTGACAAGGCGCTGAATACCCTGCCTGAAAGGGAGCGCGATGTGCTTAAATTCCGCTACGGAATAGGCAGTGACCGTTCGCATACGCTTGAGGAAGTGGGACGGGAATTTAAGGTTACGCGGGAGCGTATCAGACAGATAGAGGCAAAGGCGCTGCGAAAGCTTCGTCAGGCTTCCAGAAGTAAAAATCTGCGTATTTTCCTTGATTGACGCGGTGCGCAAGCGCTTGGCGAAATCCCTAAAGCGCCCGCGAAGGATTTGTTAAAATTAACGAATTTGATAAAAGTATGTTGACTGTTAATTTGATATGTTGTATAATATAACATAAGCACAGGTTAAGTTTGCCGTGTTCCATTAAACGTTTACACGGCAGGTGCGGAAAGGACTTTTTTGTTATGGCAGATTCAAAATTGGTAAATGAACACAGAGCTTGGCTGAAAGACGCGGAAAAGGGCAAGACCCGTGCGTGCATTGTTGCCGCTATATTCTTTGTATATAACGCTGTTATGGCTTTTACGGGCGGTTTTACAGGGTTTTATATCTTTTTGATATTGCTGCTGTCCCTTATTTCGGCGCTTTGCATTTTCTGGGGCAAAAACGCTGGCAGGGTTCTGCTTATTGTAACAGAGATTATCATAATCTTCGGCGTGGCTTCGCCTTATTTCGCAGCGGAGGAGATTGATTTCACAGGTCTGCTGATTGCCATTGCGATTGATTTTTGGCTGCCGCTTGCCTGCCTTATCTTTACATACGTTAATTTCTACGTTCGCCGCTACTTCACCTTTATGGTTGATTACAAGGCAAACAAGATTTATCTGTAAGCAGTTAAAAAGTGTGCCCCCTCTTGAAAAAGAGGGGGATTGTTTTATGCTGTGGAATTTAATGCACTGCCGCGCGAAATTGCAAGCTTATACTAATAACCATTTAAACGAAGGAAAAGATTTGCTGAAAGACAGTGCCGATATCTAGGAAAAGAAACGCAGGCGTACTGTATGTACGTCAAGTTTCTTTGACGACGAGAGCGGTGCTGGATTTCTGCAAAGATTTCCTGAATTTAAATGGTCATTAGTATCATTCTTTTGGACTGCCGTCTTTGTTGAAGCAGCGGTGCAGCGTGCGCTCCGTAACGGTTATCGGGATTATCAGCGCAAGCGTCTGCGCGCAGGTTATCCCAAGGCAAAAGTGCGCCGCCGCGTCCTCATAAAGGTGGAAAATTATCGGCATAAGCTGCGCGATTACCGATATCGGCAGCGCCGCAAGAAACGTGAAGAAAAACGCTTTGCCCGCCGTAAGCTGTGCCACCCTCCATGTAAGTTGATTTTTCTGCGACATTGGGGTGGAGTAGCCAAGCCCGCCGTACTCCGCGGGAAGCTTCCATATCACAAGCCCAGTAATCATCATAATAATCGGCATAGGAAAAACGCACAGAAGCATTATTACATTCTCGCCCATTATTCCTCGTCCTTTCGGAAGTTCTTTTTTCTGTGCTTAACGCACTCTGTAAGCAGATATTCAATCTGTCCGTTTACGCTGCGGAAATCGTCCTCCGCCCACTGCATAAGTTCGTTGTAAAGCTTTGCGGACAGGCGCAGCGGCACCTGCTTTTTGCTGTTTTTATCCTTTTCCTCAGCCATCGCCGCGCCCTCCTTTCGGTGATTTTTTGCTCATGCTGCGGATTAGTATATGCTGCCGCTGTTTACAATCGGCTGCGCGTCCTTATTTCCGCAGAGAACCACAAGCAGGTTGGAAACCATCTGCGCCTTGCGCTCATCGTCAAGCTCCACAATTTCGCTTTCTGACAGCTTGTTAAGCGCCATTTCCACCATGCCGACAGCGCCGTCAACTATCTTCTGGCGCGCTTCAATTATCGCGGTTGCCTGCTGGCGCTGAAGCATTGCGGCGGCGATTTCGGGCGCATAGGCAAGGTGGGTTATCCGCGCTTCTATAATTTCCAGTCCCGCGTTCTCAACGCGCTGCTGAAGCTGTTCGCGAAGAAGCTCGCTTACCTCCTGCGAGGAGCCGCGCAGCGTCTTTTCATCGCTGTCTGTGGAGTCATACGGGTAGCACCTTACCACGTCACGCAGCGTGGAGTCTGCCTGTATCGACAGGTATTCTTTGTAGTTATCCACATTGAATACTGCCTTTGCCGTGTTTACAACGCGCCAGATAACCACAATCCCAACCTCTATGGGATTACCCATCTGGTCGTTGATTTTCTGCTTGCGGTTGTCGTGGGTAAGCGCCTTAAGGGACAGCTTTTTGGAAGAAAGCTTTACATTGGCGGCAACCGCGCTGATGCTTATGCCTGAGCCGCCATCGGGATTTACAGCTGTGCTGAACGGGTTGATAAAGAAGAAGCCCTCGCGCTTCAGCGTACCTGTATATCTGCCGAACAGTGTAAGCACCATTGCCTCGTTGGGCTTTATTATGCGCAGACCCATAAACGGAATCCAGCCTATGCAAAGCCATACTATGCCCACAATAAACATCGCTATGCCCGCCGCATTGCCATCGGTTTCCTCTATCATAACACCGCCCGCGATGGTCAGCGCAAGCGCGCCAAGATACAGAATAATGGCAAGTATCAGCATTACCCAGCCGCTTGCCGCGCGAAGCTCGCGCTCCTCATAATTTTGTTGTTTGTTTTCCATATGTATTGCCCTCCACTCTGTATTTGATATCAAAATGATATCATAGTTATATGATACCACGGCAGGCTGCTTTTGTCAATAGCTTTGCGGATAATTTCCGAAAAAATCTGGCAAATACATTTTTTTACTTGCAGCACTTGCATTTTTATTAACATTGGTGTATAATATTATATGGTACTGTGTCGTTTGCCGCAGAACCCGCGCATAACGACCGTCCGCGGCGCTTATCCGCCGTGAAATCTGCTATGAGGTGACTTTAATGAAAGCTGATCTCCATTGCCATACCACTATTTCCGATGGCTCGCTCGGCATATCCGATATTATCAGACAAGCCGACAGGGACGATGTGCGCTATCTTGCCATAACCGACCATGACAGCCTTGCTTCCTCATCAAGGGCGGCTGTGCTTGGAAAGCGTTATAACGTAAACGTTATTCCCGCTGTTGAGTTTTCGGCGTTTGACGGTGAGCGCGGCAGAAAGGTGCATATACTCTGTTATATGCCGCAGAAGCCCGACAGACTTGAGGGCTTGTGCCTGCGCACCTCCGAGGGCAGAATGAACCTTGGCAAGCGCATGGCGCTTAAGGTTCTGGACAAATTCCCCATCACGCTGGAGAGTATACTGCGCTATTCCGCGGGCAGCAAGGCAATATACAAATGCCACATAATGCACGCGCTGATGGATTACGGCTACACCACCGAGCTTTATGGCGAGGTTTATGACGATATATTCGACAGACAGCGCGGCATTTGCAGCGAGGAGGTAAAGTCCGAGGCGGATTTTTACCCCGATGTTCACTTCGTTACCACGCTTATCCGCGCAAGCGGCGGCATTGCCGTTATGGCGCACCCCAAGGTTTACGACAGCCTTGACCTGCTTAACCAGCTTGCAAAGGCGGGGGAGCTTGACGGCGTTGAGGTGTGGCACACAAGCGCTGACGAGGATTTCAGAAACCGCCTTGTGGGAGTTGCCCACGCGCACGGTCTTATAACAACGGGCGGCTCGGATTTCCACGGATTTTACAATCACTATGCGATACAGATAGGCTCAAACCTTACCCCTGAGGAGTCGCTTAACAGGATACTTAACCACAAGGGCAAGGCTTGAATTACATAAAGCTTAAAGGACGATGAATAATGGATATCAAACAGCAGGCATTGCAGAAGCATTATGAGTGGCAGGGAAAGCTTGAGGTTGTTTCCCGCGCCAAAATAGAAACGCGCGAGGATTTGTCGCTTGCGTATACGCCTGGCGTTGCGCAGCCTTGCCTTGAAATAGCGCGCGACCCGCAGCTTTCATACAGCCTTACCCGCAGAAGCAACCTTGTCGCGGTAATCACAGATGGCACTGCGGTGCTTGGTCTTGGCGATATAGGCGGGCTTGCGGGAATGCCCGTAATGGAGGGTAAGTGCTGCCTCTTTAAGGAGTTTGCGGGGGTTGACGCATTCCCGCTTTGCATAAAAAGCAAAGACCCCGATGAAATAGTGCGCACAATTGAGCTTATATCCGACAGCTTCGGCGGAATAAACCTTGAGGATATCTCCGCACCCCGCTGCTTTGAGATTGAGGAAAAGCTTAAGCAGCGCCTTGATATTCCCGTTTTTCATGATGACCAGCACGGCACGGCGATAGTTGTGGGCGCGGCGGTTATCAACGCCATGAAGCTTGCGGGCAAGCAGCTTTCGGATATCACGGTTGTGATAAACGGCGCAGGCTCGGCGGGAATTGCCATAGGAAAATTTCTTTTGAAGCTTGGCGTGGGCGACCTTATAATGGTGGATTTGTGTGGTATAATAAACAGCGACGGC
Organism: uncultured Ruminococcus sp.; assembly: GCA_964556595.1. Lineage (GTDB taxonomy): Bacteria > Bacillota > Clostridia > Oscillospirales > Ruminococcaceae > CAG-115. Next base: position 88,644 of record CAZKXB010000002.1, on the reverse strand, counting down.
GTTTATGAAAATCCCGCGCACGCAGAGATGGCGCGTATCTCCAACAAAAACTGCCGCAAGGGCGGTCTTGCGGAGGCTATGCGCGGTGCGGACGTTTTTGTCGGCGTGTCAAAGCCAAATCTCGTCACGCCCGAAATGGTGCAGTCCATGGCAGAAAAGCCTGTGCTTTTTCCCATGGCGAACCCCGACCCCGAAATCACCTACGACCTTGCAAAGCAGTCGGGCGCGTTTGTCGTGGGAACGGGTCGCAGCGATTATCCCAACCAGATTAACAACGTGCTTGTTTTCCCAGGAGTGTTCAAGGGCGCGCTGGGCGTGAGGGCAAGGGCGATTACAGAGGAAATGAAGCTTGCGGCGGCTCATGCTATCGCGGATTTTATTCCCGCGGACAAGCTTAACGCCGATTATATTATTCCAAGCGCGCTTGACAAATCCGTTGCAGAAGCTGTTGCAAAGGCTGTTGCGGACGAATGGACGCGCTTACAGGAGGTAAAATGAACTACGAATTTAAGCCGAGCGGCGTATGCTCGCGAAAAATAACGCTTGAGGTCGAGGACGGCAAGGTAAAGAACATCGTTTTTACAGGCGGGTGCAGCGGTAACTTGCAGGGCATTGCAAGCCTTTGCGAGGGTATGCCCGTTGAGGAGGTTATAAAGCGCCTTTCGGGAATACGCTGCGGCGCAAAGGGCACTTCCTGCCCCGACCAGCTTGCAAAGGCGCTGGAGCAGATTTAAGGCAGCGCCTTCCTGACACAAACCGAGGTATCTGACATAAATGAAAATTGCAAACCTGTTTGAGAACGGCAGAACAGTGTTCTCGTTTGAGATTTTTCCGCCCAAAAAGGACGGCTCTATTGATACAATCTACAAAACGCTGGAAGCGCTCAGCGACCTGCGTCCCGATTTTATCAGCGTAACCTACGGCGCGGGCGGCTCGGCGGCGGGCTGCTCCACGGCGGAGCTTGCGCGCTACATAAAAAACCAGTGCCATACGGAGTCGGTGGCGCACCTTACCTGCATAAACTCCGAAAAGCAGGATATTGACCGCGTTATCGGTCTTTTTGAGGACTACGGCATTGAAAACGTGCTTGCGCTGCGCGGGGATATCAACCCCGATATCCCGCCAAAGCAGGATTTTCTGCACGCAAGCGACCTTATCAGCTACATGAAGCCGCGCTGCTCCTTAGGATTTTCGGGCGCTTGCTATCCCGAATGTCATGCCGAGTCCGCGAATATTGTCGAGGATATACAAAATCTTAAAAGAAAGGTTGACGCGGGCGCAAGCCACCTGATATCGCAGCTTTTCTTTGATAACGCGAACTTCTACGCCTTTCTGGAAAAGGCGCGCATTGCGGGGATTAACGTCCCTATTGAGGCGGGAATTATGCCCTGCGTGAATGCAAAGCAGATAAACCGCATGGTGACAATGTGCGGTGCAAGTCTGCCGCCCAAGTTTGTAAAGCTTATCCAGCGCTACGGCGACAATGAGGAGGCTATGCGCGACGCGGGTATTGCTTACGCGGTTGACCAGATTATAGACCTTGTTGCAAACGGCGTTGACGGTATTCATCTGTACACGATGAATAATCCATACATCGCAAGAAAAATAAGTGAAAGCGTTGAAAAGGTGATAAGAGCATGAACAGTGAGATAAAAAGGATTAACCGCGCCGAGGCGCTGCGTTATATGGGCTATAAGGAAGCTCCCGATGAGCGCGTGTGCCGCGTTATTGACGAGTGTGAGCAGGAGCTGCTTAAGGCGGCGCGCCCGCAGTATACATGGCGCGTTTTTGACTTGGTGCGCGATGGAAAGCGCCTGCACCTTTCGGACTGCGATTTCTGGCTGGAGGGTCAGGATATCGAAAGGCATCTTTGCGGCTGCGACAAGGCGGCGGTGCTGTGTGTTACGCTTTCCTCGGATACGGACAGGTATATAAGGCGGCTTGAGGTTGACGACAGCATGAAGGCGGTTATCACGGACGCCCTTGCCAACGCATTTGTGGAACAGGTTGCAGAGGAAGCGCGCTGCAAAATTCTGGAGGGCATGAGCGGATATTTTACCACATGGTGCTATGGCTGCGGCTACGGCGATTTCCCGATAGAGCTTGCGCCGCTGCTTATCGCAAGCGTTGACGCTGTGCGCAAGCTTGGCGTATGCTGCACGGCGACGCATATGCTTACTCCGCAGAAAAGTACCATCGGCATTATCGGTCTGTCGCGCGGCGAGCTTGAAAGAAAGCGCAAAAGCTGCGGCGACTGCGGCATGAAGGATACCTGCAAATACCGTGAGTACGGCGTTAGGTGCTGATTTCCTGTAATTTATTTCCCCCGAATTTTTGTTCGGGGGAATTTTAGCCTTTGCGTATAAAATTGTTGATAATGCTATTGACTTTAGCGTGGTAGCGTGGTATAATAAATACAAGATATTTCAGTGAGGCGTGGGACATCTTGCCTGAGTTATATCTGATTATTGCCTTGCACACAGGCAGATATAAGTTTTGCCCCGTGTGTACAGGCGGATATTAAATCATCAAAGAGAAATGTATCGTAATTTTGCTTTGATGATGAAATAACGAGGAGGTTGTTTTATGAAATCCATAGGAAAGAAAATTTTTGTCGCAATGTTTTTGACGGTAGCAATTTCGCTTCTTTCACTGGGCGTATTCTCCTGCCTTATGACCGCGAACACCGCTAAGGACCTTGCACAGGACGGAATGCACACCGCCACGACAGTTGCTAATGAGCGCACAGAGTGGGAAATGACATCGTACATAAATGTCGTTAAACAGCTCGGTCTTATGACGCGACTTTCAAATTCAACTGTATCTCAGGCTGATAAAGAGGCAATTCTCGAACAGTCAAAGGCACAGTTTGAGTTTGAGTATATTCGTATAATTGATTCTGAGGGTAATTGCTCTGACGGCAACAACTACTCCGACAGAGAATATTTTATAAACGCTATGCAGGGCAAGACCACAATTACAGAGCCGACTGTTTCAAGAGCAACGGGCGAGCTGCTGATGATTTTCGCAGCTCCTCTTTGGGAGAACGGTGTGTATAATTCAACGCCTGTCGGCTGCGTTTTCGCTGTTCCCGACCCCGAATTCCTTAATGATATCATGAGAACAATTGATATCAGCGAAAACAGCAAGGCTTATGTCATTGACCAGCACGGCGACACCATTGCCGATGTTGACAGCCAGCTTGTTAAGGACGGCGAGAACATTGAGGAAATGGCAAAGACCGATTCGGGTTACGCTGCAACCGCCGCTATTCACTCCAGAATGAGAGCAGGCGAAACAGGTTTTGAAACCTATGTCGAAAACGGTGAGCAGTACTTTATTTCTTATGCTCCCATTGAGGGAACAGACGGCTGGTCGCTCGCGATTTATGCGCCTAAGTCTGACTATCTCAGCGGCACATATGTTGCTATTATCCTTACCATAGTAATGCTTGTTGTGGCTTGCTTTATAGGTACGGGTATATCTATAGGTCTGGGCACAAAGATAGGCAAATCCATAAGAATGTGCACTGAGCGTATTGAAAAGCTTGCACAGGGCGACCTGTCAAGCCCTGTTCCCGAAATCAGCGCTAAGGACGAAACGGGACGGCTTGCCGAATCCACCACTGTCACTGTTCATATGCTTAACGATATCATCAGCGACATTGGTCGTATCCTTGAAGCAATGGCAGATGGCAACCTTAACGTACATACCTCTCAGAATGAGAGTTTCTATGTAGGCGACTGCACCAAGCTGCTTACATACATCAGAGATATCAACCACAAGCTTAGCAACTCCATGGCACAGATAGACGTAGCGTCCGAACAGGTTCTTGTCGGCGCAGACCAGGTATCCGAGGGCGCACAGGCTCTTGCACAGGGCGCAACAGAGCAGGCAGCTTCCATTGAGGAACTTGCCGCAACCATCAACGTTATCGCCGAAAAGACCAAGGAAGCCGCAGCCGCTGCTAAAAACGCGACTGACAAGACCAATCAGGCAGGCGGCGAAATGGGCGAAGCAAACGAAAAGCTTGATGAGCTTGTCGCTGCAATGCAGGATATCAGCAAGTCCTCCGAGGAAACAAAGAAGATTATCAAGGTTATTGAGGATATAGCATTCCAGACCAATATACTTGCGCTTAATGCTTCTGTGGAAGCGGCAAGAGCAGGTGCTGCGGGCAAGGGCTTTGCGGTTGTTGCTACCGAGGTGCGTAACCTTGCGGGCAAGAGCGCACAGGCAGCAAGCAACACAACACAGCTTATCGAGGGCACGGTTGCCGCTATCGAGCATGGCAGCTCCCTTGTAAGCGCGGTTGCCGATAAGATGAGTTCTGTGGCAAAGTCCGCGGGCGAGGTTGCACAGCTTAACGAGGGTATCGAGGCTGAAACCACCAATATTGCGGATTCCGCTGCACAAATTACCATAGGCATAGACCAGATTTCGGCAGTTGTGCAGACAAACTCCGCCACCGCCGAGCAGTCGGCAGCGTCTGCCGAGGAGCTTTCGGGTCAGGCTACCACGCTTAAGCAGCTTGTTGGCGCGTTTACACTGCGCGACGCTGATGTTTAAGGACACGCTGATATTGTAATATCCAAATCCCACGCCTGCATTGCGGGTGTGGGATTTTTGCGTCTGCGGGAATAATCGCCTTTCCTTTGCCGATACTATACAAAGACAGGTTTTGAAAAAACAGGAAAGGCAGTGATTGTTGTGAAAGCTTTTGCAATGCTGAAAATAGGCGAAGCTGGCTGGATTGATAAGGAAATTCCCGCCTGCGGTCCGATGGACGCAATATGCCGCCCGCTTGCGGCGGCGGTGTGTACCTCTGATATCCATACCGTGTACGAGGGCGCTCTCGGCGAGCGCAGAAACCTTATTCTGGGTCACGAGTGCTGCGCCGTTGTTACCGAGGTAGGCTCAATGGTGAAGGACTTCAAGGCGGGCGACAGGGTGCTTGTACCCGCGATAACTCCCGACTGGAATTCGCTTGAAGCGCAGGCGGGATTTCCTATGCATTCGGGCGGAATGTTGGCGGGGTGGAAATTTTCTAATATCAAGGACGGAGTTTTTGCGGAGTATTTTCATGTAAATGACGCAGACGGAAACCTTGCCCTTATGCCCGATGGCATGGATACCGCAGACGCGTGTATGCTTTCGGATATGGTGCCGACAGGCTTCCACGGTGCGGAGCTTGCGGACGTGCAGTATGGCGATACGGTGCTTGTTATCGGCATAGGGCCTGTGGGACTTATGGCGGTTGCGGGCGCGGCGCTTAAGGGCGCTTCCCGTATAATCGCCGTGGGAACAAGACCCGCCTGTGTAAACGCGGCAAAAAAATACGGCGCGGACGATTTCATCAGCTATAAAAACGGCACTATTGAGGAGCAGGCACTCAGCCTTACGCAGGGCAGGGGCGTGGACTGTGTAATTATCGCGGGCGGCGGCGCGGAAACATTTTCTTCCGCCGTAAAATGCGTCAAGGCGGGCGGCAGAATAGGCAGCGTAAATTACCTTGGCGGCGCGGATTATGTGCAAATTCCGCGCGTTGAATGGGGCGTAGGCATGGCTCACAAGCAGATTAACGGCGGTCTTATGCCGGGCGGCAGACTGCGCATGGAAAAGCTGTCCTCGCTTGTGCAGCGCGGCAGGCTTGATGTAAGTCCTCTTTGCACCCATGTGCTGCACGGCTGGGAAGCGCTTCCCGAAGCGCTGCGGCTTATGAAAGAGAAACCCGCCGACCTTATCAAAGCGATAGTGAAGATAAGCGACGAATAGGATAAAATGGCGCTCCCCCGCAGGTAAATCCACCCATGCGGGGGTATTTTATCCGCGTAAAATCCCGCCGCGCTCAAAAAAATTCTCCGATACGGAAAAAAATGAAAAATACTATTGAAAAATCAATAAAAGTGTGCTAAAATATTAGTTGCGATTGATTTTAATTTCGTATTTAATTTTAAGGAGTGTACATTATGAGTCGTATGATCGGAACTGTGTCCAGAGGCGTCAGAGCACCGATAATCAGAAGCGGCGATGATATTGTTGAAATCGTTACTGCTTCCGTGCTTGAGGCGGCAAAGGACGATGGCTTTGAAATCCGCGACAGGGATATTGTGGCAATGACAGAGGCTATCGTTGCAAGGGCGCAGGGCAACTATGCTTCCGTTGACGATATCGCCGCAGACGTAAAGGCAAAGCTTGGCGGAGAAACCGTCGGCGTTATCTTCCCCATTTTAAGCCGCAACCGCTTTGCAATATGCTTAAGGGGCATTGCAAAGGGCGCAAAGAAAGTTGTGCTTATGCTGTCCTATCCCTCTGATGAGGTAGGCAACCACCTTGTAAGCCTTGACGCGCTTGACGAAAAGGGCATAAATCCTTATACCGATGTGCTTTCGCTTGAGAAATACCGCGAGCTTTTCGGTTATGAGAAGCATACTTTCACAGGCGTTGACTACGTTGAATATTACGAGAAGCTTATCCGCGAAAGCGGCGCTGACTGCGAGATTGTTTTTGCAAATAATCCCAAGGCTATACTTAATTATACCAAGAATGTTCTTTGCTGCGATATTCACACCCGCGCAAGAACAAAGCGTATCCTTAAGGCTGCGGGCGCTGATATCGTGCTTGGTCTTGACGATATCATGAACGCTCCCGTAAACGGCAGCGGCTGCAACGAAAGCTACGGTCTGCTCGGTTCTAACAAGGCTACCGAGGATAAGGTAAAGCTGTTCCCCAGAAACTGCCAGCCCGTTGTTGACGCTATTGCGGCAAAGCTTAAGGCTGCAACAGGCAAGAATGTTGAGGTTATGGTTTACGGCGACGGCGCGTTCAAAGACCCTGTGGGCAAGATTTGGGAGCTTGCAGACCCTGTTGTTTCCCCCGCATATACCGCAGGTCTTGACGGCACGCCTAACGAACTTAAGCTGAAATACCTTGCCGATAATGATTTCTCCGACCTTTCGGGTGAAGCGCTGCGCGAAGCTATCAAGGGCAAGATACAGGAAAAGGACGGCAGCCTTGTTGGTCAGATGGTGTCCGAGGGTACAACTCCCCGCCGCCTTACAGACCTTATCGGCTCGCTTTGCGACCTTACCTCCGGTTCGGGCGACAAGGGTACGCCTATCGTGTTTATTCAGGGCTATTTCGATAACTATACAACTGAGTAATTAAACGTAATACAGTACATAAAAAATCCGAAGCTGCATTTTACTGCGCTTCGGATTTTTTTATTCTATTTCAGCAATGCGGCAGGGAACTGCTCTGCTGCCGCGGCGGGCAGGTTATTGATTAAGTCGGAAATGCACGGGGATACCGTTGCGGTATTCAATTTCGGGCTCGCCTTGAATAAGCGGAAGGAAGTAATTCAGCGCGTCCACCGTTACGTTGTTGCCCTCGGGATTTATCCATTCGCGCGGGAACTTCTTTTCCTGATTTGCAACCTTTGCGATTTCCGCAGAAACCACCTCGCAGCGATAAGGATTGTTGCTTATGCGCTTAAAGCACATCATCACGCCGCTTTCGCCGCGTTCTATCGCGGCGGCGACAGCCTCCCTGCCTATTCGCTCCGCTTCCGTAAGGTCGGTAAGAGAGGCAATATGCGAGCTGCACCGCTGCATTACGTTAAGCTCTATGGAGCGCACTTTGCAGCCTATTTCAGCCGCGACAAGCTTTTCAAGCTGTTTGCCGATGCCGCCGAGCATTGCGTGTCCGAATGCGTCTGTGCTGCCCTCGGCGGCGCTGCTAAGACGTATTCCCTCAGAAACGGCGACAATAACCGCCTTGTAGCGAAGCTGAGCCTGTTTTATATCGTAAATAAATTTCTCGGTGGAAAAATCCCCCTCCGGCAGATAAATCATGTGCGGCGCAGGCTCTCCGTTTGCGCGCAGCACACAGGAGGAAGCCGCCAGCCAGCCCGCGTCACGTCCCATAATCTCAACGATAGTGACCGAGGGAATGGAGTACACGCGGCAGTCGCGGATTATCTCCTGAAGCGAGGTTGCAACGTATTTCGCCGCCGAACCAAAACCGGGGGTGTGGTCGGTTTCCGTAACGTCATTGTCAATGGTCTTGGGAACGCCCACCACCTTTATATCAATGCCGTTTGCTGTGAAATAGCGGTTAAGCTTCATTACGGTATCCATAGAATCGTTGCCGCCAATGTAGAAAAACGCCTTGATGTTGTGCTTGTTGAAAGTGTCGAGGATTTTAAGGTAGCTTTCCTCGTCCTCCTCAAAATCCTTAAGCTTGAAGCGGCAGGAGCCGAGTATTGTAGACGGCGTGGTCATGAGAAGCTGCTTGTCGTGTTCGTCCATAAGGATATTGCGCAGATTAAGCAGCCTGTCGTCCAGAATACCTTCAATGCCGTTTTCCGCGCCGTAGATTTCGTCAATCTCAGGGCAAAGTTCCGCCCCGTTGAATACGCCCGTAAGCGAAGCGTTTATCGCCGCCGTAGGTCCGCCCGATTGTGCAACCGCTATATTAAACATAATTTTCTGCCTTTCAGTTCTTATTCTATAATTCCTCCGCCGAGTACCGTATCGCCTTGGTAGAAAACCACCGACTGTCCCTTGGTTATGGCGCGCTGCGGCTGGTCAAAATCCACCCTTGCGCGTCCGTCTGCAAGCGGCGTAATCGTGCAGGGCTGCTCCTGCTGGGAGTAGCGCGTTTTTGCCTTGCAGGGCAGGGGAGCGCGCAGCTCGTCAAAGGCGATATAATTTACCTCGCGCGCGGTAAGCGACCGCCGCATAAGCGCTTCGCTTTCGCCAAGCGTCACGGTGTTTTCCTTCGCGTTTTTATCCACCACGAACATAGGCTTGCCGAAGGAAATTCCCAGTCCCTTGCGCTGACCTATTGTGTAGTGAATAAGTCCCCTGTGCGTACCGAGGACGTTTCCGTCTGCGTCAATAAAGCTGCCGCAGGCAGGCTCGCCGCCCGTGCAGCGGTTTATAAATCCCGCATAGTCGCCATCGGGGATAAAGCAGATATCCTGACTGTCGCCTTTTTTGCTGTTTACAAGTCCCGCGCCCTCAGCAAGGGTGCGCACTTGATTTTTGTCCATATTGCCAAGCGGAAGGATTATCCGCTTTAGCTGCTGCTGCGTGAGGTTGTACAGCACATAACTCTGGTCTTTGGGATTTGGCTTGCCATCGCAAAGCGCCTTTTTAAGCAGATACCGCCCACTTGCTTCGTCAAATTCAACACGGGCGTAGTGACCTGTTGAAAAATATTCGCAGCCAAGCTTTTCCGCCTCGTCAAGCAGTGCGCCGAATTTTACATATTTGTTGCACTGAACGCAGGGGTTTGGCGTACCGCCCTCAAGGTATGTGTCCACAAAATAATCAATGACATGGCGCTTGAAAAGCTGCTTCATCTCAAACACATAATGCGGCACGCCGAATTTTTCCGCCACAGCCTTTGCGTCCGCAATATCCGCGCTGCCGTCCCTGTCGGACAGCGCCAGCGTTGCGCCGACAACATCATACTGCTGTGTAAGCAGCACAAGCGCAGCGGAGCTGTCAACTCCGCCGCTCATGGCAAGCATAAGCTTTTTTTTCACGTCCCGTTTACCTGTCGCCGAACGAAATTCCGATATCTCTTGCCGTGATTACAAGCTTGCTGTCAACAGGGACAAACTTTGTTTTCATGGCAACCTCGCTAAGCGGATTTTCCGTGATTTTTCCGTCAACCATTGCAACGGTGTAGCCGTAGCGTTCCTCTTTAAGAAGCTGTGCGGCGTGTGCGCCGAACTGGGTTGCAAGAATACGGTCGTAAGCCGAGGGACTGCCGCCCCTTAAAATATGACCGGGAACAACGGTTCTGGTTTCAAGACCTGTCATTGTGCGGATATCTCTTGCAATGCGCTCGGTGGCGGTAGTGATGCCTTGTTCCGCGCGAAGCCTTGCGCGCTCCTTTTTCTTAAGCTTTGCTTCCTCCTTGTCAAAGCAGCCCTCTGCAACGGCAAGAATGGAGAAATCCTTGCCCGCGTCAGCTCTGCGGCGGCAGGCGTCCGCAACCTTTTCTATATCGTAGGGAATTTCGGGCAGCAGAATTATATCCGCGCCGCCCGCAAGACCGCTGTACAGCGTAAGCCAGCCAGCCTTGTTGCCCATAATCTCGATAACCATAATGCGGCTGTGGGAGTTTGCGGTGGTGTGTATGCGGTCTATGACCTCCGTGCCGATATCCACCGCCGAGTGGAAGCCGAAAGTTACGTCCGTGCCGAAAATATCGTTGTCAATTGTTTTGGGCAGACCGATTACATTAAGTCCCTCCTCGGACAGCATATTTGCGGTTTTGTGCGTGCCGTTGCCGCCAAGGGTGAAAAGGCAGTCCAGCTTAAGGTCTTTGTAGGTCTGCTTCATTTCCTTAACCTTGTCCACCTTGTCGTCCTCGATAATCTGCATCATCTTGAAGGGTGTGCGCTTTGTGCCGAGGATAGTGCCGCCCTGTGTAAGGATACCGGAGAAATCGCTCGGCTTCATGGATTTATATACGCCATGGATAAGTCCGTGATAGCCGTCATGAATACCGATTATTTCCACCTTATCCTCGCCAAAGGCTTCATAAATCGCCTTTGCTGCGCCTCTTATGGTGGCGTTAAGTCCGGGGCAGTCGCCGCCGCTTGTCAGCATACCAAGTCTTAGTTTTCCCATAGTAAAATTCCTCCTGTTGCCTTATTTTTTGTGGCAATAGCGCAACAAATCCCAAGGACGGTTTTGCGCTATTGCCTTAAATCCCACGGCACTGCGCGCCGCAGATAATTATTTACCGCTGTAATTTGTGCCTTACATCACTGCCGATGAACATAAGTACCTCAAAGCTGAACAGTCTTGACCATATTCTGTCCTGATAGCGCGTCTGAATAAGCGCGGGGGACAGGTTGCTGCTTACGATAGTGGGCAGCGCACGGTTTACGCGCGAGTTGATAAGCTCGTACACCAATGAATTGTAAAGCGGCTTTTCCATTTCCGCGCCGAGGTCGTCAAGTACAAGCAGGTCGCAGGCGGTAAGCACTGCCATGGTGTCATTGTCGCTTTTGCCGAAATATTCGCGCTCCAGCGTGCGCAGAAGTTCGGGCGCAGAGCCGTATATAACGTTGTAGCCCTTTTGTATCACTCTATTTGCGATGGCAAGCGACAAATGCGTCTTGCCAAGACCCGTAGCGCCTGTCATTAGTATTCCGCAGCTTTTGGGTGTAAATTCCTCCGCATAGCCGCGGCAGAAATCAAGGTTGCGCTGCATAACCACGCGCGGGCTTGCGCCGATTGTCTGGTCTTTTTCGTTGGAATAATAATCGGTCTTAAAGCTGTCAAATGTGGAAAGCTTCAGCGGCGAAATGCTGTTAAGTTCCTCTGCCGCCGCATTAAGCAGCATACGGCGGAAGCATTCGCACCATTTTCCGCCCGCAGAACCCTTGTCATGGCAAAGGGGGCAGGTGTAAATCGGCTTGAGGTAGTCCTCAGCAAAGCCGCCTTGTCGAAGCAGCGCGTTCATGCTTGCCTGAATTTCCAGATTGTTCTTTTCAAGCTGCTCCAGCTTTTGCGGCGCGTTTTCTCTATCGTTGATAATCAGCGAGATAAGCTGCCGCGAGGTATCCGAAAGCAGCTCCTCCAGCCTTTTGTATTCGGGAAGCTTTCGGCGCACTTCTTCGCGGCGCAGGCGCTCCTGCTCCCTGTTGCGGCTGCGGCGCACCTCAAGCTGAGCCATAGCCTTGTCGAAATATTGTTCGTTATAATTCATATTTTATGTTCCTCAGCTGCGGTATTTTTGCAGCACGTCCTGCATTACTCCGCCCATATCTATGGAGCTGTCTGCCGATTTTGGCGCGGCTTTTGCGGATTTGCGCTGTGCGCTTTCCTGCTCGGCTGCCTGCTTTGTGTAAATGCCGCCCGCCTTCCAGTTTTCCAGTATCTTGTTGGTATAGCTGAAATTCATTGAGCCTGTGTTGTCAAGCGTTATTTCGTGCGCAAGCAGTATCATGTCGGTATTGAAGCTCCATTCCTCCGACCACACCTTGATAAAATTAAGCTGCTTTTGCGAGAATTTGGTTTTCATGCCCATTGCGCTGCGCAGCTTTTCCTCGGTGGTAAAGCGCTTTTCCAGTTTGGACAGCAGCGCGTCTGCTGCTGCGGCGTTGGTTATGCCGTCCTCAGACCACGTCTGCGCTACGCTTTGGATATATCCCGTGGTTGTCTTGCCTATTTTGAAGCAGTATTTAAGCAGCATAGCGGCAACCTCGGCGGGAAGTCCGTAGTAGTCCACAAGCATAAGAATTGTGCGGCTTTCGGGCTGCTTAAGTAGTCTGCCGAAAAGCCTTTGCGCTTCGGAAAAAAGGTACTGCACCGCGCTGTCCGTGTTTATTCTCTGCGCAATATCCGCAGCGGTGTAGATTGCGGCGCTGCCGTTTTCCGCGAGCCTTACGCTTGACGAGGTCAGCAGCGGCTGAACGGCGGGCGCGGCTTCTGGCAGAACATCCTGCGCTGCGCTGTCGTCCGAGGAAGCGTTAAGCGTGCCGTTGTCCGCACGGATTATTCCGCGCTGAACCCAGAACAGCGCCGCGTCCTCAAGCTCGCCCTCGCGCCTGAAGCCCAGAGCCTCCTTAAGCTGACCCTCGGTGAAAATTTCGCCGCCGTGCCGCAGCAGAAAAAGCAGCAGCTTAAGCGAGTTTCCGCCCGCAAGCTTTATGTATTTATCAACAACGCTTGACGGAACGGCGAAAACGCTGTTCCACTCGCCTGCGTTAAGGGAATAGTTCATTTTATCACCTGTAATAATCTTATTTTTTACAGTATACCATATTTCCGCATTTTTTGCAATACGGAGATAAGAAAAATCAGCGGGGAATTATGCGCTCCCCGCCGATTTTTATTATTTATTTTTTCTGAAAACAAACAGCTTGCTGAGAATATAGTTCAGCACAAGCACCGCAATGTTTGAAATAACCTTTGCCGCAAATTCATACAGACCATTTTTTATTCCCGTAAGGTCAACCAGAAGAAACATGATGACAAGGTCGACTATCAGCGTGAATATGCGCGACAGAAAGAACATTGCCGCCTCGCGCACAACGCCCGCATTTTTTGTGCCGCTTTGGAATACGAACAGCCTGTTTGTGACAAACGCGAACGTAACCGAGCAAATCCACGAAAGCAGCACAGGCAGCGCCGTTGCGCTTTCCGTGCCGAAAGCCGAGGTGATGTTGTAAATCCACCCAAGCCATGCAGGAACGCTGTTTTCATCGGGAAAAATCCACCTGAAAGCATAGTAGGTTACAAATGAAATAACCGTTGTACACACGCCGAAAATTATGTACATTATTATTTCGCGGTGCTTTTGATAGAACTGTTTTCTGCCCTCGGCGGTTTTAAGGCTGCGCAGCGCTTCGCCTATGTCTATTCCTTTGATGGTTATAACAATCGCCCCCGTTTATGGGCAATACCGCACAAAGATTGCGGAACAACTGCGTTGTACCTCGCGGATTGCGCCGTCAGATTTTTCGCTAGATTGTACGAAAACGACGCAGGAATACTGGCGTATTTCAAGGAGTTTTCGTGCAATCTAGCGGAAAAGATGCAAGCAAGGCGCGTACAAAATCCAAAAGATGGTCTTTGTGCGGTGTTGCCTATACTCTTGTCAGCTTGAAAAGTCTTGCGCCGTGCGGATTTACTGCCGCCGAAACGCTGTCGGTAACGCTGCCGAGCGCTTTGCCGCTCCAGATATCGGTTATGCCGAAATTCGCTGAAAAGGGCAGGGCGGCGGTTATTTCACACTCGCTTTCGCCGCAGTTGAACAGTGCGACATAGTAGCTTTTTCCGTCATTGTGCGAAGCAAACCACGCAATCTGCTCGTTTTCGCCGACAGTTTTTCTGAACAGCGGGTGCGCCGAGTGGGAATTATTAAGCAGCTCTATAAGCTCGCCGTTTGTCAGCAGGCTCATTGTAAAGCTGTCGAACTTTGTCATTTCGCCGCCGATTATCAGCGGAGAGCGCATAATGCTCCATAGGGTCATCATGGTTATCTGCTCGTCCTGCGTGAACTTTGTGCGGATATCGGGGGAGTAGTCCTGAAGAATAGCGCCAATCGGCAGCATATCGCAGTCGGGGAAATGTCCCGCGCCCGCATGGATACACCACTTTTCCGCGCGGTCGAACATATTGTACAGCAGCACCCATTTATCCCAGAAGTCATCGGTAATGCGCCACATATTTGCGCACTGCTTGTACAGCTCCGCCTTTTCAACAAGCGCAGGGCCGGGCGACAGGCTTAACACCATATCTCTGCCGCAGCCGCGGATACAGTCGCTTACCATCAGCAGTTCGCTTTCCTCATGAGGAAGTTCGCGGCAGATATCGTCAATCTTGATGAAATCCACGCCCCATTGCGCGTAAAGCTCAAAAATGCTGTCGTAGTAGGCTTTTGCGCCGTCCTTTTCTGGGTCAACGCCATACATATCGGTGTTCCACGCGCAGATTGAGGAGGTCTTGGCTATCTCCCGCGCGGTCTTGTCTGTTCCCTTGATGGGAGTATTGCGGTGAACCGCCTGCCTTGGTATTCCGCGCATGATATGTATGCCGAATTTAAGCCCAAGCGAGTGAACGTATTCCGCAAGCGGCGCGAAGCCTTTTCCGCCCGCCGCCGAGGGAAAACGGTTCTCTGCGGGGATAAGGCGGGAATACTCGTCCATGAAAAGTTCTGTAAAGGGGTGATAGTCATGGTTTGTGGCGGTAGGCTGACTCCACTGTATATCGACAACGATATATTCCCAGCCGTACTGCTTAAGGTGCTTCGCCATAAAATCCGCGTTGGCGCGCACGGTTTCTTCGTTGACCGCAGGACCGTAGCAGTCCCAGCTGTTCCAACCCATAGGAGGAGTTTGTGCAATCATAAATTATTCTCCATTATTTTTTTGATTTTTTGCGGGAATTTGCCGCATTCTTCTCTTAATTTTATCATATTCCGCACAATATTGCAATACACTTTTGTGCAAAAAATTCTAAGTTATTATGCGCGGGCGATTGACGGCGGGAAATTTATGTGGTAGAATAATTCTATATAATATAGCATCAATACACGGGAGGGTGGGCCATGAAAACAGGTGAAATTATTATGCGTTACAGAAAGAAAAACGGCTACACGCTTGAGCAGCTTGCGGCGCTTGTCGGCGTTGACGCGCTGACGGTGGACAGGTGGGAGTCGGGGATTGAAGCGCCCGACCATGCGCAGCTTGTGAAGCTGTGCGACGTGTTCGGCTGCCGCTATGAGAAGCTTATCCCCGATTATGAGCAGGAACCGCAGCGCGAATGGGGCTTTTCATGGACAAGCCGCCGCAGTATTCGCGGACTGCCGCTTGTGGATATCGACTTAAGGTTTGGCGGCAAGGCAAGCGGCGTTATAGCAATCGGTTTTATATCGAAGGGCATAGTGTCCGTAGGGGTGGTATCGGCGGGCATAGTTTCGGCGGGACTGCTGACGGCGGGAGTGTTTACGGCAGGTTTGTTCGCGGTTGGACTGCTTTTTACGCTGACCTTGCTGGGTGTGAATGTTATTGACGGCTTTATTCCATGGATTGAGATGGCTTGGGGATTTTTGACTGCGGGACGCTGAGATGGTGGTATTAAGCCAATGCAACCGAAAGTTTACATAAAGAAATCGCAGCTTGGTGGTGCTTTTTGCCGCGGTATGCTATGATTATGGCACGGTCTGCGCAGCGCCGTGATTACTTGAGAAGCTTGTAAAGACAGCTTCTTGTTAGGAGGAACATATAATGTTACTGGGCGAAAAACTTGCCATGCTGAGAAAACAGAACAACTACACGCAGGAGCAGCTTGCGGAGCTGCTTTGCGTATCACGTCAGGCGGTCAGTAAATGGGAGAGCGGTCTTGCATATCCCGAAACCGAAAAGCTGATACGTCTTTCCGAGCTTTATGACTGCTCGCTGGACTACCTGATAAAGGATAAACAGCCGCAGAGCGGCACTGTCAGGACTAAGCTTGACTTGGGGCTGGCTGATTTTGAGCGCAAAAGCCGCCGTATGGTTTGCGGCGTACCGCTGTGGCACATAAATATAGGCGCGGGGCGCACTGCTAAAGGAATATTTGCGTTGGGATTTGCGGCAAGGGGAGTGTTCTCCTGCGGATTTTTCTCGCTTGGAGTGTTCTCCTGCGGGCTGTTTAGCCTTGGGCTGCTGGCGTTCGGCGCGCTTGCGCTTGGAATTATGGCGTTTGGTGCAATTGCGGCGGGGATTGTCGCGCTTGGTGGAGTTGCGGTCGGAGTACTGGCGCTTGGCGGCTGTGCGATAGGTCTTGTATCGGCGGGCGGCGCGGCGGTGGCGCAGTATCTGGCGGTGGGCGACAGCGCAAGAGCGCGGGTTGCTGTGGGTATCACAAAAGCTTACGGAGAGTTTGCGCATATCGGGGCGTATTCGGTTGAGGAATACCTGTCGATTATGGAGGCAATCAAATCGGCAGTGCCGCAGTGGCTAACGTGGGCGGCTGAAATCGTTAAGATAATGATATGACGTATATCTTGCGCATTTGCTGATTTTTTTTGAAAAACCTCTTTACAAACCGAATTTTATGTGCTATAATATCTATGTTGCGCTGCAAAAGCGCGACCATACCGTTTTCCCGGAGCGCGGAACACACCCTTCCCTCATCTGCGATAACGGAATAAATTTCTATATGAGGTGTAATCATGTTAAGAAAAGAAGAAAAAGCACAGGTAATCGAGGCTAACCGCCTTGCAGAAAACGACACAGGTTCTCCTGAGGTTCAGATCGCTATTCTCACAAAGCGCATCAACGACCTGACAGAACACATCAAGGTTCACCAGAAGGACCACCACTCCAGACGCGGACTGCTTAAGATGGTTGGTAAGAGAAGAAATCTCCTCAACTACCTGCAGAAGAAGGATATTGAGCGTTACAGAGCTATCATCGCAAAGCTTGGTATCCGTAAGTAATTCCCGCGGAATTACTGCAAAAAGGTACAAAAGGGCGGCACCTGTGTTATGGTTCTGCCCTTTAAGGCAACACCGCATAATTATTGCTGTGTTGCCTTAAATTACTTTTTGGAAAACCTTTAAGGTACGCAGAGATTAGCATTAAACTGAGCGTCTGCACGGGCGGGCGCTGAGTTTATTGCTAAAGCTGCGCACCTTTCATCAGAAAAAATATTTGAAAGGAAATGAAAGAAATGTTTGAAAATCACAGGATATTCAAGACCTTGTTCGCAGGCAGAGAGCTTACCGTTGAAACAGGCAAGGTCTGCGGACTTGCCAACGGCTCATGCTGGGTAAAGTACGGCGAAACCGTTGTTATGGTAAATGCGACAGCTTCCGCTAAGCCGCGCGAGGGCGTTGACTTCTTCCCCTTGGCTGTTGATTATGAGGAAAGACTGTATTCCGTTGGAAAAATCCCCGGCGGCTTCCTTAAGAGAGAGGGCAGACCCAGCGAAAAGGCTATCCTTACCTCCCGTGTTGTAGACCGCCCCATGCGCCCCCTGTTCCCCAAGGATATGAGAAATGATGTCGCTATCACGATGACGGTTCTTTCCGTTGACCCCGACGCTTCTCCCGAAATCCTCGGCATGATTGGCGCTTCCATCGCGGTATCTATTTCCGATATTCCGTGGAACGGTCCTATCGGCGGCATTTCCGTAGGTCTTGTGGACGGCGAGCTTGTGCTTATGCCCACCCTTGAGCAGCGCGCAAAGACCGACCTTAACCTCACCGTTGCTTCTTCCGAGCATAAGGTTGTTATGATTGAAGCTGGCGCAAACGAGGTTTCCGATGAAAAGATGATTGAAGCTATAATGGCAGGTCATAAGGAAATCACTTCCAGCCTTATCCCCTTTATCAAGGATATTCAGGCTCAGATTGGCAAGCCCAAGTTTGAGTTCCAGTCGCAGGAGGTTGACCACGATATGTTCGAGGCAATTTCCGATTTTGCGATAGACCGCGTTAAGTTCGCTCTTGATACAGATGACAAGAACGTCCGCGAGGAGCGCCTTAAGCCCATCGTTGACGATATTCACGCAAAGTTTGACGAGCAGTACCCTGAGCAGATAGCTATGATTGACGAGTGCATTTACAAGCTTCAGAAGTTTGTGGTTCGCCGCTGGCTGCTGGACGAGGGCAAGCGCGTTGACGGCAGAAGAATGGATCAGATACGTCCGCTTGCTGCTGAAGTTGGCGTTCTCCCCAGAGTACACGGTTCGGGTCTGTTCACCAGAGGTCAGACGCAGGTTATGACAGTTGCAACCCTCGGTCCTGTAAGCGACAGCCAGAAGCTTGAGGGTCTTGACGAGGAAGAAGGCAAGCGCTATATGCACCACTACAACTTCCCCGCATATTCCGTAGGCGAAACCAAGGCAAGCCGCGGCCCCGGCAGACGTGAGATAGGTCACGGTGCGCTGGCTGAGCGTGCGCTTCTCCCCGTAATCCCCTCCGTTGAGGAGTTCCCCTATGCCATCAGACTGGTGTCTGAGGTGCTTTCCTCCAACGGCTCTACATCACAGGGTTCAATCTGCGGCTCTACGCTTGCACTTATGGATGCAGGCGTTCCGATAAAGAAGCCTGTTGCGGGTATTTCCTGCGGTCTTATCACAGAGGGCGACAGATGGGATACAATGATTGATATTCAGGGCGTTGAGGACTTCTTCGGCGATATGGACTTCAAGGTTTCGGGTACACACGATGGTATCACCGCAATTCAGATGGATCTTAAGATTGATGGTCTTACCCCCGAAATTATCCGTCAGGCTATCGAGTCTACACACAAGGCGCGTAATTATATCCTGGACGAGATTATGCTTAAGGCTATCCCCGCTCCCCGCAAGGAAGTGGGCAAGTACGCTCCCAAGATGATTGGCACAAAGGTACCGCAGGATAAGATTTCCGAGGTTATCGGCAAGGGCGGTAAGGTTATCCAGAAGCTTTGCGCTGACTTTGAGGTTAAGATTGATGTCGATGAGGACGGCAACGTATTCATCTGCGGTCTTGACATGGAGAAGGCAAAGGCCTGCGTAACCGTTATCCAGACCATAGTAAATCCCCCCGAGATTGGCGCAATCTACAAGGGCAAGGTTGTCCGTATCATGAATTTCGGCGCGTTTGTTGAAATCGCTCCCGGCAAGGACGGCATGGTTCACATTTCCAAGCTGGAGAACCGCCGCGTTGAAAGAGTAGAGGACGTTGTTTCGGTTGGCGATGAGATTATCGTTAAGGTTATGGAAATCGACAGCCAGGGACGTATCAACCTTTCCCGCAAGGACGCTCTCGCAGATATCGAGGCAAAGCGCGCAGCACAGCAGAACAACGGCTGATAATGGGATTTCTCCCGCGTAAATCGCATAAATTAAAGGGAAGCTTCGGCTTCCCTTTTTGTATGTGGAAAAGTTGAAATATTTGCGCGCTTATTCCGCGTCCGTTCCAAGCACCTCGCGCTTTATCAGCTTTATCATGATAGATGTGTTGAGGTCTGCCGCGTCCTCTGGGTAGATATCCGCAATGTAGCCGCGCAGGTAGCGCCGCTTAAATTCCGTGATTATCTCCGTGTCAGTTTTGCCGCTTTTTACGCTTTCGGCGATAAGCTGCGCTGTTTCCACGGCGGCGCGTTTTGCATTTCCAAGGAAATATTCCGTCTGTTTTTCGGAAAGAATACCAAGGTGCGGCGCAAGAAGCCGCTTTATATCAAGCTGCTCCACGCGCTCAATGGAGCGCAAAGTCATCTCGTAGCCCACCAGAAATGACGGAACTATTACCTCGCCGCCATCGTAAACCCCTATCGTTTCGGAGGAAAGCAGCAGCCCGCGCTCGGCGCAGTAATAGCCTATTGAGCATTTTGTATGCCCTGGGAGATTTACGGCGCGAAAGCTCATGCTGCCCGCGTTTATGGTATCCCCGTCCTTAAGCGGAATATCCACCCGCAGCTTGTCGCCGAGAAACGGGTATTCGCCAATGCCGCATTTGTCCGCAAATTTGCGGTCAAGCTCTCGCATCACTCTTTGCGCGCCCTCCCGCGGGAATACGGAAGCCGCATATTCTCCCGCCGCAACCTTTGTATCGGGGTAGCGCTGAGTAATGTATGCGCTGCCGAGCGCATGGTCATAATGGGAGTGTGAAAGCAGGATATAGTCAAGCTTCCTGTCGCGCAGGCGCTTTTTGATATTGTCCGCAACGCCGAATCCCGTAAATCCAAAGCCGCTGTCAAACAGCACCGCAGCTTCGCCGTCGTCCAGCAGAAAGGCGCTGTCGCCGGGCTGAACCCTTACATCATATACTTCAAGCTTGTTCATGTTGTCATTCCTTTTTTTGTGAATATGAAGCTGCTCCGCGCGGCACAGCCTTAAGCGGAGCAGCACAGTATTGATTATACACCCTTTGCGCGCAAAAATCAAGTCAGCTTTGACAGTTCGGCAACAAGCCTTTTGACCTCTGCCATTGTTGTAAATACAGACGGCGAAAAGCGCACTGTGCCTGTTTCCAGCGTGCCAAGCTTTTTGTGAGCCATGGGTGCGCAGTGAAGTCCGCCCCTCATGCTGAAGCCTCTACTGCCCAGAAGCTGAGAAAGCTCCACGGAATTTATGCCCTCTATATTGAACGATACAACGGGCGCGTATTTTTCGCTGTTCTGTGCGGTGATGTCGGTATACAGCCTTAGCTTTTTCATATCCCGCACGCTGTCGCAAAAGCTGCGGCAAAGCGCAAGTTCATGCCGAAGTATCGCTTCGGGAGTGCGTGCGGCAACAAATTTTACGCCCTCGCCAAGCGCTATCGCACCCGCAGTGTTTATAGTGCCGCTTTCAAAGCGGTCGGGAGTAAATTCGGGCTGAAGCGGGCTTTCCGAAGCGCTGCCCGTTCCACCCTCTATCAGCGTAAAGGGAAGCTGTACGCTGCCGTCCGAAATAAGCAGCCCTGTTCCCATAGGGCCGTAAAGTCCCTTGTGTCCCGCGCAGCAGATAAAGCTTACGCCGCTGCCCACCTTAAGCGGAAGCGCGCCCGCGCCTTGCGCCGCGTCAATAATCAGCGGCACGCCCCTTGCAAGGCAAAGCGCGGCAAGTCTGTCCACGGGAAGCCGCCTGCCCGTTACGTTGCTTGCGGCGGTGCAGACAACCGCCGAGGTGTCGCGGCGTATCGCCCTTGCCGCGCGGGTGATGGTAATTTCATCATCATCTGCGGTTTCAAAAATGCTGTAACTGCCGCCGCGCTGTGCCGTGCAGGCGTGAACGGGGCGCAGCACCGCGTTATGCTCGATATCGCTTATAACAAAATGCGGCTTTTTTCCCGCAATTCCCTTTATGGCGAAATTAAGCGCGTGGGTGCAGTTAAGCGTGAATATGGTGTTTTCGGGTTCTGCGCCGAAAAGCTCGGCACAGGCGGCGCGGCTTTCAAATACCGCCTCGCCCGTTTGCGCGGCGAAGGGATATCCTCCGCGCCCCGGATTAGCGCCAAAGCCGCGCATAGCCTCGTTCCAGACGCGG
Organism: uncultured Ruminococcus sp.; assembly: GCA_964556595.1. Taxonomy (GTDB): domain Bacteria; phylum Bacillota; class Clostridia; order Oscillospirales; family Ruminococcaceae; genus CAG-115. The sequence goes on along the minus strand of CAZKXB010000002.1, from coordinate 67,168 downwards.
TAGACCTGCGGCGGCTTCGGATAGGTTGTGGCTGCGTTGTCAAGATATATCACAGGGTATACCTGCCGCTTTCAGCTCGCGGCAGGCTTCCCGCCTGTCGGCGTACACCCTCAGCGCAAAGCTGCATCCCTTGCCGCTGCGGTGGGTACGCTCAACCGTGCTGCGTATACCTTTCCGTGCAAGCAGCATACGCGCCTTATGCGCCTGCGTCTGATTTTTCATGTTTATTGTAAAGCTGTCCATGGTGTTCTCCTTACTATATTTTGGGGAAATACTTCTCCCCCTTATATTTTATGCGCTGGCAGCGGTTGTGTTAAGGCATTATTGACATTTCGGCATAATAGTGATATACTGAATACATGATTTCAATACTTGGGGCAATACCGCACAAAGACCATCTTTTGGATTTTGTACGCGCCTTGCTTACATCTTTAGTATGGTTCGTTCACGAAACATACGCCCATATTGCACAAATTTCGTTTGACGGGTGTCTCCCCCTGTGGGGGAGGTGGCACGCAGTGCCAGAGGGGCTGACCGACAGACCCAGCCCGCCTGCGCTCAATTTGTACAATTCTGACCGTATCGACCGCAAAACGGTCGACACTAAAATCTGACGGCGCAATCCGCGAGGTACAACGCAGTTGTTCCGCAATCTTTGTGCGGTATTGCCCTGGAAAGGAAAGCTTTGATGGCAGAAATAACCGTAAATATGGATAGTCTGGAGCAGCTTCACGCTGTTTTCGGCGATTTTGACAGCAACGTAAATCTTATACAGAAAGCGTTCGGCGTGACTATATTCAGCCGCGGTAGCGATGTTAAAATAACCGCCCCCGAAGAAAACGCGGCGGCGCGTGCCGAAAAGGCGATGCAGCTTTTGTCCGCGCTTCATTCAAAGGGCGAAAATATAAACGAGCAGTCGGTGCGGTACGTCATTTCAACGGTGAATGACGGCACGGAGGGCGATGTTGCCGCGATGACCTCGGACTGCGTGTGTGTAAGCTATTCGGGAAAGCCCATAAAGCCCAAAACGCTTGGGCAGAAGAAATACTGCGACATGATAAGAAAGAATACCGTAACGTTCGGCGTTGGCCCTGCGGGTACGGGAAAGACCTACCTTGCTGTTGCGCTTGCCGTGGCTGCGTTTAAGGCGCATGAGGTTCAGCGTATTATCCTTACCCGTCCCGCCGTTGAAGCGGGGGAGAAGCTTGGATTTCTCCCAGGCGATTTGCAGAACAAGGTTGACCCGTATCTGCGCCCGCTGTATGACGCGCTGTTTGAGATGTTCGGGCAAGAGGCGTTTGCGCGGCTTCAGGAGCGTGGCACGATAGAGGTTGCCCCGCTTGCTTATATGCGCGGAAGAACCCTTGACGACAGCTTTATAATTCTTGATGAAGCGCAGAATACCACCCGCGAGCAGATGAAGATGTTCCTCACCCGTCTTGGCTTTAACAGCAAGATGGTAATTACGGGCGATATAACCCAGATTGACCTGCCCGAAACCAAGAAATCGGGTCTGGTTGAGGCGCTGAAAGTGCTGAAAAATGTTGATGATATCGCGCAGAACCGCTTCTCCGATAAGGACGTTGTGCGCCATAAGCTGGTACAGGATATCGTAAGGGCATATGAGAATTACGGTGCGCAGGGCGCTGACAGAAAGGACAGAAAATAATGAAGATAGAGATTTTTTTCAGCAATGAGCAGGAAAAGCTTTCCCCGCCCGACGATATCGAGCAGCTTATCGAAAGCTGCACACGCGCCGCGCTTGAGGAGGAGGAAATCTGCGAGGACGCGCAGGTTTCCGTTACGCTTGTGGATAACGAAGCAATCCGCGAAATCAACCGCGAGCATAGAAATATCGACAGCGCGACAGATGTTCTTTCTTTTCCACTTGGCGATGATGAAAGCTTTGATACCGACCCCGAAACGGGCGCGATACTGCTTGGTGATATCGTAATAAGCCTTGAGCGCGCCGCAGAGCAGGCGAGGGAATACGGACATTCTTTCCGCCGCGAGGTGGCGTTTCTGATAACGCACTCGCTTTTCCATCTTCTGGGCTATGACCACGTTGACAGCGAGGAGGACGAAAAGCTGATGTTCGGCAAGCAGGAAAAGGTGCTTGAAGCCTTGGGCATAACCCGCGAGGAATGACATGAAAAAATTCTTAAAAGGCTTCGTTTATGCGGGCAGGGGAATTATAACCGCCCTGCATGAGAGAAATTTCCGCTTTCATCTTTGCGCGGCGGCGTTTGTGATATATTTTGCCGCCTGCTTTTACAGCCTTTCGCACGCGGAGTGGGCGGCGCTGATACTTACGATATCGGCGGTAATCGCGCTGGAAGCGGCAAACACCGCCATTGAGCGCCTTGCGGACGCCGTTACGACTGAACAAAACGAGAATATCCGCCGCTGCAAGGACTGCGCTGCGGCTGCGGTTCTGATAGCGGCAATTGCCGCCGTTGCGGTGGGAGTTGTGCTGTTTGGCGATATGCAGGCGCTTCGCGGTATTCTGGCGTTCTATATGGAGAATTTGTGGCGGCTTGTTTCGCTCGCGGCGGCAGTGGCGGGCGCGGCGATGTTTGTATTTCTGCCGCGTTAGCTTTTTAGACATAAAAATATGGGACTGTTTTTCGCAGTCCCATTATTTTTATATTGAAATCTTAAATTCCGTCAGCCTCCGAAAGAGTAATGCCGTTTTCGCCAAGGGGAATTGCATGGTCAAGTCCGACAAATTTTCCGTCCTGCTGCCACAGAACCTCTTTCACAAAGGCGTACTTTTCCTCGTCCCATGTTACAAAATCGTCCAGAACCATTCCTCCCGTGTCGCCGGAGTTTGCGTTGAAGCACCAGAAGGTGTGGTTAAGCTTGTTTTCCTTTATAAGGCGGCGCATATATGTCATCCATGTGAGGTTAGGCTCGCGCATAAATCCACCCCATTCGCCTATAAGCAGCGGCGCTGTTCCGCTCTCGTGGATATAAAACCAGTTGTCGCGCCAACAGTCGTTCATAAGGCTGTCAAAGGTGTAGCTGCCCTCAAACCACGGCTGCTGATAAACCGTAGGTCCGTAATCGTGGGGGGAATATACAAGCTTGTTCTGATATTCTCCCAAATCTATGGGATAATCAGCCACGCCGCGAAGATTTCCGCCCCACCAGTTGAAATAATAATCGTCCTCGTTTGTCGAGTGATAATCGCCGTTCGTCTTGATATCAACAGGGTAAATTTCCGTACCCTCTATAAGAATAAGCACATTAGGATTTTTGGCAAGTATGCGCGCCGCCGCGGTTTCCGCAGTGTATTTCCAGTTGTTTTCGGCGGTGCTGTCATTCCAAATTGCCGCGCCGCTGCCCTCGTAGGGCTTGCCGTGCGGTTCGTTTTTCAGGTCAAACGCGATTATGGTGTCATTGTTTTTGTAACGCTCCGCAAGCCATTCCAGCGCGCTGTAATAGTCCTCGGCACTGACTGCGGATGTATACCACAGGTTTACGGTGTGTCCCGAAGCGTTTGTTTCTGCGCTGTGGATATCGGGCATGACCTTCATGCCGTTTTCCTCCGCAAGCTTAAGAAAATAGTCGAATATCTCCAGACTGTTCATGCTGTTAAGGTCGGTGTTGTAGGCGTTGTTGTAGTTGGCTTTGGGATATTCTCCCGCCGCCCATTGGTTTATAAGCTGCGCGGAAATAGGCACGCGGATAAGATTAAATCCGTGGTCTGCTATTGCCTTAACGGAGCTTTTAAGCTCGCTTGCCCAAAGACCGTCAAAGGTGTTTGTTCCTGTGTTGTAGCCAAACCAGTTTATTCCCGTAAGCCATACGCGCTTGCCGTCCTTGTCCACAATGCGGTTTCCGTCGGTGTAAAGCCAGTCGTCGCCCTGAACGGCGTTTTCGCTGCGGGCAAGAAGCGCTTCAACATCAACTGCCGCGGCGCTGTTATCGCCGTTCTGCTGCTGATTTCCCGTGCTGTTTTGGCTTACGGTGCCCGCTTTTACCGCGCAGACTGTGCCGTTCAGCCTTGCGCCCGTAATCTCCAGCGCCGCCGAAGTTACGCCAAGGTTGCAGCCGATAGCTATGCTGCCGCCACTGCCGATATCCCCGTTGTATTCGGCGTTGGTTATGGTGAGCGTATCGCCGTTTGCGGAGAAGCTGCCGTTCCAGCCGTCAACGCTGCAAAGTCCCGCAATGTCAGCCTCAAGCGTCCAGCCGCTTATAGCCGAGCCGCTGTTGTTGGTTATGCCAAGCTGTACGCCGTACATTGTCGCACCGTCCGCCTGCCACGAGTTGTCGCAGGAGTATGTAAGCGTTATGCCGTCCGCTGCGGGTGCTGTGGCTTCCTGCTGCGGCTGTGAGGATGTTTCCTGCTGCGGCGTGCTTTCGGCGGAGGAATTGCCTGTGGCAGAGCTGCTTTCGGCTTCTGCGTTGGAACTATCCCCACCGCTTTGGGAATAAGCGCTGTCCGTGCCGCCGGAAACAGGAACGTCCTGCGGCAGATTTGTAAGGATAAGCGCCACCGTCAGCGCGACTATAACCGCGCCCATGGCGCAGAACGCCGCGATTATGCCCTTGCCGATTTTTCTTTCGGCAGGCTGCTGACTGCTGTCTGTCGGTTTGGCTTGTTTTTTCATGCGATAAGTCCTTTCGTACTTTTAGTTAAATAAAGTATATCACATGACGGAATTTTTTTCAACCCGCGTTTGCAAAAAAGTTGAAAATAGTACTTGACAAATCGGAAATAACGTGGTAAAATGTAAAACATGAAAAGCTGAGAAGCGGAATAGTATGCGAAATACCTTTTCTTCAGAGAGATGTCGGTGGGTGCAAGACATTGCAAAGGCTTCGCTGAACTCACCGTGGAGCTGCTGTGTTGAAAGCTTAAGGGCGATGGCGTGCAGGGTCTGCGCGGCGTTGCTTCAGTAGATACAGACGGGTACTCCCGTGACAGAGTTGTGGCGTGATAGCGCCTGAAGGTGCATCTGTAAAAAGATGAAGAAGAGTGGTACCGCGGAAGGCATTTACATAATAAAAATTTTGCTCTTTCGTCTCTTTGTTATCCGTTTGAAGATAGCAGGGGCGCGAGGGCTTTTGTTATTTCTGCGGAGAATATAGCAAAACGGAAAAAAGAACCACGGAGGTAAACACAAATGAAAATCAGTTTTTCCACACTTGGCTGTCCCGATTTTTCGTGGACTGACATTTACAGCATGGCAAAGGACCTTGGCTTCAACGGTATTGAAGTAAGAGGTCTTGGCGAGGAGATTTTTGCCGTAAAGGCAAAGCCGTTTACGGACGAGAATATCGCGGACACAGTCGCAAAGCTTAAGAAGCTGGGTCTTGAAATTCCCTGCCTTTCAAGCGGCGCGTGCCTTAAGTTTGCCGAAAAGCATGATGAGGTTATTGGCGAAATTTCCCAGTACATACAGCTTGCCGCAAAGCTTGGCACGCCTTATATCAGAATACTCGGCGACCTTGACCCCGCACCGAACGGAGAGGTTGATGACGCGGCTGTTGCAGCAGTTCTTAAGGAGGCGGCAGCGCTTGCTGAGGAAAAGGGCGTAACCCTGCTTGTTGAAACAAACGGCGTTTATGCCGATACCGCGCGCCTTAAAAAGCTGCTTGATAGCGTAAACAGCAAGGCAGCCGCAGCGCTGTGGGACGTTCATCACCCCTACCGCTACATGGGTGAAAGCGCAGAAACCACCATTGCAAACCTCGGCGGCTATATTAAGCATATCCATGTTAAGGACTCCGCTTATGAGGGCGACAAGCTTGTGTACAAGCTGATGGGTCACGGTGATATTCCGCTGCGCGAGATGATTTCCGCAATCCGCAAGATGAATTATGACGGCTATATCTCCCTTGAATGGGTAAAGAGATGGGCAAAGGATTTGTATGCGGCAGGTATCGTGTTCCCGCAGTTTGTCCGCTTTATGAAGCCTTATATCGAAGCGGAAAAGAGCAAGCTTCAGGTGGACGCGCGCGGCACAGGCTATTATCCGTGGCCTAAGGAAACCATAATCAACGAAACTTTCCCCGATGTGCTTGACCGTATCTGCGCAGAATTTCCGCAGCAGTACGCTTTCAGATACACCGAGCTTGACTATACCCGCACATATCCCCAGTTCCGCGATGATGTTATTACGTTTGCAAGGGCGCTTATTGCAATGGGCGTTAAAAAGGACGACCACGTTGCTATCTGGGCAACAAACGTTCCCGCATGGTATATTACATTCTGGGCTTGCACCTATATCGGCGCAGTTCTGGTTACGGTAAACACCGCATACAAAATCCACGAGGCGGAATATCTGCTGCATCAGTCCGATACTCACACGCTGGTTATGATTGACGGCTATAAGGACTCCGACTATGTTGGAATTATGAAGGAGCTTTGCCCCGAACTTGCCACCTGCAAGGCGGGCGAGCTGAAGTCCGAACGTCTGCCGTTCCTCAAGAACATCATCACCACAGATTCCAAGCAGGACGGCTGCTTTACATGGGACGAGGCTATGGCGCTTGCCGATAGCGTACCTATGGAAAAGGTGGACGAAATGCGCGCGAAGATTGACAAGGACGATGTTGTAAATATGCAGTACACCTCTGGTACAACAGGCTTCCCCAAGGGCGTAATGCTTACCCACTTCAACGTTGTAAACAACGGCAAGGCGATAGGCGACTGCATGGATTTGTCCACAAATGACCGCATGATGATTCAGGTGCCCATGTTCCACTGCTTCGGCATGGTGCTTGCAATGACCGCGAGCATTACCCACGGCGTAACAATGTCGCCTATCCCCGCGTTCTCTCCCAGAAAGGGACTTAATTGCATAAATAAGGAGAAGATAACCTGCTTCCACGGCGTTCCCACAATGTTTATCGCAATGCTTGAAAACGAGAACTTCCCCACAACCGATTTCTCCCACATGAGAACGGGTATCATGGCTGGTTCTCCCTGTCCTGTAAAGGTTATGGAGGACGTGGTAAACAAGATGAACATGAAGGAAATCTGCATTACCTACGGTCAGACCGAGGCTTCCCCCGCAACCACCATGTCCAAGACCACCGACAGCATTGAGGTAAGAGTAAACACCGTTGGCGCTTCGCTGTTCGGCGTTGAAACCAAGATTGTAGACCCCGAAACAGGCGAAACCCTCCCCGACAATATGGACGGCGAGTTCTGCGCGCGCGGCTACAATATCATGAAGGGCTACTACAAGATGCCCGAAGCTACCGCAGCGGCAATAGACAGCGATGGCTGGCTGCATTCGGGCGACCTTGCAAGGCGCACTCCTGAGGGATATTACAAGATTACGGGCAGAATTAAGGATATGATTATCCGCGGCGGCGAGAATATCTATCCCAAGGAGATTGAGGAGTTCCTCTATACAAATCCCAAGGTTAAGGACGTGCAGGTTATCGGCGTTCCCGATAAGGATTACGGCGAGGAAATTATGGCTTGTATCGTGCTGAAGCCAGGCGAGGAGTCCACCGAGGCAGAGATGAAGCAGTTTGTGCTTGAACACATGGCAAAGCATAAAGTGCCGAAGTATATCGCGTTTGTGGATACATTCCCGATGAATGCGGCGGGCAAGATTATGAAGTACAAAATGCGCGAGTGGGCGGTTGAGTACCTCGGACTTCAGGACGCAAGCAAGATTGTTACGGCGTGACGGCTTTTATGGCGGCGCTGCCTGTGCTGTGCGAGTAATTCGCGCGGTGCGGCAGTGCCGCTTTTTGCGGTTTTTTAGGATATTTTCAAAAAAATTATAAAAAACTGTTTACTTTTACGCTTTTTTGTGGTAAAATGTATCTCAGTGATGTATAAATGCAGTACGCGCGAAAATACAAAGGCTTTTTGCGCAGTATTGCCTTAAAAACCGAAAGGAAGAATTAAAATGCCTATCACCGAGATACTGGAGCGCAATGCCGAACTTTACGGCAGCGACATAAGCCTTGTTGAGGTAAACCCCGATATACAGGAGGTTCGCCGTGTTACATGGAAAGAGTATGAGCTTATAGAGCCTAACCCCGTTTCAACCTACCGCCGCGAGATAAGCTGGAGCGTGTTCAACGAAAAAGCAAACCGCTTTGCAAATCTGCTGCTTTCGCGCGGAATTAAAAAGGGCGACAAGGTGGCAATTCTGCTTATGAACTGCCTTGAGTGGCTGCCTATTTATTTCGGCATACTTAAGACGGGCGCGCTTGCCGTTCCGCTTAACTTCCGCTATGCCCCCGATGAAATCAAATACTGCCTTGACCTTGCGCAGGTTGACGTGCTTGTGTTCGGCCCTGAGTTTATCGGACGTGTTGAGGATATCGCAGAGGATATCAGCAAGAACAGGCTGCTGTTCTATGTGGGAGAGAACTGTCCCAGCTTTGCGGAGCATTATGACCGCATGACGGCTAACTGCTCCAGCACCTCGCCCGATATCAAGCTTACCGACAAGGACGACGCGGCTATATATTTCTCATCGGGAACGACAGGCTTCCCCAAGGCAATTCTCCACAACCACGAGAGCCTTATGCACTCCTGCAAAACCGAGCAGAACCACCACAGTCAGACCAAGGACGATGTTTTCCTGTGCATACCGCCGCTTTATCATACGGGCGCGAAAATGCACTGGTTCGGCAGCTTCCTTGTGGGCGGAAAAGCGGTGCTGCTTAAGGGCGTAAAGCCAAAATATATACTTGAAACCGCTTCCAAGGAGAAATGCACTATTGTGTGGCTGCTTGTTCCGTGGGCACAGGATATCCTTGACGCTATCGACAGGGGAGAGCTTAACCTCGCGGATTATGAGCTTTCGCAGTGGCGGCTTATGCACATAGGCGCGCAGCCTGTTCCGCCAAGCCTTATAGCGCGCTGGAAAAAGGTGTTCCCCAATCATCAGTATGATACAAACTACGGTCTGTCCGAGTCCATAGGACCGGGCTGCGTGCATCTTGGTGTGGAGAATATCCACAAGGTCGGCGCGATAGGCAAGGCAGGCTACGGCTGGAAAACCAAGATTGTTGACGAGCAGGGCCACGAAGTTCCGCGCGGCGGCGTGGGTGAGCTTGCGGTGTACGGACCGGGAGTTATGACCTGCTATTACCGCGATGAAAAGGCAACCGCCGAAACACTCCGCGATGGCTGGCTGTTTACGGGCGATATGGCGCAGGAGGACGAGGACGGCTTTATTTTCCTTGTTGACCGCAAGAAGGACGTTATCATCAGCGGCGGCGAAAACCTCTATCCCGTGCAGATTGAGGACTTTTTAAGGTCGCACCCCGCGATTAAGGACGTTGCTGTTATCGGACTTCCCGACAAGCGCCTTGGCGAAATTGCGGCGGCGATAATCTCCGTAAAGGAGGGCATGACCTGCACCGAGGAGAATATCAACGAGTTTTGCCATAAGCTTCCGCGCTACAAGCGCCCGCACAAGGTAATCTTTGCGGACGTTCCCAGAAATCCCACGGGCAAAATAGAAAAGCCGAAGCTGCGCGAGATATACTGCGGCGAAAGCCTTGTAGCCTCGCAGAACAGGGGCTGATTGTATATTACTTCACCCGCCGAGGAGTTTTCGGCGGGTGATTTTGCATAAAAAAACGCTCTTTCGCGGCAGTGCGCTGTGAAAGAGCGTTTGTATTTTGTTGGACTTATTCGGCAGCGGAATTACTTTCAGCCGTGCTGCTGTCAGCGCTTGCTTCAGAGGAAGTTTCTGAGTTTGCGCCAGAACTTACATCAGAACTTGCGTCAGAAGCGCTGTCTTTGCTGTCAGAGGAAGTTTCAGTCTTGCTTGTGAGGGAGGAAGCGCCGCTTTCCTCCTCGGCTTCGCCCGTACTCGGCGCAACGTATTTTGTAACCGTCACCGAGGTGATTATGATATCCTGAACAGGCTTTGATTTTTCGGCGTAGGCGTTGCTTTCCACCGCGCAGGAGTTGATTGCGTCAAGCACGTCAAAGCCTTCGTAAATCTGACCGAAAACGGTGTAGCCGCCATCAAACATGGGGATTCCGCCGTCTGTCTTGTACTTTTCTGCAACAGCGCTGTCCGCGCTTTCAACCATTTCTGCAAGCGAGGTGTAGTACTGCGCCTTGTATGCGTAGCCGCTGTATTCGTCAGTTCCCTCATACGCCGTGGCTTTAAGCTCGGTATTTGCGGCTGCGGCAGCCCTTATCTGCTCCGCGTCAATGGTGGAGATATCCTGCGACTGCTTATTTGTGACGATAAAGAACTGCGTCGTGTTCTCGCCGTAGGTGTTGGCGTAGCTTAACGCGCCGTAGTAGTGCCGCGCCTTTGTGCTTATTTCTAGGTCAAAGCTGCTTTCGCCCGTAAGCAGAGCCTTTCCGCCCGTGCCGTCGCCGTTAAGTGAGCCGCCCTGTATAAAGCTGTTTTCCATCACGCGGTGGATTTTAAGACCGTCATAATATCCCTGCTCCGCAAGCAGCGTGAAATTCTCCACCGCCTTTGGCGCAAGGTCGGGGAACAGTTTCGCCTTAACCGTGCCGTAGCCCTCTATCGTTATTTCGGCGAGAGTATCGCCGTCAACAATATTGAGCGTTTGGGTATTTCCTACCGAGGATTTTACCGTATTGTCGCAGCCAACAGCGCCGAAAGCGCAGCTTGCCGCAAGTACAGCGCTGAGAATGATACGTCTGATATTCATATTACGCACGTCCTTTCGCAGTTTTTGTTATTCCGATTCGGTGTATTCCATAACCCTTACAGAGGTTATTGTGATTGTGCTTACGGGCTTTGAAAGCTCATCGCTTGAGTTATATTCCACCTTGCAAGCGGAGATTGCGTCAATCACTTCAAAACCCTCGTAAACCTGTCCGAAAACGGTGTATCCGCCGTCAAGCGAGGGTGTGCCGCCGACCTCAAGATACTTGGCTTTAACCTCGTCGGAGGCGTTTGTTATCATGTCCGCAAGCTGTGCATAGTAGGATTCCATGGCGTTGTAGTAGCTGTATTCCACAGTACCCTCCTCGCACATATCCTTGTAGCTGCCGTAAACCGCCGCTGCGTATTCTATGTTTTCAAGGTCTATCTCCGTGATGTCTTGCGGCTGCTTGTTGTTTACGATATAGAACTGGCAGGTGTTCTGACCTGCGGCGTTTGCGTAGCACAGCGCGCCGTAGAAATGGCGGGCGCTGTCATTTACCTCCACGCCGAACGAGCCGCCGTCCGCAGCCTCGCCGCCGGTGCCGTCACCGTTAAGCGAGCCGCCCTGAAGCATGAAATCCTCAATAACGCGGTGGATAGTCAGCCCGTCATAGAAGCCGCTGTCTGCAAGCTTGATAAAGTTTTCCACGCCCTTTGGCGCAACATCGGGCAGCAGCTTAGCCTTGATTGTGCCGTAACCCTCGATCTCAAAAACCGCGATTTTGTCGCCGCTTTCAAGCGTGATATCCCCGATATTGCCGCTTATTTCGCCGATATCGGCGGCGCTGTTGGCAGGAGTACTGCCGTCAGTCTTGCTGCTGTTAGCGCTGCTGTCAGAGTTTGTTTTGTCGCCGCAGCCTGCCGCAAGCGTTAAGCACGCCGCCGCAAGCACGCAAGCCATAATTTTTTTAAGCTTCATTGTTTTTCCTTTCAGTTGTCGCAAATCCTTATTCTGCGGCTTCGGCGGAGGAGTATTCCGACAGCTTGACGGAGTTTACATATACCTCCTGTTGCGGCACGCCGTCATCGTCCGTGGGGATTGCGCATATTGCTTCGATAACGTCATAGCCCTTATAGGTCTGTCCAAATACGGTGTAAGTTCCGCCCGCGCCGAAAACGCCGCCAACCTCGTAAAACTTATCAAACAGGTAAATAAGGTTGTTGCGCGTAACCTCGTCCTCGTAATTCATTGCGGATTCCTTAAGTTCGTTTATGGCGTCCTCGGTGAGGGTTTCATCGTCCGTGTTGCAGATAAACCAGCGCGAGTCGCTGTATCCCGCCTTTTCAGAGAAGGTGAGAAGCGCGCCCTTGAACGGCCAGAGGTTTACATTGCATTCGTTTGCGATAAGCTCGTCATCGCTTTCGCGCGCGATATAGTTGCCCTCCTCGTCCTTGACGTAGCCCGACAGGAAGTACATATTGCTCATTATTCCCGCGATTTCAAGACCGTCATAGTATCCCGCTTCAACCTTTTCGGTGAACGCCTTTACGGTGTTGGGCGCGTATTCGGGATAAAGCACCACGCGGATTTCGCCCTCGCTTGTATCAAATATAGCGACAGGGTCGCCGTCCTTGGGTTCTTCAAGCTGAACCAGCTGCATTTGTGTAAAATCGTACTCTCCCAGAACGTTGTAGGAGGTCTGTTCCGTCTGTACGCAGCCTGCCATGGCAAGCGTCAGCGCCGCGCAGGCGGCGGCAAGTATTTTTTTCAAGATAATTTTCCTTTCTTAAGCAAGGTTATGCCTTTTTAACGACAGTACCCTGACGGGTTTCCTCAACGATATATCCCATTGCGGTGATTTGGTCGCGGATAGAATCGGCAAGGGCGAAATCCTTTGCCTTTCTTGCCGCTTTGCGCTGCTCGATAAGCGCGTTGATTTCCGCGGGAATTTCCTCGTTCTTATTATTATACAACAGACCAAGTACATTTGTCAATGCCGAAAATTCATCTCTGTATGCGGAAAGGTCGCCCTTTGTGGCTTTTCCCGAAGCCACGGCGGTGTTGATTTTTCTTACAAGCTCGAAAATAACCGCGATAGCGTCCGCCGTGTTGAAATCATCGTCCATGGCTTTGTTGAATTGCTCGCGCGCAGTTTTTACATCGTTAAGCACGCTTTCGTCCGCTGCGCCGTCTGCGGCGGCTTCAAGCGCCCTGTTAAGGCTGTCGCGGCAGGTATACATACGCTGTAAAGCAGCCTTGCAGCTTTCGATAACCTCAAGCGTGTAGTTAAGCTGGCTTCTGTAATGCACCGAAAGCAGCATAAAGCGGATAGGCTCATAGCCATATTCCTTGCTGAGGTCGCGCACCATAAAGAAGTTGCCCTTGGACTTGCTCATTTTAGAGCCGTCAACATTCAGCATACCGTTGTGCATCCAGATATTCGCAAGCGGGCAGCCTGTTGCGCACTCGCTCTGGGCGATTTCGTTCTCGTGGTGGGGGAATATAAGGTCTGCTCCGCCGCCGTGAATATCAATCGTATCGCCGATGTAGTGGCGGCTCATAGCGGAACACTCGATATGCCAGCCGGGACGTCCCTTGCCGAACGGGGAATCCCAGTACGGCTCGCCCTCCTTGGCGGCTTTCCACACGGCGAAGTCCATGGGGTCGCGCTTAAGGCTGCCCACCTCTATGCGCGCGCCCGCCTGCAAATCCTCAAGCGGCATATGCGAAAGCTTGCCGTATTCGGGGAATTTTGTGGTGTCGAAATAAACATCTCCGCCCGCTTCATAGGCAAAGCCCTTTTCCACAAGCGTTTTTACGATATCTATGATGATATCCATGTTCTCGGTAACTTTGGGGTGAACGTCCGCTCTGCGCACGTTAAGACCGTCCGCGTCGGTGAAATATTCCTTTATTGCGTTTTCGGAAACCTCGTGCGCGGTAATGCCAAGCTCGTTTGCCTTTTTGATGATTTTGTCGTCAACATCGGTGAAATTCTGCACATAAAACACCTTGTTTCCGCGAAATTCAAGGTAGCGGCGCAGGGTATCAAACACGCACAGCGCCCTTGCGTTTCCTATGTGGATAAGGTTATACACGGTAGGACCGCAGGCGTAGATTTTTACCGTGCCGTCTGTCAGCGGCTTAAGTTCCTCTTTCTGCCGCGTCATGGTGTTGTAGATTTTCATTTTTGTATATCCTCCTGTTTATTATCGTTGTTTTGGTTAAGCGTTGCCTCAAGTTCCGCAAGGCGCTTTTCAAGTCGCTCTATGTGAACAAGCTGCTCGCACAGGCGCTGCGAAACGGGGTCGGGAATGTGAATCTGGTCAAGGTCGCTGTTGGGGGAAGCGCCGACTTTCATTCCGTCACGCCTTACCACCTTTGCGGGAACACCCACGGCGGTGCAGTTCGGCGGAACCTCCTCAAGCACAACGGCGTTTGCCGCGATTTTGGAGTTGTCCCCAATCTTAAACGGACCCAGCACCCTCGCGCCCGCGCCAACCAGCACGTTGTTGCCAAGGGTGGGGTGGCGCTTTCCCACGTCCTTACCTGTGCCGCCCAGAGTGACGTTTTGGTACAGCGTACAGTTATCGCCGATTATGGTGGTTTCGCCGATTACAACGCCTGCGCCGTGGTCGATAAACAGACCTTTGCCGATCTGTGCGCCGGGGTGGATTTCTATACCCGTTTTGTTGCGGGAACGCTGCGAAATCCACCTTGCTATAAAATAATGTCCGCGCTTGTACCACCAATGCGCGCGGCGGTAGGCTCTCACCGCCCTAAACGAGGGGTAGAGAAAGTAAACCTCCCACGCCGAACGCACGGCAGGGTCGCGCGCTTTGATTGAGTTGATTTCTTCGCGCAATTTATTAAACATTGCAGCCTCCTTTCGGGGGAATAGTCATTAAATAACAGGACAAAAAACGCCCCCGCACCATAAAGGTGCGAAGGCGCAGAATACGCGCTGTTCCACTTCGCTTCAAATTCGCGGCGCACCGCGGAATTTCTCATTGCTCCTTAACGCGGAAAACGGACGAAGCTACTTGCCGCCTGCGCCTAGCTTAACGGCGCTGCGCGGGTTCACCCCATCGGCTGTCGGACGCACTTCAGCGGACGCGAACACCGCGCTTTCAGCACCGCGCGGCTCTCTGTGGAACGGCTTTTCCGCCTACTCTGACCGAGTTATAGCCTTTGTACATATATTATCATTATACATCAAACTGCGCAATTTTGCAATAGCTTATTGCTTTTTCAGCAAAAAATCACAAAAGCAAGGGCAAGAATAAGCTTTGTATCGGCTTTTTCGTGCAACAGCAGCAGCAAAACCGCCAATATCAGCAGCATATCCCTGTCCCGCATAAGCTCTTGCAGGGGAGAAGTGCTCTGTTGTTTTGGCGTATGTATACAGCTTTCGGGCGCGGATTTTTCCCTTTGCGGGGACTGCGGCGCTTCATGTTTAGGTTCGGGCGGCGCGCTGTCTGTCTGCGGGGACTGCGGCTGTTCCATTGCGGAATTATGGCGTTCTACTGCCCTGTAAAGCGTTGAGCCTGCATTGCTCCATACCATAATATAGTCCCCCTTAAAATAGCTTGCCGAGTATTCCGCTGTCCTTAAGCACAGGCAGCAGCGAGAAAAGCTTCATAAATTTCACCGCCGCGTCGATTTTGGGGCGGTTTTCCTCACGCAGCAGCGGTTTTAGTGAAAGCAGCAGTCGCTCGCTGTCATCGGTCTTGTTCATGCTTTCAAACAGCTCCATAAGCGTGATAAGCATATTGGGGTCAAGGTCGCCGAAAAGACCGCCGCCTGTCTGCGCGCTGCCGTTTTCGCTGTTTTCGGTCTGTTCCTCATCATCTGACGCAAGTGCGCGGAGGATATCCTCAATATTTTCCATATACCCTCCTTGTGCGGTTATCGGGCGCTACATTTTTCCGAGAAGCTTCATTACCTCCTGCGGCGAGGAGGCAGTTTTCAGCTTATCCATAAGCTGCTTGTTAGCCAGAACCTCGCGCAGCTTTGCCTTGTCACTTTTGGAAAGCTTCGCGGAAAGCGCTGACATATCGCCGCTTTCAATCGTGCTGCGAAGCTTTTCGGGCGATGAGCCTAGCTTTTTGCTTGCGGCGTTAAGCAAAGCGTTGTAGTCCTTGTCTGTCATGATAATCCCTCCTGATTTAATCGGTGTTGCCTAAGAAAAAATCTGTGAAATGTCAGAAAAATTGCAAAACCCCTTTTATTCTTCAATAATTTATGCTATAATAAATTAGATTATACTATGCCGTAGACGGTTGGTTGTGCGGCTTTTAACGATATTTCCACGAAAGGATTGAGGCTATGAAAATAATCGTAGTGTCCGATACCCATAAAAATTACCCCGTGCTTAAGGAGATTGTCGAGCGAAATCTTGACGCGGATATTTTTATCCACCTTGGCGACGGCGAGCATGAAGCAAACGATGTCGCGCGGCTTCACCCCGAAAAGGCTATGGTCTACGTTGCGGGAAACTGCGACTTCGGCAGGCACAAACCGCAGCAGATTGTCACCGTAAGCGGCTATAAAATATTCTGCTGCCACGGGCATTTTCAAAACGTCCACGCGGGACTGGAGCGTCTAGTGTATGATGCAAAGCAGAACGACTGCCGCATTGCTCTGTATGGACATACTCATTTGTACCGCACGGAGATTGTGGACGGAGTTTTTGTAATGAACCCCGGCAGCCCTGATTCCCCCAGAAATCACAACAAGCCGACCTACGGCGTTATAGATATTTCCAGCAGCGGTGAAATCAAAATGAATATTATCGCGCTTAACATCGTACAATGAGTCTGATACAGCTTGAAGAAACAACCTCCACCAACAGTTGGCTTAAAGCCAACCGTGCGCGGCTTTGTCACGGCGACGCTGTGACCGCCCTGCGCCAGACCGAGGGCAGGGGAAGACTGGGCAATGTATGGCTCGGCGCGCAGGGTATGCTTCCCGTGTCGGTGCTGCTCAGGAATATCGCGCACCCCCAAAGTGTTACGCTTGCGGCGGGAGCGGCGGTATGCGCGCAGCTTGAAGCGCTTGCGGGGCAGCCTGTCATGATAAAATGGCCCAATGATATAATACTGCGCGGCTGCAAGCTCTGTGGTATTTTATGCGAAAGCGCGTCAAACGGTGACGGACTTGATATAATCTGCGGGGTGGGGGTCAACATCAGCCAAAGCGCGGATTATTTTGAAAGCGCGGGTATTCCGCACGGCGGCTCGCTTATGTCGCTTGTGGGTATTGCGGCTGACAGGCGCGACCTTGCCGAGGCTATTTCGCAGCGCATTGTACAGTATGCCGAAAAACCGTTTGCGGAAATCTACGGCGAATACAAGGCGCGCTGCATAACGCTTGGAAAGCAGGTGCGCATAATAAATAACGGAGAGCAGCGCGTTGCGTTTGCCGAGGATATAGCGGACAGCGGGTATCTTATCTGCCGTGATGAAAACGGCGTGTTTGAGGTAAATTCGGGCGAGGTAAGCGTTCGCGGTCTGCTGGGGTATGTTTAGGAGAAATTTCATGATAGAAAATGAATTTAAGCTTATGCTTATCGCAGAGCAGTATACAAAGCTTTATTCCATGTACGGTTGGGACAGGGAGCATACGCAGAAGAATTATTATTTTGATACGCCGCAGCTTTCGCTTGTGCAGCGGCATATAACCTGCCGCGTAAGGCTGCTTGAGGGCGTGTATTATCTTCAGATGAAGCTGCCAAACGGCGCGGATTATTCGCGTATAGAACTTGAGCAGACGCTTGGCGACGCGCTGCCCTATACGCTTTCGGCGGAGCAGCTTAACGCGCTTACGGGCAGAACCGATATGCCGAACGTGGGTCTTATAGGAGAACTTTCCACCCTGCGCAGCATAAAGCATATAGACGGTGTGGAACTTGACCTTGACAAGAGCGTATATTTCGGCAAGACGGATTATGAACTTGAAATCGAATTTCAGGACGAACAGGCGGCGAGAAAGCTTTTATCCCGCCTTAAGGAGCAGCTTTCCATCGAAGCTGACAGCGATGTCTGTATCGGCAAGGTTCACAGATTTATCGCGGAGTACCAGAAGCAGGCGAAGTAAAATATGAAGCAGCACCGCACAATTTTTGTACGGTGCTGTTTTCAATAAGGAGCTTGCCCCGTCATTTAACTGTGACCGTAGCGAACAAGTTCGCTACTGGGCGTATTGAGCAAAGCTCAACACTGGCTTTGCAGTGCCGAATTTATTCGGCATGACCTGCCATTCAGTAGGGGATTGTATCTCCTACTGAATGGCATATGGAATCCTGCCGCGCCGCCAGCAATCCCACAAACGACCCGCCCAGCCAAAAGCGGAATTACCTTTCCGAAGTTGCCCTTACAATCGCAGAACGTACCAGGAAGCAGCAGAATTGTGGGTGAGCTTTTATCACCAAAAGAATAAAATTTCATCTTCCTATCTCCTTTATCGTTTGGATTTTCCTTTGCGGGCAGCGCTGCGTTAGCGGTGACTAACCTGTTGTCATAAGCCACGGAACAACTATATTCAGGGCATTGGCATATTTCGTATTTCCATGCTATGTTTGCGCGTTAGTTTCGCCTAACTGCGCTCTATTGTATCACAATGATGGAAATATGTCAAGCTTAATTGCGGATTTTTTGCTTTGCGGCGGGCGCTTAAAATCTCTATTATGACAGAATATCCGCATTATGGTCAAATTGCACTGTTTGCGGTTTGAAATTTCTATATAAATTAGCTTGAAAAAATCACGTTAATGTGGTAAAATGAAATGTGACATAATCGGTTTTGTGCGCAGAAAGGCTTTCCGCGCAGTCCGACAGTTTTTAACTTTAAGGAGGATATTATGACATCAACAAAAACAAAGCGCGTTTTATCGTTGCTTATGTCCGTTGTTATGGTTCTGGCGCTGAACACTGTGTTCTGCTTTCAGATGGCGTATGCCGACTCTTATGACAACTGGCAGTACACCGTTTCAGGCAACAGCGCAACGCTTACCGCCTATGTGGGTACGGCAACCACTGTAACTGTTCCCGCAACCATCAACGGCTATAAAGTAAAGTCTGTTTCAAGCATTTACAGTAACAACTACAAAACAAAGGTTACATCTATTATAATCAAGTCGGGCGTAAGCGAAATCGGCGCTTCCGCATTTAAGGGTTATACCGCTCTTAAAACCGTAACACTGCCCGACACTCTCACAAAAATCGGCGCAAGCGCTTTTTCCGACTGCACCTCGCTTTCAAGCATAAATGTGCCTGCCAGCGTTAAGTCGATAGGTTCTTCTGCTTTCCAAAACTGCACCTCGCTTACCAGCGCGACAATTGCGGGCGGAGTTGACACTGTTCCCAACGCGGCTTTCAGCGGCTGCACAAAGCTGGCTACCGTTAATCTTCCCGTATACTGCACAACCATTGAGGCAAACGCATTCAACGGCTGCACGGCGCTTACAAATATCTCTATCCCCGATAATGTAACGCAGATTGGCAGCAACGCTTTTATGGGCTGCAAGTCGCTTAAGGGCGCGTTCTCGCTTCCCGCAAGCGTTAAGACTGTGGACGAGTTTGCATTCAGCGGCTGCACAGGTCTTACAAGCGTTATAATCCCCAACAAGGCAAAAAGCATAGGCGATAATGCTTTCAGCGGCTGCACATCGCTTACCGCGGTTTATTTCGGCAACTCTGTATCAAAGCTTGGCAGCGGCGTTTTCGCGGACTGTCTTGCGCTTAACAAGGCGGTATTCGGCGGCAATTATGTAAAGCTTAATTCCACATTTGACAGCAAATGCGTCCCCACAGTTTACTATCCTTCCGGCAATATGGACTCATGGAGAAGCTATACAGGCACTAAAAAGGCATACTCCGACCCTACGGCTATCAAGCTCAGCGGTACGCTGTCCACAACCGTTGGCAGCAAAACAACGCTTAAGGCTACCATCACTCCCAACACATCTTCTGCGGGAAATATCTGCTTCTATTCTACATCTAATTCCGCAATTGCAACTGTAAACAGCAGCGGCGTTGTTACAGGCAAGTCGGGCGGAACAGTAACCATAACCGCTACCACCATCACAGGTCTTTCCACCTCTGCTACGGTAAAGGTAAACCCTAAGGCTGTTTCAAACGTAAAGGCAGCGTCTGTCACAACAAGTTCCATTAAGATTACATGGAGCGAAAACTCAAATGTATCAGGATATAACGTTTACCGTTCCACTTCCGCAAAGGGAACTTACACCAAGATAGGCACAACTCTGACCAACAGCTATACCGATAAGGGTCTTACAAAGGGCAAGACTTATTATTACAAGGTTCGCGCGTATGTAACAAGCGGTTCTAATTCCTACCAGTCCGCTATGAGTTCTTATGCAAGCGTGGCTGCAACATCTCCCGCACCCTCTACTATCAAGGGCACAAAGACCGCTTCGGGCACTGCCACTATCCAGTGGACTAAGGCAGTAGGCGCAGAGGGCTACCAGATAGCCTATGCAACCTCGGCGAACGGTAAATATTATTCCGTTGGCACGGTAGGCGCTTCCAGCCTTGCGGTAAGAAAAAGCGGTCTTACCTCCGGCAAGACGTATTATTTCAAGGTTCGCTCCTACATCACTGTAAACGGAACTAAGGTTTACAGCAACTTTACAAGAACCGTAGCCGTAAAGATTTAAGCGTATAAATATCATGGATTTCAAGCCCCGCGTGTAAAAGCGCGGGGCTTTCTGCGTCTTGACATTTCGGCGATTATATTGTATCATGTATAATAGGATTTTGATTATTCCCAACAAAACCGAAACGGAGAATTATTTTATGACAACAATTGATTTAAGCGGAGCATGGGACGTATATCTTGACGAAACAAAATGCCCCGATATTCCACAGACGTATCCCGACAGAATTGTTCTGCCAAATTCCACATCAAACGCGGGACTTTTCCGCGAGAATAATCAGCGGGAGTACGGCTTTCTTACAGACGCCCATAAATTTGAGGGATTTGCATGGTTCCGCAGAACTGTTGAAATCCCCCGTGAAATACAGGATAAGCGGCTTACGCTGTTTCTGGAGCGCACCAGAATAAGCGCTGTGTATGTTGACGGCAGAGAGTACGGCTGCGTAAATTCGCTGTGCGCGCCCCACCGTTTCAGCCTTGACGGACTTTCGGCGGGTGCGCATGAGCTTGTTGTGCGGGTCGCAAATGTGGATTATCCCACGGGCGGAGGGCATATGACCTCTCCCGATACCCAGAGCAACTGGAACGGCATTATCGGCAGAATTGAGCTGCAATGCTGCGACTCTTATTCCGAAGCGGTGTATGTTACTCCCGATATTGACAGCCTTACGCTTGCGGTAAGGGCGGAGATGACAGGTGCGCCGCAGGGCAGGGCAAGCCTGCGCGTTTATGACGGCGCAAAGCAGTACGGCGCGGCAGAGGCGGATTTCAGCGGCGGTGTGCTTAAATGCACGGTTAAGCTTTCCGATGATGTTCCGCTGTGGGACGAGTTTTCGCCCAACACGCTTAAACTTGAAATCGCAGTCGGCGGCGACAGCAGAACAGTCACCGTTGGTATGCGCGAAATGCGCGGTGATGGTCAGAAGCTGCTTGTAAACGGCAGGGAAGCCTTCCTTCGCGGCAAGCATGACGGCATGGTGTTCCCAAAAACGGGCTATGCGCCCGCAGATGTAAATGCGTGGCTTGATGTGTTCCGCACTGCGAAAGAGTACGGCATAAATCACTACCGATTCCACACCTGCTGCCCGCCAGAGGCTGCGTTTGAAGCAGCCGATATGCTTGGTATTTATATGCAGCCTGAGCTTCCGTTCTGGGGCACAATTCCCGATGAGTTCGGCGAGGAGCATAATTATCTGCGCGACGAGGGCTTCCGTATTCTGCGCGAGTATTCCCATCACCCGTCCTTTGTGATGATGTCTATGGGTAACGAGCTGTGGGGCAGCAAGGAACGCCTTAATGAACTTATTGCGGGATATCGCGCGGTCTGCCCCGATAAAATGTACGTTGGCGGCTCGAATAATTATCAGTTTGTGCCGTGCGTGCTTGACGAGGACGATTTTTTCAGCGGCGTGCGCCTTGGGCATGACCGACTTATCCGCGGCAGCTATGCAATGTGCGACGCTCCGCAGGGGCATATACAGACAAACGAGCCTAACGCCCTGCATTGCTACGACCCTATTATAAACGAGAAAAAGGCGCTTGAAAGCGTTGGCGGCGAGATTATGATACAATACGGCACGGAGATGAAAACCGTGAGCGCGGAGGAAGCGGACGAGTTTGTTCCCGATGTTCCTGTAATTTCGCATGAGGTGGGACAGTATGCGATGTATCCCGATTTTGACGAAATTGCGAAGTACAATGGCGCGCTGAGGCATACTCCCTATGAAGCTTACATGGCAGACCTTGAAAAAAATCACCTTGCCCCGATGTGGAGGGAGTTTTTCAAGGCTTCGGGCAGGCTTGCGGCTGAGTGCTACCGCAACGAGATAGAAACAGCCATGCGCAGCGCGCAGATGTCGGGCTTCCAGCTTCTTGATATACAGGATTTCCCCGGTCAGGGCGTTGCCACCGTGGGAATACTCAACGCTTTTCTTGAAAATAAGGGACACATTACTGCCGAACAGTGGCGCAGCTTCTGCTCCGATACGGTTGTGCTTGCGGTTTTGAGCAAGTATGTCTACGCCGCGGACGAGGAGATTTTGTTTGGCATACAGATTTCCTCAACGCGCCCCGATTTCGATTGCGACCGCGTTTCGTGGAGCGTTGAAGCCGATGGAAAAACTATCGCGCGCGGCACAAGCGAGAAGCATTCCCGCAGCGGCAGGCTGTCGCTGTACGCAAGCGCTGCGTTTTCCGTAAGCTGCGAAAAGCCGTGCAAGGCGGTGCTGAATCTTAGGGCGGACGGAACGGATATTTCAAACAGCTACACGCTGTATATCTTCCCACAGACTGATGTGAAAATAACGGAATCCGCTATAGAATACGGCGGCAGGCGCGTTGAAATAACGCATGACCTTGCAGCGGCGGCAAATCCGTACACGCTTTATATTCCGCTGCTCGATAAGGAAAGCCTGTGCGGTGAGTACTGCACGGATTTCTGGTGCTACGGAATGTTCAGAAGCATATCGGAAAGCATGGACAAGCCTGTTCCGACAGGCACGCTGGGACTTTATATCGACAAAAATTCCCCGCTTTTAAGCGGCTTTGAAACCGAGTGCTACACCACGCCGCAATGGTACGCCATTGTTACCCACAGCCACTGCGCCGACCTTGACGGCACGGATATATCCCCCGATGTGTGGGTGATTGATAACCCGCAGCGGCAAAAAAGGCTGGGCTTGCTTTACCGCGATAACGGCATTGTGTGCTGTACTTCGCGCCTGTGGGAAATTGCCGACAGGGCAGAGGTTAAGTGCTTTGCCGCTTCCATTGTGGATTATTTTTACGGCGGCAAGTAATGGGATTTATCTATTCCGATGACAACAAGCGCTATCATACGCTAAGCTATCACAACAAGCATACCTACGGTGTGCGGGTGTGCAAGGCGGCGATTGACGCGGGCTTTACCTGCCCCAATATTGACGGCAGCAAGGGAAGCGGCGGCTGCATTTATTGCAGCGGCGGCAGCGGATATTTCACTGCGCCCTCGCTTTCGGTGGGAGAGCAGTTTGCCGCCGAACGCGAGCGTATTCTTGCCAAATATCCCGATGCGCGCGTTATAGCGTATTTTCAGGCGCATACTAATACCTACGCCTCCGTGCAGCGGCTTAGCGCGCTGTATAACGAAGCTATTGCGGCGGGCGCACAGGGAATTTCGGTGGCAACGCGCGCCGACTGTATTGATGAGCAGCGCGTGCGGCTGCTTTGCTCGCTGCCTGTTCCCGTCAGCGTTGAACTGGGGCTTCAGACCGTTCATGACAGCACGGCGGAGATTATAAACCGCTGCCACAGCTATGCCGAATTTCTGCGCGGTTATCAGCTTGTTAAGCAGGCGGGACTTCGCGTGTGCGTGCATATAATAAACGGGCTTCCCTGCGAAACGGCAGATATGATGGTCGAAACGGCGCGGCAGCTTGGACAGCTTAAGCCCGATGGCGTAAAAATCCACCTTATGCACGTTATAGAGGGAACGCGCCTTGCGCAGCTTTACAGACAGGGCGGCTACACTCCGCTAGAAAAGGACGAATATATCGACATTGTGATAAGGCAGCTAGAGCTGCTTGCGCCCGAAACCGTGATTGAGCGCGTAACAGGCGATGGCGACAAAAAAATGCTGCTTGCCCCGATGTGGAGCGCGGATAAAATCTCCGTACTCGGCGGAATTGACAAACGCATGGCGCAGCTTTCAACATGGCAGGGCAGCCGTTATCTGTCCCGATAAAATTATTTATTTTGCTATTGATTATCGGCGCGGTTTGTGCTATAATAAAAATGGTATTATTATGAGGTGCTGCGCGTGCGCTGCGCAGTTAAAAAAGTTGCAGTGTCTGCACTGCGCATTGCAGATAAGGAGTTTTTTCAATGCCGCCGAAATTAAGTGAGCTTGTCACCTTGCTTAAGGGACACCGTGTTTTTATCCAGACGCATAATTTCCCCGACCCGGACGCAATTGCCAGCGCGTTTGGGCTTCAGGTGCTTCTGGCAAAGTTCAATATCCATACAACGATATGTCACCACGGAAATATAGAGCGCACCTCCACCGCCAACATGGTGGCGGAATTCGGTATTTCCATGACCACCGATAACGACCTTAAGGACATGGGCGCGGAGGATTATATTATCACTGTGGATTCCCAGAAGGGCAACGCCAATATTCTTGACCTTGTGGGAGATGAGGTTGCCTGTATAGACCACCACCCCGTATTCAACGAAACGGATTGTTATAAATACAAGGATATCCGCATTGTGGGCAGTTGTGCCACTATTATCGCGGATTACTACCGTATCTACAACATAGATATGCCGCAGGACGTTGCCACGGCGCTGCTTTACGGTCTTAAGATGGATACAAAGGACTTCACGCGCGGCGTTACAGAGCTTGATGTGGATATTTATAAATATCTTTTCCCCAAGGCTAACAGCGCGCAGATACGGCATTTTCAGTCGGGCGTTATCCAGTATGACGAGCTGGAGGCGTTCGTAGACTCCATGAAAAACATTGATATCTATAACGGCGTTGCGTTTGCGTTTCTTAATTTTGACTGCGCGGACGCTTTTGTGGCGACCGTTTCGGATTTTATACTTAATCTTGATGTGGTTAATTTCTGCGTTGTATATTCCCGCAGAGAGAACGGCTTTAAGTTTTCCGTGCGTTCCGAGCTGGACGAGCTTGACGCGGGCAAAATCGTGCTTAAGGCGCTGTCCGCGGTCGGCAGCGGCGGCGGACATAAATCCATGGCGGGCGGCTTTGCGGTGGAAAGCAGGGTGCTTGAAATCAGCATAGACTTCAACCGCGTTATCCAGAACCTGTTTCTTAACGTTATCAGCGACGTGCGCAATGCAAACAGGCAAAGCAAGGCTGAAAGCAAGTAGGCAAGCCCCCGCAGGTATCATCTGAGTTTCGCCGAGGGCGGGGCTTCACGGGACAACACCGTACACAAATTTCTTCGTGGCGGTCTGCGCAGATAATGCGCGGCACTGCTTTGGGAATTTGCGCGGTGTTGCCTTCGTTTACGGCAATATTTTGAGGTGAAAATGAAAAGAGCAATTGCTATATTAGTATGCTTTGTGCTGCTTGCGGGCTGCGCTTCGGGAGAGCAGTCGGAAGCGGCGGTGCAGGAAACGGCTGAAGCCGCTGAGCCTGCCGTTGTGCAGTCGGCAGAGGTAAGGCTTCCCGCCGCAGCACCCCAGCAGGAGAGCGAGGAGCCTGAGCAGCCCGAACTTTTCTGCGACTACGAAAAGCAGCTTGTGCAGAACCTTGCCTACCGCCAATTTATTGCGGCGGTTGACGATTATGCAGAAAGCTTAGGATATCAAGGCGCGGTGCTTGTGGCATGGCAGGACGAGATAATTCTTGCCAAGGGCTACGGTTATGCGGACGAAAAAACGGGCAGGCTGTGTACCGCGCGCGACACCTTTGAAATCGGCTCGGTGTCAAAGCAGATTACCGCCGCCGCAATTTTGCAGCTTGCGGAAAGCGGCGCGCTGAGCGTTGACGATACGCTGGATAAATATTTCCCCGAATTTGCGCACGCAAAGAATATCACCATAGAAAATTTGCTTCAGATGCGGTCGGGACTTATGGATTTTATAAACTCGCCCGCGCAGTTTTTCCCAGAGGATTTTATTGAGGAATACACCGAAAAGGCGGATACCGATGATGTGAACGCCGAGGATTTGCCGCGCGATTTTGTGCTGGATTATATTGATGATGCGCCGCTTTGTTATAGCGTTGACAGTTGCTTTTCCTACTGCAACACCAATTATTACCTGCTTGGTCTGATTATAGAGCAGGTGACGGGCGAGAGCTTTCAGGACTATATCGGGCGGGAAATATTCGATAAATGCGATATGCTTACGGCAAACAACAGCTTCCGCGATACCACGGCGCGCGGCTATTACGAGGACGGCACTGCGGAGTCCATGGCGCTGAGTACCTCCCTTGGCTGCGGTTCGGTAAACGCAAGCGTCTACGATATCTACCAGTGGACAAGACATCTGTTCGGCGGCGATGTGATAAGCGAAGGCTCGCTTGATGAAATGCTCACCGAGAACGAGGGCTACGGCTACGGCATGAGGATAGGCGAAAATGTGTATTATCACACGGGCAATACCGACTGCTTCAACGCATTTATGGCGGTTTACAGCGACAGCCTTACGGTGGTGGCGCTTTCCAACAAGCCTAAGGTTGAACTTAACGCGGGAGAGTTTGGCGCGGAGCTTCATTCTATTTTTGCGGACTGTTATGCTTCCTCCGCAGAATAAGCCGCAGGGGTTAAGCGGCGATAGAACGGCGCGTAAATAATCATAAAGGAATGGTACAAATATATGCAGAAAAATCAGCAGCTTGTTTCGCAGCTTGCAGGGGAGATTTCAAAGGCTATCAAGGGAAAGCAGGAGGCGGTTGCCATGCTGCTTACCGCGCTGCTGTCCGAGGGACATATACTTATAGAGGACGTACCCGGCGTAGGCAAAACTACGCTTGCAATGGCGCTTGGCAAGGCAACGGGTCTTTCGTTCCGCAGGGCGCAGTTTACGCCTGATGTAATGGCTTCGGATATCACAGGCTTCACCATGTACAACAAGGACGAAAACCGCTTTGAGTACCGTTCGGGTCTGGTTATGACAAATATCCTGCTGGCGGACGAAATTAACCGTACCTCGCCCAAAACGCAGTCCGCGCTGCTTGAAGCGATGGAGGAAAAGCGCGTTACCGTTGATGGCGTTGTGCGCCCGCTGCCGTCCCCGTTTATTGTAATAGCAACGCAGAATTCCCAAGGTTATGTGGGAACTTTTCCGCTGCCCGAAGCGCAGCTTGACCGCTTTCAGATGAGGATAAGCATGGGCTATCCCACGGTTGAGCAGGAAACCGAGATTATGCAGGACAGACTGTACGGAAATCCCGCAGACGAGATACAGTCCGTTATGACGGCGGAGCAGCTTGCCAACTGCATTGACGAGGTAAAGCAGGTTATTTTTGCGGAAAGCCTGTGCTTGTATGTCGCGCGTCTTGCCGCCGCAACAAGGTCGCACCCTGCGGTGCAGCTTGGCGCAAGCCCCCGCGCCTCTCTTGCGCTGATGAACGCAAGCAGAGCATACGCCTTTATATGCGGCAGGGATTATGTCGTGCCGGAGGATATTGTGCGGCTGATATCGCCCGTGTTCTCCCACAGAATTGCGCTGCGGCAGGAAATCCGCATGAAAAAACAGACGGTTGAGGACGTGCTTCGCGATGTGCTGGCTTCTGTGCCCGCACCCGTAAAAAGCCGATAAAGCAGGCGGAATATGGCTAAAAACAGAATTTTTTATCTGCTGTATCTGATAGCTTGTATATTGTTTTCGGCGTTGTATCAAAGCCGACTTTCCGCATTGCTGCTAAGCGTGGCGGTGATTTATCCCGTGGCGGCGGCTGTGCTTTCGCTGATAAGTCTGTACACACTGCGCGCAGGCTTCGCTGAAGCAAGAGCCGTGCATGAGAAAAACGAAGCGTTTGAAATCCCTGTTTTTCTGCATAATAACTTTATTTTCCCATACGCTCCCGTGCAGCTTGAATGTCTGCTGCCCGACTGTGATACGGGACTTTTTATGAGAAAGCAGGTGTTTGCCTGCGTTGCGCCGCTGAAAAAGATGAGGATTTTTGTTCCGTGTATGCATAAATATCGCGGCTCTTTTGCGGCGAAGATTATGCGGGTTACGGTTTACGACCCGCTGAGGATTATTCGTTTTTCGCGCAGGGCTGAGGGCGCAATGCAGCTTGTCTTTCTTCCGCGCAAGATACCTGTTGATGGTTTGGGAGAGATTTTCGGCGGCGAGCGCGGTTCTGCTCCCGAACCGAATAAATCGGGCGATATTGACGAGTTTTCCCACGCGCGCGAATACGCAACGGGCGATATTTTTCAAATGATACACTGGAAGCTTACCGCAAAGCTTGACCAGCTTATGGTAAAGCAGTATGACGCAAATAACGACTGCCGAACCGCGGTGCTGTGCAATTTTGGCTATGCGGCAGGCTCGGCGGGGGCGGTTCTGCGCCAGTCGGACGCGGTGGCTGAAGCGGCGGTGGCTGCTGCAATGTCGCTTCTTGACGGCGGCGTAAGAGCCGTTGTGGAAACAGGCACGCTTGAGGCAGGCTCAATCGAAATTACAGACAGCGCTAGCTTTGACAGATTTTACGAGATGATTTCCATACTGCCCATAAAGCCGCAGGCGGAGAATTTTGCGGCGCTTATAGCAAAGTATATCAGCAGTGAGCCTGCCGCGCTGATTATGATTACTTCCATTATCGGTGAGGAAATTCTTGCGGCGGCACAGGCGGCGGGCGAGCGTCTTGGCGGCGCGGCGGTGCTGATTTATATAAACTGCACAGGCAAGCCGTCCGACATACCTAAGGACGAGTACGGTTTTGTTTTTGCGGAGCTTTGCGGTGACGCGCAGCAAGCGCTTCCCGAAGCCGCAGAACATATTCTTGAAGATTATTTTCAGCTTAAGCGCTGAAAATCGGCATTACATCGGCAAGCGCCGCACCTCTTGCGAGGCATTTGTGTTTCTTGGCAGAGTGCGGCGCTGAAGATTTTTTCAGCCGCAAAAGAATTTTGCAAAAAGTGCTTGACAAAGTGTGCTGCTTGTGGTATAATAATATGCGTAGTTTAGATATTGCTTATCGGCATTTGGAGAATTACCCAAGTGGTGAAGGGGCTCCCCTGCTAAGGGAGTAGGTCGGGTAACCGGCGCGAGAGTTCAAATCTCTCATTCTCCGCCAAATATTATGAGAACCGCTTTATAATGCGGTTCTCTTTTTTTATTCCTGAAAAATGCGCAAAGAAATTATTTCAGCGCTATGGCGATGGCTGCGGATTTATCTTGCAATTGCCGATAAATTATGCTACAATAAATGTGGTTGGCGCGACAAAGCGCGCATTTATTTCAAGGAGGCATTTTATGTTTGAAATCAAGGATAAATTCTATCTTGACGGCGAGTCGTTTCAGATTATTTCGGGCGCGTTTCACTATTTTAGAACCGTACCTGAGTACTGGCAGGACAGGCTTGAAAAGCTTGTAAACATGGGCTGCAACACGGTTGAAACCTATATCCCGTGGAATTTTCATGAGCCGAACAGGGGCGAATTCCTGTGGGAGGGCATTCATGATGTGTGTCGTTTTATCGAGCTTGCGCAGAAGCTAGGCTTGTACATAATAATCCGCCCGTCACCGTATATTTGTTCAGAATGGGAGTTCGGCGGTCTGCCCGCGTGGCTTTTGCAGGACAAGGGAATGAAGCTTCGCTGCTGCTATGCGCCGTATTTGCAGGCGGTGAAGGAATATTACGATGTGCTTATACCAAAGCTTGCGCCGTATCAGATTGACCGCGGCGGCAGGATAATCCTGTTTCAGCTTGAAAACGAGTACGGCTATTACGGCAACGATACGGCGTATCTTGAGTTTCTGCGCGACACAATGCGCGGGCTTGGCATAACCGTGCCGTTTGTCACCTCTGACGGCCCGTGGAACGAGCCGATTTTCAAATCGGGCATGGTTGAGGGTGCGCTGCCTACGGGCAATTTCGGCTCGGCTGCGGAATGGCAGTTCGGGCAGATGAAAAGCTTTATCGGCGCGGATAAGCCGCTGATGTGCATGGAATTCTGGAACGGCTGGTTTGACGCATGGGGAGATAAGGAGCATCATACAACCTCCCCCGAAAAGGCGGGCGCAGAGCTTGACGAACTGCTTAAACGCGGAAGTGTGAATTTCTATATGTTTGAGGGCGGAACAAATTTCGGCTTTATGGCGGGAAGAAACGGCGGCAGCAGAACCGCCGATGTTACCTCATATGACTATGACGCGCCGCTTACCGAGGACGGACAAATCACCCCGAAATACAAGCTGTTCAGGCAGATAATTTCAAACTACGCGCCTGTTCGCGAAGTGCCGCTTACCACCGAAATAAAGCGCATGGCTTACGGCAGAATAGCCTGCACGGGCAAGACGGATTTGTTTAGTGTTCTGGATAAAATCAGCGTGCCCGTAAAGTCAAACTTCCCGCTGACAATGGAGGAAATAGGGCAGAACTACGGCTATATCCTCTACCGCACGCAGATAAGAGCAGACGAAACCATAAAAGAAATGCGCCTCGAGGGCGCAAGCGACAGGATTCAATGTTATCACAACGGCGAATTTTTGCATACCTTTTTCGCGGAAAACATGGCGGAAAAGGCGGAGTTTTCAGAGCGCCCCGCAGGTGGAACTGCCGACCTGCTTTGTGAAAACATCGGGCGCGAAAATTTCGGCACAGGGCTTGAAAATCAGCGCAAGGGCATTTCGGGCGGCGTAAAAATCAACGACCACAGGCAGTTCGGCTATGAAATATATCCGCTGCCGCTTGATGAAAAGCAGCTTGCCGCTGTTGATTTTGGCAGCGGCTACGCTGAAAATACGCCTGCGTTTTACAGGTTTGATTTTGAAGTAAGCGAGCCTTGCGATACATTTCTTGACTGCGGCGGATTTGGCAAGGGCTGCGCGTTTATCAACGGCTTCAATCTGGGTCGCTTCTGGGAAATAGGTCCGCAAAAACGGCTTTATGTTCCCGCGCCGCTGCTGAAAATCGGCAAGAACACCATTATTATTTTTGAAACCGAGGGCAGGGCGGCGGACGAAATCCTGCTGTGCGATAAGCATGATTTGGGGCTTTAAGCCGCTGATTTTTAACGCTGTCACATACGCTCAACGCGGCGGCGTATAAGGTCAATCAGCAGCAGAAACAGCCTTTCGCAGGCGAAACTAAGCAGAATGATAACCAGCGTCCACGCAAACAAATCCTCTGTTTCCAGATAGATTTTGGACATATACAGCATTTCGCCAATCGAGCCGTCGGGGATACCTATAACCTCGGCGGCAACGCCGCTTTTCCAGCAAAGACCCATCGCCAGCCTTGAAGCGGAGCGGAAATAGGGCAGAAGCTGCGACATATACACCCCGAAAAACCGCTTTGCGGGCGGAATTTCAAACACCTGCGCCATGGTTTTAAGCTTGGGGTCAAGGCTGTCTATGCCCTCAAGCATATTTGAGTAGATTATGGGGATTGCGATAAGCACCGATACCAGCACGGAAAGATTTTTAGAGCCTACCCAGATTATCGCAAGGATTGTAAAGCTTGCAACGGGGATAGATTTCATCACTGAAACAAGCGGCGCGAAAAGCTGTCGCACAAACGCAATTTTTGAAGCAAGCGCCGCAAGCGCCGTGCCTATTGTAAGTCCAAGGGCAAAGCCAAGCAGAATACGTCCCATAGAAAAGGCAATGCTGCCTATAAAATCGGGCTGCGGGATAAGCTCTGTCAGTCTTTTAGCCACCGAAAGGGGAGAGCAGAGCAGAATTTTCTGGTTAAGTGCGGCTGCGGCGATATGCCATACAAGCAGCCAGAACAGCACGCTTGCCGCGGTTATCAGCGCTTTTTTTGCTTTTTTCATGGCACACCTCCTTGCGCGACAGGTTTCGGGTTCGTATACAGAAGCGCCGCACGGCAAAAGCAAAGCCGTGCGGCACTTTCAAAAGCGGGATAAATTAAGCGCCGTAGTAGAAATCGTCTGCGGGAAGCGCTCCGCCAACAGATGTGGGAAGCTGCTCATACAGTACGGAAAGGTAGCCGGAAAGCTTTTCCTTCATCTCTGCGCCTGTAATGCACACAATATTGCACTTGGGGATAGCCTTTTCCGCAATGGCTGCGGTAACTATGTCGTACTTTTCAACAAGCTGTGCGGCTTCGGAAACATTGCTGTTTACATAGTCAACGGAAGCCGAATATTTGTCAAGAAATTCCTCGATAGCTTCGGGGTACTGCTCTACAAATTCGGTTCTTGCCATTACAACGCCTGTAAGGCAGGCAGAGCCATTGTCAAGCTTTTCCCATTCCTCGGTAAGGTCAAGAACAACGTTGATGCCCTCGGTTTTCATCTGCGCGGTGGTAACAAAAGGCTGGGGAAGAAGCGCAACGCTGCCCTCGGAGGAAGTAAGCGCCGCAAGGCACTCGGAATGTTCGGACTTCCACTCTATTGTAACATCGTTATCGGGGTCGATACCGTTTTCTCTCAGCAGGTAGTACAGCGCAAATTCGGGGGAAGCGCCCTTGCCGCTTGCGTAGATTGTCTTGCCCTTAAGGTCTGCCATGCTTGTAACAGTATTGCCGTTTTCGCAGATGTACAGAACGCCAAGGGTGTTTACCGCGATAACCTGAACGCCGCCCTCGGTCTTATTGTAAAGAACGGAAGCAAGGTTTGCGGGCGCGCATACGATATCGGTGTTGCCCTGAATAACGAGGGGAGAAATCTCGTCAGCGGCTGCCGCTATTGTAAAATCATAGATATAGCCGTTTTCCTCGCTGTCGCTCATAAGCTTTGTCATGCCCATTGCTGTGGGGCCTTTCATTGCGGTTACGCGAACGGTTTCGGGGGATTCTGCCTGCGGCTGGCTTGTTTCGCTGCTGTTGTCGGAAACAGCACTGCTTTCGCTGCTTGTGCTGCTTTCATCATCGGCAGCGCTGCTGTCAGCGTCAGAGCTTGCGTCGCTGCTTGTTTCGCTTTCGTCAGCAACAGAAGCAACGCTTGAATTATCGGAAGCGCTCTGGCTGTCGGAGCTTGTGTTGTTTCCTGCGCAGGCTGTAAGCAGTCCCATGCACAGGAGCATTGCGGCAATGCCCTTAATGCGGTTTTTGATTTTCATGATGTCTTTTCCTTTCCTTTGCGGGCTGTTGTCACTGCCCGCTTGTCTGTTTTGAATACACCGCTTTTGCCGTAACGCCCTTAAGCCTGCCAAGCTTTCCCGACAGTGCGGAAATAATATCGGCGGGGGCGTCAAGCACGATGTTTATTATATTCAGTCCACGGCTGCGATAGGGAATGCCCATGCGCCCTACTATATACTGACCGTAATCGTGCAGCAGGGAATTTATCTGCGCCACACGCTCATCATCTTCCACAATCATAGCGATTGTTGCTACACGGGTTTCGTTGTCCATACTGTATTCCTCCACAAAAAATGCGCCCCGAAAGGCGCAGAAAAATACACTTGTGGTATCTGAAAGCCTTTCGCCTCAAGATAAAAATTTCGGCGTCAGTAAAGATAGGGGTATATGTTTGGTACATTCCGTTGGAAAAGCCTTCGGTCTGAACACTTATATATCATATCACATTGTTTCAATTTTGTCAAGCACATTATTTTGCAGCCGCTGCACTTCTTCTTAGCAGTGTGAAAAAGCGCTTTTCTGCCGTTAATTTACAAAGGTGGAATTATTGTCGAGCTTTTGAGCAAAATGCACAAAAATCAAGAGCCAAATTCGACAGATTAGCAATTCAAATTGTAATGGTTTATCAAAAACACCCTTGATTTGCTTGCAAATTTATGATATAATACAAAAAACTGATAATATATTTTGTGTTCTGCAATTGCGCTGTTTGCGCCATTGAAAACGAATACACGGAGGTAGCTATGAAATCAGTAGGCAAAAAAATATTCATGGTGTGCGTTCTGTTGGTGTGCGTATCGCTGTTTGTGCTGGGCGCTTTTGCCTGCATAATGACAGGCAACGTTTCTTCGGAGCTTACAGAAAACGGCATGAACACCGCAACTCAGATTGCCGCAGACTGCGTGCAGTGGGAGCTGACTGCGTATGTAAATGTCGCCAAGGAAATGGGCAAGAACAAAATGCTGTCCGACTCCAGAATATCCATTGGCGAGCTTAACGATATCCTTGAAGAAAGTAAGGATATGTTCGGCTTTGCGGACGCAACAGTTGCCAATACCGCGGGAAAATCCCTTGACGGCAACAATTACTCCGACAGAGATTATTTCAAGAACGCCATGGAGGGCAAGTCCACAATAACCGAGCCGATAGTTTCCAAGATATCGGGCGAGCTGGTTACGGTTTTCGCCGCGCCTATCTGGAAAAACGGCATTGTTGACAGCGAGGTTGTGGGCTGCGTTATGCTTATCCCCGATTCCGAGTTCCTCAACGATATCATGAGAAATGTGAACATAAGCGAAAACTGCGGCGCGTACATAATCAATAAAAACGGTGACACAATCGCCGACAATGATACCGAGGTAGTTAAGAACGGCGAGAATATTGAGCAGCTTGCCAAGACCGATTCGGGCTATGCGGGTACTGCCGCAGTCCACGAAAAGGCAAGAGCGGGCGAAACAGGCTTCAGCAGCTACACCGAAAAGGGCGTAAGCCAGTACGCCGTATATGCGCCTATTGACGGCACTGACGGCTGGTCGCTGATAGTTTACGCTCCCGTAAACGACTTCATGGGCGGCACGATTACGGCTATCGTCATGACGCTTATACTGATGGTGGTTGCGGGTATTGTTGCGGCGCTGCTTTCGTTAAGGCTTGGCTCCAAAATCGGCAAGTCCATCAGACTTTGCACAGAGCGTATCGAGAAGCTTTCTCAGGGCGACCTTACAAGCGCCGTTCCCGAGATTACCGCCAAGGACGAAACCCGCCGTCTTGCGGACGCAACCGTTGTAACGGTTGACACCCTCAACGGCATTATCAAAGATATCGGACGTATTCTTGAAGCTATGTCGGGCGGAAATTTCAACGTGCATACCGCTGAAAATCAGCATTTCTATGTTGGCGACTGCTCGCAGCTGCTTGTATATATGCGCGATATTAACCATAAGCTCAGCGCTACGCTTTCCGATATCGGCAAGGCTTCGGATCAGGTTGCCGCAGGCTCGCAGCAGGTATCCGCAGGCGCGCAGGCGCTTTCGCAGGGCGCAACAGAGCAGGCTTCCTCTGTTGAGGAGCTTGCCGCAACAATCAATGTTGTTTCCGATATGATTGAGAAAAATTCCGCTGACGCTCAGCACGCTACCGAGAAAACTAACGAAGCGGGACAAAGGCTCATGCTTGCCGCCGAGCAGATGCAGCGTCTTATCGGCGCAATGGAGGATATCAACAACTCCTCCACCGAAACCAAGAAGATTATCAAGACCATTGAGGATATCGCGTTCCAGACCAATATTCTGGCGCTTAACGCCGCTATCGAAGCCGCAAGAGCGGGCGAAGCGGGCAAGGGCTTTGCGGTTGTTGCGGACGAGGTAAGAAACCTTGCCGTTAAATCTGCCGAGGCTGCGCAGAATACCACAAAGATGATTGAGGGTACTGTAACCGCAATCAACAACGGCAACAGCCTTGTAACCGAGGCTGCGGACATGATGGATCAGGTAAAGAGCGCCGCTATGGAGGTCACCGATATCACTGTGAGAATTTCCAGCTCCACGCAGGACGCTTCCGACTCTATCCGTCAAATTACGGTTGGCGTAGACCAGATTTCCAATGTTGTGCAGATGAACTCCGCAACCGCAGAGCAGTCTGCGGCAGCTTCTGAGCAGCTTTCGGCTCAGGCGGCAACCCTTAACGAGCTGGTAGGCGCGTTTACGCTGCGCGACAGCAGCGAGGAAGCCGAGGAAGCCGTTTCGCAGACCGCCCCAACCGCACCGGCAGAACCCGTTGTTGCCGAGGAAGAACCTGTTGTTCAGCAGACCGAGGAAGAACCCGCACCCGCAGAGGAAATCCCCGCAGCCGAGTATGACAGCGATGATGACAAATACGCAACCTCTGAGGATTGATTGAGAGCCATTATACAAAATATCCCCCGCCTTGATGGCGGGGGAATTTAGGAATACAAATTCTCACCGAAGCCCGAAATTACCGTTTAATCGGTTATTTCGGGCTTTTTTCTGCGTTCATATGCTGATAATCTCGGCGGAGAAAGGTGCAGACGCAGTAAGAAATAGATTCTAAGTCTTTTCAAATCTTGCATAACCTTCAAGCGTTCCATTAACTGCGTGAATATAGAAATCGTACATAAAACTGTCATTGTCATTTTGCAAAGTGAATTTCCACATAGGCATAAGAAGCTGTTGAAAATTTTCTGTGCTTTTATCGGCTGTCATAACAAGTTCAACATTTTTTGCCTTGTAAAGAACATATTCAGAAACGCTTTCGCTCATAATATCAGCGGCTTTATTTAAGCTAATTATTTCTGATATCGGTTCGCCTTTTGCAACATACATTTCGGGCGATATTCCGACAGCCCAGTCAATTTCGCCGCTCTTTATCATAAGCGCCTGTCCGTTACGGGTAACAGATTTGAATGTTTTTTCGTCTTGAGCTACTCTAAAAATCCTTTCGCCCGCGTAATCAAGCGGAATATTGCTTGCTGTTGGTGTATACAAAAAAACATAGGCATAGACTTCTTCGGTTATCTGATACACCTCGATTTGTCTTACTGCGAGCATTTCAATATCGTTGTCCGAAATACCGAGCGATTTCATATAATCGTTGGTGAACCAGTCTAAAGCTTCGCCAATAGTTACATCACCGTCAGACAGATGATAACTTTCGTTATTGTGAGAACCATTGTTAGGATAAACTGCAACAGGTTCGCCTATATCCGTTGGTAAGGCTGACGAGGCTTTATAATATTTGTCCAGCATTTGAAGCGCTGTTCCTTTGTTGTACCAATGCGGGTAAAGCATAGATTCCGCGCTCCACCAAAGATATATTTGCCGTGTATGGTCAATGTAAAGATACCAAGTTGGTTTAACGCTCCCGTTCAGAATTTTTTCCTTATACTCATCAATTTTGGGGAATGCGGTGAATTGCTCGTCTTCAATGCCATCTATCGTATATACATCATTGCTGAGTTCGCGATTTTTGGTATCAAAGCAGGCAAATGCGGAATTGTATTCGCCAAGATAGGTTTTACAATAGCTTTCAAATTGTGCAAGCTGTTCACTAACGGTCATAACTTTATTCGGGTGAACATCGTAGCCTGTTGTCAATTGTACAGTATAACACTCGGAAATTTCCTGCAAAGGATAGCCTATAACAACATCGCTCCAGTCGATATTTACAGACTCCTTGCCTTTGAGTTCGTCAAGTTCTTTTGACATAGCGTTTATAGCGTAATTAATTGGAATGGTTTCGTTGGGTTCAACCGCACTGTTTGTGTCACTATTAGAAGCGACTGAGTTATTTTCAGAATTATTTGACTGTCCACAGCCAGATAAAATTAAACACATTGCAAGTGCAAAGGCAGTAATATTTCGTGTTTTCATTAACTCACTCCCTATACAAAACATTTAATTCAGTTTTTGCCTATACTTTGGGGGCGGTTCACCACGGCGGGGGATACCTATTTGCAAGATTATTCAGCTATGATTTCTGAACCAATCGCGTATAAACCTGCCGCTTTCGGTAAGCTGAGCGTCAGTCCAGCCGCCTGTTGTGCTTGCGCCGGGGGTAAGCAGCGAGGCAGATTCGCTTTTATCGCAAAGCGACCAGTTTATGTAGCTTATACCAAGGCTGTCCAGAAGCTGAAGCCACTTTGTTGCCTCGGTGATATTATTGTAGCCGTTGCCCGAAGCGTCGCAGTTGCTGAATTCCGATACAAAAATCGGCAGTCCGCTGTCATGGCAGCTTTTAAGCCTGCTGCGAAGCCAGTCGGTATGGGTGTTTGCGTAATAATGCAGCGTATACATTATATTGCTGAAATTCAGCGGGTCGGCAAGCGCCTTGTCTATATCCTGCGACCATGTGGGCGTGCCTACAAGAATTAGGCTGTCGGGGTCGTTTGCGCGGATAACGGGGATTATTTCCTCCGCATAGGGCTTTACATCGCCGCTCCATGTGGCGTAGCCGTTAGGCTCGTTGCAGATTTCGTAGATTATGTTGGGATAGCTGCCGTATTTTTCGGAGATATAGCCAAAGAACCGCAGCGCGTCCGCTTTTCTTACTTGCGGCGACTGGTCGGCAAGCAGATGCCAGTCCACAATAACATACATATCAAGCTGAATGCAGGCGTCAATGGCGTTCTGCACGGTTTGTTCTATGCCCGCTTTTGCGCTGTTTGTGTAGCCCTCGCTTTCGCCTGTGTACATTGCAAGGCGTATGCAGTTTACGTTCCACTCGTCACGCAGATATCTGAAAATATCCTTGTTGGCAAATGCGGGAAACCACTGTATGCCGTGGGTGGAAACGCCGCGAAGCTGAACCG
Source organism: uncultured Ruminococcus sp. (assembly GCA_964556595.1). Taxonomy (GTDB): domain Bacteria; phylum Bacillota; class Clostridia; order Oscillospirales; family Ruminococcaceae; genus CAG-115. The sequence goes on along the minus strand of CAZKXB010000002.1, from coordinate 28,856 downwards.
CTTTTCCGTCCGCGCCCACAAGCTGTGCGCCCTTTACCGAAAGCTGACCGATATCCGATACCAGCCCGTATTTTCCTGTGTATTCTATTTCGGTGGGAACGGGCGCAGTTGAAGTTGTGGTCGCTGTTGTGGTGGAATTTCCGCCCGAAGCTGAACCGCTGTCCGAGGAGGTCGAAGCCGCCTTGCCGTTTACCGTCACCGCGCTGATTGCCGATATCTCAGCGGGAGTTTTGATTATGCAGCCGAACGAGGTCTGACCGCCGCAGGGGATTTCCGCGTTGTACTCGGCGTTTGTGGCGGTAATTCCGCTGTTGCCCGCCTGCATTGCGCAGTTCCAGCACTGCATAACCTCGGTGTTTTGTCCCGTGGAAGCCTGCACGCTCCAGCCGCTGACTGCCCCAGAGGAATTATTGCTGATAATAAATTCAATCTGTGTGCAGCACATACCGCCCTCCTGCCATGAGTTGGAAATTGTATAAGCCACGGAAATATCCGTGCTGTCGGGAACGCTTTCGCTTGGCTTTGCGGCGGTGGTTGAAGCGGCAGCCGAAGCCGTGGTTGAAGCGGTTGTTCCCTGTGTTGAAGCTGCCGTTGAACCCGAAGTCCCTTGCGTTGAAGCCGCGGTCGATTCCGAAGTTCCCGATGAACTTGTTGTTCCCTGTGACGAGGTGGCGGAATTTGCGTCAGAGCCTTCCGCAGAGCTTGTATCCCCCTGCGCTGTGCTTTCCACAGGCTGAGCCGAGGAAGAAACGCCGCCGTCCGACAGGCTTTGTTCCGTGCCGCCGCAGCCAGTGCCGCAAAGCAGCACAGCCGCCGCAAGCACAGCCGCCATAAGCTTTTTTGTGATTTTCATTGCCGTGATGTCCTTTCATAAAATATGTCGCTGTATTCATGATACTACAAAATATCGGATTTGTAAAGAGGGAAATTCCCGCAGCGGATAGGTTATGCGGTGCAGTTTATTTTGTCAAAACCCCTTGACAGGCGGGGAAAAATGTGCTATAATCTGTAATGACTTTAGTGCTTTACAGCTTTTAAGCTTCACAGCTTTTATGTAAAACGCGAAAATATGAAAGGGGTGTATCTTATGAGTACACAAGTATCGGTGTTTGTCATACTGGCGGTATATGTCGCAGTGATGGTGCTGATATCCGTTTATACATCAAGAAGAACAAAATCCGTAAGCGATTTTATGCTGGGCGGCAGAAGCGTAGGCCCGTGGCTTACTGCATTTTCTTACGGAACAACATATTTTTCCGCGGTGGTTTTCATTGGCTATGCGGGACAGTTCGGCTGGGATTACGGCGTTTCCGCCGCATGGATAGGCGTGGGCAATGCGGTTATAGGCAGCCTTGTTCCGTGGCTGCTTCTGGGCAAAAGAACCCGCCTTATGTCCAACCACCTTGGCGCAAGAACTATGCCTGAATTTTTTGAGCTGCGCTTCGGCTCAAAGCAGCTTAAGGTAATCTCTGCGATTATCGTGTTTGTGTTCCTTATTCCGTATACGGCTTCGGTTTATAACGGTCTTTCCCGCCTGTTCAGCATGGCGTTTGACCTTGGTGAAAACGGTTATGTCTACATAATTATCGCCATGGCTGTGCTTTCGGCGGTATATGTAATCTTCGGCGGCTACAAGGCTACGGCTTTTAACGATTTCTTTCAGGGAATTATCATGCTTATCGGCATTTCCGCTGTGGTTGTCTGCACCGTAAGCAAAAGCGGCGGACTTTCCTCCGCACTTCAGCAGCTTGGCGAGTGCGAAACCGAGGGGCTTAACAGCCTGTTCGGACCCGACCCGATAAACCTTTTCGGCGTGGTAATACTTACTTCCCTCGGTACATGGGGACTTCCGCAGATGGTTCAGAAATTCTATGCCATCAAAAGCGAGAAATCCATTCTTACGGGAACTATCGTTTCCACCTTTTTCGCGTTGGTGGTTGCGGGTGGTTCGTACTTCATGGGCGGCTTTGTAAGGCTGTTCAATGACGATACCGTTGCCAAGGACGATAGAGTGCCTGAGCTGCTTCAGCAGGCGCTTCCCGAGGTGCTTATAGGACTTGTCGTGGTTCTGGTGCTTTCCGCATCGCTTTCTACGCTGTCCTCGCTGGTTCTTACCTCAAGCACAACTCTCACCAACGACCTTATCAAGCCGCGTATGAAGAACTTCCACGATAAAAAGGAAATGCTTATGATGCGCGTGCTTATCGCGATTTTCCTTGTGGTTTCGGTTCTTATTGCGTGCAACAAGAATGCTTCTATCACAACGCTTATGTCCTATTCGTGGGGCGCGCTTTCGGGAGCGTTCCTCGGTCCGTTCGTTTTCGGACTGTTCAGCAAAAAGACAAGCAAGGCTGCCTGCATTGCAAGTTTTATTACGGGCGTAGGCATTTCAATGGCGCATATGATTTTGTTCAGCCTCGGTCTGTTCCCGCAGCTTGTGGAGAGCGTAAAGGCGCTGAATTGCTCGCTTAACCTGCTTTCGCCGATAAATGCGGGCGCGATAACCATGATTATCTCGCTTATCGAAGTTCCGCTTATCAGCCTGTTCACCAAAGCCCCCGAAAAGGCAGCCGTGGATAACGCTTTCAGCGCGCTTAATCCCCAAAAGTAAAATACCTTGCGGCGCAGAATTTAATCTCTGCGCCGCGGCTTAATTCTTGATAGCCCGCGCAGCATTTCGATAGTTTCCGTGTTTTTTCATAAAAAAATAAAAAACATATTTTCAAAACGACAAATGTGTGCTATAATATAAGATGTATTTTTATAGCACATAACGGAGGTTAATAATTATGTCAAAACTTATGCTTGGCAATCAGGCTGTCGCGCGCGGTTTGTATGAAGCGGGCGTTACAGTTGTATCCAGCTACCCCGGCACTCCCAGTACCGAGATAACGGAGTTTGCGTCCACCTATCCTGAGGACGTTATGCACACCGAGTGGGCACCTAACGAAAAGGTAGCCTGTGAAACCGCAGTGGGCGCTTCCATAGCAGGCGCGCGCTCCTTTACAGCCATGAAGCACGTTGGTCTTAACGTTGCGGCTGACCCGCTGTTTACCGCGTCCTATACGGGCGTTACGGGCGGCATGGTTATCGCTGTTGCAGACGACCAGGGAATGCACTCCTCCCAGAACGAGCAGGATTCCCGCCACTACGCAATGGCTTCAAAGGTTCCTATGCTTGAGCCGTCCGACAGCGCAGAGTGCAAGGATTTTACAAAGCTTGCATATGAGCTTAGCGAGAAATTCGATACGCCCGTAATTCTTCGCCTGTCCACAAGAGTTTCACACTCTCAGAGCAAGGTAGAGGAGTGCGAGCGCGTTGAAAAGCCGCTGCCCGAATATCAGCGCAACACCGCGAAATATGTAATGATGCCCGCCTATGCAAAGGCAAAGCACGTTGTTGTGGAGCAGCGCACCGCCGACCTTATCGCCTATGCCGAAGAATGTCCCATAAACACGGTTGAAATAAACGATACAAAAATCGGCGTTATAGCTGCGGGTATCGCGTATCAGTATGCCAAGGAAGCTCTCGGCGACAGCGCAAGCTACCTTAAGCTGGGTATGGTTTATCCGCTGCCCGAAAAGCTTATAAAGGACTTTGCTGCAAAGGTTGACAAGCTGTATGTTATAGAGGAACTTGACGATTTTATCGAAACGCACTGCCGCAAGCTGGGTCTTGACCCTATCGGCAAAAAGCTGTTTACATATATCGGCGAGTACAGCCAGACCTATCTTAAGGAAAAAATACTCGGCGAAAAGAACGAAACTGTTGATTTCGGCGAGAACGTTCCCGTTCGTCCTCCCGTAATGTGCGCGGGCTGTCCGCACAGGGGCGTGTTCTACACGCTTAAGAAGCTTGGCGTTATGGTAAGCGGCGATATCGGCTGCTATACGCTGGGCGCTGCCGCTCCGCTTCAGGCTATGGATTCCACCGTGTGCATGGGCGCTTCGGTAAGCGGTCTGCACGGCTTCAACAAGGGCAGAAAAGGCGAGTATGAGGGCAAGGCGGTTGCGGTTATAGGCGACTCCACCTTTATCCACAGCGGTATTACGGGACTTATCAACATTGCGTACAACCGCAGCAATTCTACCGTAATTATCCTCGATAACTCCATAACAGGCATGACGGGACACCAGAACAATCCCGCCAACGGAAAGAATATCCACGGCGACCCCGCAAGCGCAGTTGACCTTGAAGCGCTTATCCGCGCCGTTGGCATAAACCGCGTAACCGTGGTAGACCCCGGAAATCTTGCCGAGGTTGAAACCGCGCTTAAAACCGAGCTTGCCGCAGACGAGCCAAGCGTTATCATCACAAGAAAGCCCTGCGCGCTGCTTAAAACCGTTAAGCATAAAGCGCCGTTTACGGTTGACGCTGACAAGTGCAGAAGCTGCAAGGCGTGCATGAAGATAGGCTGTCCCGCCGTTTCCATGACAACGGGCAAGGCAAAAATCGACAATACGCTTTGCGTTGGCTGCGGTCTTTGCACGCAGATGTGCAAATTCGGCGCGATTAAGGAATAAGAGGGGTACGGATATATGAACACAAAATCTATAATGCTTGTAGGCGTAGGCGGACAGGGAACGCTTCTCGCCAGCAGAATTTTAGGCAACACCCTGCTTTCACAGGGCTTTGACGTTAAGGTAAGCGAGGTTCACGGAATGTCGCAGCGCGGCGGTTCGGTTGTTACCTACATAAAGTACGGAGATAAGGTGTATTCTCCCGTTATAGAAAAGGGCGAAGCGGACGTTATTGTTTCCTTTGAGGAGCTTGAAGCCGCAAGATGGCTGCCGTATCTTAAAAAGGGCGGCAAGCTTATCACAAATACTCAGCAGGTTGAGCCTATGCCCGTTATCACGGGCGCTGCGGAATATCCTACGGATATCATTGAAAAAATTTCCGCTAAGGATATTGATATTGTTGCACTGGACGCGCTTTCGCTTGCAAATCAGGCAGGCTCGTCAAGGGCGGTCAACGTTGTTCTTATGGGCGTGCTTTCCACAATGATGGAGTTTCCTGAGCAGGCGTGGAAAACCGCGCTGGAGGAATGTGTTCCCGCAAAGGCGCTGGAGATAAACCGCAAGGCTTTCGCGCTTGGCGAGGCTTACACGAAATAAGGCAGCAATACGTGCAGCCGCGCAGTTATCCCAAACGGAAATCCTGCGCGCCTGCTTCAATAAATTCATCAAGGAGATAACACCATGATAAAGTATTTCAAGCCGGAGATAGAATGTGCTCCCCGCCATGAGTTGGAGGCGCTTCAGTCCTTTCGCCTGTCGCAGCAGATTAGGCGCGTTTATGATAACGTAAAGCCCTACCGCGAAAAGATGGACGCTGCGGGCGTAAAGCCTGAGGATATCAAATCCGTAAAGGACCTTTCAAAGCTTCCGTTCACCGTAAAGCATGACCTGCGCGAAAATTACCCCTATGGTATGTTTGCAACGCCAATGAGCGATGTTGTAAGAATACACGCTTCCTCTGGCACAACGGGCAAGCAGACAGTTGTCGGCTATACGCAGCGGGATATTGATATCTGGTCGGAGTGCGCTGCGAGAGCGCTTGCTTCGATAGGCGGCGATGAGAACGATTTTGTTCATGTTTCCTATGGCTACGGACTGTTTACGGGCGGTCTTGGTATGCATTACGGCGCGGAAAAGCTTGGCGCAACCGCTATCCCTGCCTCTGCGGGAAATTCCCAAAGACAGCTTGAAATGTTCAGAGATTTCGGCTCGACTATCGTCTGCATGACTCCCTCCTATGCTATCAGCCTTATCGAGCTTATGCACGAAATAGGCATGAGCAAGGACGAGCTTAAGCTGCGCGCAGGTCTGTTCGGCGCAGAGCCGTGGACGGAGGAAATGCGCGCCCAGATTGAGGAAGGTCTTGGCATAAAGGCTTACGATATCTATGGTCTGTCCGAGATTATGGGTCCTTCGGTTTCCTGCGAGTGCGAGTATCAGTGTGGTATGCATATCTGCGAGGACCACTTTATCCCCGAAATTATCGACCCCGATACGCTTGAAGTTCTTCCTGAGGGAGAGCAGGGCGAGCTGGTGTTCACCTGCATAACCAAGGAGGCGCTGCCGCTTATCCGTTACAGAACTCGTGATATCGCTACCCTTGTATACGAACCCTGCAAGTGCGGCAGAACCCACGCGCGTATGCTTAAGCCGCAGGGCAGAACGGACGATATGCTGATTATCCGCGGCGTAAACGTATTCCCCTCGCAGATAGAATCCGCGCTGTTAAGCGTTGACAACAAGGCGACAAATTATCTGCTTGTGGTTGACAGGGTAAACAACCTTGACACCATTGAGGTGCAGCTTGAAGTGCGCGATGATATGTTCACCGATAATATCAAGGACGTTGAAGCCTACAAGAAAAAGCTTAAATCCGCGATTGACTCCGCAATCGGCGTAGGCGTTTCCATAAAGCTGCTTGAGCCTAAGTCGCTTCAGCGCTCCGTGGGCAAGGCTACACGCTGCATTGATAACCGCAAGATAAAGAACAAGTTTACAAAGTAATGGGGGTATTTCAAATGCTTAATCAGATTTCGGTTTTTGTTGAAAACAAGACAGGCAGACTGGCTTCCGTTATGAAAATACTTACCGATAACGGAATTGATATCCGCGCAATGACTATCGCGGACACCACGGATTTCGGCATAGTAAGATTTGTGGTTAAAAACAGCGAGCAGGCGCTTAAAATCCTTAAGGACAACGACTGCACCGCCAATATGACCGAGGTTGTGGCGTTCAGCGTTCCCGACTGCCCAGGCGGAATGTACTCCGTTATTGATGCGTTTGAAAGCGCGGGAATAAATATCGAGTACTGCTACTCCCTTGTAACCAACAGGCAGGGCAGGGCAAGCGTTGCGGTTCGCGTGGACGATAACGAAAAGGCTGTTGAGGTTCTTAATTCAAAGGGTATCGCGCTTATTTCTGTTGACGATATCTGATGTGATAATAGGAATATTAAAACCGCCCCGCTATTATCTGCGGGGCGGTTCTGCTTTGGGGCAATTTGGTGCAAACACAAGCGAAATTTGCATCAGAACGCTGAAATTTTATATAAATTCAACTTTTTTTGAAAAAGCTATTGACAAATTTAATTTATTCTGATATAATATTTATGCTGTTGTAAAGTAGCTTCGACCTACTAGCTCAGGCGGTAGAGCACCTGACTTTTAATCAGGGTGTCCCGGGTTCGATTCCCGGGTGGGTCACCACGCATAAGCGGAGAAAACACTCACGTTTGTGGGTGTTTTCTTTATTTATACCTAAAAAAATATACTGTCAAAAGGTCGCATAATCAATCCAATCTCTAAAACGGGGAATAGATGGTATCTATTTTTCTCTGCTCATCTGAATTTTGGGGAAACTTAAATAAAAAAGGTCTTGACAATATTGCGATTGTCGGATATAATAGAATTGAATCTTATAATTAGAAAGGAAAACAACACATGAAAAAAACATTATCAATGCTTACCGTAGCCGCAATGATTTGCGCTATTGCTGGTTGCAGTAACAGCACCGCACCTATCACTTCAGACTCATCAACGGCGAATGCTAGCGATAACACAACGGCATCTACAAGTTCAAGTACATCAGCAGATGATAGCGCAACTACATCTGATACTGGTATATCCGAAAACACAAGCTCCGCGTTAGATATAGCTGACGGTGATGACGGCGACACTGATGACAATGCTGATGACAACGTTGAGACCGTCAACCCTGAGGAAATGTACATTGTACCCACAGGGGATGACGGTTTCCGTTATTCCAGACTCGAAACAGGTGGTGTACGAATCGATGGTCTTCACATGAGCGTCAAAGACGCTGGCGATGATTATGATGATTGGTACATGATATACCCGCTTGAACTCGGCGGCAGCCCTGTTCGTGAAGCGAGTCACAGCATAAGCTGGGATGATCATATTGTACACGTAGAGTTTGAGGAAGGTTATACGAGTATTCCCGCATTTGCATTAGCATGTGCTGGAAGACTTGAAACACTTATTATTCCTGATACTGTTATCGAAATTGGACAGGATGCATTTTATGAATGTAAAAATCTAAAAGAAGTGCACTTACCCGATAACATTCAATATGTTGACGAAAGAGCATTCTTTAACTGTTTTGATATAGTGCTGTTGTACAGGAATAACACATACACCTATGATACAATACCACAGCTTTGTGCTGACATAATCACAAACAACCCCGACTTATATGATACAGACGGTAACTATCTGGTGGAATCTAAAGCAGAACTCCGTCACGGCCTTTGGTGAAATACAAGATATAACGAGAATACCCGACAGCATTTGCCGTCGGGTATTCATTTTTATGTGCATACATTTTTTGACACGAGCTTTAAACTATTGCCAATGGATACATGGGTATTCTCGACAGTGAAAGTCTTATAGAAACTCATTAGTCTTATATGCTTTCAAGTATATTTGGGAGTAAATGTATATAAGAACCCAACGCGCCTTAGCCGTTGGAGTGTCAGAAACACATAACATATAAATACGTGTAAAATAAATGAAACCTTTCGTAATAAACGAAAGGTTTCATTTGTCATTATATGTGTCTGTATAGACCTCAAGCAAAAACAAAATATTAGCATATGCAAATATATCAAACTTGGAGTAATCATTTACATAATATAAAGATTTACACAAATTATCAATATAAGCATCTGGTGATTCGTTGTGAAATGTCATCGGCAGTTTCAATTGAACATCACGTGAATCATGGTCCGTACCAAACTTCTCCCTGTAATCATCTTTTCTATAAGACTCAATCACACTCAATGCCACTAATACAGCTAAATACTCATTCGCCATTACTAACTCACGTGGAATAGGCTGCCTCGCTAATTTAGTTACTTTAAAAACACGGCTTTTCAAAATAGCATACATAAACACGGAACCTATTTTGTGACGATCCATAGGCTTTTCTTGCAAATGCATAAAATACTTACGAACAACACGCCTTTTAGATTCGTAATTTTCATAAATTCGATTTATGCTATTTTTTTTAAACACCAAACAATTGCTGCCATATTCCTTGTCTAAACTAATCAATTCATCTATATAAGGATTGATTATATCAGAACAAAGCTTCTGAAAGCATTCTTTAGTCATTCAGCATCATCCTTTTGAGAAAATTTAACAACACATCTTGTTTTTATGAAGTCTATGTCGTTAATTCGTTTATCACCGTTTTCGAATTTTGGCAATGGGTTATAATAATTTATAGATAATTCTCTAAAAAAAACAACAACACTTGCCGCAATTAACAAAAAAGGAAAAATCAAAAACAAAAATCCCATGGTAACATCTCCTATACATATATTACTGCTGATTATTTTGATCTATTTGTCGCTTTCTCTCCTCCTTCATGTATATTCCACTGGTGTAGTCAACAATGATGCCCGCGACACCAAAAAAATTACATACTTTAGCTACAATACCAAGCCAATTGGCATCGCTGAGTTCGACATTGATTCCAACACCAAGGGTTATAAATGAAAAAGCAATTGATCCCCCTAATGCTATTATTGTACCCGTTCTAATACGCATAAATGATTCAGATACAACATTTTCCGGAATACATTTCGTCCCTACGCAGTCTATAAGATACGGAACGTTCAGGAGCAACAGATTGAATAGCAATACATCAATTTCTGCTTCCCATAATAACATAATGGAAGCCACGAACGCCAACAACGCTTTTACAATTCCACCAACTCCACCAACATTAAGAATATAATAATTAAGTATCTTGCTTAGGGGTAGCTTACCAACATTTTCGCTTTGTTTACACACAGCATTACTTCCTTTATAGATCATTTAGTTAGTAAATAATATGTAAAAGACTTGCTTTGGGAAACAAGTCCTGATAAAAATTTACAAATGTTCTTGCAACGCTCGTTGTGTCCGACTAAGTATCATTGCGTTACGCGCTTTATCTATTTTAACATCAAAACGGCTCAATGTCAATACATTATGCAGGCTACATTTACAATTTTGTGTAAAATAACAATATTTTTTTAGAAAAATTATTGATTTATTCACAATTTTGTAGTATAATTAGCAAACATTGCACTGTGATTACTCAATTTAAACAGTTCAGCTACAATTTTTGACTGCAGTCGGATATTTCTTGACAAATACGGCCTCGCAAATGAACAGAGCGCGTAATCATTTCCACTATTTGTGAATGCCGATGAGGATAATGAAACACATTATTACATATATTTTGCAAAGCATGTGCCTTGCCGATTTTTTTATTCAAAGATACAGAAGTATAGCTCAGTGGTAGAGCACTCGGCGTTCCGTTTTGCACGGGGCGGGTTTTGCTATATACAAAAAAGAACCCCATCACAAAGCAACAGCGTTCTCGTTGCTGTTTCCTCAAAACATGGGATAAAAAAATTCCGCTGAACCTATGTTGAAATAGATTCAGCGGAACGCTGGCACGCCAGAAGGGATTCGAACCCCTGACCCCTTGGTTCGTAGCCAAGTACTCTATCCAGCTGAGCTACTGGCGCGTGTCGCTTCTTCAAAGCACTCATACATTATAGCACACCGAAAATGATTTGTCAAGGGTTTTTTCAAAAAAATTTCTATTATCTTTAGCAATACTTGACAGAACAGCGGCGGGGTGTTATACTTAAATAGGGTAAACCATAGATATAGCGTAGGCGATATTTCGCCGCCGTCTGCAAATACGGTTTTGTCAGACTTCATGCGGCGGGCGGATTAAAGCCGATAATACGCAGCTTATAGCCCCGAAACGCCGCGCTTGCCTTTGCGGGCGGCGGGCGAACAATTTGAAAGGACGCACCTTTAATGATAAGCAATGATATTCTTGAAGTAATAGGACACACTCCCTTGGTTCGGCTTAACCGTATGGTTGATGAGGACAGCGCCGAAATATTGGTCAAGTTTGAGGGACTTAACGTGGGCGGTTCGATAAAAACCAGAACCGCATATAATATGATACTGACCGCCGAGCGCGAGGGACTTATAAATAAGGACACCGTTATAGTAGAGCCGACCAGCGGCAATCAGGGCATAGGTCTGGCGCTTGTGGGCGCAGTGCGCGGATATAAAACCGTGATAATCATGCCTGATTCCGTAAGCTGTGAGCGCAGAATGCTTGTGCGCCATTACGGCGCAGAGGTGGTTCTCGTGCATGATGATGGAAATATCGGCGAATGTATTGAGGAATGTGTGCGCACGGCTCAGCGTATGAAGCAGGAAAATCCCAATGTGTATATTCCTCAGCAGTTTGAAAATAAGGCAAATCCGCTTGTTCACAAGCACCATACGGGTCTTGAAATACTGGAGCAGGCGGGTAAGGAGATACACGGATTCTGCTCCGGCATAGGCACGGGCGGCACATTAAGCGGAATAGGCGAAACGCTTAAGGCACAGTATCCCGATATCGAGATTTGGGCGGTTGAGCCGCAGAATGCCGCTATCCTTGCGGGCGGAACAATAGGCACACATCTTCAGATGGGCATTGGCGATGGCATAATTCCCGATAATCTTAATATGGAAATTTACAGCCATGTCTACATAGTCACCGATGAGGAAGCTATACAAACCGCCAAAGACCTTGCGCGGCTTGAGGGACTTATGTGTGGCATTTCCGCGGGAACAAACGTTGCGGCGGCGAAAAAGCTTGCCAAGAAGCTTGGCAAGGGCAAAACGGTTGTTACTGTGCTTCCCGATACGGCGGAGCGCTATTTCTCAACGCCCCTTTTCGAGGGAGATTGACATGACGGCGCAGCAGCTTGCGGCAGGCGTGCGGGTACAGCATTTCAAACGTATGATGATGACCGAAGCGGAGCGCGAAGCCTCGCCGCGCAGGTATACCTATGAGATTATCGCCGTGGCGCGGCATACCGAAACGGACGAGCAGCTTGTTGTTTACCGTGCGCTGTACGGGGATATGGCGGTGTATGCCCGCCCTGTCGATATGTTTTTGTCGCCTGTTGATTTGGAGAAATATCCCCAGTCGGTTCAGCGGTTCAGATTTGAGCCGATTTAAGGCGGCGCTGCACAAGGCTTTGTACAGTATTTCCATGAAAATAAAAGGCGCATACGCGCTGAAATATGAAAGGACGTAAAAATATGAAGATTTATTCTGTACTGGATAAGGAATTTGCCCCTTATGGTAAGGTTCTGGGCGGTTATGATACCTCCGCGCTGTTAAAGGCTTTGGACGGCGAAACTCCTCTGCCTGATGGCGTTGACTATATCGCAAGCGTTGCGGCGCTCGAAAATAACGCCATATTTGGCGAGCTGCAAAACAACGCTTACGGCGGAATGCCCATTCAGATTGGCTATTGCAACGGTCACAATACCAAGCTTAACTGCCTTGAATATCATCGCGACAGCGAGCTTAATATAGGTCTGTATGACTTTATTCTGCTTGTTGCAAAGGAGGACGATATTGTTGACGGCGTACTGGATACTTCCAAGGTAATGGCTTTCAAGGCAAGTGCAGGTCAGGTGGTGGAGGTTTACGCCACAACGCTTCATTATGCGCCGTGCAGCGCCGCAAAGGGCAGCGGCTTCAAGGTTGCGATAGTGCTTCCCAAGGGAACGAATGGCGTTATGCCCATGATTACTCCCGTAAATTATGAGGATAAGTGGCTGCGCGCCTGCAACAAGTGGCTGCTTGCGCATAAGGACGCGGCAGAGGCTTCCGATGGCGCATATGTTGGTCTTGTCGGCGAAAATATCGACATTGCGGGACTTTTGTGATATTCCCGAAAAGCTTCATAATATTATTGAATGCTTTTATCTGCGCATAAAAATTCTCCCCGAAATTAAATTTCGGGGAGTTTTTCAGCAGAGGACTTTCCTCATTGAGAGCTTTTTAACGGTACTCGTCTATTATAGATTCAATCAGCGGAGAGTTTTCGGCGCTTAGCTGCGTCCAGCTTTCGCCCTCAAACAGCGGCTTGTTAAGCAGCGTGTCGGCAAGCGTTGTAAGGTCGGAGTTAAAGCCGTAGCAGTCGTCAAATACAAGATTGAACTTTGTGGGGTCCATCATATCCTGCCATACATCGTAAACGCGCTCGTCCCATACAAGCGTCCACTTCTGCATACCCTCATACTTGCCAGCGGTGTAGTATACAGGTGTGGGATTTATAGAGTCCTCGCGCACGGTTGCAATGCGGTTTTCGTCAATCTGGTATACTCTGTTAAGCTGAATCCAGTCCGCAGCGCCCTTTGTGTTCTTAGCACCCTTGGGTATCATATAGCCGAAAGTGTCATACGCGATTGAGTATGTATCGGAGGACGGGTCGCGCGGGAACGGCACAAACGCAAAGTCCGAAGCCACGCCGCAGATGTCGTTTTCAACACCAGAGGGGTTCTGGATTGTGCTTGAAGCCGCAGAGTAAGTCCATTCGGGACCCATGCCGAGGAACAGTATGCGGTCGCAGTTTGTTGCCCACAATTCGGGAGAAACCCAGTCGGCGATTTCTTTCTGATAGGTCAGACCATCACGGTAAAGACCCGACAGAAATTCCATTGCGCGGGTAACGTTAGCATCGCCTGCGTTGTTGCTTATTGTGCCATCGGATTTTACATCAATAAGCGGAGTGCCTGTTGTTGCGACAAAGCTCATTCCGCCCGTGCCGCAGTAGCCAATGTTATCATCGTCCATATTGCACCAGTCAACCAAAATCTGACGGAAAGTGTCCCATGTCCAGTTGTTTTCAAGATAAAGGTCATACGGATCGGTAAGTCCTGCGTCCTGTATAACCTTGCGGTTGTAGTTGATGGCGAAGTTTGCGGATATGCGGTAGGGAAGATAGTAGTGCTTGCCCTGATATACAAAGTCCTCGATAACATCAGACATTCCCTCCCACAGCGGGGTATCTATGTCGATAAGACCGTCAACGCTTTCGTACATATTTTTGTTCATGCCCATGGGGAAAGACAGCCACTCGTATCTTACGATATCGGGGGAGTTGTCACCCGCAATCATCGTGCCAAGCTTCTCAAAATAAGCCGCGCCGCTGGAGCTGCTTACATACTCAATTTCGCCGCCGTAGGTGTCGCTGGTGAAGATTTTGTACTGCTCTGAAGCGCTGCCGTCCGTCATAAGGTCATAGTAGCCCAGCCATACAATCTTGCCCGAGTTTCCATCGGGCGTAAAGGATTCGCTGAAAACCTCTTTGATTTCTGCATCTGTGTCCGCAAGTTCATCGGGGTCTATTGAAGTAACGGGTGCCGTAGTGGTGTCCGAGTTCTGAAGCCCCGAAGCCGTTGAACCCGAAGCCGCGGGCGTATCCTCACAGCCGACAATGCTAAGCAGCATTGCAGCGGTAAGCGCGCACGCCGCAGCGCGTTTTGCTTTTATCATGTTTGTTTTCCTCCTTAAAATCGTATTTTGACGATTTGTGTTGAGATAACGTTTACACATCACCTTAGAGTTATTGTACCATCTTTTTTACAAAATGTCAATAACTTTTGGTGAATATATCATAACGGGCGCGCTGCATAATTTTCCACAACTTATATCAAGCTTTTTATGACTTCATGTGATAGAATAGTAAGCGGGGGGAGGTGTATACCTTGTACGAATGGAATGAAACGGTGCAGAAAATGATTGACTACATTGAAGCGCATATCACCGAGGAGCTTACTCTTAACGGCATATCCCAACAGGTGGGTTATTCGCCGTATTATTGTTCAACACAGTTTCACAGGATATGCAATAGGACGATAAAAGCGTATGTATCGGGCAGGCGGCTTGCGCGCGCCGCCGTTGAGATACGGGATACGGATTTCCGCATTATCGACATTGCGCTGAAATATGGTTTTTCATCGCAGGAGGCTCTGACGAGGGCGTTTCGCGCGGCGTTTGGCTGCACGCCTGCGGCATACAGGAAAAATCCGCTGCCCGTAACGTTGCCCGTTTACAAGGTTATATATTTCCCCGAACATTACAACGAACTGCACAAAGGAGAGAATAATATGAGTTATACAACATTGACGGAAGCTATGGTTCGCATTGAGTATATTCCCGCGCACCGATATATCGGGATACGCGACAAAAAAGCCGACTGCTACTGTGATTTCTGGGAAAACCATGACTGTGATGAAATTTGTGGCGTAATCAACAGCATGAGCAATGTGTGCGACTGCATTGTTACCGCGCACACGGCAGGCTGGTATCGCGGCAGTGACGGCAAGCCGCGATATTTCTACGGCATGGGAGTTCCTGCCGATTATTCGGGCGAAGTTCCAGATGGATTTGAAATCTGCGATATTCCGGCAAGCTATTACATTGTTTTTTACCACCCGCCATACGATTTTATGCGTGACAACGCCGAGGTAATGGGCAGGGTTGAGGCGCTTGCGCGCAGCTATAACCTTGAAGCGGAGCAGCAGGGCAGGTTTGCGTGGAATATCGAGGGAATGCAGTGCTATCAGCGGCACTATCCCGAAAAGGTAGGATATGAGATACTTGTACCCATAAAGCTGAAATAAATTTAACAAAACCGCACAGAAATACGCTGTGCGGTTTATTTTTTCGCTACAAAATTTTCCACAATGTGGGCGTTTGGGTATCGCGAAGCATTTTAATCTGCGCCTGCGCGCGGTCGCAGGAGGCGTAAAGCTCATCATTGCCGTCCTCGGCAAAGGAAACAATTTCCGCAAGGGAGGAGGTTATTTCCACCGCGTGTCCCAAATCGTTTATCAGTATACTGTAATGCATCATATCGTCCCATATTCCCTGAAGCTGCTTTGCATATTCGGCGCTGCGTTCGTATTCGCCGCGCTGAAAGCTTTCCTCCACGCGGTCGATATACGCGCCCATATCCTTGGTTATGGCGCTTGTGGCAAGGGTCGCGGCGGTGCAGCCTGCCGCCATTACCGCAAGTATTGAAATGCTTACCGCAAGCCTGTTCATCGCTCCACCGCCCTTTTTATCAGTATTGTGCTGCCGTTTTTATCGGCTGTCATAAGAAAAACGTCCTTTGTGCTTACGTTGTTTTCGCGAAGCTGATTGTTAAGCCAGCCTTGACCAAGTCCCAGCAGGTCAAGCTGCTCTTTATCCTCAACGCCGTCACGGATAATTACGGAGGGCGGGTCGCAGCTGCTGCCGCCGCAGCCTACATCGGCGCGCTGCGCGGGCTGATAATCCTTTTTTTGCAGAAAATTTATCTTGCCCGTGGTTTCCACAATTGCATAGTAAACCTCGCCTATATCGAAAATCTGCTGCTCGCGCATTGCTTCCACAAGGTCGTCTATGGTGTAGCGCAGGCGCTTCATCTCTTTTTGCTGAATTACCCCCTCCGATATTATAATTCTCGGCGAGCCTATAATCAGCTTTCTGAAGCGGGGTGAGCGCATCATTATCGTTGACATGATAACGTCAAGGCATACAAGCGTAAATATCGGTATAATGCCGATTATCATAGGCACAGAGGAGTCCTCCACGGGTATGGAAGCTATATTAGAAATAAGGATAGTAACCACCAGCTCGGACGGCTGAAGCTCCCCAAGCTGGCGCTTTCCCATAAGGCGCAGGGAAAATGTTATCACCGCGTATAGTATACACGCGCGTATCAATATTATAGCCAAGGCAAAACAACTCCATTTCTCTAAAGAACCTGTTTTCACAAGCTGTTGGCTTTATTATTGCTTGCTTTTGGCGGAATTATACGGTTTTGGCGGGCGCGGCGCGGTTATTTTCAAAAAATGCTTGTAAAATGCGGCGGCTTGTGTTATAATCTAATATGTGTAATTTTATTTATCAAAAGAGAAAGGAAATCTAATATTATGAAAATCGAAACACAATGCCTGCACGAGGGCTATACTCCCAAAAACGGCGAACCGCGCGTTATGCCTATCGTTCAGAGTACAACCTATGTCTATGACTCCACCGACGATGTTGCGGCGGTTTTTGATGACCCCACAAAGAGCCTTATCTACTCCCGCTTTGAAAATCCCACAACCGACTGCGTTGAAAAGAAAATAGCGGCTTTAGAGGGCGGCGTTGCCGCAATGTGTACTTCAAGCGGACAGGCGGCTTCGCTTCTGTCTATTCTCAATATCTGTCAGGCGGGCGACAGCTTTATCGCTTCCGCTTCCATCTACGGCGGCACTATAAATCTGTTTGCCGTTACGCTGAAAAGAATGGGCATTGAGTGCATTTTCGTTGAGCATGACGCTACCGAGGAGCAGCTTTCCGCCGCTTTTAAGGAGAACACTAAGGCAGTGTTCGGTGAAACGCTTGCAAACCCCGCAATAACCGTTCTTGATATTGAGATGTGGGCAAAGGTTGCGCATAAGCACGGCGTTCCGCTTATTATCGACAATACTTTTGCTACCCCCGTTCTGTGCCGTCCTATCGAGTGGGGCGCGGATATCGTTATCCACTCCACCTCAAAATACATGGACGGTCACGCTGTTCAGGTCGGCGGAGTTATCGTTGACAGCGGCAAATTTGACTGGACAAGCGGCAAGTTCCCCTGCATGACAGAGCCTGACGAAAGCTACCACGGCATTGTTTATACAAAGGATTATCCCGCTGCGCCCTACATCACAAAGGCAAGAATGCAGCTTATGAGAGATTTCGGCTGCTATCCCGCGGCGCACAGCTCTTTTCTGCTTAATCTGGGACTGGAAACCCTTGCGGTTCGCATGAAGCAGTACTGCGAGAACGCCCTCAAGGCTGCGGAGTATATCGAAAGCACAGGCAAGGCGGAGTTTGTGACATATCCCGCGCTTAAATCCTCAAAGCAGCACGCGCTTGCGGAAAAATATCTGCCCCTTGGCACAAGCGGTGTAATTTCGTTCTCGATAAAGGGCGGCAGAAGCGCTGCGGTTAAGTTTATGGACAGCCTTAAGCTTGCTTCAAACGAGGTTCATGTTGCGGATATTCGCACCTGTGTACTTCACCCTGCGTCTGCAACTCACCGCCAGCTTACGGACGAGCAGCTTGTCGCAGCAGGAATTGACGGCGGTCTTATCAGACTTTCAGTGGGTCTTGAGAATATTGACGATATCCTTGCCGACCTTGCACAGGCGTTTGATAAAATCTGATTTTAAGGCGCTGGCATTCTCCCGAAAAGCGGGGGAATGCCGCCTTTCGGTTTAGTTTATTTTGCCGTTTTGCAGCGGGATATTACACTTAAAATAGAGAAAATAATTAAGGAGAACAGCTAATTGATTACAGTTTCAAATTTGAGTATAAGCTTCGGCGGTCAGCTTCTTTTCAAGGACGTTGACCTTAAATTCACATCGGGCAATTGCTACGGCGTTATCGGTGCTAACGGCGCGGGAAAATCCACCTTTCTGAAAGCACTGTGCGGCGAGCTTGAGCCGACAAAGGGCAGCGTTTCCATGCCTGAGGAGCTGCGCATGAGCGTGCTTAAGCAGGACCACTATGCCTATGACGAGTACACCGTGCAGGATACCGTTATCATGGGAAACAAGCGCCTTTACGATATCATACAGGAAAAGGACGCGCTTTACGCGAAGGAGGATTTCTCTGAGGCGGACGGTGACGCAGCCGCGCTGCTTGAAGCGGAGTTTGCGGAACTTAACGGCTGGGAAGCCGAGTCTGACGCAAGCAAGCTGATACAGGGTCTTGGTCTGCCGGAGGAAATTCTTTACCAGAAGATGGACAGCCTTACGGGCAACGAGAAGGTAAAGGTGCTGCTGGCGCAGTGCCTGTTTGGAAATCCCGATATTATCCTTATGGACGAGCCGACAAACCACCTTGATGTTGACGCGGTTTCGTGGCTTGAGGATTTTCTGGCGGAATATTTCGGCACGGTTATTGTGGTGTCGCATGACCGTCATTTCCTTAATAACGTCTGCACGCATATTGTGGATATCGACTACGGCAAGATTAAAATGTATGTCGGCAACTATGAATTTTGGTACGAGTCCTCTCAGCTTATTCAGCGCATGATAAAGCAGCAGAACAAGCGCGCCGAGGAGAAGATAAAGGAACTGCAAAACTTTATCGCGCGCTTTTCCGCGAACAAGTCCAAATCCAAGCAGGCGACTTCGCGCAGAAAGCTTATAGATAAGCTGACGGTGGAGGAGCTTCCCGCTTCCTCCAGAAAATACCCTTACATCGGCTTTGATATGGAGCGCGAGGTGGGCAAGGATATTCTTCAGGTTTCGGGACTTTCCAAGACCGTGGACGGCGTTAAGGTGCTTGACAACGTAAGCTTCACCGTGGGCAAGGGCGATAAGATAGCCTTTGTGGGCGCAAACGAGATTGCTGTGACAACGCTGTTCAGGATACTGATGGAGGAAATCGAGCCTGACGAGGGCAGCTTCAAATGGGGCAGCACCACCTCGGTAAGCTATTTCCCCAATGATAACAGCAGCTTCTTTGACGGCTGCGAGCTGTCAATCCTCGACTGGATGCGCCAGTATTCCAAGGACGAAACCGAAAGCTATCTGCGCGGATTCCTTGGCAGAATGCTGTTCAGCGGCGATGATGTATTCAAGCCCGTAAATGTTCTTTCGGGAGGAGAAAAGGTGCGCTGTATGTTCTCGCGCATGATGCTGTTCCAGAGCAACGTGCTTATCCTTGACCGTCCCACAAACCACCTCGACCTTGAAAGCATAACCGCCGTAAACAACGGACTTTCGGATTTCAAGGGTAATATACTGTTTGCTTCGCATGACCATGAAATCCTCCAGACGGTGGCTAACCGCATTATCGAGATAAACGAAACGGGCTGCTTTGACCGCATGGGCGGCTATGATGAGTATGTGGAGTGGCGCAAGCAGAATGTCGGCGGCAAGCTGATGATTTGATAGGGAAACTTAAATGAACTATATAATTTTGGATTTAGAGTGGAATCAGGCGCTTGACCGCGCGCACGTTGTGCAGTCCCCCGTGGAGCTGCGCGGCGAGATAATACAAATCGGCGCGGTGAAAACGGACGAAAGCTTTTCATCTGCCGAGCGGCTTAAAATAAATATCGCTCCCAAGTATTACAAGAAGATGAACCCTCATGTCCGGAAAATAACAGGCATTACGGACGCGCAGCTTAGAATGGGCGAGAGTTTTCCCGCCGCGTTTAAGCGCTTTAAGGAGTGGTGCGGCGAGGATTTTCGCTTTATCACATGGGGCTTTGACGATATAGCAATGCTTGCGGACAATCTTGCGCTGCACGGGTTTGAGCCATCATGGGGCGGCGACTATATCAATCTTCAGCTTATCTACAAAAACCAGATTGACAACGAGCGCACCCAGTGGTCGCTTTCCGACGCGGTGGAGCGCCTTGGCATACCTATGGACGCGCAGGCGCATGACGCGCTTAATGACGCATGGTTTACCTACGAGGTGTGCCGCAGGCTTGATATGCAGAGCGGCATTGCGCAGTACGGCAGTTTTTCCTCCGAGATAAGGCTTGCGCTGCGGCGCGATGTTATAAAGAATATCGCCGATGTGCGCCGCGTACTTAGCGATACGCGGGTTACGGATATTCCGTGTCCCGACTGCGGGGAAATTATGAAGCCGTATGAGTGGCTTTCGTTCGGCGGGGGAAGAAAATCCACCCTTGCTGAGTGCGAAAAGCACGGCAAATTTCTGATAAAGCTAAGCTGCAAAAAGACGGGAGAGAGCGCCTGCGCCGCCACAAGAACCATATACCGCGCCGATGAAAAGGCGGAGATTTCCTATAACAAAAAGCTGGAAAAGCAGCGCGAGGTACTTGCGCGCAGAAAAGCGGAAAGGGAAAACCATGATAAAAACGGTAATGCTTGACCTTGACGGAACGCTGCTGCCGCTGTTTCAGGAGGATTTTGTAAAGGTATATTTCGGCTTGCTTTGCAAAAAGCTTGCGCCGCTTGGCTATCAGCCCGATGAAACCGTAAAGGCTGTCTGGGCGGGAACAAAGGGCATGGCGCTTAATGACGGCAGCCGAAAAAACAGCGATATTTTCTGGGAGATATTCCGCGCGCAGCTTGGCGGACTTCCCGATGCAAAGGCGTATTGTGACGAATTCTACAAAAACGAGTTTGACGGCGTTAAGGCTGTTATGAAATATCAGGTAAGCCGCCGTGCGGAAATCGACAGGCTTAAGGCTGCGGGACTGCGCCTTGTGCTGGCGACAAATCCCGTATTCCCCGCGAACGCTTTTGCCACCCGCCTTAAGTGGGTGGGGCTTTCCTATGCCGATTTCGACTATGTGACAAACTACGAAAACAGCAGCTTCTGCAAGCCCAATTCCGCTTATTATGCGGAGATTATGCAGCGCCTTTCGCTTGAACCGTCAGAGTGCCTTATGATAGGCAACAATGCCACCGAGGATATGGCAGCGGCAAAGGCGGGGGCGAGCGTGTTTCTTGTCCCCGAGTTTTTGGAAAATCCCGACAATATCGACTGCGCGGCGTTCAGACAGGGAACGCTTGCGGAAGCGGTGGATTATGCGCTTCAAAATACATAACAACTTACGGCGAGCTTTTTCGCCGTATTTTTTTGAAAAAAATCTGAAATCGCTTCAAAAACTCTTGCATTTATTCAAATTTATGTTACAATATAGAGTAGGGGACAGTGGTCTGTTTTCGTGCGCCGTGTAAGTCGGCAAAAACAGATGTGCTGAAATACATAAAAGGAGAAAAGGCATTGGACTTTATAACATATATTTCGGATATCTTCCAGAATTTTCTGCGCGTTGTTATGTCGATTACGTTTTTTGACGTTCTGGATATTCTGCTGCTTACATATCTTGTGTACACCGTAATAAAGCTTATGCGCGAAACCCGCGCAGAGCAGCTTATGAAAGGTATACTTATACTTGTGCTGATGTTTATGGTGGTGCAGGTGTGCAACTTGAAGGTAATGAGCTTTATCTTTGAAAACTTCTTTCAAGTGGGCATACTTGCCATTGTTATCGTGTTTCAGCCGGAACTTCGCCGTATGCTGGAGCGTGTGGGACGCGCCAAAGTCCCCAATATCACGCTTGGCACTGACAATGATGCCGAAAGCACCCGCGCCCGCGAGGAGGCTATCGCGGGAATTGCGGAGGCGTGCGAGCGTCTGCACATGACCAAAACGGGCGCGCTTATTGTTATAGAGCGTCAGACAAAGCTTGGCGATATAACGGAGAAGTCCACCATAATCAATGCCGCGCCAGAGCCAGAGCTTTTCTGCAACCTGTTCTATAATAAAGCGCCGCTGCATGATGGCGCGATAGTGATACGCGACAACAGGATTTATGCCGCAGGCTGCTTTCTTCCCAACACCAATAAAGACCAGTATCTTTCAAGCGACCTCGGCTCGCGCCACAGAGCGGCTATCGGCATGAGCGAGAATGCGGACTCCCTTGTAATAGTGGTTTCGGAGGAAACGGGTACTATTTCCGTTGCCGAAAACGGACAGCTTACGCGCGGTCTTTCCAAGGAGGCGCTTATAAAAATTCTGCGCCGCAAAATGCCCGAAAGCGCTTCGCGCGCCAGAAAAAAGACCCGCAAGCCCAAGTCCGATACAAGCGGCAAGGATAATTAAGGGGGCGCAGCATGAATTATATAAAGAGAATTTTAGGTAATATAAAAAATAACTACAAATCGGTGATTGTATCCTTTGCCGTGGCGATTGCCGCGTGGTTCTTTGTTTCGATACAGATATTCCCTACGGTTGAAGAAAGTGTTAAGAATATTCCCGTTGAGGTGCAGGTTACGGACTATATGCTGCAAAATAATCTTCAGCTTGTTGACGGGGTTGAGGAAACCGTTGATATCCGCATAGAGGGCAAGCGCTATGATATTTCGGGCGCTACGGCTGATGATTTTTATGCGGAGCTTGACCTTTCCTCCGTAAAAACCGCAGGAACTTACAGCGTGCCTGTAAATGTGGTTTCCAAGACCAACAGCGAGCTTACCGTGCTTAGCATGAACCCGCGCGCCGTAACCATAGAGATTGAGGAAATTGTAACGCGCGAGTATCAGGTTATCGGCACAGCGCCTAATTTAAGCCTGCCTGAGGGATATTATGTTGATGAAATCACGCCCTCTCCGCAGACCATCACCATAACAGGCTCTGCCTCCGTGCTGGATAAAATCGACCGTATCGAGGCGCGCTCGGTTTATTCGGGACTTATCACAGAGTCGCATGATACCCAAAGCGAGATATACATTTACGGCGCAAACGGCGCGCGTATCATAAATGACGACCTTGTGCTGAGTACCGAGAACATCTCGGTTTATATCCCCGTATACAAGCAGAAAGAGCTGCCGCTTACCTTTACGTTTACTAATGTTCCTAGCTATTTTGATACCGACAGCCTTACCTATGATATTCAGCCGTCAACCATAACCGTTGCCGCGCCCGATGACTCCATAGACCATCTCAGCGTACTGGATATAGGAACTATCGACATCACGGATATCAAGCTTAACCAGACCGTCACAATTCCCATAACGCTTCCCGAAGGCTACAAGAACCTTTCCGGCAACAACAACGCGCGTATAGTGTGGAATATATCGGACTACGGCAAGCTTGACTTTACGGTAAGCAATATCAGTCTGACGAATGCTCCCGATAATTATTATGTGTCGCTTATAACAAAGGAACTTGTTATCAGCGTGATAGGTCCGTCCGAGATATTAAGCACGCTGTCCGCGGAGGATTTCTTGGCAAGCGCCAACCTGCTTGGCACAACGCTGCGCGACGGCACACAGGACGTTGCGCTTACAATACAAATGAAAGGCTCAAAAAGCAAATGCTGGGTATCGGGAACTTACAAAGCGACCATTTACGCAGAGCCTAAGCAGACAAACGGGGGATAAATGGCACTTATTGTATCACAGATAAAAACAGGACTTAACGAAGCTAAGGATAACGCCGTGGGCAAGGCGTTATCCTTGCTTTGTGTAAACAAAAGCGAGGTAAAGTCGGCAAGGCTGTACAAAACCTCGGTGGACGCGCGCCGCGAAATCTGCTTTGTAAACTCCGTTTATGTGGAGCTTTTCAGCCCCGAAAAGGAGCAAAAGCTTGCCAAAAAGCTTTCCTGCGCGCGGCTTTATCAGCAGGAGCAGTTGTCTGTAAATTTCGGCGATAAGCCGCTTGCGGGCGATATCTATATCGCGGGCTTCGGACCTGCGGGAATGTTCTGCGCGCTGACGCTGTGCGAGTTCGGTTACAAGCCGATTGTGCTTGAGCGCGGCGCGGCAATGGAGCAGCGTATCGCGGCGGTTGAGGGCTACTGGGGCGGCGGCACTCTCGACCCGCGCACAAACGTGCAGTTCGGCGAGGGCGGCGCAGGTACGTTCTCGGACGGCAAGCTTACCACGCGCATAGGCGACCCGCTGTGCGCAAGGGTGCTTGAGCGCCTGTGCGAGTTCGGCGCGCCCGAGGAAATCCTCACCAAGGCAAAGCCGCATATCGGCACGGACAAGCTTCGCGCGGTGGTTA
The DNA here is from genome assembly GCA_964556595.1 of uncultured Ruminococcus sp. Taxonomy (GTDB): domain Bacteria; phylum Bacillota; class Clostridia; order Oscillospirales; family Ruminococcaceae; genus CAG-115. Next base: position 4,422 of record CAZKXB010000002.1, on the reverse strand, counting down.
AAAATCTGCGAAATAAGATAATCGAGTACGGCGGCGAGGTGCGGTTCCTATCGCCGCTTGAGGGAATAAGGCTTGAAAACGGGCGCGTTTGCGAAATCACCTTAAACGGCATGGCGCAGCGCTGCGGAGCGCTTGTGCTGGCGGTGGGTCATTCCGCGCACGATACGTTCTCCATGCTGCTGCAAAACGGCGTGGAAATGCTGCCTAAGCCGTTTTCTGTCGGCGCAAGAATTGAGCATTTGCAAGCCGATATCGACCGCGCGCTTTACGGCGCTTCCGCAGGCAATCCCAATCTCCCACCTGCGGAATATCAGCTTTCTTACCGTGAGGGCGAGCGCGGGGTGTACACTTTTTGTATGTGCCCCGGGGGATATGTGGTGGCTTCCGCAAGCAGCGGCGGCACGATAGTCACCAACGGCATGAGCTATTTTGACCGCGCGGGTGAAAACGCCAACAGCGCGGTTCTGGTTTCCGTAACGCCCGAAGATTTCGGCACACAGCCGCTTGCGGGCGCGGAATTTATACAGCGGCTTGAACAGAACGCCTACGCGCTTGGCGGCGGCGCGGGAAAAGCGCCCGCAATGCTTACAAGCGAGTTTGTGGGCGGGGGAGGGGCGCTTACCCTCGGCAGGGTAACGCCGACCTACCCGTTGGGCGTGGAAAGCGCCGATTTGCGCCGACTGTTTCCGCAGCATATTTCGGAAATTATGTCGCGCGGCATATCTTATTTTGACAGGCGAATTAGCGGCTTTTCGGGAAGCGGCAGCGTGCTTACGGCTATTGAAACGCGCAGCAGTTCCCCCGTAAGGATACCCAGAACCGAGGAGGGCTTTGCCGCCTGCGCGGACAACCTCTATCCCTGCGGCGAGGGCGCGGGCTATGCGGGCGGAATTATGTCGGCGGCTGTTGACGGCATACGCACGGCAGTGAAAATTATGGAGAAATATTCCGCCAATATTTAATACGGTTATTTTGGCGGCGGCGATTAACACTAATCCACAGACGGAAAATGTTTTTCTGTGGGAGTGGTTTTTTATGAACACTGTTGTGGCGCTTGGCAATGTAAATATCGCGGAGCTGCTTTCGGGCGGCGTTTTTCCCGCGTGCGCGGTTGTAAGGGCGGGGCGCGTTTCCGCAGTTACGGGCGCGCACTGTTTTATCGCGGCGGGAAACGGCGCGCGCCTGCCGCATAAGCTTTCCGCGCTTGCGGTGGCGGTTGACTGCGACAGCGGAGTAAGCGCGGCGGGACTTTGCGGCAACTCCATAATCACCTGCGGCATCAGCGGAAAGAACACGGTTTCCGTTACTTCGAAAACCACGGAGCGCATAACGCTGTCGCTTAACCGCGCGCTGCGCACCGTCAGCGGATTTTGCGAGCCGCTGGAGCTTCCCGTACCGCTTTACGGCGGCTTTTCCGATTTTGACTACATGGCGGCGTTTGCGGCTTCGGTTGTGTTTGGGCAGATTGATTAGCGTGCGTTTTGGGCAAAGCATTGTAAATGCGCAAATCCCGTTTTGAAAAAATTGTGTAATTTTTTTGCTTAACCCCCTTGAAAACGATTTCACAATATGTTATAATTGATACAGCGATTTATTTCAAACAATAATGAAAGGATACTTTACTTAAATGGAACACAAGATTTATTCACTTGAAATGGGTCCCGCAAAGTGTGCGGTGGACCTCGGCGATGGCAGCGAGCGCGGCGAGTACGTTAATCAGGACTACATACTGCACAAGCTTGGACGTCCGCACCGCGGCATAAGCCTTATGTACTGCTATTACCCCCTTGACAAGACATGGCCTGTAAGGGCGCGTCACGCTTTTGCCGACCAGGAGGTTTCCTTCCAGTGGGATTATCCCTATGACGATTATTTCACCTACAAGGGCGGTATCGGCGGCACTACCGAGGACGAGCCGTTCACCTGCATGAGAGATGTGCGCCGCCACGGTCAGGACGTTATCCTCACCATGACCGTAGACCCCAACCTCACCGATGATTACCTTATCAAGATTGCGCAGGAACTTCGCACCTACGGCAGAATGCAGCTTCGTATCAACCACGAGGCTACGGGCAACTGGTTCAGCTTCAACAAGCGCGCAAGCTATCAGCAGGTTGCGGATTTCTATGTGCGTTTCCACGATATAATCGCGAAAGAAGCGCCCAATGTAAAGACTATCCTTTGCATTGGCGGTGTTGAACACCCCGAAAAGGGCGGCGAAATTGAGATGGAAAAGGAGTTCGCCGAGGCTGTGCGCGCAACGGATATCTGGTCTGTTGACAAGTATATGGCGCTGCATTGGGGCTGGCCTTATGATGTTGCAGAGGTTGGCGGAAACTCGTTCAGCAGAAGCAGGGTAAGCGATACCTATAATCTCACCAAGCTGTCCGAGAAGCGTTACAGAGAGCTTTGCGGCGGTGTTAAGAAGCCGATGGTTATGAGCGAATTCAACGCAGACGGCGATGTTACAGGTCCGTATGACCAGGCTGAGATGATTAAGGAATTCTGCGACCTGCTGAAAAACGACCCCGATCAGGGCTGGTTCAACGGCTTTACGTTCTATCAGTTCCGCGACCGCGGCAGACTTGGTCTGGAGATAGAGGACCCCAATAATCCCGATGTCGGCATTGAGCAGCCCGCATTAAAGACCTACAAGGAAATTATCCATGACGAGTATTTCTATCCCACAATGAAGCAGGGCGAGCAGATTTCGCTTCCCGCAACGCTGCGCTGGGGCGGCGCTGAGGACAGCACAGGTCTTGCAATTCCGCTGCATTTTGAGAAGAACCCCACTTTCTGTGAGGTTACTTTTGACGAGCCGCTGAATCTGATGATGGAAATAAACGGCAAGTGGTTCTATAAGTCCCCCGAAGCTAAGACTATCGACCTTATGTCGGCGTTCTATGAAAAGCCGCTCTCCGGCGAAGCCGACCTTACCCTTAAAATATTCGCGCCCCCCGCAAGCGGCGAGAACGACCCCTCTCAGGGCGCAGACTGGCAGACAAATTACTACACAACCATTGCAAAGCTGCCCGATATCCGCATAAGATTTGCCCCCATTATCGGCAAGCTTTGATATCATCGGTTTGAGGAAATTTATTTCAAAAAAATTTTTTTAGAAAATTTGCAACCTTTTAATGCGGTATGCGGTGTTATCTGCGGTGAGCGGATTGCGCCGCATTGCTTTGCGGAAAGCTTGCCGAGGTGACGTATGAGTTATACAACAGATTTTGACGCGCTGCTTAAGCGCCTTTCGGCAAAGGAGATAAATCCCGACAGACTTGTCACGGATAATCCCACGCCAAACACCGTGCGGCTGTTTGATTTTCTTAAACAGTGTTACGGCAAAAAGCACATAAGCGGTCAGCAGTACCTTTTTGAAAGCGAGCTTGAGGACCTTGTGTACTACAAATACACGGGCAAGCTTCCCGCGATAAGAGGGTATGACTTTATGGGAATGGGCGGGCTTGCCCGCGGCTATGACCAGTTTGAACGCGCGCTTGACTGGGCGAGGAACACTGGCGGCATTCTTACGCTTTGCTGGCACTGGTACGCGCCCGATGATATGGAGGATTTCAGCAAGGGCTGCGGGTTCTACTACAAGACCACCGATTACGATACCAAAACGGGCTTTGATATTGTGAGAGCGGTCAGCGAGGGTACGGCGGAGTACGATTTTATCACCGAGCAGATTGACCTTGCCGCGCAGCAGCTTAAGCGTTTTGAGGCGGAGGATATCCCCGTTTTGTGGCGTCCCCTGCACGAAGCCAACGGCGGCTGGTTCTGGTGGGGAAATCACGGCGAGGAAAGCGTGCAGGCGTACAAAAAGCTGTGGTATATGATGTTCGACCGTCTGATGAATTATCATGGGCTTAAAAATCTTATCTGGGTGTGGAATGGGCAAAGCAGGGAGATGGCTGTAAGCCCCAATACATTCGACATTGTGGGCGAGGATATCTATGACGAGGTGCCAAACCACTCCTCGCAGGTGCAGCGCTTCAGAGATGTCGGCAGCTATACCCACGGAAAGATGATTACCCTGTCGGAGTGCGGAGCAATCCCCGACCCCGACGAAATGCAGCGCGACGGCGCAATGTGGCTGTGGTGGCTGCCGTGGTGGGGACAGTTTGTCCACGAAAACGGCGATAATCATAAGCCGATTATTGACGCGGACGGTTTCCCGCGCCCAAATCCTAAGTACATGGACGAGCGCTTCCTTAAGCGCCTGTTCAATGACAAGCGCGTAATAACGCTTGCCGATTTGCCGTGGTACGATGCGCAAAAGCACCGACTGCCAACGGCGCTTCTGAAAAATCTGGAAGAAATAAATAAGAGAGAACGATGATTCTCTTAAAGGCAATACCGCGCAAAGATTGTGCGCGGATTGCGCCGTCAGATTTTTCGTCAGATTGTGCAAATTGA
>CAZKXB010000001.1:0-119333 GCA_964556595.1 uncultured Ruminococcus sp. | reverse complement strand
TCGGCAAAGCTGAGGCAAAAAACGGATTTCAAAAGCCCGCTACGCGGGCAAAATGAACTTTGTCTACAGTCTGTTTTGTCAGCGATTTACTGGATAAGCTCCTTGCGCAACAGGCTTTGCACAATTTCCGCCTTTCTGCGAAGCTGAAGCTGGGTATGGATAAAGTAGTTGTCCTTGTGCAGCACCATCTGAACCTCAACGGGCAGCGAAAGAAAGAACGCGCGCGAGGAGGCGCTTTTGTTTATAAGGTGGTGCAGGCTGTTGTATAGCATAAAAATCCCTCCCGCAAGAGTATATGCGGGAGGGACGTGCTGTATACACGGGATTATGCTTTGGCGCGGCTTGCCGCGTGACCGATAAGCTTTTCGGTAAACTCCTCGCTGTGCAGGGGTCTGCCGTTGAATACGCCCTCAAGCAGGTCTACGTCATACTTTTTCACATTGCCGAACAGCGCGGGATTGTCAACGTTTTTTGCGCACACGGCAATGCCTTTCTCATGGGCAAGCCTGATAACCGATTGCAGAAATGACGCGGAAACGGCGTCGTCCGTAAAGCGGTTTGCGCGTATTTTTACGGTTTTTACGGCGGGATTTTCAAGCGGCGCTATGGTGAAATAGCTTCCGCCTGTGTCATCGGCGATTATATTCACGCCGATTTTTGCCATCTGCTGAAGAAACATATTTCCCGCATAAAGCGTACCTTCGCTTTCGGAAACCGCTACGCTTATCGCGTTTGGCGGCAGGGAATATTCCAGCAGCGAGCTTCTTATGGCTTCGATACTGGTTTCGGTGCTTAGTATGTTTTCGGGTACGGCAAAGCTTACGCGGAAATGCTTCACGCCCATTTCGCGCACAGCCGCGCAGAAGCGGCACGCCTTATCCACCGAGAAACGGTAAAGCTCCTTGGAAAGCGAAAGCTGGTCGATAATGGGCTGAAACTGGTCGCGCGGCACGGTTATATCTCCGTTTGTCCAGTAAAGATTTGCTTCACAGCAGTGAAGCGCACCTGTTTTGATATCAATAACGGGCTGATAGAGGTAATAAAAGCCGTCAAAATCGTTTTCCGCAGCCTCGGCAATCAGCTTTTTGATAAGGCGGTTGCTGCCAAGCTGCTCCTCAAGTCCCTCGGAGTAGCACACCGCGTCATCAAGGCAGCGCTCTTTTGCAAGGCGCAGGGTCTGCGTGGCGGCGCTTATGCAGCCGTCCACATTGGCGGCGTCCGCGGGGAACATGGTTATACCCGCGTAAACCCGCAGAAGCTGCTCGTTTTCGTCGAGATACCACGGCGAGCGGAATTTTGTCAGTATAACCTGCGCGAACTGCTTTGCTTCCTCGCGCGGGATTTGGTTAAGCATAACCAGCAGCACATCGCTTCCGAAGCGGTAGACCGTTTTTTCGGAGGAGCATGGCACAGCCGAAATATAGCCCGCAAAGCTTTGCAGAACATCATCAGCGTATTCCAGTCCGTATATTTCGGATACGGATTTAAGATTTGCTATTTCAAAGGCTATCACCGTGCCGTTTTTGCCGTCCGCAATCTCGCGGGAGAAGTCGCGCTCAAACATACTTCGGTTGGGAATTCCCGTAGCGGCGTCATAGTACGCAATGCGTTCAAGCCTTGCGCGGGAGGTTGAAAGCTCGTCCTCGGTGAATATTTTGTAGATAATGGTTGAAAGTATCTGGGTGATGTTTTTAAGCAGCTTGCGTTCGCGGTTGCTCCATTCCTTTGCGCTGTCAATGGCGGTGTATATTATTATGCCGCGCTCCGAACCGCTTGAGTGGGTGCGCACAAGCACGCAGCTTGGGTTGCTTCCGTCATCGTCCGACATAATTGTGTGCCTGTTGGTGCAGACAATGCCGCTGTAATCCAGCTCATCGCGAACGGCGGTTATATCGGGCGTTTCGCACACAACGGGCAGCAGCATACCCGAAATATCCCAGCGGTATACCTTTTCGGGAATTTCGTTCTCGCTGCAAAACAGCATATCCGAAAGCCCGAAATATTCCGATATCAGCGGAAGTATGCCCGAAACGGCTGACTTTGTGTCGGGACTGTTAAGTATCAGCGAATATACATTATTTACAAGTATCTGGTCCTCAAAGGTCTGACCAAGCAGCTTATTGGCGTTCTGGGAGTTTTCCATCTCGTCCACAAGCACTACATAGCTGTTTGCTATGCCGCCCACGGTCTGCGCCATGGTTTCGAGCAGCTCTGCGCTGTTGTCAACTATTTCCTGCGTATCACCCGCAATCACCCATGAAGCTACGGTCTGATGGCGCACGCGAATGTTCTTTTTGCGCTGAAAATTGGTTTTGCGCAGATTAAGGTGCTTATCGGTCTTGCCCGTGGCAAGTATAGCCTTGCCGCCGCTGTCAATAATCGCGGAGAAAAGCCCCTTTATTTTAAGGAACGGGTTTTGTATGCGCACAAGGTAATCCTCGCCGAGTATATCCCTCAGCGAAAGATTTGCGTCATTATCGGAAAGCTTTTCGGCGTGCTTTGCGCGAAATCTGCGCAGCACGGCGTCCTCGGCGTCACAGTCGAGGTAATCTGACACATTGAACATCATGCCGTTTATGCTTTGCAGCACTTTATTTTCGCCGAAAACAGCCGCGCCTGTTATAAAATACCAGATGTACTCGCCGTTGGTTTTTATGCGGGAGTGCAGCTTTATCTCCACTGCCGAGCCGTTTACTATGCTGTTTATTACTTCGCAGAATGGCTGATAGTCGTCAGGGTGAACCACATCGCCGAATTTTATTTCATTTCCTTCCCCGAAAGGGTTTATGCCTGAAAGAATAGCGGCGGGGAAGCCAAGGCTGAACCTCATGCAGAATGCCACGTTTCCGCTGCTGCGGACAGCTCTTTCAAGTTCTGTCAAGAATTATCACCTCTTTGAATGAGTACATACATCAATGGGCGCAGTTATGCCTGTAGTATTCGTATTCGTATACATATATTTTACCATGAACGCAAGTTCGTGGTAAAATTATCCGATACGCACGGAGCAAATCTTTGATTTGCGTATGTGCGAGGATTTTTAATCGTAAAATAAACGTCCTACGTTTATTTTACCACAAAATTTTCAACATTTCAAGCACATTTTTGTGATTTTCGCAAAAAATTCATAAATTTGTCGGCTTGAGTAAGCAAAAATCAAGCCGCAAAGCTTCTGGATAGCTTTGCGGCTTCCGACTTAAAACGCGCTGTTTCTAAGGCTTTTTTCTTCCTCTAAATCATCTGCCGTTATTTTTCGGTCGCGGAAATAATATTCCTTGTCATGCTCGTTGATTTCGCGGAGTACTCGGCACGGATTTCCTACGGCGATACAGTTTTCGGGGATATCGGAGGTTACGACACTGCCCGCGCCGATAACCGAGCCACTGCCTATCGTAACGCCTGGGCAGATTACCGCTCCCGCGCCAATCCATACATTGTCGCCGATATTAACGGGCGCTGTGTACATATATTCCCTCATATCGGGGTTAAGCGGGTGTCCCACGGTGGCAATGGTGACAGCGGGCGCAAACAGAACATTTCGTCCTACGGTGATTTTTCCGTCATCAATGAAATTGCAGTTGAAATTTATATAGGTGTTTTCTCCCAGTTCTATATTATAGCCGTAGCAGAAGTAAAACGGCGGCTCTATCCACGCTTTGGTTGGTCTGCGGAAGATTTGGTTTACAAGCTCCGCCCTTGCTTCAAAGGCGTCAGGTTCAAGGTCGTTAAGCTGTTTCATAAGCTTTTTGGCGTTAAGACGGTCTTGCGGCAGTCCTTCGCAGTAGTCGGTGAAAAGCTTTCCGTCTGCTATTCTTTCGCGCATTGTCATGGTTATACCTCCGAAAGTCTGTCTGCGATTTTTTCAAACGGCAGATTAAGGGAAACCACATCATTGCCGTAATCGTATATTTCCTCAAAACCGATTTTAAGCGCAAGATGATAGCTTGCCGCGCCGCGCTTTGCACAGCATATTGACAGATTATCGCAGCCGTCCCTTTTAAGCGCCTTGCAAAGCGTAAGGATAAGCTTTGTGCCAAATCCCATTCTCTGACATTCGGGCAGCATATCCATGTGGATATGCACAGGTCTGTCCTTTATTTTTTCCAGCGCGTCCAAAAATCCGTTTAAGAGCGCTATTTCCTGCGGCGCGACTTTTGCTACCCTTTCGGCGTATTCCGTTGTCATAAGGCGCACGAATTTTTCGTAATCCGCAGAGCAGATTATGTAGCCCTTTGCGGTATCGTTTTCATCAGCGATAACAAAAACGTATTCAGGCTCTTGCTCGGTGAAATAGTCATTGTACAGGATAGGCACGCTTTCAAGCTTGTTCGGGTCGGATTTATAGCTGTCCCATGCCGTTTCCTTGCAGATATGACGAAGCTGCGGCTTGTCGCTTTCTTTGTATGCTCTTATTGTGTAGTTCATTATTGTATCCTCCGAAAAGCAGTATAGGGGCGGCTTTCAAGCCGCCCGTTCTGCTCTCAGTTATTCCGTTTTCATATATTTTCCCACGGCTTCAAATTCGCCGCCTGTGCCGAGTGAGAGGACGATACATTCGTCATATATTTCAAGACGGTATTCCGTTTCGCCCGTTTCTATAATAATAGTCTGCGTGGCTTCGCCAGACAGCGCAAAGTCCTCTCCGTTTGCAAGAATATATCTGACATTATCCCAAATCAGCAGGTTCATGTCTGCGTCAAGAGCAAACGCCGCATTGCCGCAGGTGCTGTCTATCTCCTCGCAGCAGGAATTATCCGCCTCATCGCATTGAGCGTTGTCAAACACGCAGCTATCGCCGTTCGCTTGAACAGCCTCCTCAGGCTCGTTTAAGTTGTCAATTGCTTCAAAATCTGAAGCGTCTGCCGCGCAGTCCTCGGAAATCTTTACATAGGTGTTGCCTTCTGCTGTTGAGGTATGGGATTTTTCCTCATCACTGTCGGTCAAAAAGTTTACGCCGTCCATGTATACGGCGTCGGCTGCGTTTGCCGCGTAGGAAGCCCCGCCCGAAACATCTTCGGCAGAAAGCCGCGGCAGGATATTCACCGTCGCCACCGATATCACAGCGCAAGCGGCAACAGCGCCGCCCACAGCCGCAATGCGTTTAAGCGGCAGCGTTTTTTTGACAGGTTCGGCAGTCTGCGCCAGAACATTGCTTTTCATGCGCTCAAGCTGTTCAGCCGAAGGACCTGCGATTTGCATATCGTTTTTGTATTCTTCTCTGAAATTCATCAGAAATCAACCTCCTTCAGCATTGGTTTAAGCATATCGCGCGCCCTGCTGAGCTGCGATTTTACGGTAGCTTCGCGAATGCCCGTGGCTTTGCTTATCTGCGCTACCGACATATCCTCAAAATAAAACAGGTGAATTGCGGTACGGTATTTTTCGGGCAGTTTCATAACGGCGCTCATAACGGCGCTTTTCTGTTCTATTCTGCCAATATCGTCATCGCTGCCGGGGATATCGCCGCACTCCTCCATGTTTTCAAGCCCCTCGTCAGAAGCGCGGTGTCTGAACCATGCAGAGGTGACAAGGTTTTTGGTGCAGTTTATCGCGCAGCGTATAAGCCATGCCTTGCGGTGTTCCTCGTCATTATAGGTGATATCGGCGCGGTAGTATTTCAGAAATACCTCCTGCGTGATATCCTCGGCGTCATGCCGACTTCCAAGGCGCGAAAAGGCTATCCTATACACCATAGGCATATAGAACTGCATTGCCTGCTCAAAGCTTTCGCCCGTTTTTAGTGACATTGTGTCCATAAGCTTATTTCTCCGTCCGAATTCATAAGTAAAACCATATATGCGGTAAAAAGGTTGCAAAAAAATTAGAAAACTCTGAAAGCCGTTAATCAGATAACCGCGTGCGCGTGCCTTGTTACATGGCAGCCGATATTCACCGCTACTGGCAGTCCCGCGATATGGGTGGCGCTTTTTTCTATATTGACATAAAGCGCGGTAACAGTGCCGCCGAAGCCCTGTGCGCCTATGCCGAGCCTGTTTATGCTGTTTAGCATTTCCTGCTCCATTTCGGCGTAGGCGGGGTCGGGATTTCTTTGTGACAAATCACGGCACAGCGCTTTTTTGGCAAGGTATGCGCTGTATTCAAAATCGCCGCCTATTCCAACTCCCACAACAATAGGGGGACAGGGATTGCTGCCCGCAAAGGAAACTGTTTCTGTCACGAAGTCAATTATATCCTGCCTTGAAGCGGAGGGGGTAAACATTTTAAGGCGGCTCATGTTTTCGCTGCCGAAGCCTTTGGGCGCGACTGTAAGCGATATCTTATCGCCCGCAACTATTCTTGTATGGATAACGGCGGGGGTGTTATTGTTTGTGTTTTTACGGTCGATAAGCGGGTCGGAAACTATCGACAGCCTTAGTCTGCCGCTGACATAGCCGTCCGCAACGCCGGCGTTTACCGCGTCCTCGAACGGCTCGCCCGTGATGTGGACGTCCTGACCTATCTCGGCGAAGATTACCGCCATGCCCGTATCTTGACAAATCGGCACGGAAAGCTCGGCGGCGCAGTCGATATTTGCGCAGATATCCCCCAAAACGCTTTTGCCGAGGGGACTTTTTTCTTTGCCGATACATTCGGTTATACACTCTTTCATGCCGCATGGCAGGTGCAGATTTGCGTCAACGCACAGTCGGCTGACGGTTTCGGTTATCAGTGATGAATTTATCTCACGCATTATCATTCTCCTTAGTTTTAGAGCCGATTTCTACCCACGCGGGGCGGAAGCCGCAGTTAAGCGCTATATTCCACGAATGCAGATTTGAAAGGCTTGTGCCGTAAAAGGGAATATCACCGCGCCGCTCAATTTCACTTTTCAGAAGCATTACAAGCCCTGTGCCTATTCCTTTTGAGCGGTGCTGCGGCATTACGTCAATGCCGATTTGCTGAAAGCCCTTTGCATCCTCGGAGCAGCCTGCCATTCCCGCGATTTCTCCATCTATAATTGCGCAAACAACCACGGTGTCGGGGCGGTGCGGGAGAAATTCGCTGCATATTGCGTTGGGAAAGCGCTTATCGCCGTAGAATTGATGTATCTCCTTGCCAAAGTACCATTTTGTTTCAAATGTCGGTTTTGCTGAAACAGCTTTCTCTTTCGGCAGAAACATATGATAGCTTTCGGTAAGCGTGAAGCCGTGGCTGTTAAGCTTCCTTTCAAGCGGCAGCAGGTTCGGCTGCTGAAAAAGAGCGTGACCGATTTTCCCCTCGCTCCATTGGCGGAGGAATCCGTGCAGGCGCTCGTCAGCGGTAATCACGGCGTTTCCCCCAAGCGTTGCCATGTGGAAAAAATACAGTTCTGACTGATACTGTCTGCGCCCGTCATTAAGCGCGGGGAGAGTGATTACATTCTCATCGCGCCGAAAGGCATCGGGGGCGCAGTTCATTTCTATCGAAAGCAGCTTTGTCAGTTGCTCATAAGCTTGTAACATTTATATTCCTTTCACAGAAAATCCGTCCGCGCTGTACATAATTTTGCCGTCTATCGCCGTAAGCCGCGCAGATGATGAAAGACTGAGCGGACTGCCGTCAAACAGCGAGAAATCCGCGCGCTTTCCCACTTCAATGCTTCCCAGTTTGTCGGCAATGCCAAGTATCTGCGCGGGGTAAATTGTTATACCGCGCAGCGCTTCGGCTTCGGAAAGTCCGCCCTTTACCGCAAGCGCCGCTGTAAGCGGCAGATACTGTATCGGGGTTTCGGGGTGGTCGGTGCAGATGGCGCACTTTATGCCGTTTTCGGCAAGCACGGCGGGAGTGGTGATATCGTGGTTGCAAAGTTCGGGTTTGCCCCTGTCGCCAAAAAGAGGTCCTACAACAACAGCGGGAGCGTCCTCAGACAGTTCGTCCGCGATAACCGCGCCGTCTGTGCAGTGGATAAGCACATAGTCCAGCCCGAACTCCTTTGAAAGGCGAATTGCGGTGAAGATATCGTCCGCGCGGTGGCAGTGAAAATGTGCTTTAAGCTTGTTTTCCTCGCTGAAAAGCGGGATAAGCGCTTCGCACTTAATATCAAAATCCGGCTCGGAAATCTCGTCCTCAGTGCCTTTAAGGCGCTCGTATTCCTTTTTGTCCGCAAGATAGCGCTTTGCTTTCATAAGCTGCTCGCGGATTATCGCGGCGGTAGCCATGCGGGTGACGGGAGTTTCATCACGGTCATTGTAGGTGTTTTTGGGATTTTCGCCCAAAGCGAATTTAATCGCGCAGGGCGACTGAATAATCAGCTTGTCCACACGCTTGCTGCCGCTAGTGTGCATTATCACGAAGCTGCCGCCGATGGGATTTGCGCTGCCCACGCCCGTGCAGACTGTGGTAACGCCCGCGCGCACCGCGTCCTCATAGCAGCGGTCAAGCGGGTTAATGCTGTCGATTGCGCGCAGGTGCGGGGTAGAGGGGTCGGTGTCCTCATTGCCGTCCTCACCCTCAAAGGTAAGTCCGTCGTCCCACATACCGATGTGGCAGTGCGCGTCTATAAAGCCTGGGTACATTGTCATTCCCCTGCCGTCTATAATATCGTCAATCGGCTGAATGTAGTCCGCCATATCGCCTATTTCCGAAAAAACGCCGTTTTCAATGCGCACATAGCCGTTTTCGTAGTCCTTGTCGGACATGGAGATGATTTTAACGTTAGTGATAACCATTATATTTTTCCGTTCTTTTCAAAATAATTCATAAGCTTTACTATTTCATCGCGGATTATAAAATCCCTGGTACTGCCGTTCACCATGCACAGACTGTTGCGGCGGTAGATTTGATCGCGCGTGCTGTAAAGCTGCATAAGCTGTTCCTTGGTGCTTTTTGCGGCAAGCGGACGGTTTTTGTCATTTTTAATGCGGGCATAGCAAATTTCAAACGCCGTATTGATGTACACCGTCAGTCCGCTCTGCCTTGCGTATTCCGCTGTGCTGTCGTTTATCAGCGCGCCGCCGCCCGTTGCGACAATATAGTTGTCCGAAAGCTCGCGGATATACTGCGCCTCAAGCGCGCGGAAGTGCGGCTCGCCGTATTTCTCGAATATTTCGGGAATAGTCATGCCCTCGCGCTCGACAATAACGCGGTCAAGGTCAACAAAATTCTTGCCCGTGGCGCGGGCGGTCATTCTGCCGATATGGCTTTTGCCGCAGCCCATAAAGCCGCAGAGATACACGCTGCTCATACTAAAGCCTCCATATCGGCGATAAGCTTGTCTATGTCGGATTTTTGGTACTGCGCGTTATCCCAGATTTCGTGAGCCGCTACCGCCTGCAAAACCAGCATAGCCATGCCCGTCATAGCCTTTGCGCCCTTTTCGCGCGCCGTTTTCGCCAGAAGCGTTTCCTTGGGATTATAGATGGCGTCAAATACGAATTTAACGCCGTCAAGCACTTCGGGCGCGCATGGCATTCTGTCGGTTTTGGGGAACATTCCCACGGGGCAGGCATTTACAAGCAGGTCAAATTCAGCGCCGCCAAGGTCTGAAGCGGACAGCGCCGAGCCGCTGATAACGGCGGTTTTCACCTCTGCGTCGTGCTTAAGGGCGTGGATTTCCTGCGCAACCTTTTCGGCAAGCGGCTTGTCGGAGGGCAGCGCCGCAATTGTAAGCCTGCCGCCGCTGAGCGCGGTTTCTATCGCCATCATTCTGCCAACGCCGCCGCAGCCGATAAGCAGCACGTCACTGTTAAGCGAAGCCCCCAGCATATCTATCGACTTTGTGAAGCCGAGAACGTCTGTATTATAGCCGACTTTGGTTTCTTTGTTGGCAACGCAGTTTACCGAGCGGTAGCGCTGCGCGCCCTCGGAAAGCGCGTCACAGTATTCTATAATCCCCACCTTGTGCGGGATAGTTATATTAAAGCCGTCCAGGGTTTCAAGAAAGCCGAATTTGCTTTCAAGCTCCTCTGGGGGAATGTCATAAAGCTGATAGTCAACCGCTTCTCCGCTTAATTCAAAAAGGCGCGTGTGTATCTGCGGGGAAAGGGAATGACCCAGCGGGTGTCCTATAAGTCCAAATTTACGCATGGTATACTCCTTGGCTGTTTATATATAAAATTGTCATTATTTAAGCGCGGCAAGAGCCTTTTCAAGGGTTTCGCTGTTTTCGATATTCACAGCGTTTGCGCCCTTGAAGGTCTTTTTTACAAGACCTGTCAGCACCTTGTTGGGACCAAGTTCCACATAGGCTTCTATGCCCGCGTTGTTCATCTCGTTCATCTCGTCCACGAACTTAACGGGGGAGCAAATGTGAGCGGCAAGGTAAGCGGGCATATCCGAGAAATCCTCAAGCTTCTTGCCGTAAAGGTTGGAGTAGAAATCGCAGTTCGGCGCGCTGAAATCGAAGCCGCTGACAGCCGCCTTGAATTCCTCGGCTGCGCCCGCCATAAGCTTTGTATGGAACGCCGCCGAAACCGCAAGCTTTACACAGCGCGCTTTAAGCGCCGACAGCTTTTCGATAGCTTCGTCTATCGCTGCGGTTTCGCCCGCGATAACGGTCTGCTCGGGACTGTTGTAGTTTGCGGGAGCGGCAAAGCCGTTTATTTCGGACAGAACTTTTTCGATAGTTTCATTATTGCTGCGCAGAATTGCCGCCATTGCGCCGCCCGTTGCTTCCGCCGCTTTTGCCATGGCTTCGCTTCTTAGTTTTATAGCCTTGTAGCCGTCCTCAAGGGAGAGCATACCGCTTGCGTACATAGCGGCGTATTCGCCGAGGGAGTGTCCCGCAACGGCGCAGTTGTCTATGCCGTTTTCACGTGCGGCGGTCAGCGCGATAAGCGAGGCGGTGAAAATAGCGGGCTGGGAAAGCCTTGTCTGCGAAAGCTCCTCAGGGGAAGCCTCCGTCATTTTCTTCATTATATCAAAGCCCATGATGTCCGAGCCGCACTCGATAATCTGCTTTGCCGCGGAATACCTTTGCGCAAGTTCCGCGCCCATGCCGGGATACTGTGAGCCTTGTCCTGAGAATAAAAAGATTGTTTTCATAGAAGTATACCTCCAAAATTCAGCGGCAGAGAATACCGCGTTTCTTACACAAAAATCGACTTTTTGTCACTTTAGCGAATGAAATTATTGCGAAATGGTTGACAAACAGGCAATAATAGGGTAAAATATTAAATGGTATGTTTTGTGGGGAATAATGCCCCGCGCGATAACAGGTTTTACCATTCTTCGGGAACTTGTCCTGCAAGAATATATTATACATTATAATGTAAATAAAATCAAGGAGTTTTTTGATGAACGGAATAGATATTCTCGGAACGGGCAGCTATATTCCCGATTTTGTGGCAGATAATGATAAATTTGCCGAGATACTGGACACCTCTGACGAGTGGATAACCCCGCGCACAGGCATAAAGCAGCGCCGAATTTCCACCGACAAGCCCAACTACTACATGGGCGCGCAGGCGGCGAAGAACGCGCTTGCGGACGCTAACCTAAAGGCGGAGGATATAGACCTGATACTGGTTTCCACCTGTACGCCCGATTTTTTCTATCCCTCGGCTTCCTGCCTTGTTCAGCGCGAAATCGGCGCGGAGAATGCCGCGTGCATTGATGTAAACAGCGCCTGCACAGGCTTTATTTCGGCGCTTGATATTGCGCAGAAATATCTTGCGGTTACGCCTTCCATGAAGATACTGATTGTCGCAACCGAGAAGCTGTCAACTCACCTTGATTATACAGACCGTTCCATGTGCATACTTTTTGGCGATGGCGCGGGCGCGGCGGTGGTTTCGGGCGCAGATAGGCTTTGCTGCACCACTCTGGGCGCGGCGGGAGATGATTTCAAGGCGCTTTACTGCAAGGTGAACTATGTTCCCAACTGCCCGTGGCACGGGGATATTGACGCGTTCTACGAAAACCGCTTCGATACTGAGGAAAAGCGGCACTATCTCCAGTCTGACGGTCACGCGGTGTACAAATTTGCCGTAAACGCAATGAACCGCGCGGTGCGCACGGTGCTTGACAAGGCGCAGTGCGATATAGAGGATATAGACCTGCTTATTCCGCATCAGGCAAATCTGCGCATTATCGACAAGGCAACGGATATGCTTGGAATATCGCCCGACAAGGTGTTCAAGAATATCCATAAATACGGCAATATTTCCAGTGCCTGCATTCCCCTTGCGCTGGACGAGCTTAAAAAGTCGGGCAGACTTAAAAGCGGCATGAGGATATGCTTTGTGGGCTTTGGCGCAGGTCTTACCTACGGCGCGATTATTATGGATACTTGATTTTATTTTTGGGAAAGGAACTGTAAAGATGGCAAAAACAGCGATAATCACAGGCTCGGCGCGCGGTATCGGCGCAGCCATTGCAAGGCGGCTTGCCAAGGACGGCTGCAACGTTGTTATCAACGACGTTTCCAAGGAAACTCTGGATACGGCGGGCGTGCAGGTTGCCGAGGAGTGCCGTGCATTCGGCGTAAGGGCGGAATGCTATGCCGCAGACGTTTCCGACTATGCGCAGTGCGAGGAAATGGTAAAGTGGGTGAAGGCGGAGTTCGGCACGGTTGATATCCTTATCAACAACGCGGGAATTACGCGCGACGGTCTTATGGTGCGCATGGACGAGGAGATATACGACATGGTTATCCGCATTAACCAGAAGTCCGTGTTCAATATGACCAAGCTTTGCGGCGCGGTTATGATGCGCCAGAGAAGCGGCAGGATTGTAAATCTCGCTTCCGTTGCGGGACTTTATGGAAACCCTGGACAGATTAACTATTCCGCTTCCAAGGGCGCGGTTATCGCGATGACCAAAACCACTGCCAAGGAGCTTGGCAGCCGCGGCATTACCTGCAACGCGGTAGCGCCCGGCTTCATACAGACCCCCATGACCGACAAGCTGACGGACGAGCAGAAAGCGGCAATGCTTCAGATGATTGCCATGAAGCGCTACGGTCAGCCTGAGGAGGTTGCGGGCGTTGTATCGTTCCTTTGCAGTGATGATTCGGCTTATGTAACGGGACAGGTAATAGAAATCAGCGGCGGTTTAAGTATGTAAGAATGGCGATAAGCACGCGCCTGCGGCGCACTTCTCCCCATTCTTAGAAGTCTGGCGGCGATAAGCACGCGTCAGCGGCGGCAGTCAGTGAGCGCATTGGCGCTTTGGCGGCAAAAACTGAAGTTATAGGGCAATTTATTTTATAAATTATATCGGAGGATTTTCGTTTGATGGAAAGACGAGTTGTAATTACAGGTCTTGGCGCGGTTACTCCCTGCGGCAATACGGTTGAGGAACTTTGGGACAGCCTTATGGCGGGCAGACACGGCTTTGAACTTAAGCCGTGGTTTGAGGATCAGGATACCGAAACGCTTGGGATTGTCGCAAAGGTCAAAAATTTTGACGCTTCTGAATATTTCGACAAAAAAGAACTTCGCAGAAATGACGTGATAGTTCAGTATGCGGTGTACGCCGCAATGAACGCTCTTAAGGACGCGGGCACGGATTTTAAGGACCTTGACCCGTTCCGCGTGGGAACTGTTATCGGCAGCGGTATCGGCGGCATTGTAACCACCGAGGAGGAAATTCTTGCCTACCACAACAAGGGCAACAGAAAGGTATCTGTTTTCACTATTACAAAGATGATTGGCAACATGGCTGCGGGAATTGTGGCTATCCGCACAGGCTTTAAGGGCAGCAATTTCTGCGTAACCACAGCCTGCGCTTCGGGAACACAGGCGATAGGCGAGGCGTTCCGCTCCATAAAGCATGGATATCTGGACGCGGCTGTTGCGGGCGGCACGGAACACAGCGATATCGGCTTCTGCTATGCGGCGTTCAATAATATGCACGCGGTTACGCGCTCACAGGACGTTGACAGGGCTTCTATCCCGTTTGACGCGGAGAGAAGCGGCTTTGTGCTTGGCGACGGCTGCGGTATTCTTGTACTTGAGGAATACGAACACGCAAAGGCAAGGGGCGCTAAAATCTATGCCGAGATATGCGGCTACGGTTCGACCTGCGACGCTCACCACGAAACCAGTCCCGACCCTGACGGCATAGGCGGCGCAAAGGCAATGCAGTTTGCCTATGAGGAAGCGGGAATGAAGCCCGAAGAAATCAACTATATCAACGCGCACGGCACTTCCACCGTGATGAACGATAAAACCGAAACGAAGGCAATAAAGCTTGCGTTTGGCGAACACGCAAAGAACATTGCGGTAAATTCCACAAAATCCATGACAGGACACCTGCTGGGTGCTGCGGGCGGCGTTGAGGCGGTTGTTACCGCGCTTTCCATTAAGAATAACAAGGTGCATATGACCAGAGGCTACCGCACGCCCGACCCCGAATGCGACCTTGACTACGTTACAGAGGGCGCGCGCGATATGGTTATCACAGGCGCGCTCAGCAACTCGCTTGGCTTTGGCGGTCACAACGGCTGCATTTGCATGAAGCCCGTAAACGATTGAGAAAGGATACTGATACCATGAGCGTTAAGGAAAAAGAAACCGTTATCGAAAACACAGTAGAGTGCGTTGAAGCGCTTGCCAAAATAGTAAAGGACAACGACCTTTCCAAAATAAAAATCAGCACGGCGGATATCGATATAGTTATAGAGGGCAGACACTGCCCGCCGCCAATGCCGCCAATGCCCCCTATGGGTATGCCCGCCGCGGCTGCTGCTTCTGCGCCCGCAGCAGCGCCCGCTGTTGCCGCAGCGCCCGAAAGCACAAGCGGAAATATTATCACCTCGCCGATTATAGGCACGTTCTATTCCGCGCCCTCGCCCGATAAAGCGCCCTTTGTAAAGGTCGGCGATACCGTAAACGCGGGCGACGTTATCTGCATTATAGAGAGCATGAAGCTTATGAACGAGCTTAACAGCGATTTCAGCGGCAGGGTTGCCGAGATATATGTAAATAACGGCGAAGCGGTTGAATACGGTCAGAAGCTTATGCGTATAGAATAAGGAGCAGCCATGACATTAAATCTTGAACAGATAAAAGAGATAATTCCTCACCGCGACCCGTTTCTGCTTATTGACGAGGTTACGGAGCTTGAGCCGGGTGTAAGCGTTACGGCAAAGAAATATCTTAAGCCCGATGAGGACTGGTTCAGAGGACATTTTCCGGGAAACCCCGTACAGCCTGGTGTGCTGATGATTGAAATGCTTGCGCAAGCGGGAGCGGTCTGCGCTTTGATGCTTCCCGAAAACAGGGGGAAGATAGCTTTCTTTGCGGGCATAGACAAGGCGCGTTTCCGCGGCGTTGTAAAGCCAGGCGACACGCTGGAGCTTCATGTGGACATGATAGGCAAAAAGGGACCGATAGGCTTTGGCAAGGCTGTTGCCACCGTAAACGGCAAAAAGGTTGTTACCGCCGAGATTTCCTTTGCGGTTTCCGACCCTGCTTAATTCTTATCTATTCTTATCTGGAGTTGACACATTACAATGTTTAATAAGATACTTATAGCAAACCGCGGTGAGATAGCCATAAGGATTATGCGCGCCTGCCGCGAGCTTGGAATAAAAACGGTTGCGGTGTATTCCACTGCCGATAAGTCCGCGCTTCATGCGCAGATTGCGGACGAGGCTGTGTGCATAGGTCCTGCCGCCGCAAAGGACAGCTATCTTAACACAAAGGCGCTGCTTGCCGCGTGCGAGATAACCCATGCCGAGGCAATTCACCCCGGTTTCGGCTTCCTTTCGGAGAACGCTGATTTTGCGCGGCTGTGCGAAAAATGCGGAATTAAGTTCATAGGTCCGTCACCTGAGGTTATGGAGGCTATGGGTGACAAGGCTAACGCCAAAAGAACTATGGTTTCTGCGGGCGTACCCGTTGTGCCTGGGTCTGACGGCGTTGTTGCAACGCTTGAGCAGGCAAGGGAAATCTGCGCTGAAATCGGCTATCCTGTGATGGTTAAGGCAACGGCGGGCGGCGGCGGTCGCGGCATACGCCTTGTCGAGCGCGAGGAGGAGCTTGAAGCCAAGTACTCCGCGGCTCAGCAGGAGGCTATCGCCTGCTTCGGCAACGGCGATGTTTATATCGAGAAGTTTATCGTAAACCCGCGCCACGTTGAAATTCAACTGCTTGCGGACGAGCATGGAAATGTTGTTCATCTTGGCGAGCGCGAGTGTTCGCTTCAGCGCAAAAATCAGAAGGTGCTGGAGGAAAGCCCCAGCCCCATCATGACGGAGGAGCTTCGTGCGCGCATGGGCAGCGCGGCTGTTGCGGCGGCAAAGGTAAGCGGCTATCAGAATGCGGGAACGATTGAGTTTCTTGTGGATAAAGACCGCAACTTCTACTTTATGGAGATGAACACCAGAATACAGGTGGAACACCCCGTTACCGAGCTTGTGACTGGCGTAGACCTTGTTAAGGCGCAGATACGCATAGCGGCGGGAGAAAAACTGTGGTTTACGCAGGACGATGTACGGCTGAGAGGTCACGCTATCGAGTGCCGCATAAATGCGGAGGACCCGCGCCACGGCTTCCGTCCGTGTCCCGGTAAGATAAAATCGCTGCACGTTCCCGGTGGCTTTGGTGTGCGCATAGACAGCGCGATTTACGCGGGCTATGAGATTACCCCGTTCTATGACAGCATGATTGGCAAAATGCTTGTCTGCGCGCCCACAAGGGAAGAAGCGATAATGAAAATGCGCGTTGCGCTTTCGGAATTTATAATCGAGGGCGTTGATACCAACATAGATTTTCAGCTTTGCCTTTTGAAAGATGAGGATTTTGAAAACGGCAATTTTGATATAGGCTTCCTTAACAGGAAAAATGTGATGGGGGATTAAGCTGAATGGCACTTGAAGATTTATTTAAGGTGGTTAAGGCGCGCTTCGGTGACGAGCAGCCGCAGACCGCCGAGGAAAGCAAGGGCGTTGAAATCCCTGAGGATTTGCTGTTCAAATGCCCGCGCTGCGGCAATGTTATTTACAATGAGGAATTTATTCACGCGCTTAAGGTGTGCCCCAAGTGCGGCTATCATTCCCGCCTTACATGGCAGGAGCGCATAGACCTCACTGTTGACAAGGGCAGCTTTGTGCCGTTTGACGAGAACCTGCGCTCCCTTAATCCCATAGGCTTCCCTAAATATGAGGAGAAGGTGGAGAAGCTTTCCGAGCAGGTGGGCATGAATGACGCCATAAAGACGGGCGAATGTACCATACGCGGCTATCGCTGCGTAATCGGCGTGATGGACAGCCATTTTATGATGGCGAGCATGGGCAGCGTTGTGGGCGAGAAGATAACCCGCGCGTTTGAGTACGCAACTGAAAAGGGTCTGCCTGTGGTTATGTTCACAGCGTCGGGCGGCGCGAGAATGCAGGAGGGTATCATTTCCCTTATGCAGATGGCTAAAACAAGCGGCGCGGTCAAGCGACACAGCGACGCGGGCGGCTTATATATTACCGTGCTTACAGACCCCACAACAGGCGGCGTTACCGCTTCGTTTGCAAGCCTTGGCGACATTATTCTTGCCGAGCCTAAGGTGCTTATCGGTTTTGCGGGCAGGCGCGTTATTCAGGATACGATACGCCAGCGGCTTCCCGATGATTTTCAGTCGGCAGAGTTTTTGCAGGAATGCGGCTTTGTGGATATGATTGTGGAGCGCGGCATGATGAGAAGAAGGGTTTCCAATATCCTTAAATTACATGGTTTTCCGAAGGAGGGTACGGGCAGATGAGCAAGCTTACAGCCTGTGAAAGGCTTGAAATAATCCGCCATAAAGACCGCCCCACGGTGAACGATTATATCCCCGCCATGTTTACGCGCTTTATGGAGTTCCACGGCGACCGCCTTTGCGGCGACGACGCGGCGATAATCGGCGGTATAGGATACCTTGGCGATACGGCGGTTACGGTTATCGCGCAGGTAAAGGGCAGAAATCTTGAAGAAAACAAGAAATCCAATTTCTCCATGCCCCACCCAGAGGGTTACAGAAAGGCTCTGCGCCTTGCAAGGCAGGCGGAAAAGTTCCACCGACCCATAATCTGCCTTGTTGACACCCCCGGCGCATTCTGCGGGGTTGAGGCGGAAAAGCGCGGTCAAGGCGAGGCTATCGCAAAAAATCTTGCGGAGTTTATGACGCTTAAGACGCCTATCGTTTCGGTTGTTCTGGGCGAGGGCGGCAGCGGCGGCGCGCTTGCGCTTGCGGTGTGTGATGAGCTGGCAATGCTTGAAAACGCGCTGTATTCCGTAATTTCCCCAAGGGGCGCGGCTTCTATACTCTGGAAGGACGGCACCAAGGAGAAAGAGGCGTGCGAGCTGCTTAAAATCACGGCGGAAAGCCTTGCGGATTTCGGCGTGTGCGACAAGATTATCCCCGAACCCGACGGCGGCGCGCACAACAATAAAGCGATGATGGCGGACAATCTGTACGAGTATCTGGTGGATACCGTCTGCCGCCTGAAAAACACGGAAATCGACCTGCTTTTGGAGCAGCGTTATCACAAATTTAGAAAAATTGGTATGTTTGCCGAATAAGTTTGTGAAAAATAACGTGTAAATTTTAACTTTTTGATATTGATTATTTTAGAGTTATGCTTTATAATATTACATGAACTGTCACAGCAATATTGTGATAAATAATATGGAGGGTTTATACCATGGTATTTGAAAAAGTAAAGAAGCTTATTGCAGAGCAGCTTGATGTTGAGGAGGACGCAATTAAGGAAACCTCGTCCATCACAGACGACCTCGGCGCTGACTCTCTCGATGTTGTTGACCTTGTTATGAGCATTGAGGACGAGTTTGATGTTGAAGTTCCCGAGGATCAGGTTGAGAACATCAAGACTGTTGGCGATATCGTTAGGTATATCGAGGATAACCAGTAATTCCGCAGAATACTCCCGTACAGATGTGTGCGGGAGTTTTTGTGTATTCAATAAGGGGCTTGCCCCGTTATTTAACGGGGCAAGGGTTGGCTTCGCCAACCTGCCATTCAGTAGGGGATTGTATCCCCTACTGAATGGTAAATGGAACCCGCCGCCTAGGCGGCGGGGGACATCTTGCCTAAGTTATCACAGCTTTGCCGCAAAAACAAACAAAATTTGTTGGTATAACCGCCGCAAAACAATGCCACTGATTGTCAAAATGACGAAAATGTGTAATGTTTTTTATAAAATATGCTGTATTGGCATTTTTTCGCTTGTTTTTTGGCTGAAATTGTGCTAAAATAAATACATATGGTAATGCGTGAGCTTGTCGGTAAAGGCTCGCCTGTTTCGGGCGGCTGCCGATAGGCTTAAAGCCGCGTTCGGCGGCGCATTATTTGGTCTGACAGGGAGGCGAAAGCGTGCTGGAATATATATTGATTGCTGTTTTGGCTGCGGCTTTGATTGCCGCCGCGGTTTATATTCTGCATATAAGAAAGTCCGCAGCAGGCAGTGGCGTTGACAGCCTTACGGGTCTGTACAACCGCGACCGTTTTCTTCGCGAGGGTGAAAAGTTTGTGCGCGACAGCAATAGCAACGGCAAAAAAACGGCGCTTGTTATTTATGATGTTGACGGCTTCGGCAGGATAAGTACGCTTTTCGGCAACGCAGCCGCAGATGATGTGGTGAAAAGGTTTGCGCGGTGCGCCAAGGTGCTTTCGGACGGAAAATACCCCTGCGGCAGAACCGATACGGACGATATCGCGGTTTTCATAAACTACAACACAATCGGCGAGATTGATATGTTTATCAGGGCGTTCCGCGAGGAGCTTAACGAGGATTTCGCCGAGGCAGCTCCGCTGCGCCGCGTGGATTTTTACGCGGGCGTAGTCACTTATGACGGCTGTGATGATGTGTACACCATGTTCAGCAAGGCGAATTTGTGCCTTATGTCCAGACAGCAGGGCAGGGCGACCTATTTTACCGCAGATATGGAGCAGCGCCTTGTGGAAGAAGAATTTATGCGCAGCGAAATGCTTTCCGCGCTTGAGAAGGGCGAGTTTGAGCTGTACTATCAGCCCAAGATAAGCTTTGGCACGGGCGAGATTATGGGCGTTGAGGCGCTGATACGCTGGCATCACCCGACAAAGGGCTTTGTTTCGCCTGCGGAGTTTATTCCGCTTGCGGAGAAAACGGGCATTATCACGAAAATAGACGAGTGGGGGCTTCGGGAAGCTTGCAGGCAGTGCAAGCAGTGGCTTGATGACGGGCTTCCTGCGGTTAAGATTTCTGTAAATATGTCGCAGGCGCAGTTTTACTGCACTGACGTTATCTCCACCGTGAAGAATGTGCTTAGCGAAACGGGGCTGCCGCCGCAGCTTTTGGAGATTGAGGTTACGGAAACCATGGCGATGAAGGATATTGAGCGCACGGTGAACGTGCTGAGAGATATCCGCAGCATGGGCGTAAGCGTTTCCATGGACGATTTCGGCAGCGGTTATTCCTCGCTTAGTTCGCTTAAGACTATCCCGCTTGATATTCTTAAGATTGACCGCAGCCTTGTCTGCGATATTGAGGATAATGACGTTTCCAAGCAGATTACGGGCGCTATCGTGGATTTGGGCAAGGCTATGAAGCTGATTGTTCTTGCGGAGGGCGTTGAAACCAGCGCGCAGAACAAGTTCCTTACCGAAATCGGCTGCGATTTGGCACAGGGTTATCTTTACAGCAAGCCGTGTCCCGCTTCTGAAATCACGGCAATGCTGATTTTGCCGCAGAAGCGGCTTAAGGCAAAGGTGGCAGAATAAAAATAATCACGGGTAGCTTTGGCTTCCCGTGATTTTTTGTGGCATGGCGGAGTATGTTTCTTATTGAAAAAGCCGTCTTTCCAAAGAGGAAAGGCGGCTGTGGTGTTGCCTTAATTCGTTCAGCAGCAATTAAGCAGCTTTTTAACTTCAAACAAATCGCTGCATATATAATCCGCCGCGTAACTTTCAAATTCCTCTCGGCTTCCAAAACCGCAAAGAACCGCAGCACACTTTATTCCCGCTGCGTGAGCGCCGTCTATGTCGTAGCACCTGTCGCCGACCAGAACGCATTTATTTTTGTCCGCTTTCGTCTTATCCAGCACAAGCCGAACAACATCTGCCTTTGCGCTGACGCTGCCGTCAAGAGAAGCCGCGCCTATATAATCGAAGTATTTCAGTAAATCAAATCGCTCCAAAATCTTCCTCGCCATAGGTTCGGGCTTTGAGGTCGCAAGGCACACCCGCTTTCCCGCAGCGCATAACGCCGCCAAAAGCTCCTGCGCGCCGTCAAGAAGCTCATTCTCGTATATTCCGCCGTTCATATAGTATTCACGGTACAGCCGAACCGCCTCGTCAGCGGTCTGCGCGTCCATATTAAAACGGCGCGAAAACTCATCAAACAGCGGCGGACCTATAAAGCTTACAAGGTCGCTGCGCTGTGGCAGCGCGTAACCAAGCCGCTTCAATGCGTATAGAACTCCGCCCGTTATCCCTTCAAACGGATTGGTAAGCGTTCCGTCAAGGTCGAACAGCACCGTATCGAACATCACTCAGCCGCCTTGTCAAGCTTGATAAGGCGCTTTATCGCGCCGATAGCGCAGTCTATTGCGCGCTCGCTGCTTTCGCATTTCTTATCGGGAAGCCCCGCGTTGCTGCGCTCCACATTCCACAGCGCGGTAAGCACTGCGCCCGCGCGCACGCCCCTTACCTGCGCCACCGAGAAGATAGCAGCAGCCTCCATCTCTGAGGTAAGGCAGCCGCATTTTACATAGGAGTTCCACGCGTCCGACAGCCTGCCCGCAACGCAGGTGGTGGAGGGGTCTATCTCGCCGTAGAAATTATCCTTGCTGTGGACTACGCCCGCGTGGCAGCGGTTTCCGTCCTCGTTGGTGGAAAGCTCGTCGCCCGCGTCCTTAAGGGCGCGAACCACCTCAAAGCTTGCGGCAGCGGGGTAGTGGTCGGGGAGATATTCGTGGCTTGTGCCCTCGCTGCGCACTGCCGCCGTGGCAACCACAAGGTCGCCGCCTGACACCTTCAAATCCATGCCGCCGCTTGTGCCGACCCTTATAAAGGTGTCCGCGCCGCACATGATAAGCTCCTCCACCGCTATTGCGGCGGAAGCGCCGCCTATGCCCGTTGAGCATACGCTGACCTTTACGCCGTCAAGATAGCCCGTGTAGGTGGTGTATTCGCGGTTCTGCGCGATAAGCTGCGCGTTTTCAAGCTTTGCGGCGATTTTGGGAACTCTGCCCGGGTCGCCCGGAAGAATAACATATCTGCCCACATCTCCCGTTTTTGTTTTCAGGTGGAAACGGATATCCTCCGAAATAATTGAAGCCATGGTGTCAGTCCTCCTTATCTGAAAGTATAGACGGCGCAACGGCGCTGTCCTTTTCGTGCTTTTTGTCCAGCCACTTGGGGAAATTTACAAGCAGCGCAATGCCAACGGATATTATAAAAATAAAGATATTCGGCAGCATGATGGAAGCGGGATTTGCCGTAGTTCCCACAAGCTCATGCGCCTGCATTATCATGTTGTAGCCGATAAAAAGGCAGACAGTCGCCGCGCCGTGGATTATTGAAGCAATCCTTGAAAAGCCGAGAACAAGCGTCAGCGTTCCCACAACGAAAATTATGGACGAAATAAGCCACAGGTAATTTCCTGGGATTACAAGGTTAGCCACGCGCAGCGCAAAGGTCTGCGCGGAGTCAAGCTGCGCAAAATCCGCCGCATACTGCGAAGCCTGAAAGGACGCGCCCAGAATGCCTATGCAAAGCGAAAAAATCGAAGTAAGCGCCAGCGATAAAAGCTGAAGCACAAGCACCGCAATTCCCATGCTTTTGCTTGCCGTATATCGGTGAAACAGACCGCATTTTTTGTAAAAGCTGTCCTGCTGCGTATTTTTTTTGATGTTAAGTTTGTAGTGCTTTGCCATTGTTTTATGCCTTTCGTTCAGTTATTTGCCGCGCGTATTCGTCCTGACAGAACACGCCGAATTTTGTTTTAAGCCGCCTAAGCTTGCTGCCGAGCGGTTTTCTTAATATCATAAGGAACACCGCGTTTGAAACGCAGTAGCACACGGTTATCGGAAGCGCCGATATCAGCGCCGCAAGCCACCGCGCGGAATTAAAGCCGCCGTCTGCGGAGATAACAGTCCATATATCCATAACAACGGAATAAAGCGCGCCCGAAAGAACTCCGCAAACGCAAAGCGCAAACGGCTTTTCAAGCAAGCCGCGCTTGTTCAGCAGCCCTGCGGCGAAGCCTATCATTCCCCAGCAAAGCATCTGAAACACCGTCCAGGCGCCCTGCCCGAAATAGATATTGGAAATAAGCGCGGACATTGCGCCAATCATAAAGCCCGCCTGCTGTCCGAAATACATTGCGGAAATAATCACAATGGCGGTGACAGGCTTAAAAAACGGTATCGCCGCGAATATAATTCTTCCCGCAGCGGAAAACGCCGTCATCACCGCGACCAGCACGACCTCTCTTGCCATGGGAGCGCGGCTTTCAAACGCCGCAAAAAACGGAACGCAGCACAGAAACGCCGCAAAAACAGCCGCGATATCCCAATGCCCGCCCGACAACGCGGTGAAAACCGCCGCAAGCGCAACGGCAACAATCGCCGCAGCGGATACAAATTTTTTCACGATTTGTGTCGGCGGTCTATGCCCGCCAGTATATCGTCAACTTCGTAGCGGCTTCTGTCGCGGCTGTCATCGTCCTCGGAAATCAGCTCGCCGCGCGCCTTGGCGGCGATAATGTCCGCGGTGCGTTTGCCTGTCGGCTCGGCGTTTTTCTTCGGCTGCTCCTTTTTATCGTGGGCGGAGGCAAGCGCGTCCTCAAGCTCTATAACTGCGCGGCTGCGCGGGTCGGCGGGTCTGCCGATTTGCGGGGCGCTGCTTTGCGCAAAAAATGCGTCAGATTTTTTCTTTTTGGGGATTTGGGGAAGCTCCGCGGTAGTGCCGCTGACCTTTGCCGCAGCTTCAACCGCCTTTGGTGCAGTGGAAGCTGGCTTTTTCTGCGCGCCCACCGCGTTGTCCAGATAGCGCCTTGCCGCAACGGAAGCGGGAACTGCGCCCTGCTGTGCGCTGTCGGATTTCGGCTTATCTGTCGCCTTGTCCGCCGAAAGCGAAGCGGCGGGTTTCGTTATAGCAGGTGCGGATTTTGTCGGCTGCGCGGGAGCTGACGGCTTCATTGCCGCGGGTGCGGTTTTGGCAGACTGTGCAGGAGCGGTTTTGGCAGACTGTGCAGGAGCGGTTTTGGGGGACTGCTCAGGCGCAGACGGCTTCATTGCCGCAGGAGATTTCCGTGCGCCGTTATAAGTAAACAAAACGCTGTCGGCTGTCTGTGATGGCTTTGCGGCTGTTGTTCTGGCATATTGAGCGTTGCCGTCAGCCTTTACGCCAAGCGCTGCGGCGGGTGCTTTTTCTTCGGGCTGGGAATTTTTAAGCTGCGGCACAACCTCGGGAATTGAGCGGTCGTCATCTGCGGCGCTTTTAAGTACACTGTACAGGATAAGCGCAAGGCAGGGAAGCACAGCCATAACGCAAACTCCCCAAGGCGAAATAATAAAGCTGATAATTACGCCGAGCGCGGGACTGCTCCAGCCTGCTTTTCCCACAAGCGCACGTTCGCTTATTCTGCTCTGAACGCCGTCTGCGTCCGACACGGTGAGGGTATACACGCCATCGCTCATTTCATAAGCTTCAAGGTATGCGAGAATTTGCTCCCCGCTGTCGGGATTGTCCTGATTATCCGAAACGGTGTAAAGGATAAGGTTGCCCTCGGTAAGGTCATAAGGCTCGCACTGCTCGACTATAACAGCCGCGCCGCTGTCTAATCCCTCAAAATCCGAATGACCGCAAAGGTAAAGATTGTACCCGAACGCGCCCACAAGCCCGTCCGACCCGAAAATAACCGACACCGCCAACATAAATACGCAAAGCACAAACAGCATTACGCACACGAAAATACCGAAGCCTCTAGCAATTTTTTTGCCCATTTCCAAAAAAACTCCTCTTTTATACTTGACAAAACGGAAAAAAAATATTATAATAGTTTTGTTACTGCATTTGACACGCCACTTGCGATATATTTCAGTATAGCACATATTATACTTTTTTGCAAGCGGTTTTCGCAAGGTTATTTTTGCGTAGGCTGCAATAAATCAGATTATATGCTGGTATAGCTCAGTTGGTAGAGCAGCGCATTCGTAATGCGCAGGTCGTGGGTTCGAGTCCCATTCCCAGCTCCAGCGTTCCGCTGAACCTTTTCCGAATGAGGTTCAGCGGAATTTATTTGTTTATCCCGTGTTATAAAAAATCTTTTTCGCTTAGCATAGACAGGTTTCAAACCGTCCATCGGGCGGTTTGAAATAGCAAGCGCTCGACTCGGATTGCCTTTAAGCAATCCGTTTTTGCGTTATATAAATCGTTCGCGCCTGCGGCTGTTTTTATATCCCGAACTGCGCGCTCATTAGCGTTTGGATAATTTATGATGAGCGGCAGACATACTAAAAATCGTCTGCGGCGAGTGACTGGCGTTGGCGGGATTATTATTGTGACATGACAGTGATTTTGTAAGGAGGTATTTTATGCTTGGGGCAATAGTCGGTGATATCGTAGGTTCTGTATATGAATGGAACAATATCAGAACGAAAGAGTTTCCTTTGTTTCGGGAGGATTGTTTTTTCACGGACGATACCGTTATGACCTGCGCCGTTGCGGAAGCGGTCATGAACGGCAGTAAGAGAGATGACTTCATCAATGCCATGAAGAAATACGGTCGTATGTATCCTGACGCGGGATACGGCGGCAATTTCAGCGCGTGGATTGCGTCTGATGACCGCGAGCCGTATAACAGCTTTGGCAACGGTTCTGCTATGCGCGTTTCTCCTTGCGCGTGGGTGATGGACTGCGGCTTCTGCGCCCGAACAGGAATGTGGCCGTCAAACGGCAGGGCTGCTGCGCAGCTTTCCGCAGAGGTTACACATAATCACCCTGAGGGCATTAAAGGGGCAATGGCGACAGCCGACGCTATTTTTATGTGCCGTTACTATTTTGGCGGCTATTGCGGCGACTATGAACAGCCGATTAACGATAATCCTGCGGAGTGCAAGCGGCGTATCAAGCAGCACATTGAGAATGTGTATGGCTATGACCTCTCCAAATCGCTTGACGAAATCCGCCCGACATACCGTTTTAACGAAACTTGTCAGCAAACCGTTCCTCAAGCCATTATTGCCTTTCTTGAAAGCACGGATTTTGAGGATTCGATTAGAAATGCAATTTCCCTTGGCGGTGACAGCGATACACTGGCGGCGATTACCGGCAGCATTGCGGAAGCGGCATATGGTATACCTGACTGGATTAAGGACAAGGCTTATTACTATTTGGACGAGCCGTTAAAAGCGGTGCTTCGCCGATGGAAAAGGTATATCGGGGCTGACTGACGATTTTGATGTGGGATTTAGGGCAGCGCCGTGGAATTTCCTTGCGGCTCGGTATCTCTTTGACCGTTTCTTTCTTTCGGTCGATAATGTACCGTGTTTCCTTTAGGTCATGCTCGACATACTTGATTTTTCGATCCGATTCCTTAAGGATTTTATAGATCTCGTCCGAGACCACAACGGATATGCCGTTCTTCATAATGTATTTTTTGGACATTTTTAGTCCCTCCTAAATTTAGATTTTTTGTTTTTAACACAAATCTAAATTCGGAGGATCTCTGCACCGAGGTGCTGCCCTATTTTGGACAAAAAAATAACCGAGGCGGTATTCCGCCTCGGATATAAGGTCATCAATACAAGATGATTGCTTTGTTGGCGGTTTTCCCACCCTGCCAAACAGCCGCGGGTATGTGTACCCTTTGATTCCACAGGCTGCTACGGCTTCGCCGACTATGACAATCCCCCCTATATTTAAAAAGCCTAAGTTCCAAATTATGTATGTGATGGCTCTGATATTACTTTCCTATGCCTCTGCCCGTGCTTAGATGAATGTAACGGACATCTCTGCACATGCCTTGGTAGCATTATGCTTATCCGCAAGTGGGTTATTTTAATGCTTTTTCATGAAAATCATCAACAATAACTTCTCCTTGCTCGGCACGAATTGTAAATTTAACGCCATTCCATTTAAAAACAACTGTGTGATAATCATTATTTAACAAGCTATATATTTTCTTATTTGTGATCAATTCTCTTTCGCGTTATGATATATGAACCGATAACCCCAAAAAAATAAGCAAAAATATATACTATTCCAATAACACCAACACCAAACCAATCGCTATAAGACATCTCGTTATCCGAGAATCTTAAATTATACAGGATATGAATAAAATTCAGACCTATCTCAACCGCGAACGATAGAACCAATCCCAAAACATATGATATTATGTTATAAACCCAAGCGTATATTTTACTGGTTTGAAGAACCACAATTGTTGCCGATATCATTGTAATAAGAAATATTAACAATAAGACGGGAGTAAAATATACGACAGATATCCAAAATAAGACGGACGAAATTACTCCCATTGTTAAACACACAATTATTCTTGGTATATTAAACTTACGCATATAACCTCCATTTCCCAGAAGAAGAAATGTAATCATCGTAACCTTTCATATCTAAATATCCAAGCCTAACAAGCCATTTTTGCAGTTGACCTATTTCGTCAGTTGGTGCGCCTGACAGGACTTGAACCTGCACATCTCTCGACATTGGAACCTAAATCCAACGTGTCTGCCAATTCCACCACAGGCGCGAATACCATATTATTATAGCAGATTATTTCGGTTATGTCAAGGGCGGCGCTGAAAAAATCCGCCGTACCTTTTCGGCGCGGCGGAGCTTTCGGTTAAATAATTGCTGATGAATTGATGCAGGATTTACATACCTGCTGTGGGTGTGCTTTTGCTCTTTTCGGGGGTGTTTTGCTTTTGGGAGGCTGTAACTTTTTTAATCGCGTCAGTACCGCTCAGTTCGTCAAAGGTTATCCTTTCACGCGGTATTACGGTCGCCTTTTTTTCAAATTTATCGCGCACGCTCTGCATATTGTTCTGCAAGCCGCTGATATCCTGCTGAAGCTGGGCTTCTTTTTCCTTGCCTATGCCAAGCAGTTCCTTAAAGAAGTCTATTATCTTGTCGAAGAATGACATATTCTCCCTGCGTGCGTCTACTATCTGGGGATTTATAAGCGCCATAGTGCCGTCATCTTTGCGGATAGAAACCTTATCTCCCGCCAGAACTGCGCCAACCAGCTTGCTTTTAAGGCTGTCTTGGAACATCGGTGCGTCATTTATCTGAGCCTCGGTAAAGAACGGCTCTTTGTTAAGCATAAAGCGGGATAAATCCACCTGTCCGCCATCGGTGATGCGGTCGAAAACTTCGGCTGCCCATGCGGCTTCTTCGGCGGTGGGGATAAAGCCTTCCTGCTTGTAGTGTTCAAGGAACTCATGCGGCATAACGGATTTGTCGCTCTCTATCGGCATAAATACGCTCTTTACGGCGTGGCTGATTACTCCGCGCTCGCTGGCAAGCTGCTGCGCTTTGTCCTCAAGACCGTCAAATGCAAGCCGCTTTACGCGGTTGTCCAGACCACTGCCCGCGCTGTTAAGGATACCCTGTCTGTTCTTTTTGTTTGGGTCGTCCATAGCTTCCACAGCCGCTTTGAGGGGAGTTACAAAGTCCTTGATAAATCTAATGCGCTCATTGGTTCTTTCGTTTCCGTTTGACGTAACCGCACGGTCAAATTCGGTTTTCAAATCCTGCATAAACTGTTTCGCCTGTTCGGTTTCGGGCTTAAGGTCAAGCTTTTCGGTGACAAACTCCTTAAGCTGCTGACGGCGGGCGTCAAGCTCGTCATTATCCGCGCCGCCAAATTTATGGATATTAGCGGGGTCTGCGAAAAATTCGTCAATGCCCTTGTTAAACATATCGGTTAAAACAACGCTGTTTGCGGCAAGGGTTTCAAACTCCATCGCCCCAATGAATGCCGTGGTACTGTCAAGTTCAGCGGCGGGACCAAGCGGTGTGAAAAAATCGCGCCGTTCAAGCTGTCCCAGTGTTTCGTGATAAAAATCCGACATGAAACTGCCGCGCTGGCTAAGTTCCTGTCTTGCCTTTTCGGCTATGGTGTTAAGAATGGCTTCATCTGTAATAACGTATACGGACATGGTTAATATTCTCCTAATATAATTTAATAAGGTACTTGACCTGTTATGTCACAAAAGCTGTGCATTTAACTTAATTCGTCCCTAGCGGGGAGTTGCTTGAGTTATCATTTGAACTGGGGCGTGGATCTTTCGGGGGCTTTTTTCTCCAGCGCTTTCTTTTCGGGGGCGGGCTTGGTTATCGCCTTGTCAACGGTGGTTTTTCCCGAAAGCTCATCAAAAGTCACCTTTTCGCGCAGGGGAGCAGGTGCAACCTGGAAATTAGAATGACCAAGGCGTGACCTTTCGTTGATTATTCTGTCGCGCGGTGTTCTGTCAATGCCGAGCAGGTCTTTGAAAAAGTCGATAATCCTGTCTATAAGGCTGTCTTTATGGTTGAGGTCGCGCTCTATGGTGGGGTTTATATAACCAAGGTGAATACCGTCCCGATATACTATGTCCTCGCCCTGAAGCGCTCTGCCAATAACCTGTGTTTTAAGCTCTGCGGGGTCGGATTCCTTTATCTGCTGTTCGGTGAACATAGGCAGACCGTCAATCATAAACTGGCTGAAATCGGGTGCGGGGTCCTTGCTGATATCCACTTCTTTGTCAAAGAAATACTCTGCCCATTTCTTATCCGCGGAGGTAATCTTGTTTTCCTCAAAATGCTTGCAGAATTTGTCTACGGTTATACCGTCCTTGCCTTCGTAGGGAATTATAACATCATTCATGTATTTTTCCACCGTCTGGCGCTCGTCACGAAGCCATAAGTAATCGTGAACCATAGCGTCTGCGGTGATTTTTGCGGCAGTGTGGCTTTCAGACTGGGGTACGGAAAGCTCAGGCTCTACGCCATTCTGTATGGCTCTTACCGTTGTGATTATGGGGAACATTGCGCTGCGCTCAAAGTAGTTTCTGTCGCGCTCGGTTACAACGGTGCTGTTGAATTTTTCGGTAAGGTCATTTACAAATTTCTGTGCGGGCTGGCTTTTTGCTTTTACGGCAAGCCTTTCGGTTACGGTATCCTTAAGCTGCTGACGGAAGTTGTCTGCCTGCTCCTTCGACATATCGCTGAAGAAATCCGCGTTTTCGGGATTGTCAAAGAAGCTGTCGATATTCTGGTTTATCGCGTGGGTTGCAACAAGGCTGTTGATAACCGCAAGCTGGAATGTAGCGGCAACCGCCCTTGCCCTTTGGTGCATATCAAGGGCGAAAGCTGCGGGGTCGAGAATGGGCTTTATTTCTTCCTGCTTTCTGATTATATTCTGCAAATCCAGATAGCTGCGCTCGTAATTTTCCGTTGCGTAATCGGGGCGAAGCTGGTTTCTTGCCTTTTCGGCTGCGTCATTTATAATCTGGTCGCTAAGCTGTTCTATAAGTGTCATGGTGAAATTCCTTTCTGTCGGAAGATTGCGTTGTGTTCTAGGTTTCGTTAGTTTATACGCGGCAAAACGAAATTCGTAACAGATTTTTTATCCGCCGCGATAATTTTTTTGTAATATACCATTTAAATATAAAAAACCACGTTTGCAAAGAATACGGAGGTTCGTGAATAAAATCCACTAAACCGCAGATAATACAAATGCAGCGGTCAAGCTGCCGCTGATTTTATATGCACACGAAAGGAAACTTATATCATGGGAACTGAATTTGCAAACAAGCACATTGGCTGTACTGTAAAAAGCTGTGAGCATCACTGCACAAACGATAACTACTGCTCACTCGACCGTATCGAGGTAGGCACGCACGAGTGCAGCCCCACTGAAACCCAGTGCACCGACTGTATGTCCTTCAAGAAGAAGTGCTGCTAATTTCCCGCCGCTCTGCGGATAACGAGCCGCGTCTGGATAATCTTTATGCGGACGCTCTCGCCGAAATACTGACAATGCAGAGGGTTTGCGGAAACTTTTTCACGCATGGTTAAACCGCAGAGGTATATTCGCCCGTGTTTTACTCGCGGGCGAATTAGACCGTCGAAAAAGCCCCGTTGGGGCTTTTCCGCCGAAACATCCGCACTGCGCGCACTCGCTGACGGCGAAGCCGTCAGTTCGCACACTTGTGCGGATAGAAGTATTTTTTGCCTCGGCAAAGCTGAGGCAAAAAATGTATTTCAAAAGCCCGCTGCGCGGGCAAAATGAGGTTTCTCAACCTACTGATTCGCCCGTGTTTTACTCGCGGGCGAATTTTGTTAAAAAATCACTGTTTGTTGAAAGCTGGGGCAATAATATTCTGCCCGACAATCACATTTTATTGAAAAATCGAGTTTTGCCAAATATAGGGGAGCTGTGAGTTGCCGGCACAATATATGGCGATTTTGCATGATTTTCGGCTTTGCAGGTGGCTTCTGGGTTGGAATTGTTGTGAAAACTGCACAAAAATATGAACAAAACTTCTAAACTTATTTCAGAGAAAACCCGCGGTTCACCACTTGCAAAAAAATAAAAACCGTTGTATACTTTAAGAGTGGGGAAAAGTGGTGAGATTTTCACGAAAGTGGTGAATAAATCCACAGAAAATCCATAAAACACATAAAACCATTTTTCCACGTCATATAGGGGAAGATAGAATTATCTACGGAACTGCTGCCTGAGGAGGGCGGCGGCGGAGTTCTCTCCGCAAAAATCAGACCTGTCACGGGGACTATGCGGCGGAAAGGGGGAAAAGAGATGTACGGCGAGTTTGAGCATACTATAGACAGCAAGGGACGCATGAATTTCCCTGCAAAGCTGCGCGAAACGCTCGGCGACCATTTCTTTATTTCCAAAACCATAGGTGAAAAGTGTCTGACAGTACATACAGAGCAAAGCTGGAATTCCATCAGAGAGAGCTTAAAGGGAAAGCCCTCAAAGGTGGCGTTGCCGATAGAGCGATTTCTGTTCGGCGGCGCTTGCGAAGCCGAGCCTGACAAGCAGGGCAGAATTGCCATTTCCGCGCCGCTGCGTGCTTATGCGCAGCTTACGGGCGAGGTTGTGGTGGTAGGCATGGACGACCGCGCCGAAATTTGGGACAAGGCGCTGTGGCAGGAGTACAACAGCAGAATTTCTGCTGAGGATATTGCTGCGTTTGCGGAGGAAATCGGCTTGTGACAGAATTTTCGCATATTTCGGTTTTGCTTAAAGAAACGGTTGACGGCGCGTTTACAGACCCAAAGGGCGTTTACGCAGACCTCACCACGGGCGGCGGCGGTCATAGCTTAGAGCTTGCTAAAAGGCTCTGCGGCGGGCGGCTTGTCTGCTTTGACAGGGACGCAGAGGCGCTTGCTGCCGCTGGGGAGCGGCTTAAGGGCTATCCCGTCACCTTTGTAAGAAGAAATTTCAGCGAGCTTAACGCGGCTCTGGACGAACTTGGGGTTGCGCAGCTTGACGGAATTATCGCCGACCTTGGCGTATCGTCACATCAGCTTGATACGGCGGAAAGGGGCTTTTCGTTCCACAATGACGCTCCGCTTGATATGCGTATGAGCGGGGAGGGCTTTTCTGCGCGCGACCTTGTGAACGAGTATTCCGAGGACGAGCTTGCCCGCATAATGTTCGCCTACGGCGAGGAGAAGTATGCCCGCAGAATTGCTTCGGGGATAGCGCAGGCAAGGCTTTTAGCGCCGATAGAAACTACGGGGCAGCTTGCGGAGATAATAAAAAGCAGCGTTCCCGCAGCCTACCGCAGGGAGAAAAATCCCTGCCGCAAGACCTTTCAGGCGATAAGAATTGAGGTAAACGGCGAGCTTGACGCGCTTGAAACGGCGCTGACGGACGGCTTTGACAGGCTTAAGGTCGGGGGAAGAATGGCGGTTATCACGTTCCATTCGCTTGAGGACAGGATAGTAAAGAACCGCTTTAAGGAGTTCTGCACGGGCTGCACCTGCCCGCCCGAATTTCCGGTATGCGTGTGCGGCAAAACGCCGCGCGGCAGGCTTATAGGTAAAAAGCCCGTCGCCGCCTGCGAGGAAGAATTAAAGGCTAACAGCCGCAGCCGAAGCGCAAAGCTGAGGGTTATAGAGAAGATAAAGTAACACACATAACACAATTGGACGTATAAAGGAGGGCAATCTGATGCAGATTCCCGCAAACTATAATACAAATCTGGCGTATGACCTTTCAAGGTTTGACGTTGAGGAGCAGGAAAAGCACAATGCCCGTCAGCGCGCTGAGCAGGAAAAGGTAAAGCGCGAGATAAAGATGAATGCCCGTTCTGTTTCCAGAAGCGGCTCAAGGGTGAAGGTTATACTCGCCGCAGGCGCGGTTTTTGCGGCGCTGTGCGTGGTTAATATTCAGTTCACCGCCGCCGACGACTGGGCAAGAATGGTGGCAGACCAGCAGGAGGCGCTTACAACGGCGCAGGAGGAAAACTCCCTGCTGCAAAGCAGACTGGACGCAAAGGTAAACATAGGTTATATAGAGGATTACGCCGCAAGCCGTCTTGGCATGGCGAAGGTAACCAACTCGCAGGTGCGCTATCTCAGCGTAAACACCGAAGCGCTTATCGAAGTTGAAGCTGACGGCGACAACTCTCTTATCAGCGGAGTAAGCGGTTGGTTCGGCGATATGATGGAATACATCGGTCTGTAAAGGCATAATATAGGGGTGAGTAAGGACAAGTGCAACACCCTTTATCTGCCGACAGTCAACATTATGGAGCAAGGTCGGTTGTTTTTAACGGCTTTGCTCTTTCTTGGTTTGCGGCGTGATATATCCGCGGCGCGGCAATATCCGACAGGCTTTTTTGCGGGATTTCGGAGGAAAAATGAAGATACTACCAAAAATATGGCAAGGACTTAAGGCTTGGGACGAGAAAGAGGGCGGCAAGCAGCGCATAATGAAATCTGCCACAAAGCAGGTTATTGTGCTGGTATTTATCTGTTTGCTGTCGGTTTATGTGGGCTTTTTCCTGCTAAAATATTCGGTGCTGGACGGGGATAAGTGGCGCGTGCTTGCTTCTGCGCAGCAGATGTCCTCGGTGACTATAAAGGCGAGCCGCGGTTCTATACTGGACGCAAACGGCACGGTGCTTGCGCAGAGTTCCACCGTGTGGGACGTTATAATCTCCCCGCAGGATATCGCCAAGGCAAACGAAACCGCGTATGACAAATATCTTAAGGAAAAGACGGAAGCCGAAGCCAAGGGCGAAACTGTCGGCGTCTATGTTGACCGCGCACAGCTTATCTGCAAAAAGCTGTCCGAACTGCTTGGCGCTGATTATGACAAGCTTATCAAGGCAACCGAGAACCTTAACAGCCAGTATTACGTTGTAAAGCGCAAGGTGGAAAAAACCGAGGTAAACGAGATAAACGTGTTTCTTTCGGAAAACGGCATAGACAACGCGAGCGTTTTTATGGAGGAAAGCTCAAAGCGCTACTACCCCAATGAGAGCCTTGCGGCGAACATCATAGGCTTTACCAACTATGAGGGCGAGGGCGTTTACGGTCTTGAAGCGTATTATGACGATTATCTCAGCGGCACTGACGGCAAGGCGGTATATGCCAAGGACGCTTACGGACGCGAGATGGCATACACAAGCGATAAGTATTTCTCCGCCGAGGACGGACACGATATAGTGCTTACCATTGACGAGGTGCTTCAGCATTACCTTGAAAAGAACCTTGAACTCTGCGTGTCGCAGCACTCCATAATCAACCGCGCCTGCGGAATTATCATGGACTGCAACACGGGCGCGATACTTGCAATGTCAACCGCGCCAAGCTATAATCTCAACAATCCGTCCGAACTTTACAGCGCCTATGATTTGGAGCAGCTTGCGCAGCTTCAGGCGGCTGACGCTCCGCAGGAGGAAATAGACGCGCTTGAAGCAAAATACCGCGAGCAGCAGTGGAAAAACAAGGCGACAACGGAACTTTATTACCCAGGCTCTGTATTCAAGACGATTACCTGCGCCGCAGCGCTTGAGGAAGAGGTTGTTTCTCTCAATTCCACATTCTCCTGCTACGGCTATGCCGAGGTTGCGGGAACAAGGATAAGCTGCCACGTCAGCTACGGTCACGGCGAACTTTCGCTTCAGGACGCGCTGGTAAAGTCCTGCAACCCCTCGTTTATCGCGATAGGTCAGCTTCTGGGCGTGCAGAAGTTCAGCCATTATCTTGAAGCTTTCGGCTTTACGGAGCGCACGGGAATAGACCTCCCCGGCGAGTCCGCCAGCCTTTATATCGCAGAGGAGAATATGGGTCCTGTGGAACTTGCTTCCTCCGCATTCGGTCAGACAAACAAGGTAACTCCCATACAGATGGCGACCGCGTTCTGCGCGGTGGTAAACGGCGGCTATCTGGTAACTCCCTACGTTGTGGATAAGATTATCGACAGCGACGGAAACGTTGTGAAAACCACACAGGTGCAGATAAAGCGTCAGGTTATCTCGGAGGAAACCTCCGCCACCATGAGAACCCTGCTTGAAAACGTTGTTGAAACAAACGGCGGCAACAACGCCTACATAAACGGCTACCGTATCGGCGGAAAGTCGGGTACAACGGAGCGTATAGACGAATACAACGCCGCAGGCGGTGCGGCTGCGGGCGCAAAAATGACCTATGTTCCGTCATTTGCGGCGTTCGCGCCCGCTGACGACCCGCAGATTGTTATGCTGGTAATGGCGGATACTCCCACGGGAACGCAGTATTACGGCTCTGCAATTGCAGCGCCCGTAGTATCGGCGGTGTTTAAGGAGGGCTTGCCCCATCTCGGCATTTATCCCACCTATACGGCGGAGGAGCTTGCGAAGATGGACGCGGCAGTGCCGTATGTGCTTGGCTATCAGGCGCAGCGTGCGGAATCCGCGCTTGCCGCAAGGGGCTTTGAGGTGCGCATAATCGGTGATGTTACAAGCAGCGATACCGTAACAACGCAGATACCCGGTGCGGCTTCCAGTATACCAAAGGGCAGCACGGTGGTGCTGTATCTGGGCGACTCTGATAATTATGAGCTTGAAGCCGCCGCAGTGCCAGACGTATTTGGCATGACAGTTGCACAGGCGAACGAAGCTATAACCAACGCGGGCTTTAATATCAAGATATCGGGCGGCGCTGCTGACAATGCGGACGCGGTGGCTACAATGCAGTCCATAAGCGCGGGAACTAAGGCGTACAAGGGAAATGTTGTAGAGGTAACGTTCCAGGTTAATTCAAGAGAGGGATAACAATGACTTTATCACAGCTTTTCGGCGCGCTTGCGGAAATTCCCCCGCATATAGCCGATACACAGGTGCGCGGCGTAACCTCGGATACGCGCGAGGTGCAAAGCGGCTTTGTGTTTGTGTGCGTTAAGGGACAAAGCTTTGACGGACACGCACACGCGCAGGCTATGCTTGATAAGGGCGCGGCGGCTGTTGTTACGCAGCGGCGGCTTGGCGTGAATAATGAGATTTTGGTTGAGGATACCCGCAGCCTTTATCCCGAACTGCTTAAGGTGTGGTATGGCTGTCCCACTGACAGCTTTAAGCTTTGTGCGGTTACGGGAACTAACGGCAAAACCACCGCCGTGAACCTCTGCGCGGGAATAATGCGCGCCATGGGCAAGCGTGTGGGCGTGATAGGCACGCTTGGCGTTGATACGGGCAATGGACTTGAATATTCCCATGGCGGCCCTCCCACAACGCCCGAACCGCGAAAGCTGTACTCCATTTTTGCGCAGATGGTGGAAAACGGCGTGGAATACTGCTTTGTGGAGGCAAGCTCGCAGGCGCTTGCGCAGCACCGCTTTGCACGGGAGAATTTTGCGGCGGGCGCGTTTACAAACCTCACCCAAGACCATCTGGATTATCACGGCACCATGGAGAATTATTATCTTGCCAAGCGCTCGCTTTTCGATATGTGCGGCGCGGCGGTGATAAATACCGATGATGAATACGGCGCGCGTACTGCGCAATACTGCCGCGAAAACGGTATTCCGTTCGTGAGTACAAGCGTAGACGGCGCGGCGGATTTTTATACGGAGCAGGTTAATCTTACGGCGCACGGCGCGGAATTTTTCCTTACCGA
The DNA here is from genome assembly GCA_964556595.1 of uncultured Ruminococcus sp. GTDB lineage: Bacteria > Bacillota > Clostridia > Oscillospirales > Ruminococcaceae > CAG-115. The sequence goes on along the minus strand of CAZKXB010000001.1, from coordinate 82,355 downwards.
CAGCGCGGCGCAGAAAACCTATCCCGTGCGAATTTCGCTGACGGGACTGTACAATGTCAGCAATGCCATACAGGCGGCGGTTATGTGCAGCGAGCTTGGCGTTCCGCTAGGGCAGTGCCTTGCGGCGCTGGAAACCCTGCGCGGAGTTGGCGGCAGGTTGGAAACGCTGTACAGCGGCGATTTTACCGTGCTGCGCGATTATGCGCACACTCCCGATGGGCTTGAAAAGCTGCTGCAAACGCTGAAACCCCTTGTAAAGGGCAGGCTGATAGTTCTTTTTGGCGCGGCGGGGGAGCGCGACAGCGGCAAGCGTCCCATGATGGGCGAGGTGTGCGCGCGTTATGGTGATTACCTTATAGTCACCTCGGACAATCCCGCGCACGAAAATCCGCAGGAGATAATCTCGCAGGTCGCTGAGGGCATTTCTGCAAAAACGCAGTTTGTTCAGTTTATAGACCGCGCGGAAGCCGTAAATCACGCTTTGGGTATGCTTGAACAGGGCGACCTTTTGGCGCTGTGCGGCAAGGGACATGAGGATTACCAGATAATCGGAGATGAGTATGTTCATTTCGATGAAAGGGAGCTTGTGGAAAGCTATCTTAAGAAAAAAGGACTGATTTGATGTTTACCATAAACGAAATAGCGCAGGCTGTCGGCGGCAGGATAACAGGCGATGGCGCAGCGCGCGTGGGGGGAGTTTCTACCGATACGCGCACCATACAGCGCGGCGACCTTTATATCGCAATAAAGGGTGAGAATTTTGACGGCAACGATTTTATAGCGCAGGCGGCTGAAAACGGTGCGGCTGCGGCGATTTCGGACAGGGCGCAGGCTGCGGACTGCGGCATACCGATAATCCTTGTCGAGGACAGCCGCATAGCGCAGCTTAAGCTTGCGCGGCATTACAGGGACAGGTTTTCCGCAAAGCTTTGCGCGGTTACGGGCAGCGTTGGCAAAACCTCCACCAAGGATATGATTTACGCGGTGCTTTCCGCGCGCTTCAATACGCTTAAAACCGAGGGCAATTTCAACAACGATATCGGGCTGCCCAGAACTCTTTTCCGTCTTAACGAGGACTACGGCGCGGCGGTTATCGAGATGGGAATGTCCGACCTTGGCGAGATAAGCGCGCTGTCAAAGGCGGCAGCGCCCGACTGCGCGGTGATAACCAACATAGGCTACTGCCATATAGAAAATCTTAAAACCCGCGAAAATATTCTTAAGGCAAAGCTTGAGATACTGGACGGCGCGCGGGAGAACGCCCCGCTTATCCTTTGCGGCGATGACGAGTATCTTCGTACAGTCAATATAACGGACAGGCGCGTTATCCGCTATGGCTTCGGCGCGGACTGCGAGGTGCGCGCGGAGAATATCGTACACCTTGAAAACGGCGAGCAGTTCACGGTTTTGGCACAGGGTGAGCGCTTTTCGGCACAAATCCCGATAAGCGGGGAACACCACATATTAAACGCACTTGCGGCGTTCTGCGTGGGCAGAGTATACGGAATGTCGGCAGAGGAGATTATCCCCGCGTTTATGGACTATCAGGCTTCAGGAATGCGCCAGAAAACCGTGCAGCGCGGCGGGCTTACGCTTATACTGGACTGCTACAACGCAAGCCCCACGTCTATGAAAACTTCGCTTTCCGTGCTTAAAAGCACAAAGGCGGGCGGCAGAAGGATAGCTGTGCTTGGCGATATGCTGGAGCTTGGCGAAATGTCGCAGCAGCTTCACGAGCAGGTTGCGGATTATGTGCTTGACAGCGCGGACGCTTGCTTTCTTTACGGCGGGCAGATGGCGTTCTGCGCCGAAAAGCTTTCGGAAAGCGGCTTTACCGTGTTCCACGATAACGATAAACAGCGCCTTGCCGAAAGCCTTGACGCTTTCGCGCGCGAGGGAGATGTGCTGCTGTTTAAGGGCAGCCGCGGCATGAAAATGGAAGAAATCGCCGAAAAAATCAGATAAAAGAGGAAAACCCTATGATGTGGATTAACGTATTTGCGGCTGCTGCCGCGTTCCTTATAACATGGCTTGCGGGAATTTGGTTTATTCCCATGCTTCACAGGCTGAAATACGGACAGACTATTCTTGACATAGGTCCAAAATGGCACAAGGAGAAAAAGCAGGGTACGCCCACAATGGGCGGCATTATGTTTATAGCCGCCGCGCTGTTAAGCTTTGGCGTGGGCATTGCGGTTTACTGCTTTGCTGACAGCTCCGCGCTTGTGGGGGAGCTTGGCGAATCCGCGAAGCTTCAGGAACTTATACGCTCCTCAGCGGGCTTTATGCTTGCGCTTATGATGGGGTTTATGGGCTTTCTGGACGATTTTATCAAGGTGAAGAAAAAGCGCAACGAGGGACTTTCCGTTATCCAGAAAACCGTTTTGCAGGTGCTGATTATAGCCGCCTATTTTGCAACGCTTTATCTTAGCGGAGATACAAGCACCGCGATAAGCTTTCCGTGGGGCTGGCAGCTTGATATGGGACTGCTTTACTACCCCGTTATGGGCGTTGTGGTTTATTATATAGTAAACGCGGTTAATCTCACAGACGGCATAGACGGACTTTGCTCCTCGGTGACGGTGGTGTATATGGCGGCGTTTGCGGTTATTTCGTCCGTTGTGGGAGCGTTTGGGCATACGCTGCTTGCGATGTGCGTTGCGGGCGGCTGTATCGGCTTTCTTATGTGGAACTTTCCTCCCGCCAAGGTATTTATGGGCGACACAGGCTCAATGTTTCTGGGCGGCGCGGTGTGCGCGCTTGGCGTAGGCTGCAATGCCGAGGTGCTTATGATTATAGCGGCGCTTGTGTATATCCTTGAGGCGCTGTCGGTGGTTATACAGGTGACGGTGTTCAAAATCACCAAGAAGATTTACCACACAACCGAGGGCAAGCGCCTGTTCAAAATGACCCCTATTCACCATCACTTTGAATTAAGCAAGTGGAGCGAGGTTAAGATTGACGTTGTATTTTCGCTTGCTGCCGCAGTATTCGGCGGCGGCGCGGTGGCGCTTGCGTTTATGATGTTCTCGTAAATTCCCGAAAACAGGAGGTACTATGGCTGCTTCAACATTAAAGAAAGGCACAGCAAAGCCTGCGATAAAGCCGAAAACGGCAAGTAAACCCGCGCCTGCGGGCAAAGCCGCAGCACCTGCGGCTGCCGCTGCGGCAAAATCGGCAGCGCCCAGAAGAAAGCCCCGCAGGGAGAAAGACCCCAACCGCATAGGCTTCTTTTACGGCAAGGGCAGCATTGACGTGCCTATGCTGATTATCACGATATCGCTGCTGGTGCTTGGCATAACCATGATGTTTTCGGCGAGCCATGCGCTGTCCTACCGCGACAACAACGGCGACAGCTACGGCTACGCGGTAAGCCAGATGACCTTTGCGGGCGTGGGACTGGTGCTGATGTTTATAATCAGCTTTGTGGATTACCGCCTGCTGCGCAAGGAGTTTAAGATTAAGCTGTTCGGCAAAGAGAGAATCTTTACTTTCTCACATATTGCGCTTGCCGTGGGACTTGTGCTGACGTTCCTTGTAATCCCGTTCGGCGTAAGCAACATCACCGATGGTCCGCGCCGTTGGCTGCCGTTTTTTGGCAGAACCTTTCAGCCGTCGGACGTGCTTAAGTTCGCGCTGATAATCTTCTTTGCGTACTACATATCCAAAAACTACAAAAAAATGCGCTACACCATGACGGGACTTGTGAAGCCGGGCATACTGCTTGTGGTTGTCACATGGCTGATGATGAAGCAGCCGCACCTTTCGGGTCTGCTGATAATGCTGATGATTTCGTCATTTATGCTGTTTATCGGCGGCGTTAATATGAAAACGGTCATAATTGTGGGCGGCGTTGCCGTGGCGCTGCTTGTGGTAGTGGTTATGGCGAGCGAGTTTACCTACTTTGCCGACCGCGTGCGCTACACCTTTGACCCGCTTGCGGATACCGACCGCAAGACGTACCAGTCCTATCAGGCGGTGCTTGCCATAGGTTCGGGCGGACTTTGGGGCGTTGGCTTCGGCAATTCCGCGCAGAAGTACTACTATCTTCCCGATGCGGAAAATGACTTCGTTTTCGCCATACTGTGCGAGGAGTTTGGTCTTATCGGCGGCGCGCTGGTTATAATTCTTTTCATGATATTTGTATTCAGAGGCTTTTACGTTGCCAGAAAGTCGGAGGATCGCTTCGGTATGCTGCTTGCTACGGGAATTACCTTGCAGGTCGGCATACAGGCGCTGTTCAACGTTGGCGTAAACTGCTGCTGCCTGCCGAACACGGGTATTTCCATGCCGTTTTTCAGCTACGGCGGCACGGCGCTTGTTATACAGCTTGCCGAGGTGGGGTTGCTGCTTTCGGTATCGCGCAGAGCAAAATTGAACTAAGGACGGTATAGATTATGAAGATTGTTTTCGCCGCAGGAGGAACTGCGGGTCACATAAACCCCGCGCTTGCGATAGCGGATAAGCTTAAGTCGGTGTTTCCCGAAGCGGAGATACTGTTTATCGGCACGCCGAAAGGGCTTGAAGCGCGGCTTGTAAAAAAGGCGGGTTATGATTTCAAGGGCGTTGAGATGGCGGGCTTTCAGAGAAGCATTTCCGTAAAAAGCATAGGAAAGAATTTCAAGGCGCTTTACTATTATCTTATCTCCGCCAAAAAGCAGACGCGGAAAATCCTTAAGGATTTCGCCCCCGATATCGTGATAGGCACGGGCGGCTATGTTACGGGTACGGTGCTTACGCAGGCGGTGTCGCTCGGCATAAAGACAGTTACCCACGAAAGCAATTCCTACCCCGGCATGGCTACCAGAATGCTTGCGAAAAAGGCGGATAAGGTTCTGCTTGCAACAGAGGACGCCATGAAATATCTCAGCAGCACGGAAAGGTGCGTTGTTACGGGAAATCCCCTGCGCAGCAATATCGAGATAGAACAGCGCAGCGCCGCCAGAAAGCGGCTTGGTCTGCCTGACGGATTTACGGTGCTGTCCTTTGGCGGAAGCCTTGGCGCAAACCGCATAACGGAAGCGGTGGCGGAACTTATCGCGTGGGAGCAGCAAAAGGGCGGCATAAATCATATACACTCCTACGGCGGAAACTGGCACGACAAATTCTACAATGCGCTGGAAGAAAGCGGCGCGCAGGAGGATAAATCCCGCCACATCTTCAAGGACTACATTGACAATATGTACACCTGTATATGCGCCGCAGACCTTATAATCTGCCGCGCGGGCGCAATGACCATAACGGAGCTTACCGCCATAGGCAGACCCGCAATTCTTGTGCCGTACCCCAACGCTGCGGAAAATCACCAGTACTACAACGCGCTTACGCTTAGCAACGCAAACGCGGCGGTGCTTATAGAGGATAAAGACCTGACCAAGGCAAGGCTTGTGGAGGAGGTTTCCGCGCTTTATGCAGACCGCGAGCGCCTTGCGCAGATGGAACAGAACGCAAAGCGCTCCTCCAAAAACAACGCGGCGGATAAAATTCTTGCCGAAATAACCGAATTGCTGAAGTTGGACTGAATTTAACAAAATATTTCCTCGGGCATAATATGCAGTATGACCTTTATTATGCTTTGGGGAGATGATATAATGGAAAACCGTCAAAAGCTTGTTGTGAACGGCGGGCGCGTTATAGAGGGAGAACTTGCGGTGCAGGGCGCAAAGAACAGCGTGCTTGTGCTGCTTTCGGCGGCGGTGCTGGTGCATGGCGAGGTTATACTACATAACTGCCCGCAGCTTACGGACGTTGACGCGGCGTGCAGGATACTGACAGGGCTTGGCTGCCGCGTTTCAAGAAGCGGCGGCACGATATGCGCGGACAGCTCCGCGATAAGCGGCTGTGAAATTCCTGAGAGCCTTATGCGCGAAATGCGCTCGTCTATTATGTTCCTCGGCTCAATACTCGGCAGGGCGGGCAGGTGCAGGCTTGGCTTCCCAGGCGGGTGTGAGCTTGGCGCACGCCCTATCGACCTGCATTTATCCGCACTGCGGCAAATGGGCGCGGTGATAACGGAGGAGTACGGCATACTCGACTGCCGTGCGGACAAAGGGCTTCACGGCGCGGATATCAGTCTTTCCTTTCCCTCGGTGGGGGCAACCGAGAATATCATGCTTGCCGCGGTGTGCGCTGACGGCGTAACCAGAATACACAACGCTGCGCGCGAGCCTGAAATATGCGACCTTGCGGCTTTTCTGACAAAATGCGGCGCAAGGATAAGCGGCGCGGGCGAAAGCGTGATTGTAATAGAGGGCGTGCAAAGCCTTTATCCCGCAGAATACAGCGTAATGCCCGACCGCATTGCGGCGGCGACTTATCTGTGCTGCGCGGCGGCAACGGGCGGCGAACTTATACTTACCCGCTGCGGCGTGCAGGATATGACGGCTATTCTTTCCGTTATGGAAAGCATGGGCTGCCGCATTTATCCCTACGGCGAGGGCAAGCTGTATTTCAGCAGAAAGCGCAGACTTAAAGCCCCTGCGACTGTAAGAACCGTGCCGTATCCCGGCTTCCCGACGGATATTCAGGCGCCTGTTATGGCGGTGTGTACTCTGGCAGAGGGAACTTCGGTGTTTGTGGAAACAATATTCGACAGCAGATACAGGCACGTTCCCGAACTTGTGCGCCTTGGCGCGCAGATTAAGGCAGAGGGCAGGGTAGCCGTTGTGGAGGGCGTAAAGCGTCTTACAGGGGCAAAGCTTATGGCGGCGGAGCTTCGCGGCGGCGCGGCGCTGGTAACGGCGGCGCTGGCGGCGGAGGGAATCTCCGAAATAGGCGGGCTGTGCTATATCGACCGCGGCTATGACGGCATTGACGCGGTGCTGCGCCGTCTGGGCGCGGATATTAAAAGAATTTAGGAGTGGACGTTGTGAAAAAAAAGGACGTAAAAAATAATCCCGCGCCGCAGCATAACGGCGCGCATAAGGCGGCAGCGTCCGCTAAAAAGCCCGTAAAGAAATCGGGCGTTTTCGGCGGCAAAAGACCCGCAGCCAATGCGGGCAGACCCATGGGCGAAAGCGCTAAGTCGGCAGCGCCCGCCCAAAAGCCCGCCAAGAAATACGGTATTTTCGGCGGCAAAAAGCCGAAATCCGCAAAGAAACCAGCCGCCGAGGCAATGGCGCAAAATCCTCACGCCGCAGAAAAATCCCCCCAAAGACCAACCCCCGCCGACAAGGCGGTGCGGCGCGAGATTGCGGGGGAGCAGCGCAGGGCATACAACAGGGCGGTTAAAAAGCGCCCCGCGGGCAAAAAGCGGCACGGCAGGCGCGGCGGAAACTATGTGCTGTACTATGCTTTTGCGGCGGTTGTGGCAATAGTGGTGTTTATTATCCTTGCAAACGTGGTGCTGTTTAATTGCAGCTCGATAGTGGTTGAGGGCATACAGAAATACACGGCGGAGGAAATAATCAGCGCCTCTGGCATAAAAGACGGCGACAGTCTGCTTAGGATTGACGAAAGTGCGGCAGAGCGCCGCATTGCGAACGCGTTTTCGTTTGTGGACGCGGTTGAGGTTGCAAAGCACTATCCCACCAAAATAGTCATTACCGTTACCGAAGCGGAGCGGTGGTACGCCGTTCAGCACGGCGGTGACACCTACACCGTTTCAAGGCTTGGAAAGATTATAGAGCAGGAAAATGCTGACAAGCTGCCGCTTGTTATCGGCTATGAAGCTGAAGAACCTGTTGTGGGCGGTGCGCTTAAAAGCACTGTCGAGGGAAAAACCGACCTGCCTGCGCAGGTGCTTTCGGCGGCGGAAAAGGCGGGCGTTTCGGGCATTACCTCTATTGATATCACAGACCGCTTTGAGATTAAGGCGGTGGTTGACGGCAGGATAACGCTTCAGCTTGGTATAGCGACCGAGCTTGAAAATAAAATGTATATAGCAAAGGCGCTTATAGAAAACGAGATTACGGCTACTGAGCAGGTTACGGTCTACCTTACAAATACGGAAACGGTATACGTCAGGGATAACAATATGATAGACAACCCCGTGCAGACCGCTCCCGTGCTGCCAGAGGAAACCAAAGAACCCGAAGAAACCGCCGAAGCATAAGAAAATATTGCCTTGATTTGCGGTTTACAGAAATTTCTTTGAAAAAACAGTTGCATTTTGGGTTCGTATCTGTTATAATAGATAGTAGATTACTATATTTAGGGTGTTTCGTTGCATACCCTTATATGAAAAATAAAAGCTTTGGAGGACAAAGACATGGCATTTGAAATAGATAAGCATGATGATGATTTTGAACTGGACGAGTTTGAGGACGCCACCAAAATAATGGTTATCGGCGTTGGCGGCGGCGGCGGAAACGCTGTTGACCACATGATTGAAGCTGGCATGACAGGCATAGACTATGTTGTGGCAAATACCGATGTAAAGGCGCTGCGCTCCAAAGACGGCAGCAAGATGAAGCGCCTTCAGATTGGCAAAAAGCGCACACGCGGCTGGGGCGCAGGCAACGAGCCTTCAGTGGGACAGGAGTCCGCTGAGGAAAGCCGTGACGAGCTTACCGCGGTTATGGATAAGGTTTCCATGGCGTTTGTTGCCGCAGGCATGGGCGGCGGCACAGGCACGGGCGCAGGCCCTGTTGTGGCTTCTATTGCAAAGGACAAGAATATACTTACCGTTGGCGTTGTTACCAAGCCTTTCGCGTGGGAGGGCAAGGAGAAGATGGTTCAGGCAATGAAGGGCATTGACGAAATGCAGAAATACGTTGACGCGCTTATTGTTATTCCTAACGAGAAGGTTAAGGAGATTTCCAACAGCAAGCTTACCACCATTGAAGCGTTCAAGGCGGTTGACAGCGTGCTTTACAAGGCGGTAAAGGGTATTTCCGACCTTGTAACGGGCGTTGGCTTTATGAACGTGGATTTCGCCGATGTAACCATGGCGCTTAAGGACAGCGGCATTGCCCACATGGCTATGGGCAAGGGCAAGGGCGACAACAAGATTGAGGACGCGCTTAACGAGGTTCTGCACAGCCCGCTGCTTGAAACTTCCATTTCGGGCGCGCGCAGAGTGCTGCTTAACGTAAGTATTCCCACTTCCTGCACGCTGGACGATTTTGACGCAATCTCCGCAGAAATTACCAAGAACGCCGCTCCCAATGCAAGGGTTAAGGCGGGTATCATGTTTGACGATAATCTGGACGACGACGAGATTTCCATTATCGCTATCGCTACCGATTTTGCGGGCGCAGCTCCCGCACGTCAGCCCGATAAATTCACCGTTGTTTCGGAGGAAACTGTGTCCTCGCTTTCGCAGATGGGCGGTATGCCGATTTCCGACACCGATACGGGGGATATAGACGCGCTGCTGCAAATACTCAACAGTTCGAAATAAATTCCGCTAAGATAACTAAGAGTATAAAATTCCGTCGGCTCTCGGCGGAATTTTTGTCCGAAAAGGCGGCAGAGGCGGCACGGACACACGGAAAAATGTACGGGGTGCATATGATGTTCCGTATAATGGCAGAATATTTGTAAAAAATAATAAACTTGCTTAAACCCCTTGAAATTTTTCCGCTTTTGATATACAATAATAATATGCGGCAGTGTGCCGATATTCGCCCAATGGGGAAATCCCATAGGTTATATATATTTCACAGGAGGCAATTTTTATGTCAAGAAAGATTAGAAGGCTTGGTGCTGTTGTTGTGGCACTGGCAATGATTTTTGTGCTGTCCGTTGGCGCTTGCGCGGCTTTTATATCCAAGGTGGATACTGACGGCACGGCTGACGGTGCTGTTACGGCTGACGGCTTTACAGCCACATTCTCCGTTTCCGCGGACGGGGCAAAGTCCATAAATTATTACCTTAGCGGTGACGCGCTTGACCCCGAATTCTGGAACAACTCCAACGCTTATGTGGAGATAGACCTTACTCTTAATTCTGCGGCAGATGATGTTTATGCAATTCTCCCCGCTTTTACAAGCACATGGGGCTGGGTAAACCCAAGCGTTTGGGATACCTATCTTGTGAACGGCAAGACCATTACCCTCAGAGAGCCGCTGTCTACATATTATTCCGAGTTTAAGAATAATACACCCCTGCTTATCCGTGCGCAGATTTGCAGCAACTCTGAAGCTGCCGAAACCGTGGAGGTTACTGTCGGCGAGTTAAGATTTGTGGGCGTTGACGGCGCAGAAGCTGTTGAGCCTGATGACGAGGTTTCCACACCTGCTGATGACAACGAGCAGGACGTTTCAGAGCCTGACGATACTTCGGCGGAGGAAAGCACGCCCGATGAGCCTGCTGATGAACCCGCAGACGAGCCTGTATCCTCCGATACATCTTCCGCCCCTGAGCAGGACGATACCTCGCGCCCCATCACAACCACCACGCAGCCCTCGCAGACCACCACTAACGCTCCCGTTTCCACAACAACATCGGCAGCGGCTGACGGTGCAGGCAGCAGCGGCATTGCGGGTCCCATTATTATAATTATTGTTGTGGTAGTGGTAATTGCGGCAGCGGCTGTCGGATTTATCATTTACAGAAAGAAGAAGTTCTACTAATCATTTTCGGGCGCACCGCGCGGGCATATGCCATGCGCGGCGTACCTGCAACAGAAAGGAATTTGCCATAATGGACAAGCTTGTTGCTTTTTTCAAAAATGTGTGGTTCAAAAGGGGAGTGTCCCTGCTTTGCTGGGCTTACACGGGCTTGATAGTCTGGGTGGCGTGGCTTAATCTTGCCTACACATTCCATTATGACAACGCAAGCGCGCTTTTTGTGCTGTATCTTTTTGTAAATCTTGCGGCGCTTGCGCTTATGATATACACGCGGCGGCAGGTGCTTACCATGATTAACAGTATGCTGCTGCCAATTATCGTGTTTCTTATCGTCATTTTCGCTTACGGAAACTGGTATATGATTGCGCCGCCCCTTGTGGTGGTTGTGGTAGTATTCCTTTTCAGCGGAATGAACGAAACGCTTAAGACGGTTTTCGGCACGATGTTTCTGCTGATGTACGTTATAGGCGTTGCGGCGTATATCGCTGTCGGAATGCTTATGGGTACGCTTAACTTTACAGGCGTTGACCTTTCAGAGCGCGACCTTAAGTACGAAGTTCTCTCACCGTCGGGCGAATACCGCATTGTGCGTTATGTTGACGACCCCGTAGGCGACCGCCGTATTGCTTCTTATTATATAGAATATACGGGCGATGATGTTGAAATTCCGTTTGGCTACTGCAAAAAGGTTCTGGGCTGCCAGCACGCTCATTCCATGCAGTATACGGGGCAGAGCGACAATCCCGTTGTGTGGTATGTTACAGATGTGTATGGCGAAAATACAGAAATGCTGCGCGTAGAGGGCAGCTTGAGAGAAAATCCCTATCTGATTAAACCCACAGAGTCAGAGGAAGCGGACGAGCTTGAAGAAGTTCCCGCATTCGGCGAAACTGATGAAACTTCATCGGGCGCGGGCGAAACCAAGGAAGCTTTGGTTCAGACGCTTGAAGCTGCGCAGGCAGTATAAATTTCGGACGGCAGGCGGGCGCAAGCTGCTTAGCCGTCCTTTTGGCATATTAACGGCGCTGCCGTATTGAAAGGAGATGTACCGTGGACAGAACGCTTCATCTTGTCGGTATAAATTCCGGCGAGATTATCATGGTGAGATATCCGCGCTCGCTGCTTAATTTCTGCGAGTTTGACCTTGCATATTTTGCGGAGAATGCCATTGCGGTTTGCGACCGTGCGCTTAAGGACGGCGACCTTGACTTCGACAGAGTGACGGAACTGCGCAATTCCCTCAAGGGTGCGCACGTCTATATAGAAAGCAATATCCGCACCACCTATGACAAAATAGTGCTTGACTGCTGGATTGACTACGTTTGCCGCAGGGATAACGTAGGCACGGGCGCGCTGTGGAACAGGTTTATGCCATGCAGCACTGCGTTTGAAAAAGCCGTTTTCACGCGGCTTTGCGACTACCGCTACAACCGCGCCATAAACGAATGGCTTAATCTTGTGCGTGTGCAGGATTATGCTAAAAATAAGATAAGCTTCGTGTTTGCGGGGGATATTTCCTCGGCGGCGGAAGCGGCGGCGCGCCGAAATTATTTCGACCTTATGTTCAGCGTTACCGCGCAGGAGCTTGGCTGCCACGTTGAGGAACTTGGCGTGACAAAGGTGTTTTCGGTGGGCAGAATACCCTCGGCGGCATTTATGTTCCCCAATATTTCCAAGGATATCGTGAAAAATCTTCTGGCGGATTTCGATTATTCCGAAAACTATTCCGACAGCAGCCACAGCGGCAGCCTTTCCGACCAGATAGCTATGGACGCATTCTCCTACATGAAATCGGGTCTTGCGCAGGAATACGCAAGCTACAATATTACCCGTAGCGAGATTGAAAATTCCCCGCGCAAAATATATATGCCATGCGGACTTAAAGCCGTTGCAGACCTTGAAATAGACGCGCTTATAGAAAGCGGCGGCTGGCTTGCGCGCTGCAAGCGCTGCGGAAGATATTTCGTGCGTGACGACAGCTACACCGCCGAGTATTGCTCGCTGTTTAATCCCGGTGGCAAGACCTGCCTGCAAATTTATGAGCAGGAGCATCCGCAGAGCCGTATTCCCGCAGAACTGCAAAAGAAATTCACCGAAATCACGGACGAAATGTACAGCCGCGTAAATGTTTCCATGGACCTTTCGGAGTACGAAAGCTGGAAAGTTTATCTTGACGCGCTGTATGAAAAGGCGGATAAGGGCGAAATCCCCGTGGAGGAACTTGAAAGCTTTATCAGCTACTCACATTCGCTTGATATTTCCCGCAGCAACCCTGTGCGGGTTGTGGCGAAAAGGGCAGACCGCCCCTCGAAAGAGCGCGTGGTTAAGCCGTTTATCCCAAAGCGCATTGACCGCAGCGAACTTGACGCGCAGGAGAAGCCGAGGTCTGTCCCCGATGACGAGGACGAGCGCGAGGACGAGCCTGTAAGCGGTGCGCGCAAGGCGTTCTTTACCTCGCCAAGCGTTCAGCAGCGGCGGCAAAATTCGCAGCGCGATACCTCGGTTACAAGGCTGATAAGGGCGGAGGAAGCCAACGCTCCCCGCACAAATACCTTCACGCCATTTGGGCAGGCTTCCGCCACAGAGCCGAAGCCGCTTTATGAGCGCCCGATAACACCCGTGTTTGACCAAGCGCCCCCGCCGTCCGAGCCTGCGCCGCAGCCCGTCCAAGAACCCGCTCCCGAAATAGATATGGAGCGCGTAAGCGAGCTGCTTGGCAAGCTGGCGAAGCTGGAAAGCGAGAAGCACAGCCGTGCCGCCGTGCCGAAGTCTGAGCAGACCGCGCCCGCGCCGAAATTTGAGCCGACCGCGCCCAAATCCGCGCCCGTGGCGAAATTTGAGCAGATTGCGCCTGTGAAGTCCGAGCCGACAGCTTCCGAAGCCGTTCACGCTGCTAAACCGCAGGTGGGGCAGCCTGTGTTCGACCTGTTCGGAGATGTGAAGTACGACAGCGAGGACGCGCTTGAAACCCACGGCAATATGTTCGACCTTGAGCGCGACAGCGCCGCAGAGGTCAAGCCGCAGCAGGCGGAGATAAATCCCCCTGCCGCGCCGCAGTCGGATTTTGCGGAAGCTCCCGCGCCGCCAAAGCCCAAAGTAATCAAAAAGAACGCGGCGGCGATATCCGCTTATGGCAAAATCGCGGGTACTCCGATAACTGCCGCGCCGCAGTTCAGCGCGGTTTCACAGCCTGATACAGAGCCGTTTAAGGACGTTTCGGCGATATTTGACGGCGTGGAAAAATCGGGTTCTGCGGAGGTTTCGCAGCCCTCGACCGACAGCGGAAATTCCGCTGCGGCGCAGGAGAAAAATGTCGAGCCGCCCGTTATAAGTATGCCCGAAAAAGCGCCCGAAAAGGCGGAGGAAAAGCCCCCGCAGCCGCGCGATATTCCCGAAAAGGTGACGGAGGACAACGTGCCGAGCGGTATCTGGACGGAGGAGCGCAGCCTGTTCCCCGAACCCGACCCGGAGGAGCTTGAAATGCTGAAAGAAAAGAAGCGCACGCGCTCCAACAAGACTCAGCGCCTGTTTGACGCGATTATGCGCGAGCCTGAGGACAATCCCAACGTAAGAACGCGGAAAAGATAAGCGTTTTTTAAGACAATTTCGGCTTGTGAGGTAAATTAAGCGTATGCTTTTTGTGAAAAACAAATAAAAACCAAGGAAAGAAAACGTTTAACTTTGTTTAATCTTACGGTTGAAGAAATTGCAAAGATGTTATATAATATAGATACAAATGTTGCGCGGGGTTGTCCTGTGCAGTTTGATGATTATTTTGGAGGATTTTTACAATGAAGATGACAAAGGTTCTTTCCTGTGTTGCTGCTACTGCAGTTGCTGCTTCTGCTCTCTCTTCTCTTGCTTTTGCAGGCACTGACGGCGAAGCTTACATCATGTTTTCTGACCCGAACTGGGATAGCTGTCAGTACTGGGGTGAGGATGATGTGTACGCACCAAAGGCTACTAATGCGGTAATTAACGGCAATGGTACTTACACAGTTTCTGTTGACGCTTTCCAGTCCGTTGAGAACGAGGATACTGGCGAGGTGGAAGATGTTGAGGGTACAACAGGTCTTTCATTTGCGGCTATCGGTGTTACAAACGGTGAGAAGTTCCTGCCCACAGGCGAAACTGATGAGGATGGCAACCCCACATACTATCAGATTACCATGACCGTTGATAAGGTTGTTGTTGATGGCGTAGAGTGCACACTTAACGGTACTCCTTACACATCCTCTGATGATGGTGTTGTAACAAGAGTTAACCTCTACAATGCTTGGGTTTCCGATCTTCCTGATGATGCAAGAACCGTTGAGGGTACAAAGACTGATGGTACTATAGCTGCTGACGCTGCCCCTGCTGCACTTGATCTGACCGAATTTGAGGACGGCTGGACAACAATGGAAGTTACTTTCACAGTTTCCGGTTATCCCGAGGACGCTGCTTCTGACGCTGTTGTTGATACAGATGCTCCTGTTGAAACAGGCAAGGATGCTGTTGACACAGGTGTAGAGGGCGTTGCTGCTGTTGCAGGTCTTGCAGTTGTAGCTGCTGGCGCAGTTGTTCTTTCCAAGAAGAGAAAGTAATTTCTGCATAGCTTAGCTTAACACAAATATAAACGCGGTGCTGCGGTGCAGTGCCGCGTTTTTGCGATTATTCCCGAAAGACTGTTACAACGATTGTGTGTAACAGTCTTTTTTGTACTTGACTTTTCCACAAATAAGCGGTACAATATTAAGTAGACTATACACAGGAAAGGGCAGACAAATATGAATTTTGAGGTTGCTAGGATATTCAGCGATAATATGGTGCTTCAGTACCTTAAGCCGATTAATGTTTTCGGCACGGGCAAGGACGGCACAAGGCTTACGATAACTATAACGGGTGACGAGGCGGCGCAGACTTCCGCCGTGGTTAAGGATGGCAGATGGCTTGCTGTGCTGCCGCCGCAGCCCGCGCAGAGTTGCGTTGAGGTTACGGTTTCCGATGGCGCGGATAGCGTTAAATTCGCCAATGTTGCGGTGGGCGCTGTGTGGCTTGCGGGCGGTCAAAGCAATATGGAGTTTGAATTGCAAAACTGCACCACGGGCAGGCAGAGCCTTGAAAACGATAACCCCGACGTTCGCTTCTATTACACCCAGAAGCGCAGCATTGCGGACGAGTGCTTTTTTGAAGAAGAACGCCGCATGGGCTGGAATACCTTTGAGGATAAGGACTCCGCGCGCGCTTGGAGCGCGGTCGGCTATTATTTCGCAAAGGAACTGTCGGAGGAACTTGGCGTTACGGTCGGCATAATCGGCTGCAACTGGGGCGGAACTTCGGCTTCCGCGTGGCTTGACAGAAGCTATGCCAACGGCGAAACCGAGGTTTATTTTGAGGAATATGACGCCGCCGTTGCGGGAAAAACATTAGAGCAGCTTAAGCAGGATTACCGCGACTATCAGGAATACCACAGAAAATGGGAAGAAAAAAGCGCGGAGTATTATTCCACCACACCAAATGCCGATTGGGACGGCTGCCTTGCCTATTGCGGCGAGAATAAATATCCGGGTCCGCATTCTCCGCTTAATCCCATGAGCCCCGGCGTGCTGTATGAAAGCATGGTAAAGCGCGTTGCGCCGTTTACCATGACGGGCGTTATCTGGTATCAGGGCGAAAGCGACGACCACCGTCCCGCTATGTACTACACGCTGCTTAATCAGATGATTAAGAACTGGCGCGACCTTTGGCATGACGATTTGTTCTTTGTTATCGGTCAGCTTCCCATGCACCGCTGGAGCGGGGAGGAGGACAGAAAGCACTGGTGCGTTATCCGCGAAGCGCAGGCGAGAACCGCAAGAACCGACCGCCGCGCCGCGCTTGCCGTGCTTACAGACTGCGGCGAGTTCAGCGAAATCCACCCGAAGAACAAGGCGCTGCCCGCGCACAGATTTTTCCTTGCCGCAATGAACGGCTGCTATGACGTCGATTTTACCGCCGCAGACGGAAAATCCACCTTTAATCCTGAGGTTTTTGATGTGCAGTGGAACAGCGACAGCGCTGATGTTTTCGTTGCGACAGGTCTTAGCCTTGAGATAAGGGGCGGGGAAATCCACGGCTTTGAGATAGCGGGCGCGGACGGGGAGTTTGTTCCCGCAAGCGCCGTACTCAGCAGCCGCGAAAGCTGGAACGCCGCCGAGGGCAGCGAGATAATCCACATAAGCGGCGTGGAATTTCCAACGGCGGTGCGTTATCTCTGGACAAATTATACGGACGATATAACGCTGTTTGACAGCGAGAACGGCGTTCCCCTGCCGCCGTTTGTGCTGGAAAAGCCTGTGTTCAGGGGTTAAGGAGAGATAATGGAAAAAGCAAAGATTGACAGAATAAACCAGCTTGCCCGAAAGTCAAAGACCGAGGGTCTTACCGAAAGCGAGAAAGCCGAGCAGCAGAAGCTTCGCGATGAGTACCGCGCCGATTTCAGAAAAAGCCTTATGGGGCAGCTTGACCGCGTATATATACAGGAAGCGGACGGCAGCACCACAAAGGTATTGAAGAATTGAAAGAATTGAGAGGATTAAACAATGATAGCATTAGTTACAGGAGCAAGTGCGGGCATTGGCAGAGATATTGCGCGCTCGCTTGCAAAGCACGGAATAAATCTTATTATAACAGCGCGCCGCAAGGACAGACTTCAGGAGCTTAAGGACGAGATTACAGACGAGTACGGCGTAATGGTAAAGATAATCACAGCCGACCTTGCCAACGAAAATGAGTGCATAGAACTCCACCGCCGCGTGCAGAAGTACAATATTGATATTTTTGTTAATAACGCGGGCTTCGGTGTTTTCGGGGAATTTACCGAAACTGACCTTGACAGGGAACTGCGTATGCTTGATGTAAATATCCGTGCGGTTCATATTCTGTTCAAGCTTTTCTTAAAGGATTTTGTAAAGCGCGGCAGCGGATATATACTGAATACTTCAAGCTCCGCGGGCTTCTATCCAGGACCTATGTTCTCGTCCTATTACGCTTCAAAGGCGTATGTGCTGCGCATGACGCAGGCGGTTTATGAGGAACTTCGCGCACGCCGCAGTAAGGTAAGCGTATCGGTGCTGTGCCCAGGCCCTGTTTCCACGGAGTTTTCCGACAGGGCGGGGGTAAGCTTCGCGCTGCCGCCGCAAAGCAGCGAGTATGTTGCGGAATATGCGGTTCGCGAGATGTTCGGCGGCAGGCTGATAATATGCCCCTCGCCGATGATAATGCTTGGCAAAACGGCAAGTCGTCTTGTTCCCGATAAGGCGGTGGCGTTTGCGGCGCGTCTGATTCAGTCCCACAGAGAGGAACTTTAAGATGGCTTCTTACTCCGAAATAACCGTTCGCTATGCCGAAACGGACTGCATGGGCGTGGTTCATCATGCGGTTTATCCCGTGTGGTTTGAAATTGCGCGCACGGATTATATCAAAAGCGTTGGAATGAGTTATTCCGATATGGAGAAAAACGGCGTAATGCTGCCTGTTACGGGCATAAGCTGCCGATATCATCTTCCTGCGAAATATGATGACACACTGGTGGTAAAGGCGGCGGTAAGCCGCTTTACCCCCGCGCGGGTGGAGTTTTATTACACCGTTACCCGCAAGGGAGAGGGGCAGCTTCTGTGCGAGGGTACAAGCAGCCACGGCTTTGTGGACGCCGAAACCTTCCGCCCGCTTAATTTCAAGAAGGCAATGCCGCAGCTTTATGCCGCAATGGAGCAGGCGTTTATCGCTGACAGCGCAGAAAATCAACGATAATAGGAGCTACCATGAAAAGAGTTGTAATTTTAGCCGCCGTTGTGCTTATCGGAATAGCTGCGGGCGTGCTTTACAAGCTGTTTCCGCCCGAGGCGGTGCAGGTATCCGCTGCCATAGGCGAGGACGGGGAGCTTACGCTTACCACCTCTGTCCCGCAGGAGAACGCTGCTGCCGCCGAGGCGGTTTCGTTCTCCCACAAGGCGGGATTTTATGCCGAGAATATCGCGGTTGAGCTTAAAGCGCCCGAGGGCGCGGAGATTTATTTCACCGCAGACGGCTCAGACCCGCTTGCAGAGGAAAAATATTTGTACACTCAGCCCGTGGAAATAAACGCGGGCGTTGAGGTGCGCGCAACTACCATAAAGGCAATATCAGTATCCGACGGCGTGCAGAGCGCCATACAGACCAGAAGCTATGTTACGGGCGCGGAGGTGGAGCAGCGCTTCGGCGAGGACACGCTGATTTTTGTTCTGAGTACCGACCCGTATAATCTTTACGATTATGAGTACGGCATTGCCGTTCCCGGAAAGATTTATGACGATTATGTAGCGGAGCATAAGGGCGAGGAAATTCCCTACAACGCGCCTGGAAACTACTACATGAGCGGCAGGGAGTCGGAGCGCGATATTTATGTAGAGGTCTTTGAAAGCGACGGCGACTGCGTTATTTCGCAGGCGGCGGGTGTGAGGATTGTGGGCGGCTATTCCAGAGTGGTTGACCAGAAATCGCTGAAGCTTATCGCCCGCAAGGAATACGACCCCGAAAACGGCAAGTTCAAGTACGCATTTTTTGATGACGCGGTGAACGAAAACGGCGAGCCGATTGAGGAGTTTGACCGCATTGTGCTTAGAAACGGCGCAAATGACCGCGAGTTTGCGGGGGTTCGAGATGAGCTTTCGCAGCAGCTTGCGCAGGACTACGGCTTCCCGTGCGTGCAGAATACAACGCCCTGCGCGGTGTTCCTCAACGGCGAGTATTACGGCTATTCGTGGCTGCATGAAAATTACAACGAGGATTATCTTGAAACGCAGTTTGGCGGAAACAAAGAGCAGTACGCGATTGTTGAGAATGTTGAGGTTCCCGAACCAGAGGAGGGCGAGGAGGTTTCGCCCGCGCTTCGGGATTACCTTGATATGTGCGCCTACTACGATATGGATTTGACGGACGATAAGCTTTTTGAGGAGCTTTGCGGTCTTGTGGATATCGAAAATCTCATGCAGTATTACTGTATGCAGGTGTTTATTGCCAACCGCGACTGGCCCGAAAACAACTTCAAGGCATACCGTTACTATCCCGCCGAGGGTGAGGAAATTACCAGCGAGCATATGGACGGCAGATGGCGCTTTCTGTTTTTTGACGCGGAATTTGGCTGGGGACTGTACGGCAACGGCTTCAGTGATAGAACGCTGCGCGATTTGCTCAGCGGCGCTCACCCAGGAGGCGGCAGCAAGGCGCTTTCCGCGCTGCTTCAGCGCGAGGATATGCGTCAGCTTTTCGCAAATACCATGTGCGACCTTATGGCGTATGCCTTTGAGGAGGAGCATATAAACGAGGTGCTTGACGACCTTATTGAGATAAGCGACCCCGAACAGATGTACGCCCTTAATCTCGGCATAACCTCCACATGGGCGCGCGAGCAGAATTTCGCCGAAAGCCGTCAGCAGATACGCGATTTCGCGAAAAACCGCCGCGGCGTTATTGTCAGAGATATGGTAGCAAGGCTTGGGTATACATACGATATGTATGATGTGTCGGTTTCCTGCGCGGGCGGCGCGGATATTTGCCTTAATACGCAGAAAAGCGACAGCGTTGTTTACGGAACGTATTTTGCCGAGTGCGCCGTAACCGTCCGCGCGCAGCTTTATGACGATTACAGTTTTGTGAAATGGGTTGTGAATGATGTGGAATACACAGCGCCCGAACTGCTTATAACCTCGGATATGGCGCAGGACGGCAAGGTCTACATCAAGCTTTACACCGAAAAGACCGAGGTAAACGGGCAGCTGCTGCGCATAAGCGAAATCTGCACCGACAGCGGCGCGGGCTGGATAAAGCTTTATAATCCCAATGCTGAGGCTGTTTCGACAAGCGGGCTGTATATGTCGGACGATGAATTTTCCCCCACGGAATGGGCTATTCCCCAGCACACTGTTGAAGCGGGCGGGGAGCTGCTTATCGTAATGAAAAACAACAAGACCACCGATGCGCTTATGCAGCTTCAGGCGAATTTCAGCCTTAAACGCCGCGAAACGCTGTGCCTTTGGGACGCGGACGGAAATCTGCTCTCCTCGGTATATATTCCATCACTTTCAGAGGGCGAGCGCTATGTGCTTCAGCCCAACGGAACATACAAAAAACAGTAATACAGCGCCAAAGCTCCCGACCGTAAAAGGAAGGGAGCTTTGGCGTTATTGTATTTATCTAAGGCGCAGCGCGAAATTCCCGAAGCGGTTGTTTTGCGCCGCGCCTTGATTGCGGGTTATCTTATGCCGTAATGCTCGATAACATAATCCATGTCCTTGTCGCCTCTGCCCGACAGGTTGATAAGGATTGAGCCATGCTTCATCTGCTGCGCAAGCTTCATTGCGTAGGCAACGGCGTGGGCGCTTTCAATGGCGGGAATTATGCCCTCCATACGGGACAGCTTGAAGAACGCGTCAATTGTTTCGTCATCATTTATCACATCATACTTAACCCTGCCGAGGTCGCGCAGGAATGCGTGTTCGGGACCTGACGAGGGGTAGTCAAGACCGCTTGCGACCGAGTATACAGGCGCAGGCTCGCCGTTTTCGTCCTTAAGCATAATGCTGTTGAAGCCGTGCATTATGCCCTCTGTGCCGTATTTAAGGCTTGCGGCGTGGTCGCCAAGCTTTTCGCCCCTGCCCAGAGGTTCAACGCCGTAGATATCCACAGGGTAATTGAGGAAGCCCGCAAACATTCCCGCCGCATTTGAACCGCCGCCAACGCAGGCAACCACAGCGTCGGGAAGTTCGCCCGTCATTTCGATAAACTGCTCGCGCGCTTCTATGCCGACAACGCTCTGGAAATCCCTCACCATCATGGGGAACGGGTGCGGGCCAAGCACCGAGCCTATGCAGTAAATTGCGTTGTGATATTCCTTGCTGTATGCTTCAAAAGCCGCGTCAACCGCTTCCTTAAGCGTCTGAAGTCCGTGCGTAACCTCAACAACATTTGCGCCGAGTATTTTCATTCTTGCAACATTGGGGGCTTGCTTTTTAATATCTACCGCGCCCATGTAGATGTCGCATTCCAGACCGAAATAAGCCGCTGCGGTTGCCATTGCAACGCCGTGCTGACCTGCGCCGGTTTCGGCGATAACCTTTTTCTTGCCCATATATTTTGCCAGCAGCGCTTCGCCCATGCAGTGGTTAAGCTTGTGTGCGCCTGTGTGGTTCAAATCCTCGCGCTTTGCGTAAAGCTGCACGTTGCCAAGGCTTGCGGAAAGGCGCTCAAGGTGGGAAATAGGCGTTGGGCGACCCTGAAATTCCTTGCGGATACGGCGCAGTTCGTCAATAAATTTGCGGGATTTGCAGATGGCGTAGTAAGCCTCGGTTATTTCCTCCATAGCCTTTTTAAGTTCATCTGGAACATAGCAGCCGCCGTATCTGTCAAAAAAGCCGTTCTTGTCGGGGTAATTCTTGAAATAGGTGTCAAAATCAATTCCGTTATAGTTCATGGTAGTTATCCTCCGTAAAATAAGTTGTAGATTTTTGTTGTGTTGCCTGAGTTCAATAAGGGGCTTGCCCCGTCATTTAACGTGGCAAGGGTTGGCTTTGCCTAAGTTATACGGAGAGACGCCATCGTCTGGTCATAAGCTTCATTTATTTTCCTCCCATCTTATTCTGCGGGGAAAACAAAAACGCCCCCGACAGAAATCCAACGTTTCTGTCAAGGACGAATAAAGCTTTTTTATCCGCGGTGCCACCTTGATTCGCATTTTTAATGCGCGCTTAGCAGAGTGCAAACACACCCCCGACAACTGACGTATGCCAACACGTCGCAGAATACTCTGTGCAAAGCACATTTGACTGCGCCCTCGGCGGTCCATTTGACAACTTGTTTCTTACCTGACTCTCAGCAGCGCAGGCTCTCTGTAAAGGCATCATTGCCGTTATCTCCGCTTCAACGGTTTAAGGAATATTGGGGCAACACCGCACAAAGACCATCTTCTGGATTTTGTACGGTATTGCCTTTAATTTTCCTCAGTATACCACCGCTTTTGAAATTTGTCAAGTGGTTTTTCAAAATTTTTTTATGTCAGCGTGTTAATTTACCTCCACTATCGTGATGTGGTCGCTGCTTACCTCATACTCGGACAGCAGGGTGTTTTTTATTTTTGCCGCGCCCGCCGCGTCAAGTTCGTCGGTTTTTACTATGATGTTAGCGTTGTTGTCGCTGAGATAGCACAGCGCGTCCTCAAAGCCCTGTGCCTTAAGCAGCGTTTCAATTTTGCTTTCGCTTTCGATAAGCGTGCTTAGCTGTACGGCGTCGCTCGCCACAACGGAAAGTTCATCGGTTGTAAGGTCGCCGCCCTGATACATGGAGCGCAGAACCTCTGCTGCTTCATCGCGGCTTGCCTGCTTGTCAAGGCGCGCTTGCGCAAAGTATGCCTCGCTGTCCGAAAGATTATCGGATACAAGCTGCGCTTCGCCGTAGTTTGCGGAGGAAACCTCAGCCGCGGGCTGGGTGAGCTTTTGTCCCGATGAGCCGTCCACGGCGAAATTAACCGCCACCGCCGCGCCCAGCAGCACGGTAAGTCCCGCTATGACAAGCTGCTTTTTGCCGATGATAAGATTGATACGTTTCATGATAAATTCCTTTCTGTCAATAGGTTACATAGACTCTTGCTGTGCTGATGTCAAGGACGCTTGCTACCGTGTTCACCACCTTTTCCTTTGTCAGTACGTTTTCTGCGCCGCCGCATATCACGGCAACGCCGCGCACCTTTGGGAGTATTGTGCTTTCGGTAAGGGCTGCTTTGTCGCTGCCGCTGCCGATAATTACGACCTCCGTTTCGCTGCTGGTCTGGCTGCTGCCGCCCTCTGCGCCGTGCGAAGCGGAGGTGTGGCTGTCACGCGCGTACACCGTCTGCGAGGTCTGCTCCAGTGTAAGCATAACGCGCGGCGAGGATACGCCGTCTATTTCGCAAAGCAGCGCTTCAAGCCGCTGTTCAAGCTGCTGCTCAAGCTCGGCGGAGTTTTCGGCGGCAGGGGCGGCTTCGCTGTCGGCGGCGGGAGCAAGCGAGCTTATAAATATCAGCAGTATCGCGGCAGCGCCGATTATCACCGCCGCTTTTACAAAGCGCTTGTCGGATATAAGCTTCCCGCCCGCAATCTTAAACGGCATTTTGTTATCCCTCCTGTTTGTATTCCAGTTTTATTTCTATATTGTCCGAAAGTGCGTCCTTAAGCAGCGAAAGCGCCCTGTCCGCTTTGTCTTGGTCGCTTTCGCGCAGAACAAGCTTCACCTGTGTAATAGATATGCTGTACAGTCCCGAAATATTAACGCCTATGTGAATTTGCAGCGGGAAGATATCGTTTTCGTTCATAAGCGTGTAAAGCTTTTCCGACATATCGGCGCATATCTTTTTTTGCAGGGATTTGTTTACATCTCCCGAAAAACCTATGTAGTCCTCGGTAACGCCGATATCAAGCACATCTGCGGAAAGGTCAAGCTGCGCGCCGCAAAGCGCGTTTATTCCCGTAAGCAGAAATACGCACACGATAAGCAGCGAAATCTGCTTTGAAAATTTATTTTCAGGCACAAGCAGCCTAAACAGCGCAGAAGCTATCGCCGCCATGCACACGGTAAGAAGAAAGTTCATTTTTATGTTCCCCCTGCGCCGTTATGCCGTGCCCGCGCTTATCGACAGCATTATCACCGCCGCGATTGTATTAAGCAGCAGAAAGCACACTATAACGGCGATTATTATTGACATCACCGCGCCGCAGCTTTTAAGCAGCGCGGTAAGCTCCTTTATGCCGAAAAGGTCGCTTACGGCTTCGGCGGCGGTTACGGCAAGGCGGTAGCACACCACCCTTACAAGCGTTGGCAGAATTATCACCGCCGCCGCTATTATGCCGTAGGTGCCTACGCTGCTTTTTATTATGCCAAGGCTTCCGTATACCGTGCTTACGGCGTCCGAAATTGTGCCGCCCACTATCGGCACGCCTGAGGATACAGCGAACTTCGCCGTGCGTATCAGTACGCTGTCGGCGGAGGCTGCGGTAAAGGTCTGCAATGACAATATGCTCATAAAAACCGTCATAAGCAGGGTAAGCGTCCACATGACGATTTTTTTTATTAGCTCGCCAAGCCGCGCTACGTTAAGCTGCGGGTGGATTGCGCCCGTGATGGAAAGTCCCATAACCGCCCCGCACAGCGGCGCGAGGAAATTAACGGCAAGCTGCGAGAAAAGCTGGGTTGCCGCAAGGGTTACGGTGTTAAGCACCGAAGCCGTGGCGGTGTGACCCATAACGGATATTATTCCCGCGAATATGGGGATAAAGGCGGTGATAAATACCGAAGCGGCGCTTAGCAGCTCCAGTGTGCCGCTGAGTATTTCGGAAATGGCGGCTATCGACATTCCCGCGCCCGCAAGCACGCCAACGGTTGTAAATATCCCCGACATCTTATCGGGGGAATTGTCCGAAATGCTTGCGGAGATTGCGCACAGCAGCACCGTGCCGCACAGCGACACAAGCAGCTTAAGCGGCGCTGCCGCCTGCTGCGCCAGAAGCGACCAGATATATGAAAGCACCCCTCCCAGCGACAGCGAGTCTGCGCCGCCGCTGTCGGGGTCGATACCCTGTTCTTCAAGGATTTCAGCGGCTTCGGGGGGAACGGCTTGCTCAAGCGCGGCTTTGCCGTAGTCAAACTCCGTTTCGGCAAACGCGGTATATCCGCACATCAGCGAAATAAGCAGCGCCGAAAGAACAATAAACATCTTTTTCATTTTTGTGTTCCTCAGTCAGATGGGCTTCAGGCTTTTATCAGCTTTGTTACAAGTTCCGCAAGCGATGAGAAAACGGGCAGCGAAATCACCACTATCGCAGCCTTGCCCGCAAGTTCAATTCTGGTGGCTATCGCGGCTTCCCCCGCGTCACGGCAGCAGTCGGCGGAAAGCTGGGTTATGTAGCACACGGTAAGCGCCTTAAGCAGTATGGCGGCGTAGCCGTTATCCAGTCCTGCGGCTTCGGTAAGCTGCACTATCGCTTCCACCGAGGGCGACAGCATTGTTATCACCGCAATAAGTATCAGCACCCCGCACGCGGCGCTTATCCCAAGCGCCATTTCGGGCTTGTACTGCCGCACGATAACGCACAGCGCCGCCGAAAGTATGCCAATGCCCGCAATTGCTGTTATATCCATACCGTCACCACAGCCCGAATACGGATTTTATCGTAGAGAAAAGCTCGCTTATGGCGGGAATTATCATCATCAGCACTATCACAAGTCCCGCCACCGTAAGCATCATAGCCTGCTCGTCATGGTCGGTCTTTTTCAGTATCAGGTTAAGC
This sequence comes from uncultured Ruminococcus sp., assembly GCA_964556595.1. Taxonomy (GTDB): domain Bacteria; phylum Bacillota; class Clostridia; order Oscillospirales; family Ruminococcaceae; genus CAG-115. Next base: position 56,527 of record CAZKXB010000001.1, on the reverse strand, counting down.
ACCGACACGATTATTCCCACCGCCGCTATCTTGAAGATAAGGTCAAGCTCCATATTTCACCGTCCGTTAAATTATCAGAATTGCCGCGCCAATGCCAAGCAGCGTTCCTGCAGAGCGCAGCAGCTTACCCTTGACTGCGGCGTTTTCCTCCGCCTCGTCCGAAAGCTTTTTAAGCTGCTCGGCGTACATTTCCAGCATGGAAAGCTGTCCCGCCGCGTCACAGGTGCCGAGTTCGCGCCCAAGCTGCGCCATAAGCCGCGCTTCCTCCTCGCCCGAAAAGGGTAGCGCGGAAAGCTGCGCCGCCGCTGTCTGCCATGCGCTTTTTATGTTGGGGGAGTTTTGTCGCGCCTGTTGCAGAAGTTCCCCAAAAACGCCGCCGCAGCCGTCCGCAAGCTGGTCAAGCGTTGGCGCAGTGTAGCGTATGCTTATGGCAAAGCCGTTTACAAGCCGCTTAAGCTCGCAAAGCAGCGCGGCGCGTTTTTTCAGCAGCGCGCTTTTGTATAGTCCGCCCGCCGTGCAAAGCGCAAATGCGGCAGCGGCAAGAATTATGTTCATGGCTTAGTACCTTGAAGCGCGTTTGGGTTTATTTGCCTTATTTCGGCGATTGCGCCCTTTCCGCAGAGGACGGCTATGCAGTCAAACGCGCCGCAAAGTTCCGCTGTTTGCTTATCGCGCAGAAGCTGCTGTGCCGAGTCGGCGTGGATTGTCGCGATAAGCTTTACGCCGCAGTGCGCGCACCGTTTTACCGCGCCGATATCTCCGCCAAGTTCATCGCACATAATCACATCGGGACTTAAGGTTCTTAGGGCGGTTTCCATGCCCTCTGCGCGGGGATAGCCGTTAAGCACGTCCGTATTAAGTCCCACGTCAAGCTGCGGCGCGCTGTCACAGCAGGCAGCAAGCTCGCTTCGGCTGTCGATAAGCGCAACCTTGTGATTTTCGCCGATAAGCCGTGCGAGGTCGCGCAGCAGGGTGGTTTTGCCCGTAAGCGGCGCTCCCGCTATCAGCAGCGAGCGCAGCCCCTCTGAAAAAACCGCGCGGTAAAGCGCTTCGGCGCAGCCTTTTATCTCGTGCGCTATACGGATATTTATGGAGGATATGCTGCGCAGCGTTTCAACACAGCCGCCGCGCACCACCGCAGTGCCGCAGAAGCCCGCCCTGTGTCCGCCTGGAAGCGTTATGTAGCCCTCGGCTATTTCGCGCTGAAAGCTGTGTACGGAGTAACGGCAAAGCTCCTGAAAGCAGCCGTCAATGTCAGCCGCCGAAAGCACCCGCGAGCAGGGAACGCTTGCCCCCGATACCGAAACCGCCACCGCGGGACGTCCCGCCCTGAGCCGAATTTCGCAAAGGCGGCTGCGCGGTATATCCTGCGGCAGTGTTATCAGCCTTTCGGCGCTTTTAAGCGGTATTTCAGCGTTTTTAACGGTTATCATTTTTGCTTCCCTCGCTTTCGTATATTCCAGTATATGGGGAGTTTGTCCGCGTTAGAACTCTAATAAATTTCCCAAGTGTGAAATATGTGTGTAATTTGCTTGTTTCCCCTTGAAAAAAAACTTATAATGAGTTATAATAAAGTGGTATAGCAGTTTTTTAGCTGACAATAATTTCAACATATGTTATTTGTGTTTTACGAGGAGTACTTATGGAAAGAATAAAAGGACCGATTTTTGATATAATCGACGCAATGATGGGAAGCAAGCCGTGGGAGTATGCGATACTGTCCTGCTTTGCGGTGGCTGTTGTTATTTTTGTGGTTTTCCCCATACACGAGTGCGCGCACGGACTTATGGCAAAAATACTCGGTGACGACACCGCCGAGCAGCAGGGCAGGCTTACGCTTAACCCTTTCGCGCATATAGACCCCATGGGTGCGCTGTGTATGTGCTTTTGCTGCATAGGCTGGGCAAAGCCAACTCCGGTAAATATTCACCGCTGCCGCAAGGTTAAAAACCGCACCGCGCTTGCGCTGACCTCTCTGGCGGGGCCGCTGGCAAATATCCTGTTGTCGTATATTTTTATGATTATCCTGAAGCTTATCCCGCTTACCTCGGAAACCGCCGCGTACATCTGCGTCGGCGTGTATTATGTAATTCAGATTAACGTCTATCTTGCGATATTTAATCTGCTGCCGATACCGCCGTTTGACGGCTCGAAGATACTGTACAGCTTTTTGCCTGCAAGGGGAATTAACTTTATGGAGCGTTACAGCCAGATTATTTACTGGGTGTTCTTTGCGCTGCTGATTTTCGGCGCGCTTGATGTGCCGCTTAATTTCCTGTCGAACTGCGTGATATGGCTGCTTGATGTATGCTCTGCATTTCTGGGGTGACGTATGGATAGCTTAAGCTTTAAGCTGGAGGTGTTTGAAGGTCCTCTTGACCTTATGCTGTCGCTGATACAAAAGCACAAGCTGAATATACAGGATATTGAGATAAGCGTGCTGCTGGAGCAGTTTATGCTTTATCTTGAGCGAATGACCGAGGCGGATATAGAGGTTACTTCCGACTTTCTGGAGATGGCGGCGCGGCTGATACTTATAAAGTCCGCAGCGCTGCTTCCGAAGGAGGAGGTAGAGGAGCTTAAAAAGGAGCTTCAAGGCGCGCTGATAGAATACGCGCTGTGCAAAACCATGGCGGGACGGCTGCAAAAGCGCTGGCAGGGCGATGTGGTTTTTGTAAGAAAGCCCATGCAGCTTGAGATTGACCGCGCATATCGCGGCACTCATCAGCCTGAGGAACTTATGCTGGCTTACGGCGCGGTTGCCGACAGAACGCGGAAAAAGGCGGCGTATCGCCCTAAATCTATAAAGCCTATCGTTGCGAAAAGCTATGTTACGGTGTTTACGGGCATAGTGGCGGTGCTTAAAAGCCTGCGCAGAAAAGGCTCAGTCACCATGGACGAGCTTTACGCGGGTCAGCCGCGCTCGCGCGAGGTGGCGACATTTCTTGCAATTCTGGAGCTTTCAAAGCAGGGCAGGATAGTTATATCCGAGGACGGCGCAAGCGTGCGCATGGCAACGCGCGCCGACAGGGAGGAAACAAATGAAGTTCAGTGAGGGAATGGCGGCGGTTGAAGCAATTCTGTTCGCCTGCGGAGAGCCGATAGAGCTTGAAAAGCTTGCGGCAGCCGCAGAAATAGAACCCGAAACGGTGGAAAAGCTTGCCGACCGTCTTAACGACCGATATAATGAGCAGCAAAGCGCGCTTGTGATAATGCGCCTTGGAAGCTGCTTTCAGCTTACGACAAGGGCGGAGTTCGCGCCGAAAATAAAGGCGGCGCTTGAAACAAGGCGGCAGGCGCCCTTGTCGCAGGCGGCGCTTGAGGTGCTGGCGATAGTGGCGTATAATCAGCCTGTTACAAAGGGCTTTGTGGAGCAGGTTCGCGGCGTTGACAGCTCTGGCGTTGTAAATTCGCTTGTGGAGCGCGAGCTTCTGGAGGAGTACGGCAGGCTTGACCTGCCCGGCAGACCGATAGCATACCGCACAACGGAGAATTTTCTGCGCTGCTTCGGTATTGCCGATATATCGGGACTTCCCGCTATCCCCGACGCAAACGGACAGATTGATTTTGACGAGTATGAGGAAATGACGCTTTCGGGCGATTAAGTCAAGGCGCGCGCAGAATTACAAATGCGGCGCGGCTTCAGCAAGGGTGGTGAGTGTACGGGCTGGATAATATTCAGCAGCATAGTGCTGCTTCTGGTGCTGGTACTTGCCGCACCTGTCATAATAGATATCGAGTACGGCAAAGCCGTAAAGCTGCGCGTGCGCTGCCTTTTTATAACGCTGTACCGTATTCCACAAAAGCCCAAAAAACGCGCGGGGCGCAAAAAGCGGCAGAAAGCGCCCGCCGCGCAGGAAATCCCGCAGCAGGAAACTCCCGCCGCGCAGGAAATCCCGCAGCAGCAGGAAACCCCCGCCGCGCAGGAAACTGTGCCGCCCGCCCAAAGCGTTAAAACGAAAAAAGCCAAAAAGCAGAAAAATCCCAAAGCGCCAACGTTGTCGGAACTTTTCGAGATTATCAAGGTTCTGGTGAACAGCCTTTGCAAGCCGCTTAAAAAGCTGCTTCGGCGCATTGAAATCCGCAATCTGGAAATCCGCGTGCTTTGCGGCGGCGAGGACGCGGCAAAGGCGGCACTTAAATTCGGCGCGGTGAACCTTGCAGTGGGAAACGCGCTTGGCTTTTTAGGTTCGTTTTTCACGCTTAAGCAGCCGCAGGTTGACATAAATGTGGATTTTCAGGCGGAGGATACCAAAGCGGAATTCTCCTGCACGGTGAAAATGTGCATGATGATATTTGTGATATTCCTGTTCACATTCCTTGGCAGACTGGTTGTGCGCGCTTTGCGCAGCGAGAAAACCATGGACTGGCTCGGCAGGTTTACCGCAAAGGGCGGAGCTAAATCCCCCAAAAATAAGGCATAAGACAGCAGGGACAACCTCGCTGTATGAAAGGAGTTAATACTATGGCAGACAAGCACCCGATTGAAGGAGTAATGGGAATTTCCATGGACAAAATCCACGAAATGACCGATGTAAACACTATTATAGGCGACCCGATAACCTCGCCCGACGGCACGGTGGTTATCCCCGTATCAAAGGTTTCGTTCGGCTTTGTGTCGGGCGGCAGCGACCTTCCCGTGCAGACGGCGGAGAAATTCGCGGGCGGCTCTGGCGCAGGCGTTACGGTTAAGCCTGTTGCGTTCATTGTTATCAAGACGGACGGCGATGTAAAGCTGCTGGAGCTTGGCGCAAAGGGCGGCAAGTTTGACGGAATTATAGACGCAGTTCCCGGTCTTATCGACAAGGTAAAGGACATGGTGGGCAAGAAAAAGTCCGACAGCGGCGAGCCTGAACAGAAGTCCGCAGAGGACTGAGTAATCACCGAAAATGCCGTATATTTCCTGTCGCGCGGCACATACTATCGCCGAACAATTCTTAAGCGATAGGAGAGCAGGCATGAAAAAGCGTATTTTGGCGGTATTATCGGTATTTGTCGCTGCGATGGCTTCGCAGCTTACTGCGGCTTTGGCAATGGCGCAGCAGCCAACAGAACTTTCGGCGGCAAGCGCGATATTGATTGAAGCGGAAACCGGCACGGTTGTGTATCAGAAAAACGCGGACGAAAAGCGCGCCATGGCAAGCACAACCAAGATAATGACCGCGATTTTAACCATAGAAGCGGGCGACCTTGACAGCGAATTTACCGTGGACAGCTATGCCATTATGGTGGAGGGAACTTCCATGGGGCTGCGCGCGGGCGACCGCGTTTCGCGCAGGGATTTGCTTTACGGTATTCTTCTGCCGTCTGGAAATGACGCGGCAAACGCGGCGGCGGTATCGGTGAGCGGCAGCATAGGCGCTTTTGTGGAGCTGATGAACCAAAAGGCACAGGCGCTTGGCTTAAGTTCAACGCACTTTGTCACGCCATCGGGGCTTGACGCGCAGGGACATTACACCACCGCGCGCGACCTTGCCATGCTTACCGCATATGCCATGAAGAATGAAACGTTCTGCGAAATTGTTTCGTGTTCCTCGGCTGAGGTGGAGTTTGGCAATCCCCCGTATGCGCGCACGCTTTATAATTCCAATAAAATGCTGCAAAGGTACGAGGGCGCGGTGGGCGTAAAGACAGGCTTTACGGACAACGCGCGGCGGTGTCTGGTTTCGGCGGCAAAGCGCGAAGATGTAACGCTTATCGCGGTTACGCTTAACGCTCCCGACGACTGGAATGACCATGAAAAAATGCTGGATTACGGGTTCGCGGCGGTTGAAAGCTTCCCGCTTCAGCTTGGGTGCGCAGAGCGCGTTGCGGTTGCGGGTACGGGCGAAAGCGTGGGCGTTTATGCCGACCCCGCAAGCCTTGCGCTGCTGCCGCAGCAGGCGGAGAAGCTTACCAAGCGCGTGCTGCTGCCGAGGTTTGTATACGGCGGAGTGAAAAAGGGCGACAGGCTTGGCTGCATAGAATTTTCGCTTGACGGCAGGGTGGTTAAGACCTGCCCGCTTTATGCGGCGCAGAGCGTTTCGGCGGAGTGCGGACAGCTTTCGGCGCTGCAAAAGCTGCTTGCGGCTGTGGGAATTTATATTTAGTATTTAGGGCGACACCGCGCAAAGACTGCTGTGCAGATTTGCGCGGAAAGCCTATTAACCGTCGGGAGATGGAGGAGGATTTATTATGGAGAAAGTAAGGATACAGAAAATTATTGCGGACAGCGGCTACTGCTCCCGCAGAAAGGCGGAGGAGCTTATCTCAAGCGGCATGGTTACTGTGAACGGCAGGGGCTGTTCGCTTGGCGACAAGGCAGACCCCAGAAACGACCTGATAAGGGTGGGAGATGACGTTATTTCCGCGCAGAATACCGAAAAGCGCTACATCATACTCAACAAGCCGCGCGGCTACGTCACCACAATGGCGGACGAAAAGGGCAGAAAAATAGCCGCCGACCTGCTTACAGGCGTGCAGGAGCGCGTTTATCCCGTGGGCAGGCTTGACAGAAATTCCGAGGGACTGCTGATATTCACAAATGACGGTGAATTTGCAAACGACATAATGCACCCGTCGCGCCATGTTTCCAAAACCTACCGCGTAACCATTGACGGCAGGGTGGACGAGCAGCAGCTTTCCGCGCTTTCCGCGGGGGTTAAGCTTGATGACGGCGCGGTGACGCTGCCTTGTACGGTTGAGGTGCTGGCTGAAGAACCGACCCGCACCGTGCTGCGCTTTGTTATCAAGGAGGGCAGAAATCGCCAGATAAGACGTATGTGCGAGGCGGTGGGGCTTCAGGTGGGCAGACTGCGCCGCGTGGCTATCGGCGGGGTGAAGCTTGGTATGCTGAAGCCGGGCGAGTTCCGCGACCTTACCAAAGAGGAACTCAGGGCGCTGCGCGCCGCCGCAGGCAAGGCTTCAAGACAGAGAAGGTAAGAGGTACATAAGAAATGGTTGAAATTTTACAGAACAAGCAGAATACCGAAAAAATAGAGTTCAATGCCTCGGATAACGGCATAAGCCTTGGCAAATGCGCGGGCGTGCTGCTTGGCGATACGTTTGTTTTTGACGAGTTGGAATGTGACGATTTCTGGGTTGACGGGCTTGTGAGGGCTATACTTAACCTTATGGATTTGCACGGCATAGAAAAGGCGAGGTTCGATTTCCCAGAGGGCGAGCAGCTTGAGCGCCTGAGAAAATGGGGATTTGTGAAAAATGACGAAAAAGCCATCGACAATATCGCGAAATTCTTTGATGAAAATAAAAAATGCACAAAAATGTGATTTTGGCTTGTTATTTTCGTCACGATATAGTATAATTATTATGGACTAATTTGGGGATTGCTGTCGCTTGCGGCGGCGGTCTTTGATGTATATGGAGGACAGATATGGCAATTTCTAAGACACTTGCTGAGATGGAGCAGAGCGTTCCTGACAGCGAAGCAAGAAAATGGCTGGCTGCACTGTTTGACGAGGGCAGCTTCAAGGAACTGGACAAGTTTATGTCCACAGACGGCGGACTTTGCCCCGTTGTCGCAGGCTGGGGAAATATCCTCGGCGGCACAGTTTACGCCTATGCACAGGACGTAAGCGTAAAGGGCGGCGCTGTAAACAAGAGCGCGGCTATGAAAATCAGAAAGATTTATCAGCTTGCCGCAAAGAATGGCGCTCCCGTGGTTGCGTTCTTTGACTCAAAGGGCGGCGATATCACCGAGGGCATGGCGGTGCTTTCCGCTTACGGCGATATCATCAAGGCTTCGGCTGAGATTTCGGGCGTTGTTCCGCAGGTTGCCGTGGTTTGCGGCGTTTGCGCAGGCGCAGCGGCAATGCTGGCTTCCATGGCTGACGTTACCGTAATGACCGAAAAGGCAGAGCTGTTTATGACCGCTCCCTTCAACGCACCCGATGGAAAGCTTGCGGGCGCGGGCACAGCGGCTAACGCTGCAAAGGCAGGCGTGTGCGATATCCTCGCAAAGGACGGCGCTGACGCTGCCGCAAAGGCAAGAAAGCTGGTTGCGGTTCTTCCCGCAAACAATATTTCCCTTGCGGGAAATGATGATTTCACCGCAAATGACGCGGAGATAACGGCAGCAATGAAGGGCGCTGATATTATTGCGGCGGCTGCGGATAAAAATTCCGTTATAGAGCTTGGCGCGGAGTTCGGTACAGCGGCTTATACCGCTATCGCAAGCGTAAACTGGGCGACTGTTGCTTTTGTTGCCACCGATAAGGCTGAGAAGCTTACCGCTGCTGACAGCGCAAAAATCGCGCGTTTTGTACAGCTTGCGGACGTGTTCTCAATCCCCGTTGTTACAATAATCGACACCAAGGGCTTTGAAGCTTCCAGCACAGCGGAGCTTAACGGCAGCGTGCGCGATTTTGCAAAGCTTGCGCAGGTTTACGCAAGCGCAACAACCACCAAGATAAACATTATCAAGGGCGAAGCTTACGGCGCGGCTTATGCTGCGTTTGACAGCGCGGATATTTCCTATGCGTGGGAAAATGCCGCAATCGCTCCAATGAGCGCTGAGGCTGCAAAGGTATTTATGGGCGAGCCGCTTGACGCTTCCGCGTTCGGCGCGGCTGCAATCGGTATGGTTGACGGCGTTATCGCGGCAGAGGATACCAAGGAAGCCGTTGCGGGCGCAATTGATATGTGCGCTTCCAAGAGAGTGGCTTCCCCCGCAAGAAAGCACGCAAACTTTGTATTCTGATAAAAATTAACGAGAGGTAAAATGACATGAAAAGATACACAATCACCGTAAACGGCACTGCTTATGACGTAACTGTTGACGAGGCTGACGGCGCTGCTCCCGCACCCGCAGCCGCTCCCGCTCCCAAGGCTGCCCCCAAAAAGGCTGCTCCCGCTGCGGCAGCAGGCGCATTTTCTATCGCTTCCCCCATGCCCGGCACTATTGTTGACGTAAAGGTTAAGGTAGGCGACAAGGTTACAAACGGCACGGTTATCGCAGTTCTTGAAGCAATGAAGATGGAGAACGATATCGTCTGCGACAGGGACGGCGTTGTTGCTTCCGTAAACGTAAACAAGGGCGACTCCGTTGAAACAGGCACAGCCGTTGCCACAATCAACTGATTATAAAATAAGGAGAGCAAAAATGGCTAAGCTTAAGATAACAGAAACCGTTCTGCGCGACGCGCACCAGTCGCTGCTTGCTACCAGAATGTCGCTGGACGAAATGCTGCCTATCCTTTCCACAATGGACAAGATTGGCTTCTATTCCGCAGAGTGCTGGGGCGGCGCAACATTTGATTCCTGTATTCGTTTTCTGGACGAATGCCCGTGGGACAGACTGCGCACTATCCGCAGGGAAATGCCCAACACCAAGCTGCAAATGCTGTTTAGAGGACAGAATATGCTCGGCTATCGCCACTATGCGGACGATTTGGTTGAGTATTTCGTGCAGAAGTCCATCGCAAACGGTATTGACATAATCCGTATTTTTGACGCGCTTAACGATATCCGCAACCTTGAAACCGCTATCAATGCGGCAAAGAAGGAGCAGGGTCACGCGCAGGTTGCCATCTCCTACACACTGGGAGATGTGTTTACACACGAGTATTACATGAACTACGCAAAGCAGATTGAAAGCGCAGGCGCTGACTCCATCTGCATTAAGGATATGGCTGCGCTGCTTACGCCTTATGAGGCTGAAACCCTTGTAAGAGATATCAAGAGCGCGGTTAATATCCCCGTACAGCTTCATACTCACTATACATCAGGTCTGGCTTCAATGTGCATACTTAAGGCTGTCGAGGCGGGCGCTGACGCGGTTGATACCGCAATGTCGCCTCTCGCTTTGGGTACTTCCCACGCGCCTACAGAGTCCATTGTCGCAACATTCAAGGGCACAGAGTACGACACAGGCATAGACCTTGTTGCGCTTACCGAGGTAAGAGATTATTTCATGAAGCTGCGCAAGAAGTATATCGACAGCGGTCTGCTTGACCCCGCAATGCTTGCAACCGACGCTAACGCGCTGATTTATCAGGTTCCCGGTGGAATGCTCTCCAACCTGCTTTCACAGCTTAAGCAGGCGGGCAAGGCTGACCAGCTTGACGAGGTGCTTAAGGAAGTTCCGCGCGTGCGCAAGGACAGCGGATTCCCGCCCCTTGTTACGCCTACTTCGCAGATTGTCGGCACACAGGCTGTGTTCAACGTTATCACAGGCGAGCGCTACAAGACTGTCACAAAGGAGTTCAAGGGACTGGTTAAGGGCGAGTACGGCAAGACTCCCGTTGAGATAGACCCCGCGTTCCGCAGCAAGATTCTCGGCGATGAGCAGCCTATAACCTGCCGTCCCGCAGACCTGCTGGAGCCTGAGTTTGACGCAATGAAGAAGGAAGCTGCCGAGTGGATTGAGCAGGAGGAGGATATCCTCACATACGCCATGTTCCCCAAGGTTGCGCCGAAGTATTTCGAGAAGCGCCGCGACAGAAAGCTTGGCATTGACGCCGACCATGCCGATAAAGTAAATAAGGTTCACCCCGTCTAATTTAATAATAGTATAGATTTAAGACCCTCGCATTTTGCGGGGGTCTTTGTTTGTGATAGACCGCGCCATGGCGAAAATTCGTGAAAATGCGTCTGATATCGTTTACAAATCGCGTGTGAAAATTTTTCGTCACTTTCACCAAAACAAAAGTTACAACTTGGTAACAAAATACCTGTATTTTTTGAAAACTTAAATTCCACGCGTTTTATTAACTTCAAAAAATGGCTTGGCTAAGCGGAATTTCGCGGTTTTTTAGGCGCGTGCGCGTTTTTTAGGTTATTAAGAAAAAGTGTTGTAATAATGAACAACCCTAGGGTATTGAAAACGTTTTCTGAAAAATCCGTGCGAAAAAGTTCAAAAAAAAGACTTGAAAAAAACCTTGTTTTATGATAAACTAACAAATGAAATCAGGCGCGCGCAATAAATGCGCCGTCTGGTGAATAACACAAGTTCCTTTTACGGAACGATTATAACCTATTTATGGGAGGAAAAAACCTATGAAGAAGAGAGTATTAGCAGCGCTTCTCGCGTCTGCTACAATTCTGTCCGTTGTTGGTTGCTCCAACAACAACACATCTACTGACAGCAAGGATTCGTCCGCTGCTGATTCCGGCAACTCCAGCGTAGCTTCTAACGATTCCGGCGCTGCTGACGCTTCCAGCGATGCAACAAGCGACGACAACGCTGTTGAGCTTAAGGACGACGGCGACTGCCTGACTATCCTTGCTTGGTCTGGTAACTCTGATATCGTTAAGATGGTTGACTTCTTTATCGAGAACACAGATTACACAGCTGACCAGGTTAAGTGGGTAGCAGTTGGTGAGAACGGCGAGGGCGCTCGTGACCAGTATAAGCAGTACCTCAAGGGCGACGATGACGCTGATATCCTCGTTTGCGACGCTGACTGGATTACAGACTACATCAACGATGAAACTCTGACAGCTCCTTACTCTGCAATCGGTCTTTCCAAGGCTGACTTTACAGACGCATTCAGCTATGTACTTGACTACGGTACTGCTGTTGACGGCACATTTAAGGCAGCTTCTTTCCAGGCTACACCTGGTGGATTCCTTTACAGAGCTGACCTCGCTAAGGAGTACCTCGATGTAAACTCTCCCGCAGAGATGCAGGAACTCGTTAAGGATTGGGATACATTCCAGGCAACAGCTAAGACACTGTATGAGAAGTCTGGCGGCAAGGTAGCTATGCAGGCTACAGAGTCCGGTCTGTGGCAGGTTTACCAGTCCAACAGAACTCAGGCTTGGGTTGTTGACGGCAAGCTTGTAATGGACAACGCTGAAGATTTCTATGATATCGCTAAGTCCATGAGCGACGCTGGCACACTTACCAACATTGCTGGTATGTGGGAGCCCGAGTGGACCGCTGCTTTCAATGACGGTTCCGTATTCGGCGACTTCATTCCTACATGGGGTCTTGCAAACACAGGCGGTAACACTCTCGTAGAGATGGCTGCTGGTGCTAAGTTTGATGAGAACGGCGAATGCACAAGCACTGTTCTTACATCTGACCAGCTCGCACTTTGCGAAGGTCCTTCCGGCTGGTTCTGGGGCGGTTCTTACTTCGCAATCACCAACAAGTGCGATAACAAGACAATTGCTAAGGACTTCATCGAGTTCTACTGCAAGAACGCTGACACCATGGGCGCTTACTCCGCTAAGACAGGCGACTTCATGAACAACAAGTCCGCTATGTCCACAGCTACCGTTGCTAACAAGTACCTCAAGGATAACCAGAATCACTTCGAGATTCTCGTAAACGTTCTTGACAAGCTCGACCTCAGCAACAAGCTGACAATCTATGATTCTGTAATCAAGGGTCTGTTCAATGACTCCGTAGCTGGCTACATCAAGGGTACATACGCTACCAAGGAAGAAGCTATCGAAGCATTCAAGGACAGCGTTGCTGCTAAGTACGCAGACATCGTTATTGAGTAATTTTATATCGAAGCCGATATAAACTTCCTTAAAACTAAATAGTTTTATTGCAATATACTGCTTGCGGGTTTGCGCCCGCAAGCGGATATATTGTAATTTTTTATCAAAAAAATCGAAAGGGTGTGCATCATGCAGGCAGCAAACGGCAGAAGACAGCGTATGGTAAGCTATGCGAAGTACGGTTATATGTTTATCGCACCGTTCTTTATTATCTACGCATTCTTCATGATTTATCCGCTTATCAATACATTTCTCCTTAGCTTTAAGAATAACGGAAGCGCTCATCCCGATACTTGGGTTGGATTTGATAATTATCAGTATCTGCTTTTTGGCGGTACAGAGCGTTACCAGAGTGCGATTTCCAAGGAATTCTGGAGGTCTATGGGAAATACCCTGATTCTCTGGGGAGGAAACTTTGTTGTACAGATTGTACTGTCGCTGCTTTTGGCAGTATGGTTCTCCGATGTGAGAATTAAGATTAAGGGTACAGGCTTCTTTAAGGTTGTTATGTATCTGCCTAACATTGTAACGGCGGCGTCTGTTGCGGCTATGTTTTTGATGCTGTTTGGCAACACCAAATATGGTGCGGTAAACTCACTGCTTCTTAATCTTGAACTGATAGTCAAAGAAATTCCTTTTATTGACGATGTATGGAGTTCACGAATACTTGTAATGCTCATACAATCGTGGATGTGGTATGGTAATACTATGCTGCTGCTGCTGTCGGGTATTTTCGGTATAGACCCGTCTATTTACGAAGCGGCAGATATTGACGGCTCCAGTGGAGTAAACACTTTCTTTAGGATAACAATGCCCATTCTGAAGCCTATCTTCATTTATGTGTTTATCACCTCTATGATAGGCGGACTTCAGATGTTCGATATTCCTTACCTCCTGCACGACGGAACAACAATAAGACCTGCTCTTAAGACAGCGGCTGTGTTTGTTTATGACAACTTCCACTCTGCTGCCACAAACTACGGTTATTCCGCAGCGGCTTCTATGATACTCTTTGTAATCACCGCCGCACTTGGACTTATTGTTTACCGTTTCAACACGGACAATGACGCTCCCAAAAAGCGTCGCAAGGCAAAGTAAGGGGGAGGGTATACGATGGCTGATTCATATAATTTTTCGACAACCGCTTACAGAAGAAAAATCAGAATACATTCAACCTTAAGATTTATCTTTTGCTTGATTTTGACGATTATTTCGCTTCTTCCTCTCTACATAATCCTTATCAATGCAACCAGAGATACAATCAGCATTAGCCAGAACGGTGTTTCGTTTTTGCCCGATGTTTATCTGCTTGACAACTTCAAAACTCTTGTCAGCGAGAACGGCGGCTTCAGCGTTAAATTCAACCTCTGGGCAGGTTACAGAAACAGCTTGATTATCGCAGGCTCGTCTACTATCCTTTCTGTATTCTTCTCCGCAATGACCGCTTACGGTCTTACGGTTTATGACTTCAAGGGAAAGAAGTTCGCAACCACCTTTATCCTCATGGTAATGATGGTTCCTATGCAGGTTGTTTCCACAGGTTTCTTGGAGTTCATGGCTACAATTGGTCTGCTTAACAACTACATTCCGCTTATTCTTCCCTCTATCGCTGCGCCCGCAACGGTGTTCTTCATGCTTCAGTACATGAAGTCCTCGTTCCCGCTGGATATCGTAGAGGCTGCAAGAATTGACGGCTGCGGCGAGTTCAGAACTTTTATGCAGATTGCGCTGCCTATCTTTAAGCCCGCATTTGCGGTTCAGGCTATTTTCGCCTTTGTAGCAAGCTGGAACAACTACTACACGCCTTCCATGATTCTTGTAAACGGCGATATCAACATGAAGACAATGCCTATGATGGTTTCTGCTGTAACCAGTTCGTCAACCACAATTGACCGTGGTGTAATAAATCTTGCAATTGCACTTTCCATCATTCCTATCGTTATCATTTACCTTGCGCTCTCCAAGTTTATCGTAAAGGGCGTTGCGCTCGGCGCAGTAAAGGGCTGATACGCTTCACAAATCGGATTAAATTTGCCTCGGCTTCGGTCGGGGCAAATTTTTTGTATGACACGGGCTGCGCCCGCTTGATATCGGCTATGACGCGGGTAAATATTTCTTAAAAACACAGCAGCGCCGCGGAAAATCGCGCCTTGACAATTCCCCAAACTGTGTGTATAATAAAATTATGGGCAGACAGCGAGGTGATATGGTGAGAGAAAAGGACATTGGCTATCTTATAAAAAACATAAACGATAAAATGAAAGTTCACGCGGACAGGCAGCTTAAGGAGTTCGGGCTGACCATTTCGCAGAGCCGTATTCTGGCGTTCCTTGACGAAATGGGCGGCAGCGCCACCCAGAAGCAGATTGAGGTTTTTCTTGAGGTGTCGCACCCCACTGTTGTGGGCATTGTGTCAAGAATGGAGAACAGCGGCTATCTTGTCTGCCGCTTTGATGAAGCGGACAAGCGCAACAAAATAGTAAGCCTTACCGACAAGGCAAAGCAGCTTGGCGCGAGTTTTGAGCGCGGCGTTTTGCAGCATGAGGCGGCGCTGCTTGCCACGCTTTCACAGGACGAGGTACAGCAGCTTAGGCGTTTGCTTGGCGTGATATACGAAAATCTGAATAGATAATATCGGCGCTGTGCGGGAGAAAATTCCTGCACAGCGCTGTTTTGTTTTATATTCGCTTTTGGGATTTTGGCGCGTTCTTTATCACGGGAAATGTGAATTTTTTGTGAAATATCGCGCAGCGTTATTGACAATTTTCGGTGGTATGGTATAATAAGTGTAGCAGGCTACACTTATATGTAAAAAACCTGCGTGACAGAATTGGCGGCGCGGCTTCTTCGGAGGTTTAGTGTACACAACCGCTTCCGCGCAGTTCGTAATTACAATGAAGGAGGGATAATCCATGATTGACAGCATAAGCAATTCTTTGGGCATGAATACCGCGCAGAACGCTCAGACCGAGCGCGCCGAGCAGCTTTCCCGCGCTGAAAAGACCAAGGCGGATACTCAACCTGCCAAGACCGAGCGGCAGCGCACCGAAAATCCGCGCAAGCAGGACAGGGTTGAGCTTAGCAGCGGCGCGAGGGAATATCTCAGCGCAGCCGCCACAGATGAAACCACCGCTAGCCAAAGCGTAAGCGCAAAGACCACTGCGGACGAGTCCTCGGTTTCTGTTGACGTATCGACAGGGGACGAGAATATCACAAGCAGCGAGCTGTATTCCTACACGGATAAGGAGCTGCTTGATCTTGTGCTTAACGGCGATATTTCAAGAAGCGATTACAACGCCGAGCTTGCAAAGCGCTCCGCCGAGTAACACTTTGCGCGGTTAGTTCCGCAATAAAGTTCGGGGCGAACCGTTTTGCGCGGCTCGCCCCGATTGGCAGGTTATTCTGCAATTCTGATTTTCTTGTAAACGCAGACTTACGGCTTAAAGCCCGTTAATCTTGTGCGAGATTGTTATTTCCGTCAGAACATCGTTCTCGTCAAAGGTAAACCGCACAAATCCAGACTCGCGGACATCGGGATTGCTTCTATCGGCAACCGCGTCGGGCGTTTCAAGGTAGATGTACTGCCTGTGTTCGAGAGAAGCATAGCTTGGCTTGCCGAAGGCGTTGTAGACATCATTTGCGGTTGAGATATTTGGCTTTATTCCCTTAAAGAAATCAAATTGGTAATTTATTCTCGCGTTGAGCGTGTGGGAGAATGTAAGCTGATTAAATTCAAGCAAATCCGTGCCGTAGTAACGGTAGTAATCGTAAGTTCTGTCGTAGTCGTCGAAGCCGTTTGTCAGAGCGTTTGGCAAAAGCTGCACGCCTGTTTTCACGTTAAGACACGCGAAATCTTTCATACAGAAAGTGAGCGCTTCAATTGTATTTCCGCCCTCAAGCGGCTTTTCTATTGCCTTGTAGTTCATTTGCGCCAGCTCATCGGTGTATAGCGGAAGCTTCAGCACCTCGCCGTTTATGAGGAACTCATAATCAAACAGGCTTTGGTTTGTGAGGATTGTCTGAATTGCGGGCGCGGGCGCTTGAAGCACAGGCTCGTTAGGAATCGCGGGCTTTGTGGCAGTCTGAGCGGCGGTATCTGCTTTTTCGGGAGTTTTATCTTTCCTGCTGAAAATCAGCCTAATGATTATGCTGAACAGCGCGATTACAAGGTCGATAACAATAACGGGAACAATCAGCAGTCCCCATATGATAATCAGGAAAAAGTAAAGGCAATACCGCACAAAGATTGTGCGCGGATTGCGCCGTCAGATTTTTCGTCAGATTGTACAAATTGAGCGCAGGCGGGCTGGGTCTGTCGGTCAGCCCCTCTGGCACTGCGTGCCACCTCCCCCACAGGGGGAGACACCCGTCAAGCGAAAGTTGTGCAATATGGACGTATGTTTCGTAAACGAACCATACTAAAAGACGCAAGCAAGGCGCGTACAAAATCCAAAAGATGATCTTTGCGCGGTGTTGCCTAAAGCACGCATAAAAGCAGCCACACAACAAACGATTTATTGTCGCCTGCGTATCTATTTTCCGTAATCCATTTTCCGCTAAAGTCCTGATATGTTCTTGAATATTTATTGGAGGGGTCTGCGCCCGCTAAGCTGTCCGAAATGCTGCCGAGCGATTTGCCGCGCCCTATTTTGAACGGAAAGCCTACGCCGCAGATAAGGCACAATACTCCCGACAAAAGGAATATGAAAAGCTGACAGTGCAGGCACTTCGCAAAAAATCCGCCCACTTTCGCGGAGTTTATGAAGTCAAGCACAGGCTGAGGGAGATTGATGGTTATGCTTGTTCCTTTGCCGAACAGCCGCTGTGAAAATTCCGCGAGAGTTTCCGCGTTTGCTTCTTCGCCGATATCCACAATACCGACAGCTTCAGCAACGCTTACCTTGCCGTCCAGATGAACGCAGAACGAGTCCTTGAACGCGTGCTGTGCAAGCAGCACCACAATTATTGACGCTATTAAAAGCATCAGTAAGTGCAGAATGGCGGATATAACTTAGGCAAGATGTCCCCCTGCCTAGCGTTGAACAAAGTTCAACTCGGCGGCAGGGTTCCATTTTCCATTCAGTGGGGGATACAATCCCCCACTGAATGGCAGGTTGGCTTTGCCAACCCTTGCCACGTTAAATGACGGGGCAAGCCCCTTATTGGAGATGTTTCATTAAAAATTCTCCTTTTGACGGACATTTATCTGTTCCAGTATTTGCGGTCAAGGCTGCGGTAGCTTATCGCCTGCGCTATATGTTCCTTTTGGATATCCTCGCTGCCCGCGAGGTCGGCGCAGGTGCGGGATACTTTAAGTATGCGGTCATAGGCGCGCGCGGACATTCCCAGCTTGTCAAAAGCGCGGCGCATCATATCCTCCGCGTCGGGCGTAAGGCGGCAGACCTCGGCGATAATATCCGAGGTTATGCCGCTGTTGCTGCGGATTGCCGTTCCGCTGAAGCGCTTCGCCTGTATATCGCGCGCCTTTTGTACGCGCTCGGCAATGGCGGCGGAGCTTTCCTGCGGGGCGCGGTGGCTGAGGTCGGTGTACTCAAGCGGCTTTACCTCGATTTGTATGTCAATGCGGTCAAGCACAGGCTGTGAGATTTTGTTGAGATAGTTGGATACCTGCATATCGCTGCACCTGCATTTTTTGGCGGGATTGCCGAAATTGCCGCAGGGACAGGGATTCATAGCCGCGACAAGCATTATATCGCAGGGATAGCAGGCGCTGCCGCTTGCCCTTGATATGTTGATTTCGCCGTTTTCCAGCGGCTGGCGCAGGGTTTCCAGTACCTTGCGGTCAAATTCGGGAAGCTCGTCCAGAAACAGCACGCCGTTGTGCGCAAGCGAGATTTCGCCGGGGTGGGGTATCGTGCCGCCGCCTATAAGTCCCACAGCAGAAGCGGTATGGCTGACCGAGCGGAACGGACGGCGGGTTACAAGCGGCTCTGCGGGGTCTATCATTCCCGCAATAGAGTATATCTGGGTTGTTTCAATGCTTTCGGCGAAGGTGATTTTCGGCAGGATTGAGGGTATCCTTTTGGCGAGCATGGATTTGCCCGAACCGGGAGGTCCCAGCATAAGTATATTGTGCGAGCCTGCCGCGGCGACCTCGATAGCCGCCTTGGCGCTTTGCTGTCCCATTACCTCGGCAAAATCCGCGGAATAGGCAAGCGCCTTTTCGGAGGGAATATACCGCTCCTCAGGCGAAAGCCCCGTGCCTTTCGCCAAAAATTCCACCAACTGCGAAAGATGTTCCACGCCGTAGACCTCTATATTTTCCGCAACGGAAGCTTCTCTTGCGTTCTGCTTTGGCAGGAAGATGCGCTTTGCGCCGTTTGCAGCGGCGGTGAGAGTCATGCTCAGCGCGCCGTTTATCGGCGCAAGTGAGCCGTTAAGCGACAGTTCGCCTATAAATACGCAGTCGGATATGTCGCACTTTATAACTCCGCCAAGGCACATAAGCGCGGCGGTTATCGGCAAATCGAACATAGAGCCTATCTTCTTTACGCTTGCGGGCGCTAAATTTACCGTAACTCTGCCGCCAAGCAACTGCCTAAGCTCCATATGTGCCAGCGCCGAGCGTATGCGGGATTTGCTTTCCTGCACGGCGATATCGGGCATTCCCACGATATCAAAGGACGGCTGTCCCACGGAAATGCTTGCCTGCACGGTTACGGGGAATGCGTTTAGTCCGAACAGACCCACGCTGTTTACTTGACTGAACATGGTTTACCTCCCGAATTATACAATTATATAGATAGCTATGCGTTTATTATAACATAATTCGTTTGGAAAAACAACTGAAGCTTGACAATAAATTTTCAGCATTTTTTCACAAACAACCTATTGACTATTTGGCGGAAATGCCTTATAATGTTGAATATGCTACAAAGTCTGGAGGGGTGAAGTGGATAACAGATTTATTGCCATAGAGCTTCGCGCGCTTAACAACGCGGTGCGCAGATACCTTGAGAATAGCGAGCCGCAGATTTCCGGCGACAAGCTTACTTGCAGCAATGCGTGGATAATAGGTCATTTGTACCATGCCGAGGGCGAGGTTTTTCAGAAAGACCTTGAGGAAACGTTCGGCGTGACGCGCTCCACCATATCAAAGGTTCTGGCGCTGCTTGAGAAAAAGGGCGTGATACGGCGCGTGGGAGTGCTGCATGACGCGCGTGTTAAACGGCTTGTGCTGACCGATAAGGGCAGAGAGCTTGCCGAAGCGCTTGAAGAAAACGGCGCACGAATGGAGGCAAAGCTTGCAGACGGCTTTACCGAGAACGAGCTTTTACAGCTTGCAGAATATATGCAGCGCATGAGAAAAAACCTCGGTGACAGCGGGGAAACAGAAGGAAAGGGAGAGAATAGATATGATTAAAAAGCTTGCGGGCTGCGTGAGGGAGTATAAGCTTCCCGCGCTGCTTACACCTGTTTTTGTAATCCTTGAAACGATTGCAGAAATACTTATTCCGCTTGTAATGGCGGAGCTTATAGACAACGGTATAACCAAGGGCGACATCAACGCTGTTGTTATGACGGGCTTAAAGCTTATCGTGCTTACCTGTTTTGCTATGGCGTTCGGCGTTGCGGCGGGCTTTACCGCTTCAAATGCAAGCGCGGGTTTTACCGCCAATTTAAGGCACGATATGTTCCACAATGTGCAGAATTTCTCGTTTTTTAATATCGACAAATTCTCCACGGCAAGTATCGTAACTCGCCTTACAACCGACGCTTCAAACGTGCAGATGGCATTCCAGATGATTATAAGAATTACGGTAAGAGCGCCGTTTATGCTGATATTTGCGTTTATAGCGTCATACAGGATTTCTGCGGATTTGTCGCTGATATTCCTTTGCACGCTGCCTGTGCTTGCGGTGGGATTGTTTGTTATAGTAAAGCTTGCGTTCCCGCGCTTCCAGAGAGTGTTCAAGACCTATGACCAGCTTAACGCCGTTGTTGAGGAAAACCTGCACGGCATAAGAGTTGTCAAGTCCTTTGTGCAGGAGGAGCGCGAAAAGAAAAAATTCGGCGCTATCTCCGACAGCATTTACAAGGACTTCACAAAGGCGGAAAAAACCGTTGCATGGAACGCGCCGCTTATGCAGATTGCGGTGTATACCTGCATGGTGCTTATCTCGTGGCTTGGCGCTTCCGCGGTAATTGCAAGCGGAAACGACGCGGCGCTTGGGCTTACAACGGGCGAACTTATGAGCCTTTTCACCTATACAATGCAAATGCTTATGAGCCTTATGATGATATCCATGATATTTGTTATGCTTACCATGTCCAAGGCGAGCGCGAACCGTATAGTTGAAATCCTTGACGAAAAAACCGATATTACGGACGGCGAAAAGAACCTCACCGATGTTAGGGACGGCTCTGTGGAATTTAGAAACGTAAGCTTCAAGTATTTTGAAACCGCCGAGAAAAACGCGCTTGACGGCATAAATCTCAAGATAAAATCTGGCGAAACGATAGGCGTTATCGGCGGCACGGGTTCTTCAAAATCCACCTTTGTGCAGATGATACCGCGCCTTTATGATGTTACCGAGGGCGAGGTGCTTGTGGGCGGCGAGGACGTGCGCGACTACAACCTTACCGCGCTGAGGGACAACGTGGCGATGGTGCTTCAGAAGAACGTGCTGTTTTCCGGTACGATAAAGGATAACCTGCGCTGGGGCGATGAAAACGCCACGGACGAGCAGATTGAGCGCGCGTGCAGACTTTCCTGCGCGGACGAGTTTATACAGAATTTCCCCGAAAAGTACGATACCTTTATCGAGCAGGGCGGCGCAAACGTTTCGGGCGGACAGAAACAGCGCCTGTGCATTGCGAGAGCGCTGCTGAAAAAGCCGAAAATCCTTATTCTGGACGACTCCACCAGCGCCGTTGACACCAAGACGGACGCTATGATAAGAAAGGCTTTCCGCGAGGAAATCCCCGACACCACCAAAATAATAATTGCGCAGCGTATTTCCAGCGTTCAGGACGCGGACAGAATTATCGTGCTTAACAACGGCGCGGTTGACGCAATAGGAACGCATGATGAGCTTTTGCGCGACAATGCGATTTATCGCGAGGTTTATAATTCCCAGATGAAAGGAGCGGAGCAGTAATGAGCAAAAAACCCGCAAATATGCCCCCAAAGGGCGCGCGCCCGCCCATGAAAATGGATATCGGCGTGCTTAAGCGGCTGCTTTCGTATATGAAGCCCTACCGCGTGCAGCTTGTGATAGTTGCCATAAGCATTATAATAAGTTCCATAGCAAGCGTTGCTTCCTCTTTGTTTATCAAAACGCTTATAGACGACCATATTCTGCCGCTTATCGGCGTTGAAAATCCCGACCTTTCGGGACTGCTTTCAGCGATAATCGGTATGTGCGTGCTGTTTGTGCTGGGAATTATCTGCACCCTGCTTTACAACCGCATGATGGCGACCGTTTCGCAGGGCGTGCTTAAATCGGTGCGCGATGATATGTTCAACCATATGCAGAAGCTGCCGATAAAGTATTTCGACACCAACACCCACGGCGATATAATGAGCTTTTACACCAACGATACAGACGCGCTGCGCCAGATGATATCGCAGTCGCTGCCGTCGGTTATTTCCTCGGCGGTTACTATCGTTTCGGTTTTTGTATCCATGCTGACAATGAGCCTGTGGCTTACGCTTATCGTTATCGCGTTTTTGTTCCTTATTTTCAAGGTTACGGGCAGTGTTGCCAAAAAGAGCGGCAAGTACTTCGTGCGCCAGCAGACCTCCATTGCCGACCTTAACGGTTATATTGAGGAGATGGTAAACGGTCAGCGCGTGGTTAAGGTTTTCTGCCACGAGGAAAAG
Organism: uncultured Ruminococcus sp.; assembly: GCA_964556595.1. Lineage (GTDB taxonomy): Bacteria > Bacillota > Clostridia > Oscillospirales > Ruminococcaceae > CAG-115. The sequence continues at coordinate 34,227 of CAZKXB010000001.1, read as the reverse complement.
GCAAAGACCGAGTTTGGCGAAAAGAACGAAACTTTAAGAAACGATATCGCCAAGGCTAACGGCTACGCCAACGTGCTTATGCCTGTAAATAACTGCATGGGATATTTCCTGTATGTGATTATTGCGATTGTGGGCGCGCTGCTTGCGATTAACGGCGTGACAAATGTTGCGCTGGTTGCGGTGAACACGCTTACGCTTGGTACTATCGCTTCCTTTTTGCAGCTTACCAGAAGCTTTATCGGTCCTATCGGTCAGGTTTCGCAGCAGCTTAACTCGGTTGTTATGGCTATGGCGGGCGCGCAGCGTATCTTCTCGCTGCTTGACGAGCAGCCTGAGCAGGATAACGGCTATGTAACCCTTGTAAACGCAAAGTACGACCATGACGACAATATTATCGAAACAGACGAGCGCACGGGTATGTGGGCATGGAAGCACCCTCACGGTGACGGCACGGTGACATATACCAAGCTGTGCGGCAACGTGGTTCTGGACGATGTGGATTTCGGATATACCGATGACAAGCTTGTGCTTCACAATATTGATATATGCGCGGATTCGGGTCAGAAGATAGCGTTTGTGGGCGCAACGGGCGCAGGCAAGACAACCATCACCAATCTTATCAACCGTTTCTATGACATTGCGGACGGAAAAATCCGCTATGACGGCATAAATATCAACAAAATCAAAAAGGACGATTTGCGCCGCTCCCTTGGCGTGGTGCTTCAGGACGTAAACCTGTTCACTGGTACTGTGATGGATAATCTGCGCTACGGCAAGCCCGACGCCACCGATGAGGAGTGTATTGCCGCCGCAAAGCTTGTAAACGCGGACGGCTTTATCCGTATGCTTTCCGATGGCTATAATACCGTGCTTACCCATGGCGGAAGCGGTCTTTCACAGGGACAGCGCCAGCTTCTTTCAATCGCGAGGGCGGCTGTTGCAGACCCGCCCGTAATGATTTTGGACGAGGCTACATCTTCCATTGATACCCGCACGGAGGCGATAGTTCAGGCGGGCATGGACGCGCTGATGATGGGCAGAACGGTATTTGTAATCGCCCACAGACTTTCCACGGTAAAAAATTCCGATGTTATCATGGTGCTTGAGCATGGCAGAATTATAGAGCGCGGCAGCCATGAGGAACTTATCGCGCAGCACGGTCAGTATTACCGCCTGTACACGGGCGCGTTTGAACTGGAATAAAGGCGGTATAGCAATTCCATAAGAGGATATTTGCATAACGCCGCCTATGCGGTACCGCACAAAATCGCCTTGACAAGGGCGGTTTGTGCGGAAATACCGCTTGTTTTTTTATTAAAGATGTGATATAATAAAAACGTATTGCGCAAAGCTTTTGCGCGGACTTTGATTTGTTTTATGCCGAATGAAAGGAATGATAGAATTTGAAGCGTGTCGGTCTGGATATAGGTTCAACAACAGTAAAGGTTGCCGTTATGGGTGATAACGGGGAATTGCTGTACAGTCAGTACAAAAGACATTTTTCCGATATAAGAAAAACCGTGTCCGATATCATTGCGGAGGCGGGCGCTCAACTTGCGGGCGAAAAGGTTATGATAGCCGTTACGGGTTCGGGAGGAATTTCGGTTTCCAAGTGGCTGGATATTCCGTTTGTGCAGGAGGTTGCCGCGGGAACAAACGCCATACGCAGGCTTATCCCCCAGACGGACGTTGCGATAGAACTCGGCGGCGAGGACGCGAAGATTACATATCTTACCGGCGGACTGGAGCAGCGCATGAACGGCACCTGCGCGGGCGGCACGGGCGCGTTTATCGACCAGATGGCGGCGCTTATCAACACCGATATTGGCGGTCTTAACGAGCTTGCCAAAAAGCACACCACGATATACCCCATAGCTTCGCGCTGCGGCGTTTTCGCGAAAAGCGATATCCAGCCGCTGCTTAATGACGGCGCAAAGCGCAGCGATGTTGCGGCTTCCGTTTTTCAGTCGGTTGTAAACCAGACCATAAGCGGACTTGCCTGCGGCAAGCCGATAAAGGGCAATGTGGCGTTCCTCGGCGGACCGCTGCACTATCTTTCCGAATTAAGGCAGAGATTTATTGAAACGCTAAATCTTTCGGAGGAGCAGATAATATTCCCCGAAAACGCTAACCTATTTGTTGCAATGGGCTGCGCGCTGTCGGACGAAAGCGCAGAAGCCGATATGGACGCGCTTGTAAAAAAATCCGCAGAGCTTGGCGGCAGCCAGCTTCGCGAGGTTGAGCGCCTTGCGCCGCTTTTCAGCAGCAGCGAGGAACTTGAAGCCTTTAAGCAGCGCCACGCAAAGGCGGTAATTCCCACCGCCGACATTGCAAAGCACAGCGGCGCGGCATATCTTGGCGTTGACGCAGGCTCTACCACCACAAAGGCGGTGCTGCTTAACAAAAATGCGGAGATACTTTACTCCCATTATGCGGGCAACGGCGGCGACCCGCTTAAATCCGTAATCGGCATACTTAAGGAGATTTACTCCCTGCTGCCAGAGGAAGCGTACATAGCAAAGGCTTGCACCACGGGCTACGGCGAGCATCTGATAAAGGCGGCGCTCGGCGCGGATTTCGGCGAGATTGAAACTATGGCGCACTACAAGGCTGCCGATAAGGTTCTGCCCGGCGCGGAATTTATCCTCGACATTGGCGGTCAGGATATGAAATGTATGCAGGTTAAAAACGGCGAGATTGAAAGTATTCTGCTGAATGAAGCCTGTTCCTCAGGCTGCGGCAGCTTTATAGAGAACTTCGCCAACGCTCTGGGCATGACAAGCGAGGAGTTTGCCGCGCTTGGTCTTACCGCGGAAAATCCCGTAGACCTCGGCTCGCGCTGCACCGTGTTTATGAACAGCCGCGTAAAGCAGGCGCAGAAAGAGGGCGCAACCGTTGCGGATATTTCGGCGGGACTTTCGTATTCCGTTGTAAAGAACGCGCTTTTCAAGGTTATAAAGCTGCGTGATACCTCCACAATGGGGGATAAGATAATAGTGCAGGGCGGCACATTTATGAACAACTCCGTTCTGCGCGCGTTTGAAGCTATTGTCGGCAAGGACGTTGTGCGTCCCGACAAGGCGGGACTTATGGGCGCGTACGGCAGTGCGCTTATCGCAATAGAGCGTGATGACGGCAAAGGCTCGACCATTGCCGCAGCCGATACGCTGGACGGCTTTAAGGTGGAGAAAACCACCGCGCGCTGCGGCAAGTGCAGCAACAACTGCCTGCTTACCATAACAAAATTCCCCGATGGCAAGCGCTATATCAGCAACAACCGCTGTGAGCGCGGCGCGGGAAATGTTTCGGGCGCGGAAAAGCTTCCCAATCTGTTTGATTATAAATATCACCTTCTGTTTGACCGCGAAAGCCTGCCTGAGGGTACGGCAAAGCGCGGCGTAATCGGTATTCCGAGGGTGCTTGGTCTTTATGAGAACTATCCGTTCTGGCACACGTTCTTTACTGAGCTTGGCTTCAGCGTAAAGCTGTCGCCGAAATCCTCCCGCGAGATTTATGACCGCGGCATTGAAACCATGCCGTCAGAATCGGTTTGCTATCCCGCAAAGCTTGCGCACGGACATATTCAGGCGCTTATAGACGATGGGGTGAAGCTGATATTCTACCCTTCCATGCCGTATGAGATGGGTGAGGCAAACGGCGCAGACAACCACTATAACTGCCCCGTTGTTGCGACATATTCCGAGGTTATAAAGAACTCTGTTCCCGAACTTCGCAAGGACGTTAAGTTCCTTAATCCGTTCTTGCCGATATTCCATAAAAAGCGTATGGGAGAGCGCCTTTATGAGGAACTTTCGGGCGCGCTGCCTGACCTTAAATTCACCAAGACCGAGATAAAGGCTGCGCTTGAAGCGGCGTACACCGAGGACGCGGCGTTTAAGCTTGAAATGCGCACCAAGGGCGAGGAAACGCTGAAATATCTTGAAGAAAACGGCAGACAGGGTATTGTTCTCGCGGGACGTCCCTATCACATAGACCCCGAAATTAACCACGGTCTGCCCGAAATGCTTACGGGCTACGGCTACGCGGTGCTGACAGAGGACAGCATAGCCCACCTTGAGCAGATAGTGCGCCCGATAAGAGTAGTTGACCAGTGGATGTACCACACAAGGCTTTACGGCGCGGCTCACGTTGTGGGCAAGCATGACTGTCTTGAGCTTGTGCAGCTTAACAGCTTCGGCTGCGGTCTGGACGCTATCACCACCGACCAGGTGCAGGAGATACTGCGCAGCTTCGGCAAGATGTACACCTGCCTTAAGATTGACGAGGTAAACAACCTTGGCGCGGCAAGAATACGTCTGCGCTCGCTTATATCCGTGGTTGAGGAAAGAAAGCGCCACAACTTCAAGCCCGTGCAGGGTCATGTGGGATATGTACGTCAGCCTGAGTTTACCAAGGAAATGCGCAAAACGCATACTATCCTCTGCCCGCAGATGGCGCCTATACATTTTGATATGCTGGAGGCTGCATTCCAGCACAGCGGCTACAACGCCGTTATCCTTAAGGACTGCTCCAAGGCGGTTGTGGAGGAGGGACTTAAATACGTCAACAATGACGCTTGCTATCCCTCGATACTTATGCTGGGACAGCTTCTGCACGCGCTTAACAGCGGCAAGTACGACCTTAACAACACCTCCGTAATGATTACCCAGACGGGCGGCGCGTGCCGTGCCACAAACTATGTGGGTATGCTTAAAAAGGCGCTTAAGGACGCGGGGCATGAAAATATTCCGCTTATCTCGCTTAACGTTGTGGGACTTGAAAAGCAGAGCGGCTTTAAGCTTTCCGTTGGAATGGCGCTGCGCGCGTTTATGGGCGTGGTTTACGGCGATGTGCTGTCGCGCTGTCTGTACAAGGTTCGCCCGTATGAGATTGAAAAGGGCAGCGCAAACGCTCTTTATGAGAAGTGGAGAGTGTTCCTGCGCGATGAGCTTAAGTCCCTTTCAATGAGCCGCTTTAACAAGAACGTGCGCGCTATCGTGGAGGATTTCTCTAATTTCCCCGTGCTTGACATCAAAAAGCCCAAGGTAGGTCTGGTGGGCGAGATACTGGTAAAATTCCACCCTGTGGCAAACAACGATATTATCGGACTGCTTGAAAACGAGGGCTGCGAGGTGGTAGTTCCCGACCTTATGGGATTTTTCTACTATGTATGCTCCCACGGCGTAACCAAGAGCGAACTGCTGTATATCTCCAAGAAAAAGAAGGTGGCAGAGGGCGCTGCGGTACAGTTTATAAAATTCCTTGAGCATAGCTACCGTCAGGCGGTGAAGGGTACAAAATTCGGCTGCCCCGGCGATATCTATGAAATGCGCGAGTCGGTAAAATCCATTGTTTCCCCGGGAAATATCGCGGGCGAGGGCTGGTTCTTGTGCGCGGAGATGATAGAACTTATCAACGAGGGCGTGCCAAATATCGTTTGTATGCAGCCGTTTGCCTGCCTGCCCAACCATGTGACGGGCAAGGGCGTTATAGGCGAACTTCGCAGACAGTACCCGCTTTCAAACATAGTTGCGGTGGATTTTGACCCGGGCGCTTCCGAGGTAAATCAAGTTAATCGTATCAAGCTTATGCTTACACAGGCGTTTGCCAATGCGGGAATAAGCCGCAGCGCCGTTGTAAGTCCTGTGCAGCTTGAGGATAAATATTCAGAAATAACAAACGCAATGAACTAACTGGAAAGGAAAGACTATGGCAACTTTTAATTTTTCAACAGAAAAAAAGCCCGAGGGCAGCGGCAAGGGAATTGGCGTGCTGGTGCTTATCGGCGTGATAATCGTGCTGGTGCTGATTGTTTTGTTCAACAGCTTTTCTGTGGTAAACGAGGGCTTTATCGGCGTTAAGTACCAGTTCGGCAAAATCGTTGACAGCAACCTGTCGGCGGGACTTAATTTCCACATTCCCTTTATTGAGGAAATAGAGCAGGTTGACACCCGTGAGCAGATTTATTCCGTTTCGACAGACGCTTACACAAGCGATACCCAGACGGTAAACACGCTTCAGCTTAAGGTTAATTACTACTACGACAGCACACAGCTTTCCGAAATAATCAGAAGCATTGGCATAAGCAACGTAGAAACCAAGCTGCTTGTACCCAATGTTGCGAAGATTGCAAAGGACGAGATAGGCAAGGTGCAGGCAGAGGTGCTTGTACAGAACCGCTCCGATGTGCAGAACGCTATTTTTGAGTCACTGAGGGATACGCTTGCGGGCAACGGCATAATAGTGACCGCTTTCGCGATTGAGAACCTCTCATTTGACGACGCTTTTGAGCAGTCCATTCAGGCAAAGGTTATCGCCGCACAGGACGCGCTTAAAATGCAGAACAAGACCGCCGAAAAGGAAGAAGAAGCAAAGCAGCAGGTAATCGCTGCCGAGGCTGAGGCGCAGTCCCAGAAGATTAAGGCTGACGCAGAGGCTTACGCTATCGAGGTTGTTCAAAAGCAGATTGCGCAGTCGCCAAACTACATAGAATATCTCAAAATCAGCAACTGGAACGGTGTTCTTCCGCAGGCTATCGGCACTGAGGTAAACCCTTTCATAGCGCTTGACGGCAGCACCACCGCAACTTCTGCTTCGGGCAGCACGGCGGCGGCAGAGTAATTGACTGCCCGCGCGGACGGATTACCATGATTTTGGCTTTGAGGAGTTGGGCAAGTTCCAATTCCTCATTTGCGATTTTTTGAAAAGGACGGTATTTATAATTGGATTATCTTACCCTAAAACGCGGCGCGCTTAACGCTTTTTTTGCGCGCACTAACGATATGCAGCGCAAGGCGGTGTTCAAGGTGAACGGCGCGGTGCTGATTATAGCGGGCGCAGGCAGCGGAAAAACCACCGTGCTGTGCAACCGCATTGCAAACATGATGCGCTTCGGCAATGCCTATAATGATACCGAGGTTCGCGAAATTAACGCGGCTGACGAGGAGTTTCTGTATCAGTTCCCCGCGCTTGAAAAAACGCCCGAAAACGCTAAGCGGCTGGCGGATATCGTGTCGGTAAACCCCGTTGCGCCGTGGAATATTCTTGCCATCACCTTTACAAACAAGGCGGCAAGCGAGCTTAAGGCGCGCCTTATTTCCATGATTGGCGAGGAGGCGGAGCAGATAAACGCTTCGACATTCCATTCGGCTTGCGTTAGGATACTGCGCCGCGAGATTGAACATCTGGGCTACAAAAGCGGCTTCACGATATATGATGAGGACGATGCCAAGCGCCTGATTAAGGACGCCATGAAAAAGCAGGGCATAGACGAAAAGGTGTTTAATCCCAAGGTTTTCAAGAACATAATTTCGCGCTGCAAGGATAAAATGATATCCCCGCAGGAGTTTGCGCAGACCGCGCAGACCTCTCTTGACATAATGGACAAGCGCGCAGCGGACATCTACAAGGACTATCAGGCGGCGCTGGTTGCGGCGAACGCGGTGGATTTTGACGATATCATCTGCCTTACCGTGCGCCTTTTTGAGGAAAATCCCGATGTGCTTCAGCATTACCGCAATCTGTACAAATACATAATGGTGGACGAGTATCAGGACACAAACGTTGCGCAGTACCGCCTTATCGCGTTGCTTGCGGGTGACAATGGAAACCTGTGCGTGGTTGGTGATGACGACCAGAGTATTTACCGCTTCCGCGGCGCTACAATTGAGAATATCCTAAGCTTTGAAAAGCAGTATAAGGGCTGCGAGGTTATCCGTCTTGAGCAGAACTACCGCTCCACCGAGAATATACTCAACGCGGCAAACGCCGTAATCAAAAACAACCGCAACCGCAAGGAAAAGGCGCTGTGGTCTGAACTTGGCGCGGGCGAAAAAATAATGTGCCGCAAGTTTGAAAGCGAAACGGCAGAGGCAAAGTTTATCGCCGATACTATCCTTGAGGGCGAAAAGGAGGGCAAAAGCTACGCCGATTTTGCGCTGCTTTACCGCAACAACGCCCAGTCCAGAAGCTTTGAAAATGCACTGGCGCGCTCCGGTATTCCGTACAAGATAGTGGGCGGTATGCGCTTTTATGACCGCAAGGAAATAAAGGATATCATGTCCTATCTTGCGCTGATTAACAATCCGTATGATTTTGTGCGCTTCCGCCGCGTGATAAACGAGCCGAAGCGCGGCATTGGCGACGCTACCATTGAGGAGATTGTCCGCATTGCCGAGGGACTTGGCGTTTCTCCGATTGAGGTATGCCGTGACGCGGCGCAGTTTGACACGCTTTCCCGCAAGGCGAACGCGCTGAAGGCTGCCGCAAATCTTTTTGAGGAACTTGACGAACTTGCCGATACGCTGCGCCTTGACGAACTTATAGACGAGGTTGCCGAAAGAAGCGGCTATATGCAGGCTATGCGTGCGCTTGGCGAGGAGGGAGTTCCGCGCATAGAGAACATCACGGAACTTAAATCCAACGCCCTGACCGCGCTTGAGGAGCAGCCCGACATGACGCTGCCCGATTTTCTGGAGCAGGTGGCGCTGGTTTCCGACCTGGACAATTACGATACGCAGGCGGACAGGGTTTCGCTTATGACCATGCACAGCGCAAAGGGTCTGGAGTTTGACACGGTATTTCTGGTGGCGGCGGAGGACAATATATTCCCAAGCTACCGCAGTCTTAACGACAACGCCGAAATGGAGGAGGAGCGCCGTCTTGCATACGTTGCCATAACAAGGGCAAAGCGCAAGCTTTACGTTACGCATACGCAGTACCGTATGCTGTACGGTCAGACAATGCGCAACAAGCTTTCCACCTTTATCCGTGAAATCCCGGAGGAGCTTATAGTGATGCAGGGCGACAAGCCGCGCACAAACAGCTTTACGGGCGGCACATGGACAAAGCCGAAAAAGCCCGATTATCTCGCGCAGGAAGTGGCAAAGCAGAACGTGATAAAGCCTCCGATAGCGACAGGCGAAGTGTTCGCGGAGGGCGACAGGGTGCGCCACAACGTTTTCGGCGAGGGCACTGTAACGCAGGCAACCCGCATGGGCAACGACACAATGCTTGCCATTGATTTCGACAAGGCGGGCGCAAAGAAGCTTATGGCTAATTTTGCAAAAATAACAAAGGCATAAGGCAACGCCGCACAAAGACCATCTTTTGGATTTTGTGCGGTATTGTTTTAAGACCAACAGTGTGCAAAAACGTACTTAATAGATGAAAGCGGTTTCGGGCTTGACGGGGAGGTGGACAGCGTGAATGACCGGCAGATTATAGCCCTCTATTTTGAGAGAAATGAACAGGCGATTGCAGAAACGGCTGCAAAATACGGCAGGCTTTGCCACGGTATTGCATACAACATTCTGAATAATCACGAGGATTGTGAGGAATGTGTCAATGATACATATATTGGGGTGTGGAATTCCATTCCGCCAACAATACCAAACAACCTTATGGCTTTTGTATGCAGGGTTGCAAGAAATCTGTCTTTGAAGCGGCTGGAATTTCTGAAACGCGGGAAAAGGTCGGCGGATATGGTCTTGGCTTTAGATGAGCTTGCCGCTGTATTGCCTGATGAGCGGTATGCTCCCGATACAAGCGACGAGGAGATAGGCAGGCTGATTAGCCAGTTTCTTCGCACTCAAAAGCAGGACGCGCGGAATGTTTTTATACGCAAGTATTATTTCTTTGATTCTGTCAAGGAAATTGCAGCCCGCTATTCCTTCACCGAAAGCAAGGTGAAGAATATGTTGTTCTGCACACGGAACAAACTGAAAGATTATCTGATTAAGGAGGGCGTTGAAATATGAAAACACCGAGAATTGTCAATGCTGTTGGTTATATTGATGACGAGCTTATCACAGCGGCGGAAAATCAAAAGAAAGCAAAGCGCAGTTCATGGCTGAAATGGGGTTCAATTGCGGCTTGTTTTGTGCTGATTATCGGCGCAGGCGCGTTGATACTGCCTAAAGTGATTGACGGCAAAGTCGGCACATCTGTTCAGTCGGAAACAGAAAGCCAAAAGGCTCAAAGCGATAATGCGGCTGAGGGTGTGTATATTCCCGCGATAGAATTGCCTGATGCGGAAAGTGCTGCGATGATGGATATGCTTTGGCTTGTTGTATATCAGGGGCGTATTTACACGCAGGCAGAATACTATTTCGGCGAAGCGGCGGAGAAAATAGAACCCCTTGTGGGAGAGTATCTCGGAACGGCAAAAGGCAATATTGACGAATGGTCGTCACAAGATGAATATTCGGCAGAATTTGCGTCAACTGTGGGCGGCGAGGTATATTCCGTAAATGGATATGATACAAGCTTCCGTATATGTATTTATGGAAAATATGAAGATGAAAACCATAATCCTGCTGCGTCCATTCAATTCCTTGATTGCTTGAACGGCATAACGCTTAGAACGGGGTCGGAGCTTTTTCAAGACAGACTGCATATCAGCGAAAGAACAGAAGCTGTTCAGCTTGAAAAGCAGGGTGATGAAAATTCTATCGGGGAAAATACCCAGACCGTGAATATTGACACAAACGTATGGAGGGATTTCTGGAATCAAGCTGACAGCGGCGAGTTTATCCGTATACGGAATTATAGCGCGCAGGGCAATGAGGCGCTGCTTATATTGTCAATGAGTGATGGCACGGTTATAAGGCTAAGACTGATTGAAGGCGGCTATGTTGGGTATGACGCTTTGGGAGAGTATTTTGTAAAGATATCGGAAGAAACTTTCAATGCAGTATATGACGCTTGCGCGGGAACGCATTAAAGCCTTATAAATTTTCCGTCCCGACTATTTCGGGGCGGAATTATTTTTGTGGATTTTGTCAATTTTGACCAAGGAAAAATGTTAAAAAGCACTTGTGCAATATTAAAAAATATGGTATACTAAAATAGATTAGGTATGTGTGATACTAATAACCATTCAAATTCAGCAAATCTTTTGCTTCGTTTGAACGGTTATCAGTATGAAATACAGGAGGGAGATAGCATGGAAACAAAATCCAACCAGACTGTCGGCAGCATAAAGGTATCCGACAGCGTTATTCTTAAAATCGCAGAGGTAGCGGCTACCGAGATTGACGGCGTTGACTGCAATGGTCAGAGCCTTACACCCGCCAATGCAAAATCCAGAATGTTCGGCTGCGTAAAGTGCAGGCTCAGCGGTGACACTGCCGCGCTCAGCCTTGACGTTGTGGTGCTTGAGGGCTTTAACGCGGTTAATGTTGCGGAAAGTATCCAGAAAAGCGTAAAATCGGCTGTGCAAAGCATGACAGGCTTCACCGTGACAAGGGTTGACGTAAACGTTGCGGGAATAAAATTCAATAAATAACAGAGGAAGTTACAAATGGAAGATAGGCTTACAAGGCGCGAGGTGCGCGAGGGCGCGTTTATAATTCTGTATCAGACGCTTTTCGGCGGCACTCCTGAGGAGATATGCGCCGCTGACGAGGAAGCTTTCGGGCTTGCCAGAAACGAAGAAACGGACGAGATGGTAAACGGCGTACTTAAGCATGATGAGGAGCTTAGCGGGATTATTGCAAAATACAGCTCCACCCGCGCTGTTTCGAGAATAGCAAAGATAAACATGGTGATAATGAAAATCGCCGTTTATGAGATGAAGTACTGCCCGCGCATACCCAATGCTGCGGCGATAAACGAGGCGATTGAGCTTGCCAAGAAATACGCATACAAGGCTGACAGCAGCTTTATAAACGGCGTGCTTAACGCATATCTGGGTGAACTTGATGACGCCGAATAACGGCAATCCCCCTGTTGTAACCGTGTCGCAGGTAAACCGCGTTGTGGGTATGCTGGTTAAGGGTGACGCAAGGCTTAAAAGCGTTGCGGTGCGCGGTGAGATTTCAAATTTTACAAGGCACTATAAGACGGGGCATTTGTATTTTACATTAAAGGACGAGCAGACCCAGCTTAAAGCTGTGATGTTCTGCGGCAGCGCCGAAATGCTGCGATTTTCGCCCGAAAACGGAATGAAAGTGGTTTGCCGCGGCGCGGTTACGGTGTATGAGCCGAACGGCGTTTACCAGATAAACTGCGCTGATATGCAGCCTGATGGCGAGGGCGAACAGGCAAAGGCTCTGGAGGAGCTTAAGAAGCGCCTTTCGGCAGAGGGGCTGTTTTCCCGCAAAAGACAAATTCCCGCAATGCCGCAGTGTATTGCGGTTGTGACCTCGGCGGGGGGCGCGGCGCTTCAGGACGTGATAAATATAATTTCCCGCAGGTATCCCGTGGCGGCGCTTGTGGTAGTTCCTGCGCAGGTGCAGGGCGCTTCGGCGGCAAATTCCATAGCGCGGGCGCTTGGGCGCGCGCAGGATTCCGGCGCGGATACTATTATTTTCGGGCGCGGCGGCGGTTCTGCGGAGGATTTGTCCGCGTTTAATACCGAGATAGTGGCAAGGGCGGTGTACAACAGCGCTGTTCCCACAATATCGGCGGTGGGGCATGAAACCGACTTCACCATTGCCGACCTTGTGGCGGATATGCGCGCGCCAACGCCCTCGGCGGCGGCAGAACTTGCCGTTCCAGATATAGCGGTTGTGCTTTCGGCGATAGACGGCATAAAGGGCAGGCTTACGGCGGCGGTGAAGCGCAGCGCCGCGGATTGTGAAAACAGGCTTGCATACCGCAGCGAGGTTATACGCGCGCTTTCCCCGCAAAGCAAGCTTAAGACCGCCTTGGCGCGGCTTGAGGGGCTTGCGGACGGCATAGGCGTAAAGGCGCGCGCAGCCGTTGATGGCAAGGAAAAACAGCTTAACGCGGCGGCGGGTAAAATCTCCGCGCTTGACCCTATGGGTATTCTGGTGCGCGGATACTCCGTTGCAAGCTGCGGCGGCAGGATAATTACGGGCGCGGACGAACTGGATAAGGGTGATGAAATTTCGCTGCGCTTTGCGCGCGGCAGCGCAAGGGCGCAGATAATTTCCACCGAGGGGTAGTTGATGATATGAATTTAGAAAAAGAGCTTGCACGGCTTCAGGAGATATCGGAGCTGATGAGCGGCGAGCTTCCGTTGGAGCAGTCCATGAAGCTTTACGCCGAGGCGGTTGAGATTACAAAGCGGTGCAGGGAGTATATAAATAACGCGAAGCTTAGCATAGAGCGGCTTGAAGCGGAGCAGTAAGGAGCGGCGCAGGTGAACGAACAGCTTTCATACTATGCGGAGATTACCGAAAAGGCGCTGGACAAATATCTGCCGCAGGTGGACTGCCTTCAGGGCAGCGTTATCAGGGCGGCGAGGTACAGCCTTTCGGCGGGCGGCAAGCGTATAAGACCCGCGCTTGTGATGGATTTTTGCCGCGCGTGCGGCGGCGAAGCGGAGGACGCACTTCCCATAGCCTGCGCTATTGAGATGATGCACACCTTTTCGCTGATACATGACGATCTGCCCTGCATGGACAATGACGATATGCGCAGGGGCAAGCCAAGCTGCCATAAGGCTTTTGGCGAGTGTACGGCGCTGCTTGCGGGTGACGCGCTGGCAATGCTGCCGTTTCAGATAATCGCGGAGGCGGCGCTTAAAAAGCGCATAAATGCGGAGGCGGCGCTGAAGATTATATCTCTGCTTGGCGAGCGCGCGGGAATTTTCGGCATGATTGGCGGTCAGGTTATAGATACCGAGAACGAGGGCAAGCAGCTTGAAACCCCCGTTCTGCTTGAGATGTACCGCATGAAAACGGGCGCGCTGCTGGATTTCTGCTGCCGCGCGGGCTGCATTGCGGCGGGCGCGGGCGCGGATAAGCTGCTTGCGGCTTCGGTGTATGCGCAGAAGCTTGGTTTGGCTTTCCAGATAAAGGACGATATTCTTGACGTAACCGCGGACGAAAAGCTGCTTGGCAAGCCTGTCGGCAGCGACGCGCAGAGCGGAAAGCACACATACGTTTCGGCGGTTGGTCTTGAAAACGCGCGCGCCGAGGCAAAAAGGCTTACAGAGGAAGCTATAAAGGCGCTTGACGCTTTTGAGGATACGCAATTTCTTGTTGAACTTACGGAATTTCTGCTGGAACGAAATTATTAAAAAGGTTGAATGTTATGAATTTTTTTATGGCTAATCCTATTCTTTCCGTGGGAGTTATTTCATGGCTTGCCGCGCAGGTGATAAAGACGGTAGTCCATGCGATAAAGGTGAAATCCTTCGACCCCGAAAGGATAGTCGGCGCGGGTGGTATGCCATCTTCACATTCTTCATTGGTGGTGTCGGTGGTTATATACACACTAAGGGTTGAGGGATTTTCCAGCCCGCTTTTCGCGTTTGCGGTACTGCTTGCGGCTATTGTTATCTATGACGCAATGAGCGTGCGCTACAACGCGGGACTTCACGCTAAGGAACTTAACCGTATGCGCCGTATTATTGACGAAATGGACGATGAGATTTCACAGCTAAGCGGCGCGGACGAGGACGATATTGAGGAGCTTTCCGACCAGAAAGACCTTAAGGAGTTTCTCGGTCACACGCCGATTGAAGTGCTTGCGGGCGCTATGCTTGGTATTATAATTGGAATGATATTTCCAAAGCCCTGATTTTTCGGAGGGTAGTAATGTATCTTGACGATAATATAAATCATGATATAATTTCAGATATGACGCTTCCGCAGCTTAAAGCCCTGTGCCGCGAGCTGCGGGGCTGTATTTTAAGAACAGTTACGCAGACGGGCGGACATCTCTCCTCAAATCTGGGTACGGTTGAGCTGACAGTTGCGCTGCATTATATTTTTGATGTGAAAACAGACCGTATCCTGTGGGACGTGGGACACCAGTCCTATGCACACAAGCTGCTTACGGGCAGATATTCCCGCTTTGGCACGCTTCGCAGCAAGGGCGGAATTTCGGGCTTTGCCAGAAGAAGCGAAAGCCCCGCGGACGCATTTATTTCGGGACACAGCAGCACCTCGGTTTCTGCTGCCTGCGGAATTGCGGCGGCGCTTAAGCTTCAGGGAAAAGGCGGAACGGTAGCCGCCGTTATAGGCGACGGCGCTTTTACGGGCGGCATGGCTTACGAGGGACTTAACAACGCCGCGAAAACCCGCACGGGTCTTGTGATGGTGCTTAACGACAACGCAATGTGCATATCCAAAAGCACGGGCGCGCTTGCGCGGTATCTTTCACATATACGGGCGACAAGGAAATATTACTGCGCCAAGGAGCAGGTGAAAACCGCGCTTTCGGGCGTTCCGTTGGTGGGAGAGCGGCTTGAGCGCGCGGTGAGAGCGGCGAAGAACATTGTAAAAGACATGATATACGGCACAGGCACGATGTTTGAGAATTTAGGCTGCGCCTATATAGGTCCCGTAAACGGGCATAATCTTGAGGATATGATAGAGGCGCTTGCCGTTGCAAAAATGATGAATAAGCCTTGCGTTGTGCATATATTAACCACCAAGGGCAAGGGCTACAAGCCTGCGGAGGAAAATCCCGGGGAGTATCATGCTGTTGCGCGCAGAACGGCGGCAAAGGCGCAAATTCCCTCGGAAAGCTTTTCACAGTGCTTCGGGCAGCAGCTTGAAATACTTGCGCGCAGCGACAGCAGGATATGCGGAATTACGGCTGCAATGAAATATGCCACGGGCATGAACTATTTCAGCCATTCCTTTCCTGAGCGGTTTTTCGATACGGGGATTGCGGAGCAGCATTCGGTTACTTTCGCGGCGGGACTTGCGGCGGAGGGAATGCTTCCCGTGTTTGCGGTGTACTCCACATTTTTGCAGCGCGGCTATGACCAGATTATTCACGACTGCGCCATTGAAAACACGCATATCGTGCTTGCGGTTGACCGCGCGGGCTTTGTGGGAGAGGACGGCGAAACCCATCAGGGCATATTTGATGTGGCAATGCTGTCGCAGATACCAAATGTAACTATATATTCTCCTGCCTGCCTTGAGGAGCTGCGGCGCTGCCTTAAGCGCGCGGTTTACGATACCGAGGGCGTGGCGGTGGTGAGATATCCCAAGGGCGGGGAGTACAGAAAATATCTGCCGCCCGCCGCCGATATCGCATACAGCGGAAAGAGCAGCGCAACGCTTGCGGTAAGCTACGGCAGAATATCCGCATGGCTTGACGAGGCGGCTGACAGCGCGGGCGCGGACTGGCTGAGGGTTGTAAAAATCTCGCCGCTGCCCGAAAAGCTTATTGAGATAGCTGCGGGCTATCAGCGCGTGGTGTTCTTTGAGGAAGGGATACTTGGCGGCGGAGTTGCGCAGAAGCTTGCCGCACAGCTTATGCAGCGCGGCTTTGCGGGAAAATTTGAGATGGTGGGCGCAGAAAGCTTTGTGCCGCAGGCGACCGTTGAACAGCAGCTTGAAATGTTCGGGCTGGACGTAAACGGCATGGCACAAAGGCTGAAAGAAAGTTAGGACGGTGAAAAATGTGCGGCTTGACATATATCTTACTGAAAACGGACTTTGCAAAAGCCGCACGGCGGCGCAGAGCCTTATAAAAAGCGGCGGTGTTTCGGTGGACGGAAAGCCATGCGTAAAGCCCTCGTATGACGTTGCAAACGGCGCGGCTGTCGAAATTACGGGAGAGCAGCTTCGGTATGTGGGGCGCGGCGGGCTTAAGCTTGAGGGCGCAATAAGCGCATTCGGCATACAGCTTGCGGGGCTTGTCTGCCTTGACATAGGCGCTTCAACGGGCGGCTTTACGGACTGTATGCTGCAAAACGGCGCTGAAAAGGTGTACGCTGTTGACGTGGGTACAGACCAGCTTGACGGCAGTCTGCGCGCGGACAGCCGCGTTATCGTGATGGAGCAGACCGATATCCGCACGGCGCAGCTTCCGCAGCAGGTGGATTTTGTGGGCACGGACGTTTCGTTTATCTCGCTGAAGCAGGTGCTGCCGCATATCGACCGCCTGCTTAAAAGCGGCGGCAGCGCGGTGACGCTTATCAAGCCCCAGTTTGAAGCGGGGCGCAGCGCGCTTAATAAAAAGGGAATAGTAAAGGACGAAAAAATCCGCCGCAGGGTGGTTGAGGATATTGTGGAATTTTCGCGCGGGTGCGGCTTTGAAACGGCGGGTGCTGTGGAGTCCCCCATACATGGCGGCGATGGAAACACAGAGTATCTTTTGTACCTTAAAAAGGGGTGATATCATGGATAAGCGCGTAATGCTTTCATATAACGCTATGGACGGCGCAGCGTGTCTGCTTGCGGAGGAGGTAAGCGAGCTGCTGCTCCAACGCGGCATAGGCTGTACCGAATACAGCGAACAGGGCGGCGACGGGCAGTTTCGCGGCTGCATTTGCATGATAACCATAGGCGGCGACGGAACTATACTGCACTGGGGCAAGCTTGCGGCAAGGCACGGGCTTCCGCTGCTTGGCGTGAACCGCGGCAGACTTGGCTTTATGGCAACGCTTGAACCTGCCGATATCGCGCGTATTCCCGATATAATCACGGGGGATTTTGCCAGAAGCAGGCGCATGATAATGAACGTTGTGCTGCAAAGAAAGGACGGCAGCACCGAAAGCAGGCTTGCGCTGAATGATGTGGTGGCGGAGCGCGACAGAAGCTCCAAGCTGCCTGAATTTCATGTGTTCTGCGGGGGAAGCGAGGTTTCGCGGCTTCAGGCGGACGGAATTATTTTCAGCACGCCAACAGGCTCAACGGCGTATGCGCTGTCGGCGGGCGGCTCTATAATCGCGCCCGATATGGAGTGTATCGAGTTTACGCCGCTTTGCCCGCACACGCTGTTTTCGCGCCCGATGATTTTTTCGGCGGAACGGGAAATTTCCCTGCGCTTTGACGCATACCACAGCGCCATGGTTACTGTAAGCGTTGACGCGGAGCGCGGCATTAAATTCAGCGAGGGCGATGTTCTGCGCCTGTCGCGCAGCGGGCTTTGCCTTGAAATTATAGAGGCGGGCGAGGGCTTCTTCGGCGCGGTAAGGGATAAGCTGATGACGCCGCTGAAATAACGGCGCGGCGCAGACCGATAAAGGGGTGATTAAGATGGAGAAAAAGCAAAGGCACGCTGCCCTGCTTTCCATAATTGCTGAAAACGAGGTGGAAACCCAGCAGCAGCTTCAGATGTATCTGAAAAAGGCGGGTTTTCGCGTAACGCAGGCGACAATCTCCCGCGATATGCAGGAGCTGAAAATAAACAAGGGTATGTCGGAAAACGGCGTAAACTGTTATTATTCGCCCGCCATGGGAAAATCCCCCGCATACAACAATTTATTTGCGCAGTCGGTTGTGTCGATTGATTACGCCATGAACACTGTTGTTATCAGGTGCAAGGCGGGACTTGCGAACGCGGCGTGCGCGGTGCTGGACGAGCAGCAGTCGGGTCTTGTGGTGGGAACGATAGCGGGCGATGATACGATATTCGCCCTTACAAGGTCGGAAAATCACGCGGTGCAGCTTATAGAGCAGCTTAAGAAAATGATGAAAAGAAACTGACGTAGGGGGTGAGCAGCGTGCTACGCGAGCTTTCAATAGAAAATCTTGCGGTTATAGAAAAGGCAACGGCGCAGTTCGGCGGCAATTTCAACGTGTTTACGGGTGAAACGGGCGCGGGCAAAAGTATACTTATCGGCGGCATAAACGCGATACTGGGTCAGCGCACCAACAAGGATATCGTGCGCACGGGCGCGCACAAGGCGGTGATAACCGCGCTTTTTGACGAACTTACGGACAAGGTTCGTGAAAAGCTTGATGAGATGGGCTTTTCCGCGGAGGACGGCGAACTTCTGCTTATGCGCGAGATTACCGCGGACGGCAAAAGCACCGCAAGGATAAACGGGCGCTCTGTTACGGCGGCAATGCTGCGCGAGATAGGCTCAATGCTGGTGGACGTACACGGTCAGCATGAAAACAGGCTGCTTATGTCGGAGGATAATCAGCGGGATATTCTGGACAGCTATGGGGGAATTTCGGCGGCGCTTTCGGATTACCGCGAGAAATTCCGCAGCTTTTCCCAGATTTCAAAGCGTATTCACAAGCTTCAGGCTGAGGACGAAACGCGCGCGCTTAAAATCGCAAAGCTTACCGCTGCGGTTGAGGAACTGGAGGAACTTAATCTCTCCAAGGGCGAGGGCGACAGGCTGGAAGCGGAACTTCAGAAATGCAGAAACTACGTTAAAATACAGTCGGCGCTTTATTCCGCGTATAGCTGCTTTAACGGTGAGGAAACGGCGGGCGCGCTTGACCTTATGCGCCGCGCAATGAATTCACTTGGCGGCATAGCGCAGTTTATGCCGCAGGCGGAGGAACTTTCCGCGCGCATTGCGGAACTGCTTCCCGAAGCGGAGGATATAGCGGCGGAGATTTCCGCGGCGACCGGTGATGACGGCGTGGCTTCCCGCGAAGCCGACCTTGAGGACAGGGTATCCGCGCTGAAGCACGCCAAGCGCAAATACAACATGGACTCGGACGCGCTTGTGGACTATCTTGACGAATGTCGTACGGAACTTATGGAGCTTTCGGGCGCGGACGGGCAGCTTGACGATTTGCTGCGGCAAAAGCACGAACTTGCCGAAACGGTAAAGGCTGCCGCCGCCGAGATTACCGCGCTTCGCACACAGGCGGCTGAACGGCTTTCAGCCGAGATATGCGAGCAGCTTAAGTTTCTGGATATGCCGAATGTGCGCATAGCAATCGCGGTGGAGCGCGACAAGGTTACGGTAAACGGCATGGACAGGGTGGCAATGCTTATTTCCGCAAACGCGGGCGAGGAACTTAAGCCGATAAATAAAATCGCGAGCGGCGGCGAACTTTCCCGCATAATGCTGGCGATAAAGAGCGTGCTGGCGGACAATGACGAAATCCCCACGCTGATATTTGATGAGGTGGACGCGGGCATAAGCGGCAGGGCGGCGCAGAAAGTCGGCATAAAGCTTGCCGAAACGGCGCGCAGGCGGCAGGTGCTGTGCATTACCCACCTTGCGCAGATAGCGGCGCAGGCGGACTATCATCTGCTGATTGAGAAAAACACCGAGGGCGAGCGCACCTTTACCCGCATACAGACCCTTGATTTTGAGGGAAGAAAGGCGGAACTTGCGCGCATAATTGACGGTGACGGCACGGGCGAGTTAAGCCTGAAAACCGCCGAGGAAATGCTTAAGCGCGGTAATTTCTGAGCAACAGGACAAACAAAAAGCGGCTGTAACGCAAAAGCATACAGCCGCTTTTCTTTTTTTGAAGATAACCGGAACGTTGTTACTGGTTATGAGGGGAGAAATTACTCGCCTCTCTGCTTAGCGAAGCACTCGCTGCAATAAACAGGTCTGTCCTCTCTGGGTTCAAAAGGAACCTTTGCGATACCGCCGCACATTGCGCAGGTAGCGTCATAGAAAGTTCTTGCGCCCTTGCCGGAGTTCTTTCTTGCGTCGCGGCAAGCCTTGCATCTCTGGGGCTCGTTTACAAAGCCCTTTTCTGCATAAAACTCCTGTTCGCCTGCGGTGAATACGAAATCAGCGCCGCAGTCCTTGCACTTCAAAGTCTTGTCTGTGTACATTGTAACACCTCTGAAAGATTAAATTTTCGCCCTGGGTCGGGTTTACACCGACACCTTTGTAAAACAACGCTCTGGTTAATTAAGCTACCGGGTCATATATAATGTTGTCAAAAATCGGGGAACGCGGCTCTCAGCTTTGCGCGCGCACGCGCCACTGCGTTGTCAGCCGATTTTCTGTCAATGCCTAGCCGCTGCGCAATCTCCGCATAGCCAAGCCCGCAAATCACGCCGTCAAGACAGCGCCTTTCAAGCGGGGTAAGCAGCGCGTCAAGCTTGCCGCTCATCTCGTTTGTGCTTTCTTTAAGGATAACAAGCTCCTCAGGTGACGGAGAGGTGTCGGTAAGCGCCTCAAGTTCTGCCTCGGCGTCTATCCGCGAAGCCCTGCGCACCGCCCTGTCAACGGTGTTTTTCATTCTGTTATTAACGCACACCGCAGCGAACGCAGAAAAGCTGCCCCTGCTTTCATCATAAGCTGATATTGCTTTAAGCAGCGCCACCATGCCGTCGGAAACAAGTTCCTCATAGTCTGCGCTGCCCGCAAATTTTGCGGCGGCGGAGAACACCATGGGGCTGTAACGCGAAATAAGTTCCGCCGTTTTTTCTCCGTTATCGGCATTAAGACTTAAGCCAGCAAGCTGTTCATCGGGGATAGAAGAAAAATCTGCCATAGTCACCACTTTGAGAATTAGCCACAATATCTAAACTTTTGATTATGAATTATTATAACATGGCGCGCGACATTTGTCAATAAAAATCTTTGCTTCTTTCAAAAACCTACGTTTTTCATGAAATGCGGCAGGCTCATTTATGCAAAAATACAACAAATACCACCGCAATATGGCTTGATTTTGCCGCAAAGACAGCGCTTTTGCGGCAAAAAAGCTAATGCAGCACTGCATAATGAATGTATGCGGTGCTGCATTATTATTCTGCATATTGGCTTCTGCCCGTTTTGAACAGATTTCCCCCGTGGCAGTCGATAGCGACTATAAGCGGGAATTTATCGAACCTAAGCTTTTTGACGCTTTCGCAGCCAAGTTCCTCAAACGCGATAACCTCGCAGCTTGTTATACATTTGCAGGCAAGCGCGCCCGCGCCGCCTATTGCGCAGAAATAGACCGCTTCATTCCTGCATATTGCGCGGCAGACTTCATCGCTGCGTTCGCCTTTGCCAATCATTGCGGTAAGTCCCATATCCAGCAGGCGGGGCGAGTAAACGTCCATTCTGCCTGATGTTGTAGGGCCGCAGGAGCCTATCGCCATGCCGTCCTTGGCGGCGGTGGGACCCGCGTAGTAAACCGCCGCGCCGTCAAGCTGATAGGGCAGCGGCTCGCCGTTATCTATGCAGGCTGAAATTTTCTTGTGCGCCGCGTCACGCGAGGTATACACCGTGCCGCTTAGCAGCACCTTATCGCCCGCGCGCAGCTCTTTGGCTTTTTCCTTCAAATCGGCTGTGTTGAGTTCTATCATAAAATTCCTTTCGGCGCGTTTGCGGCGCGCTGTAAAATATCCCCGCCGCAGCGCCGAACCTTGTTCAGCCGCAGGGCGGGGTAGTATTATCTGTTCAGCATTGAGATTGTGCCGTGCGGTGCTTGCCCCTATCAGAAGCCGCCAAAGCCGCCGAACATATCTCCGCTCATATCGTCATCATCAGATGAGCCGCCTGCGGTATTGCCGAAGTCCCAGATAGAGGAGTCGTCTGCCGAGGGTGCGGCAGCTTCCGCTTCTGCGGGTTCTTCCTGCTGGTCATAAGCTTCGGTTTCGGTCGCAAAGCTGCCCGACTGCTCCATATCCTCAAGCTGCTTTTGCAGGTCTGCCCAAGGATTGCTGCTGTCAGCGGAACTGTCAGCGGCGCTGTCGGAAACGTTATCCTCCGCAATATCTGCGGGTGCGAGATTATTGAGAGCTTCTTCCGCTTCGCGCAGAGCCTTCATAAGCTCGTCCTCGGTGTCTGCGGCGGGTTCTTCCTCATGTTCGTCCATGTCGAAGTCGGACAACTCGCTGCTTGCGGGCTGAACCGCAAACGCAGCTTCGGCAGCCTTTACCGCTTCAAGCAAAGCGTCGTCCATGCCCTCAAGCGAACTTGACGGCATAGTCTGCGCCAGCAGGTCATTGTCAAAGCCGTTATCGAACTTTGCGTCAGCAATATCGGACACGTCAAGCGGCTTTACCTCGTCAACTATATCTTCCTCCTGCGGCTGGGTGAAGTCGGCAGAAAGGTCGTTTTCAGCTTCGCTGTCGGCGCTGAACAGGTCATTGCCGAACAAATCCTTTGCCTCGGGATTTACGAGGGGAACGGCGTCCTTTTTCTCGTTGTTGTAGATTGTCTGGGCAAGCTCGTTGCCGCCCCATACATCATCAAAGGAGGCAAGACCGTCACCGGCTTCCTTGTCGGCTTCCGTAATGGCGGGCATATCCTCGCTGCTTGATTTAATCTCCATAACCTCCTCGGAAGCGGTGATTTCGGAAACAACTTCCTCAGCAGGCTCAGGCTCGGAAACGGGCGCGGGAGCGCTTATTTCCTCCACAACCGTTTCTTCCACAACAGCGGGAGCGGGCTGTGCCGCCGCCACGGGAATGTCAAGCTTTACAGGCGGTATCTCGGCAGCCTTTGTGCCCAGAAGCTGCGCCGCCGAAGCGTTTATTGTGCTGTAACCCGCTGTAAGCGCTTCAATCTGCGCTTTAACGGCGGCAAGGAACTCTGCGGTTCTGGCGTTAATATCCTCGCAGCTTGTGTTTGCCGCAGCCACGATATCGGCAGCTTTTGCGTTTGCGCCGCTTATGATAACCTCCGCGTCAGCCTTTGCCTTGTCTATAATTTCGGTGTAGGCTTTGTTGGCTTCGGCGCTTACGCCCTTGCCGCTAAGCAGCATATCGGACATCTTTTTGCGCTCGTCCTCAAGCTCTTTTTTCAGCTTGTCAACCTCAGCCTCCAGCTTTTCGGCTTTGCCGTCTGCGGCAGAGAGCTTGCTTTCAAGCTCGGCGCACTTGTCTTCGCCCTCTTTAACGGCGGCTTTAATGCGCTCATCGGCTTCCTCGGCAAGCTTTTCAGCCTCGGCTGTTTTCTTGTCGTTAGCCTTCATATCTTCTTCCATAGACTTCATTTTTTTGCGAAGGTCGCTTATGTATGTATTTACCTCGTTTTTATCGAAACCGAAAGCGACCTGCTTGAAACCGCCATCTCCAACAGCCATGTGTGATGCCCTCCTGAAAAAATTATGTTTTGTTTAAGCTAAAACACTTACCTTAATATTATAGCATAAAAAATCCCATGATACAAGTGGTTTAGCAAATTTTATAAATATGTAGATTTTTTCACCCTGTTTTTGTAAGATTATCCAAACTCGCCAACTTTTTTTTGTGATATTTATAGATTTTCGGTGCTTAATCGGGATAAAATCAGAAAGGCGGTTGTAATTTCGGGCAAGAAAGTGTATAATTGTTAGTAGGTTAAGAGATGCTATTCAATCTCCCATAGTCAATGAAGGAGGATTAAAAATATGACAGACAAGACCATGACGTTTTCCGTGCATGATGACAGGGAAAACGAGATGAAGGAAATTCTTACAACAGTATATGACGCGCTTAAGCAGAAAGGCTATAATCCTATAAATCAGCTTGTCGGCTATATCCTGTCGGAGGACCCTACATACATCACCACTTTCAATAACGCAAGGGGTCTTATCCGCCATATAGACCGTGACGAGCTGCTTCAGGTGCTGGTAAAATCCTACCTTGCCGATTGATTTTGCACGCAATGCGTACCCGTTCCCATGTGCTGTGGGGGCGGGTTTTGTGATATATGCGATTTTTAGGCGGTCGATTAGTTTAATCTGCACAAAATTGAAAGCGTCGCGGCGATTTCATTGACAAGGCGGGGATTTTGTGCTACAATTATTCCTGTAATTGCCTTACAACAAAAGGAGTGGTTTCTATCAAACTCAACTGGAATAAAAAATACACCACCATAGCAATGTACAGTTTTATTGTAATTGCCGCAGCGATACTGTTCGTGGTGTTTGTGTTCAAATACGAGTCTATTTCAAGCGGCTTTTCGTGGGTGGGAGAGGTGCTTGCGCCTATCGTGATAGGCATTATAATCGCGTATATTATAAACCCGCTGGTGCAGTTTTTTGACAACAGGGTGTTTTTCCGCATACGCGATGGGCAGGTAAAGCTTAAGCCCGAAGCGCGCAATTACGAAAAGCGCATGAAAAAGGCGGTAAGACGCCGCCGCTCCTGCGCAAAGGCGCTGTCGGTTGTGTGCGCGTTTGTGATAGTGCTGGCGATTGTTGTGGGCATAGTTGTGGCGGTTGTGCCGAGCCTTGCGCAGAGCATGATTGACCTTGCCGCGCGTATGCCCGATTATGTGGACAGCGTTGACGCTTTTATAGACGAAACGTTTGTCAATAATCCTCAGCTTGCGGATATGCTGTCGGAGGAGTTTTCGGGTCTTGAGGATATAGTCAAGATGATTGCCGAAGCCGCTGAGCCTATGGCGCTGCTGGGACAGGTTTCCACGGGCGTGGTTAAGCTTGTGGTAACGCTTAAAAATGTGGTTATCGGTCTGGTTATCGCGATTTATCTGCTTTTCAGCAAGGACAGACTTATTGCGCAGATGAAGAAAATTCTGTTTGCGCTGTTCAAAAACGGAAAGTGCCAGAATATTGTATCGGTATGCTCAAAAAGCAACAGCATTTTCAAGACCTATATCGTATCAAATCTGCTGGATTCGCTGATAATATTCCTGTTTATGTGCATTGGTATGTACGCTATGGATATGCCTTACGCAATGCTTATCGCGGTGGTGTGCGGCGTTACCAATCTGATACCGTTTTTCGGTCCTTTTATCGGCGCGATACCCTGCGGATTTCTGATACTTCTGGTTGACCCTGTAAAGGTTATCTGGTTCGGAATATTCGTGCTTGTGCTTCAGCAGTGCGACGGAAATATCATCAAGCCGTTCCTTTTCGGCGAAACTATGGGCGTTCCCGCAATATGGGTGCTTATTTCAATTATCGCGGGCGGCGGACTTTTCGGTATTGCGGGTATGCTGCTCGGCGTTCCCGTGTTTACGGTGATTTATATGCTGTTCAGCGAGTTCCTTGCGATAAGGCTTAAGAAGAAAAATCTGCCCACCTCTACCGATAGCTACTACGAGGTTTCGGAGTATGTGGAGGGCTATGGAAGCGCGCAGGAGCAAAAGTCCGACAGTGCGGAATAAATCTACTCATGATTATACAGCGGAGTTGAAATGCTCCGCTGTTTTTATTTTATATCGTCATTGAAATCATATTGACAAGGCTTGATGTTATATGTTATAATACAATAAATAATATTGTGTCGGTTTGTATATTTTGTGCAAAACAACAAAATATCGGCGTGGTCGGCTGAAAGGACAGGCTATGGTTAAAGCGGTTATTTTTGATATGGACGGTCTGATACTGGATACCGAAAAGCTTCTGGTGAAATATTGGTGCGTTGCCGCGAACGAGGCGGGCTTCCCTATGCAGCGGCAGCACGCGCTTAATATCCGCAGCCTTGCGAGAAAATTTGCTATTCCGTATCTTCAGGGCGAGTTTGGCGAGGATTTTGACTATGCCAGCATACGCGCCCGCCGAATGGAACTTATGTCGCAGGCGCTTGAAAAGGACGGACTTCAGCTAAAGCGCGGGGTGCGCGAGCTATTGGATTTCCTCAACAAAAGCGGTATTCCCGCGGCGGTAGCCACCGCAACGGATTTTGAGCGCACCAAGGATTATCTGACGAGGGTGGGAATTTTCGACCGCTTTGACAGGATTGTCTGCGCCACAATGGTGGAAAACGGCAAGCCAAAGCCCGACATATATCTTTACGCGGCGCAGCAGCTTGGGCTTGCGGCGGGGGAGTGCATGGCGCTTGAGGACTCGCCCAACGGCGTGCGCTCAGCGGCGGCGGCAGGCTGCGTGACCGTTATGGTTCCCGACCTTACCCAGCCCGACGAGGAGATAAGCGCGCTTATATACGCGAAAGCGGAAAGCCTGCTTGACGTGCGGGCGCTGATAGAACAGCTTAATGCTGAAAAATGCTGATAATGGCGGTGTAATTATGTTTGACGAAACCTTGAAGAATAATATCGCAGCACCCAAGTTGGAGAAGCCGCCCGTTATTGACGGCAGGGTGGAGATTACCTATGACGCGTCGGGAATGCTTGCGAACATGATAATGTTTCCGCCGAAGAACGGCGGCAGACCCATAACCATGGAACTTGTCGCGCAGGAGCTTCAGCGAAAGGGCATTGTGTCGGGCGTTGACGAGTTTGACGTGCGCGAGATGGTGGAAAACCGCGTGTATGATAGCTATATGTGCATTGCAAGGGCAATTCCAGCCAAAAACGGCACAAACGGCTACATAGACTACAAATACGAGAAAAAGCGCGTTATACAGCCAAAGCGTGATGAATTCGGCGTGGCAAATTACCGCGAGCTTGACCTTATAGTGCAGATACGCAGGGGAGATGTAATCGCCGACATTATCCCGCCGACAGAGGGCGAGGCGGGCGTTAATATTTTCGGCGAGCCTATTCCGCCCGAACCTGGCAAGCCCGCAACTCCTGCGGTGGGCAAAAACTCCGTTATAACGGCGGACGGCGCGCATATCGTGGCGGCTTGTGACGGTCACATAAAATTCGGCGCGGGCTGCTTCAATGTTGAGGACACGGTTACAATCCGCAGCGACCTTGATATTTCCGTGGGAAATATCGAGTTCTTTGGTGATGTTCACATCAAGGGCAACGTTATGGAGGGATTTTCCGTAAAGGCGGGCAAGAATGTCAAGATAGACGGCAGCGTTTTTTCCTCCGAGATTACGGCGGGCGGCAATGTTTCGGTTGTTGGCGGAATTATCGGCAGTACCGTTGAAGCCGAGGGCAATGTAACTGCGGATTTCTTCCAAAATTCCAAAGTGACTTCCAAAGGCAATGTGGAGGGCAAGGAGTTCGCGTTTTGCGAGGTGTTCTGCTACGGCGCGCTTACCGCAAAGGGAACAAACGGCACTATCGTGGGCGGAAAGATTACCTCAATGCGTGATGTTACCGCCACCTGCATAGGCTCTGAAAAATACACGCGCACCGAAATAAATATCGGCGACGGCTCGGTTACTTTCGCGCGCAAGCGCAAGGCGGAAAGCGAACTTGAGCAATACATGGACCGCTATGACAACGCGGTGCGCAACCTTGAATACCTTAAGGGCAGAAAGGTGCAGCAGGGCGGTATTCTTTCAGACGCGCAGCAGAAAGCAATGAAGCTTGAAACCCAGAACAAGCTGTTCGGCGCACTTAAGAAAAAGGAACTTACGCTGCTTATAGCGCAGCTTGACGAGGAAATTAAAAACAAGGACAGCCTTTCCTGCGTATGCCAGAAGCTGTACCCAGGTGCGAAGTTCTGCATAAATTTCCTTACGGTTGAGGCTACCCAGATTTACGGCAGGTCGAGAGTCACCATTATGAATGACCAGCTTGTTATTCTGCCGAATTGACGGAGGGGCAATGATTGCGAAAGAG
Source organism: uncultured Ruminococcus sp. (assembly GCA_964556595.1). GTDB lineage: Bacteria > Bacillota > Clostridia > Oscillospirales > Ruminococcaceae > CAG-115. Next base: position 6,266 of record CAZKXB010000001.1, on the reverse strand, counting down.
AATATTTATACATACAGCGGCGTAAGCTTTTCGCCGCTTTCTCCGTCAGAGGAGGATATTGCGCCTGTTGATATTGCGCACGCGCTTTCCTATATGTGCCGCGCAAATGGGCATTTCAGCGGCTTTTATTCCGTGGGGCAGCACTGCCTTGACTGCGAAACCGAGGCGCAGGCGCGCGGACTTTCGGCGAGGGTGCGGCTTGCCTGCCTGCTGCATGATGCAAGCGAGGCGTATATTTCCGACATAACCCGCCCCGTAAAGCGGCAGCTTGCGGAATACCGCGAGATAGAACAGCGGCTTCAGGCGGTTATATATCGGCGCTTCGGTCTTGACGCGTGCGACGGCGCGGTGATGGCGGAGGTTTCCGCGATTGATGACGCGCTGCTTTACCACGAGTTTCTGAAGCTTGGCGGGCTTGCGCTTTACGAAAGTGCGCCGGTGCTTCTTTCAAAGCCCGATTTCGGCTTTCAGCCGTTTGAGAAAACGGAGAAAAGATATCTTGATAAGCTTAACGAATTACTTTCTATGGAGGATAGAATATGATTTCATCTGACAGACTTTTTAATGACGGCTGGCAGTTCAGCCTGCGCGATATTGGGACGGAGCTTTCCGCGCTTTGCGGCTGGCATGACGTGCAAATTCCCCATGACTGGCTGATTGGCGATACCGCAAACCTGTACAAAACGGGCGAGGGCTGGTACAGGCGCGTGCTGGACGTTGACGCAGAGCAGCTAGACGGCAGAATTTTCATAAATTTTGACGGAGTTTACATGAACTCCACCCTGTTTGTAAACGGCGCGGAGGCGGGAACGTGGACTTACGGCTACTCCGCGTTTGAGTACGATATCACGGATTTGCTGCATGAGGGCGAAAACGAGCTGCTTGTGCGCGTTAAGCATGAAGCGCCCAACACCCGCTGGTATTCGGGCGCGGGAATTTTCCGCGATATTACGCTTAAATACCGCGCAGCGACCTATATGCGCACCAACGGAATTTATATCCACTCCGAAAAGGGCGAGGGCGACCTGTGGCGCACCGAGATTGAAACCGATATCTGCGGCGAAGCCTGCGATATCGCAATGAAGCTAAGCGTGTTTGACAGCACGGGAAACGTCACCGCCGCGTTTATGCAGAATATCGCTTTCGGCGGCGGCACGGAAACAATCGAAAACAGCTTTGAAATCACCTCTCCCGCGCTGTGGGATATCGACAGTCCCAACGTGTACACGCTTGCGGTGGAGCTTTACAGGGAGGGCAGACTGCTTCAGGCGCATTATGAGGATTTCGGCTACCGCACGGCGGAGTTCAGTCCCGACAAGGGCTTCCTGCTTAACGGCAGACCGCTTAAAATGCACGGCGTTTGTATGCATCATGACCTTGGCGCGCTTGGTTCGGCAATGAATTACCGCGCGCTTGAGCGCCAGCTTGAAATTATGAAAAATATGGGCGTAAACGCGATACGCACCTCCCACAATATGCCCGCATGGCAGCTTGTGCAGCTTTGCGACCGCATGGGACTTCTGGTGGACTGCGAAGCTTTCGATATGTGGGAGAACGCAAAGACCGAGTTTGACAACCACCGCTTCTTTGTGGAACACGCAGAGCGCGACGTAAGAAGCTGGATAGAGCGCGACCGCAACCACCCCTGCATAATCATGTGGAGCATGGGCAACGAAATAAGCGACACCAACGACCCTCACGGTATTGAGATATCCCAGCGGCTGTACGATTATGTGCTGAAATACGACCCCAAGATGAACGCCAAGGCGACAATCGGCTCAAACTTCATGATAAACGAAAACGCGCAGAAAGCGACAGACGTGGTAAAGCTTGCGGGCTATAATTACACCGAGCGGCTTTATAACGAGCATCATGAAAAGTATCCCGACTGGTTTATTTACGGCAGCGAAACCGCTTCTGCGGTACGCTCAAGGGGAATTTATCACTTCCCCGCAGACGCGCCGCTGCTTACTCATGAGGATTTGCAGTGCAGCTCCCTTGACAACAGCGTTGTGGGCTGGGGCGCTTCGGCGAGAAAGTCATGGCGGCTTGACCGCGACCACAGCTTCTGCGGCGGTCAGTATATCTGGACGGGCTTCGACTATATCGGCGAGCCTACGCCGTATTCCACCAAGAACAGCTATTTCGGCATTGTGGACACGGCAGGATTTCCCAAGGATATTTATTATTTCTACCAGAGCGTGTGGACGGACAAGCCTGTTATCCACATTGCGCCGAGCTATTGGGATTTCAATGACGGCGATATTGTTGACGTTATCGTGTACACCAACGCGCACACGGCGGAGCTGTTCCTTAACGGCGAAAGCCTTGGCAGACACGAAATGAAACTGCTTAGCGATGAGGATATGCGCGCACATTTCTCCGTGCCGTATAAATCGGGTACGCTTACCGCAAAGGGCTATGACGAAAGCGGCGCGGTTATCGCGGAGGAAACGCTTCGCACCAACGGCGACCCGCAGAAAATCTGCCTTTCGCTGTACAACGGGCGCGACGCGCTTCTTGCGGACGGCAGGGATATCGCGTTTGTGGAGATATCCGTATGCGACGAAAACGGAATAGAAGTCGGCAACGCAAGAAACCGCGTCAAGGTGGAAGTAAGCGGCGCGGGTACTCTTGTGGGACTGGATAACGGCGACAGCACCGATTATGACAGCTACAAGGGCGACAACCGCAGGCTGTTCAGCGGCAAGCTGCTTGCCATGGTTCAGGCGGGACTTGCCGAGGGCGACATCACGGTAAAGGTTACTTCCGAGGGGCTTCAGGGCGCGGAATTAACGCTTAAAACGGTTAGCGCTGACGGCGAGGGAGTATCCGTGAAGCCGCAGTATCCCGTTGTGACGAACGAGTTAAGCGGGGAAATTCCCGTGCGCAAGCTTACTCCGATTTGCGATAACTGTCAGCTTAACGCGGACAGAAAGACTGCCGAGGTGCGGCTTAAGCTTCACCCCGAAAACGCCACCTACCGCGACATTACATGGAAGTGTGTAAAGAACAACGGCATTGAGATTGACTTCGCCACCGTTGAGTGGAACGGCGAAAGGGCGCTTGTAACGGCGCTGGGTGACGGCGAGTTTATCGCGAGAGCCTTTATAAACAACGGCGCGGCGCAGCCGCAGGTATTCTGCGATGTAAGGTTTGCGGCAAGCGGACTTGGCGCGTATGTTACCAATGCGTATGATTTTATTTCCGCAAGCAAGGTTGACAGCAGCAGCGTCCCCGTGAACATTATAGAGGACGGCGCGATAGGCGGACTTAGCGGCATGACCGTGATGACCTACCGCAACATAGACTTCGGCAAAACGGGCAGCGAGAGCCTTACCCTGCATATAGGCACCTGTGCTGACGCGCAGGTTGAGGTGTGGGACGGCGTTCCCGGTGAGGACGGCGCTGAACGTCTGGATATAGAGTGCTTCAACAACAACGGACACTGGTGCGGCTTTGCGGGACAGACCTACGCCGTGCCAAGGCTTACGGGAATACATAATATCAGCATTGTGCTGGGACAGGGCGTTATTTTCGGCGGCTTTGGATTTACCGAGATAAACCGCGCGTTCGACACAAACTACACCGCCGAAGCGGACAGCATTTACGGTGATGAATACAGCATTGCCGACCGCAGCGTTGTGGGAATAGGCAACAACGTTATCCTCAACTACAACGCGCTTGATTTCGGCGCGGGCGCAAAGGCGGTCACCATCTGCGGCATAACGGCGAACCCGTCAAATCAGGTTCAGCTTCGCTATACGCCGGAGGGCGGCGAGCAGAGCAGCGTGCTGCTTGAGTTTGCGCACAGCGATGAAATAAGCGAGCAGCGCTTTGAAATTCCCGCGCTTACGGGTGTGCATGACATCAGCTTTGTATTCCTGCCGGGAACTAAGTTTGATTTCAAGTGGTTCAGATTTGAGCAATAAGCGTATTTTGGCATAACAAAGCGCCGCGCATGGGAGCGTTCCCTTGCGCGGCGGGCTTTTGAAAAATAAAACTCCCCGCGTACTGCGGGGAGTTATCTGTTATTCCTTGACTTCTTCCTTTTTCAGCAGGTCGCGGATTTCGGTAAGCAGCACAAGCTGAGGGTCGGGCTTAGGTTCGGGCTTGGGTTCTTCCTCTTTCTTAAGCTTAAGAAGCTTCTCGGTCTTTTCTTTCATCACGCCGATTATCTTGATTACCGCAAATACGCAGATTGCGATAAGCAGGAAGTTAAGCAGCGCGTCCAGAAATACGCCGTATCTTATTGCAAGCTCTTCTGTCGCGATTGTAACGCCGTCCTCGGCGTAAACCGCGGGACTAAGTACGATTTTAAGGTCGGCAAAGTCTATGTTGCCTGTCAGCGTACCAAGCGCGGGCATGATAAGGTCGGACACAACGCTGTTCACGATTTTCGTGAACGCAGTACCTATAATAACGCCGACCGCCATATCAAGGACGTTGCCCTTGGATATAAACTCCTTAAACTCGGTAAAAATGCTCTTTTTCTTTTTCTTGTCAGCCATTTTAACAGCTTCCTTTCTTTTTGGCGGAATTTTTGCGCCGCCTGACAACAGCGCACTAATTACATTATATATCAATTTTTGATAATTGTCAACAGTTAAATGGGGGGAGTTTACAATATAAATTGCAATAAAAACTTGACATATGCGAATTTTTATGATATAATGTACATACAATAAGGTTGCAGTATGCTGCACCTTGGCTTGGTCTTTTGATCTGGGCCACCGCAGACGGGGACACTTCCCCGTCATTTTTTTGTTTTAGGAGATTTTATGAATACGCTGAGTATTTTTGAGCATAAAGCTTGATGAAAAGAGATTGAGCAAATCCGAAAGCTCATTTTTCTACAAACCGCAGGAACTTAAAAAATCTTTCATAAAAGCGGTAAAATCAAAGCACATCTAACTATACTTTCCAAAAAAATATGGTAAAGATAAACACAATCAACCGAGGACACCGAAAATGACCGAAATAACAATAACCGCCAATGATGCGGGGCAGCGCGCCGACCGCTTTCTTTCAAAGGCATACCCCAACCTTTCTCTGCCGCTTATCTGCAAGCTTATGCGCAAAAAGCGCATTAAGCTTAACGGCGCGAAAACCGAGCCTAATGTCAAGCTTTGCGAGGGAGATGTGTTCCGCTTTTACCTCAGCGAGGAACTGCTGTCGGGCGGCGGGGAGCGCGACAGCGATTTCCGTGATGTTCCGTGCGCGCTTGATATTATTTATGAGGACGAGAATATTCTGCTTTGCGACAAGCCTGTGGGCATGGTGGTTCACGAGGATAACGACAACACAAGCGACACGCTGATAAACCGCATTAAATGCTACCTGTGGAAAAAGGGGGAGTATATCCCCGAACAGGAGCATAGCTTTGCTCCCGCGCTGTGCAACCGTATCGACCGCAACACGGGCGGCATTGTCATAGCGGCAAAAAACGCCGAGAGCCTGCGTGTGCTTAACCAAAAAATCCGCGATAGGGAGCTTGTAAAGCTGTATTTGTGCGTGGTTCAGGGAACTCCCAATCCGCGCGAGGCAACGCTTACCGCCTATCTGCAAAAGCTTTCGGAGGAGAACAGGGTGGTGGTATCCGATAAAAAAACGCCCGAAAACCGCACCATCAGGACAAAATACCGCGTGCTTGACAGTATCGGCAGCCAAAGCCTTGTGGAGGTTGATTTGCTGACGGGCAGAACTCACCAGATAAGGGCGCATTTCGCGCATATAGGTCACGCGCTTATGGGTGACGGAAAATACGGCAGCAACAGGATAAACAAGCAGTACGGCTATGAAAATCAGGCGCTTTATTCCTACAAGCTGACGTTTGAGTTTACAACGGACGCGGGCTGCCTTGCGTATCTCAATCACCGCAGCTTTGAGGTCGCGGACAAGAACGCGATTTGGTTTGTGAAGCGCTACAATCAGCTTAAAAACGGGTGATTTTATCGCTTATGCACATCTCAAAACATGAATGGTTGTGCAAAACTCACAAAAAAATCGGCGAGATTTTTACTAAGTTTTATGATAAATTTTAGACAAACATCTTGATTAAATCTGATTTTTTTAGTATAATAATTGTGATATGATATATATCAAATAATCAGGATTGCGGGTCGCTCCCGCGTCCGGAAAATTCAGGAGGAATATTCCAATGGCAGTTAAAGTTGCAATCAATGGCTTCGGCCGTATCGGACGCCTTGCGTTCAGACAGATGTTCGGCGCTGAGGGTTACGATGTAGTAGCTATCAACGACCTTA